>NZ_DASVNN010000036.1:0-4221 GCF_036383835.1 Ramlibacter sp.
CTGATCAACGATCCGCACCTCGACGGCAGCTTCCAGGTCAACACCGGCCTGCGCCTCGCCCGCCGGCTGATGCTCGACATCAACGCCGCGGGCCTGCCTATCGGCACCGAGTTCCTCGACACCACGCTCGGCCAGTATTACGCCGACCTCGTCTCGTGGGCCGCCATCGGCGCGCGCACGACCGAGAGCCAGATCCACCGCGAACTCGCATCCGGCCTCTCGATGCCCGTCGGCTTCAAGAACCGCACCGACGGCGACGTGCAGGTGGCGATCGACGCGATCCGCTCCGCCCGGCACCCGCCGGGCCATCCACAACATCATGAGCGGCAAGGACGACCGCCTGCTGGTGGTGATGGGCCCTTGCTCGATCCACGACCCGGACGCCGCGCACGAATACGCCCGGCGCCTGAAGGCCGAGCGCGAGAAGTACGCCGGCACGCTGGAGATCGTGATGCGGGTCTACTTCGAGAAGCCGCGCACCACGGTGGGCTGGAAGGGGCTGATCAACGACCCGTACCTCGACGAGAGCTTCCGCATCGACGAAGGGCTGCGCATCGCGCGCCAGCTGCTGATCGAGATCAACCGGCTCGGCCTGCCGGCCGGCAGCGAGTTCCTCGACGTGATCTCCCCGCAGTACATCGGCGACCTGATTTCCTGGGGCGCGATCGGTGCCCGGACCACAGAGAGCCAGGTGCACCGCGAGCTGGCCTCGGGCCTGTCGGCGCCCATCGGCTTCAAGAACGGCACCGACGGCAACATCCGCATCGCCACCGATGCGATCCAGGCGGCGGCGCGCGGCCATCACTTTCTCTCGGTGCACAAGAACGGCCAGGTTGCGATCGTGCAGACCAACGGCAACAAGGACTGCCACGTCATCCTGCGCGGCGGCAAGACGCCCAACTACGACGCCGACAGCGTGGCCGCCGCCTGCCGCGAACTGGAAGCCGCCAAGCTCAATCCCAAGCTGATGGTCGACTGCAGCCACGCGAACAGCAGCAAGCAGCACGAGCGCCAGGTCGAAGTCGCGCGCGACATCGCCGGTCAGATCGCCGGCGGCTCGCGCAGCGTCTTCGGCCTGATGGTAGAAAGCCACCTGGTCGGCGGCGCGCAGAAGTTCACGCCCGGCAAGGACGATCCGCAGGCGCTGCAGTACGGAAAAAGCATCACGGACGCCTGCATCGGCTGGAGCGAAAGTGGCGAAGTCCTCGAAAATTTGGCACAGGCGGTCCGCAAGCGCCGCCAAAGGTAATCCAGGAGTATTTACATACTGTAACTTGGCCGGTACATTTGTTTCCCATCAGGGCCGATAGAGCCCCTAAGGGAACAAATGACGATCGAGGTCCCCGCCCTGCGACTCGGGCTGGCGGGATACACGGAGGCGCAGCAGAAGGCGGCAGCGGAGGCGGCAATGGCCGCCTCAGGCGCGCGCGCAAGCTGGCAGCTCGGTTCCTTCGCGGAATCCGACGCCTGGTGGCTGGAAGGCAGCCGCACGATGCTGATGCCCAACCAGCACCTGCGCGTGCAGCCGGCCGTGCCGACCGGGCGCTCGGTGCAACTGGCCCTGGCCGACGTCGATCGCCCCGTCGCTTTCTCCCTGCCGATGGCCGCGCCGGGCTTCCAGCCGGCCATCACCTTCGAGCTGGCCGACAAGGCCGCCGCCACGAAGGTGCTGCACCGCTTCGCCGACCTGATGCAGGCCATGCTGTCGCAGTTCGCGCTCGCCTCCAGCCTCGCCGAGCAGCAGCCGATGCTCAACTCCGGGTCCTGGGAGGTGCTGCGCGACAAGGACCTGCTGGCCGTCGTCGACCTGCGGCTGGGCGCCGGCGTGATGCCGGGGGTCACGCCGGCCGATTTCGAGCAGGCGTCGTGGTGCGTGCGCAACCACGGCGCAGTAGTGATCCCGGCCAACTATCCGCGGCTGAGCGTGTCGCAGCTGATGTGGCAGTACGCGCAACGCACCGAGCGCGACCTGCTGCCGCCGCACTACCGCACCCAGAAGCTGTACTTCCGGCGGCCGCCGCGCCTGCCGCAACGCCAGCTGCGCGACGCGCACCTGCTGCTGATGCGCGAACTCGCGGAGCAGCCCGGCATGGACTTCCCGGCGCTGCAGCAATCCACCGGCCTCGGCGAGGCGCAGCTCGCGCGCTGCCTCTCCGCGCTTTACGCGGTGGGCAGCATCACCTCGAATCCGAAGCGCGCCACGGCCTCGGCCGGTCCGCGCCTGTCGGGCAACGCCTCGCAAGCGCCGACATCGGACCAGAGCCAGTTCAACTACTCGATGCTGAACGCGACCCGCCCGCCGGAGATCCGCAGGCAGCAACTGGACAAGACGGCGCCGGCACCGCTGCTGCCGGAGTTCTACCCGCGCTCGGCCTGAAGCAGCGCGGCCGCGGCCTCAGGCGCGCGGGCCCAGCGACTCCAGCAGCCTGGCGTGGATCCCGCCGAAGCCGCCGTTGCTCATGCAAAGCACGTGGTCGCCGGAGCGCGCCGCCGCCTTCACCTGGTCGACCAGTTCGGGGATCGTCTGTGCCACGCGCGCCTTCGCGCCCATGGGCTGCAGCGCCTCGGAGGGATCCCAGCCCAGTCCGCCGGCGTGGCAGAAGGACAGGTCGGCCTGCTCCAGGCTCCAGGGCAGCTGCGCCTTCATCGTGCCCAGCTTCATCGTGTTGCTGCGGGGCTCGAACACCGCGAGGATGCGCTGGCTCCCCACCTGCCGCCGCAGGCCGTCGATGGTGGTGCGGATCGCCGTGGGGTGGTGGGCGAAGTCGTCGTAGACGGTGATGCCGTTGGCGATGCCGCGCACTTCCATGCGGCGCTTGACGTTGCGGAATTCGCGCAGCGCCGCGGCGGCAGTGGCGGGCGTCACGCCCACGTGCTGCGCGGCGGCGATCGCGGCCAGGGCGTTGAGCTGGTTGTGCACGCCGCCCACGTCCCATTGCACGGAGGCCACGCGGTGGCCTTGTTCCAGCACGTCGAACCTCGTCGGCTCGCCTTCGGCGCGGAAGTCGCTCACGGCCGATCCGAAGCTGCGCATCTCGCTCCAGCAGCCTTGATGCATCACGCGTGTCAGGCTTTCTTCCAGGCCGTTGACGACCAGCCGTCCCGTCGAGGGCACGGTGCGCACCAGGTGGTGGAACTGCCGTTCGATCGCCGCGAGGTCGTCGAAGATGTCGGCGTGGTCGAATTCCAGGTTGTTCAGGATCGCCGTGCGCGGCCGGTAATGGATGAACTTGCTGCGCTTGTCGAAGAAGGCCGTGTCGTATTCGTCGGCCTCGATCACGAAGGGCGTGAGCGGGCGGGCCAGGTTGCCCAGGCGCGCGGACACGCCGAAATTCAGCGGCACGCCGCCCACCAGGAAGCCGGGCTGCATGCCGGCGTGTTCCAGGATCCAGGCGAGCATGGAGGTGGTGGTCGTCTTGCCGTGCGTGCCGGCCACGGCCAGCACGTGGCGGCCCTGCAGCACGTGCTCCGCCAGCCACTGCGGGCCGCTGGTGTAGCGCAGGCCCTGGTCGAGGATCGCCTCCATCAGCGGGTAGCGCGGCGTGCCGTCCGCATTGCGGGCGCGCGAAACCACGTTGCCCACCACCCAGACGTCGGGCTCGAGCGCGAGTTGGTCCGTGCCGTAGCCCTCGATCAGGTCGATGCCCAGCGCCCTCAGCTGGTCGCTCATGGGCGGATAGACGCCGGCATCGCAGCCAGTCACCTTGTGGCCCGCCTCGCGGGCGAGGGCGGCCAGTCCCCCCATGAAGGTGCCGCAGATGCCGAGGATATGGATGTGCATGGGCGCGGATTATCCCGGCGCCGAAGAACTGGACCGTAACTCCCCGTCATTCCCGCGCAGGCGGGAATCCAGGGCGTCCGAATTTCACGCGTTTGATTCGTTCACTCTTTTCGTCATCCCCGCGGAGGCGGGGATCCAGAGCATTTTGAAGAGGCGCTGATGCGCCTCTTCCCGCTTTTTCGCATCGCGCCCGGCTGCCAGCCCCCGTGCGGGCGGGGCCGGGGTCGCGCTGGCATGGCGTCCTTCGCGCCTTACGGCGCTTCGGCAAACCTGCGAGGCCCGGGCAGGCGGCCCCCGCGACCGAACTCGCTGCGTGTTTCACCGCACGCGGTCAAACACTCCGCTCAGACACAGGTGTCGCGAGTCAGAAACGTACGCGCGGCTCGATACGCGCTAAAGCGCTCTCGTAGCCGCGCTGGGCCGCCTGCCCGGTCCTCGCA
>NZ_DASVNN010000037.1:0-21934 GCF_036383835.1 Ramlibacter sp.
TCCACCAGGCGGACGCGGCGACGGCGGCGAAGTCCGTGGCGTACGCGACGGAGTACTTCCTCTCCGCGTTCGGAGCCGGCGCGAAGTAGCGGCTAGGGGGCGGGGGCGAAGAGGTCGACCCGGTCCGTGATGATCCCGTCCGTCCCGAGCTGCACCAACCGCTGTGCATCCTGCGACTCGTTCACCGTGTAACTCGAGCAGCGCATCCCCGCGCCATGCACCTGCGCCACGAGCTGCGGGGTCCACAGCCGGAAATTGCACACGATCGCCACGCACTGCAGCTGCCGCGCGATGTCGAACCAGCCATCCCACAGCGTGTCCAGCAGCAAGCCGCGCGGCAGCTGCGGCTGCGACTGCATGGCGCCTTGCAGCGACTCCGGCCGGAACGACGTCAGCAGCGGCGGCACCGCCTGCCCGGCCCAGATGCGGTTGGCGTAGTTCGCCACCACCTCGCCGGTCTTCGCCTCCACGCCCGGCGTCGGCTTGATCTCGATGTTCAGCAGGTGGCCGTTGGCCAGGCAGTAGCGCGCGATGTTCTCGAAGGTCGGCAGCGGCTCGCCCGCGTAGGCCCGCGAATGCCAGCCGCCCGCATCGAGCCGCGCCAGCTGGTCCCAGGGCTGGTCGCCGCCGGTGCCCACGCCATTGGTGGTGCGCTCCAGCGTGGCGTCGTGCATCAGGAAGGGCACGCCGTCGGCCGAGAGCTTCACGTCGCACTCGAACATGCGGTAGCCGTGGGACGCCCCCAGCTTGAACGCGGCGAGGGTGTTCTCCGGCGCCAGCTTGCCCGCGCCGCGATGCGCGACCCAGCGCGGGTACGGCCAATCCGTCATGCCGCGATCCGCTTGCCGCTCTCGCGATCGAACCAGTGCAGGCGATCTTCCCGCGGCTTCACGCGGATCACCTGGTCGGCCGCGGGCACCGGCTGGTGCTCCTCGATGCGGACGATGACCTGCTCGCCATTGAGCCGGCCGTAGACCAGGCGTTCGGCGCCCAGCATCTCCACCGTCTCGGTGCGCACTTCCCAGCCCGAGTCCGACACGTCGAGGTGCTCGGGCCGGATGCCGGTGATCGCGCCATTGCGGCCGCCTTGCACCTCCTTCAGCAGGTTCATGGGCGGCGAGCCGATGAAGCTGGCGACGAAGGTGGAGGCCGGCCGGTGGTACACCTCCTCGGGCGTGCCGAACTGCTCCATGCGGCCGGCGTTCATCACGATCATCCGCTGCGCCAGCGTCATCGCCTCGACCTGGTCGTGCGTGACGAAGAGGGAGGTGATGCCCAGCTCGCGGTGCAGTTTCTGGATCTCCAGCCGGGTCTGCGCGCGCAGCTTGGCGTCGAGATTGGACAGCGGCTCGTCGAACAGGAACACCTGCGGCTGCCGCACGATCGCGCGGCCCATCGCCACGCGCTGGCGCTGCCCGCCCGAGAGCTGGCGCGGCTTGCGTTCCAGCAGGTGCGAGAGCTCCAGGATCCCTGCCGCCTTGTCGACGCGGGCCTTGATCTCGTCCCGCGGCAGCTTTCGGATCTTCAGGCCGTAGGCCATGTTCTCGAACACGCTCATGTGCGGATAGAGCGCGTAGTTCTGGAACACCATGGCGATGTCGCGCTCGGCCGGCTCCAGGTCGTTCACGACGCGGCCGCCGATGTCGATCTCGCCGCCGCTGACCTCTTCCAGCCCGGCCACCATGCGCAGCAGCGTCGACTTGCCGCAGCCGGACGGCCCGACGATGACGATGAATTCGCGGTCGGCGATCTCGGCGTCGACGCCGTGAATCACCTGCAGCGCGGCCTTGCCGGTGCCGTAGACCTTGACGACGTTTCTCAGGGAAATGGATGCCATAGCTATTTCTCGGTATCGACGAGGCCCTTGACGAACCACTTCTGCATCAGGATCACGACGAGCGCCGGCGGCAGCATCGCGAGGATCGCCGTGGCCATCACGACGTTCCACTCCACGTAGATCTCGCCGAAGATCGCGCGCTTGATCCCCAGCACCACCGGGTACATGTCCTCGCTGGTCGTCACCAGCAGCGGCCAGAGGTACTGGTTCCAGCCGTAGATGAACTGGATGACGAACAGCGCCGCGATCGAGGTGCGCGACAGCGGCAGCAGCACGTCGAAGAAGAAGCGCATGGGGCCGGCGCCGTCCATGCGTGCCGCTTCCACCAGTTCGTCCGGCACGGTGAGGAAGAACTGCCGGAACAGGAAGGTGGCGGTGGCCGACGCGATCAGCGGCACCGTGAGGCCTGCGTAGGTGTTGAGCATGCCGAGGTCGGATACGACCTGGTAGGTCGGCCCGATGCGCACTTCCACCGGCAGCATCAGGGTGACGAAGATCATCCAGAACACCAGGTTGCGCGCCGGGAAGCGGAAGTACACGATCGCGAAGGCCGACAGCAGCGAGATCGCGATCTTGCCGATGGCGATGACCAGCGCGACCACGAGGCTCACCCACATCATCGGCAAGGCCGGCGCGATGGTCGAGCCCGAAGCCGTCTTGCCGCCGAACAGCGCAAGCTTGTACGTGTAGAGGAAGTTGCCGCCCGGCACCAGCGACAGCGGGTGGCTGGAGGTGATCTGCTCCGCCGTCTGCGTCGAGCCGATGATCGCCACGATCACCGGGAACATGACGATCGCCGCGCCGGCCAGCAGGACCAGGTGCGAGAAGAAGGTGAGCCAGGGACGCCGTTCGATCATCTTCAGTACTGCACTTTCTTCTCGACGAAGCGGAACTGGATGACCGTCAGCGCGACGACGATGAGCATCAGCACCACCGACTGCGCGGCCGAGCCGTTGATGTCCAGCGCCTTGAAGCCGTCGTAGTAGACCTTGTAGACCAGGATCGCCGTCTCCTTGCCCGGGCCGCCGTGCGTGGCCGCGTCGACGATCGCGAAGGTCTCGAAGAAGGCGTAGATGACGTTGATCACCAGCAGGAAGAAGGTGGTGGGCGACAGCAGCGGGAACACGATGCTCCAGAAGCGCTTCCAGGGCGTCGCGCCGTCGATGGTGGCGGCTTCGATCAGCGAATGCGGGATCGACTGCAGGCCGGCCAGGAAGAACAGGAAGTTGTAGGAGATCTGCTTCCACACCGCCGCGATCACGATCAGCGCCATGGCGTGGTTGGCGTCCAGCAGGTGGTTCCAGGGGATGCCCATCGCCTGCAGCGCGTAGCTGATCACGCCGTAGGGCGAGGCGAACAGCATCAGCCACAGCACGCCGGCCACCACCGGCGCCACCGCATAGGGCCACACCAGCAGCGTCTTGTAGACCGAGGCGCCGCGGATGACCCGGTTGGCCATCACCGCGAGCAGCAGCGCGATGGACAGCCCGGAGAAGGCCACCAGCGCCGAGAACAGCGCGGTGGTCTTGAACGACTCCAGGTAGCTCTCGTCGTCGAACAGGCGCTGGAAATTCTCCATGCCGACGAACTCGCTGCTGCCGCCGAACGCGTCCTGCAGCATCACGCTCTGGAACAGCGCCTGGGCGGCCGGCCAGAAGAAGAACACCAGGACGACGGCGACCTGCGGCGCGACCAGCACCCAGGGCAGCCACCACGACTTGAATCGGACCCTCTTCTCCATGGCGGGCTATTGTCTCCGAATGGCTGAGACACGACGATCCCCGTCATCCCCGCGCAGGCGGGGATCCAGGGCTTCCACGAAAAAGCCCCGCACTGCGGGGCTTTCCTCCAGCGCCCTGGGCCCCCGCCTGCGCGGGGGTGACATCAGGACTTGTTGGCTTTCTGGAAACGCTCCAGTTGTTCGTTGCCGCGCTTCACCGCGGTGTCCAGCGCCTCCTTCGGCGCTTTCGCCCCGCGCCACACGCCTTCCATCTCCTCGTCGATGATGGTGCGGATCTGCAGGAAGTTGCCCAGGCGCACGCCGCGCGACTTGTCGGTCGTCTTGCGGACCATCTGGTTCACCGAGACGTCGAAGCCGGGGTTCTGCTTGTAGAAGCCGGACTTCTCGGTCAGGTCGAACGAAGCCTTGGTGACCGGCAGGTAGCCGGTGCGCTGGTGGCTCTTGGCCGCCACTTCCGGCTGCGAGAGGTAGTCCAGGAAGCGGGCCACGCCCTTGTATTCCTCGGGCTTCTTGCCCGACATCACCCACAGGCTGGCGCCGCCGATCACGGTGTTCTGCGGCGCGCCCTGCACGTCCGGGTAGTAGGGCAGGGTGCTGATGCCGTAGCCGAACTTGCCGTTGCGCTTCACGTTGCCGGACAGGCCGGAGGAGCCCGTGATCATGGCGCACTCGCCGGACACGAAGGTCGCGTCGGCGGCGTTGTCGCGGCCCTTGTAGACGAACAGGCCGCTCTTGGCCATGTTGGCCAGGTTCTCGATGTGGCGCACGTGCAGCGGGCTGTTGAAGGCCAGGCGCGTGTCGAGGCCGCCGAAGCCGTTGTTCTTCGTCGCGTACAGCACGTTGTGCCAGGCCGAGAAGCTCTCCAGCTGCGTCCAGCTGACCCAGCTGGTGGTGAAGGGGCACTTGTGGCCGGAGGCCTTCAGCTTGGCGGCGGCGAGCGCCACTTCGGGCCAGGTCCTGGGCGGCTTCTCGGGATCGAGGCCGGCGGCCTTGAAGGCGTCCTTGTTGTAGTGGAAGACGGGCGTGGAGCTGTTGAAGGGGTAGCTCAGCATCTGCCCGTTGGGGGCGGTGTAGTAGCCCGCCACCGCGGGCACGTACACGCCGGGATCGAACTTGAGCCCGGCGTCCTTCATCACCTTGGCCACGGGCACGATGGCGCCCTTGGCGTTCATCATGGTGGCGGTGCCGACTTCGAAGATCTGGATGATGTGCGGTGCGTTGCCGGCGCGGTAGGCGGCGATGCCGGCGGTCATCGACTCGGGATAGCTGCCCTTGAAGGTGGGCACGATCCTGTAGTCCTTCTGGCTGGCATTGAAGTCCTTGGCGAGGTCGTTGACCCATTCGCCGAGGGCGCCGCCCATGGAGTGCCACCACTGGATCTCGGTCTGCGCCCGGGCCGGGGCCGCGGCGAAGACGGCGGCGCACAAGGCCAGCGCAGAAAGCTTCAATTTCATCGACTCACTCCTGTTCGGATGCCTGAAAAGGGCATGACTCTACGGTTTGTTTGTGACGCGCATTAGACAGAGCGCCTTCCCCAGCGGCAAGCGGGTTTCCGATAGCCCACGCAAGTGTGACTTGCTGCGCTGCGGTAACATCCTCGTTCAGCCGAGGTGCGCATTGGCTGACATAGCCCTGACCCGATGAACGCCCCGACGACAATCGAACACCTGATGGCGGCAGTCGACGGCGAAACGCCGCGGCTGCGCGAGATCCCCTACAACTACACCTCGTTCTCCGACCGCGAGATCGTCATCCGCCTGCTCGGCTCCCGGGCCTGGGAAGTCCTGAACCGCCTGCGCGAGGAGCGCCGCACCGGCCGCTCGGCCCGCATGCTGTACGAGGTGCTGGGCGACGTCTGGGTCGTGCAGCGCAATCCCTACCTGCAGGACGACCTGCTGGACAACCCGAAGCGCCGCCGCCAGCTGGTGGAGGCCCTGCACCATCGCGTCGCGGAGATCGAGAAGCGGCGCGACCCCGCCGGCGACGCGCAGCGCGACGCCTTGGTGGGCGAGTTGCTGGAAGCCACCCGCGTGGCCGTGCGCAACTTCGATGCGACCTTCGACCAGACGGCGCAGCTGCGCACGCGCGCGCAGCGACTGCTACGGAAGTACACGGCCAAGGACAACATCAAGTTCGACGGCCTGTCCCGCGTGTCGCACGTGACCGACGCCACCGACTGGCGGGTCGAATATCCCTTCGTGGTGCTCACGCCCGACACCGAGGCCGAGATGGCCGGGCTGGTCAAGGGCTGCATCGAGCTGGGCCTGACCATCATCCCGCGCGGCGGCGGCACCGGCTATACCGGCGGCGCGATCCCGCTCACCTGGAAGAGCGCGGTGATCAACACCGAGAAGCTCGAGGCCATGAGCGAGATGGAGCGGGTCGCCATCCCCGGCCACGACCAGCCGGTGCCGACGATCTGGACCGAAGCGGGCGTGGTGACGCAGCGCGTGTCCGACGCGGCCGAGCGCGGTGGCTTCGTGTTCGCGGTGGACCCGACGTCGGCCGAAGCGTCCTGCATCGGCGGCAACATCGCCATGAACGCCGGCGGCAAGAAGGCCGTGCTGTGGGGCACCGCGCTGGACAACCTCGTGTCCTGGCGCATGGTCACGCCCGACGCGCAGTGGCTGGAAGTGGTCCGCCTGGACCACAACCTCGGCAAGATCCACGACGCGCCGGTCGCCACCTTCGAGCTGCGCTACTTCGAAGCCGACAAGCGCATCGACTGGGACAAGCCGGCGCGCACCGAGCGCCTGGAAATCCCCGGCGCGCGCTTCCGCAAGGAAGGCCTGGGCAAGGACGTCACCGACAAGTTCCTCTCCGGCCTGCCCGGCATCCAGAAGGAAGGCTGCGACGGCCTGATCACCAGCGCCCGCTGGGTGGTGCACCGCATGCCGGCCCACACCCGCACGGTGTGCCTGGAGTTCTTCGGCAACGCCAGGGACGCCGTGCCCAGCATCGTCGAGATCAAGGACTTCATGTTCGCCGAGCAGGGCCGCACCGGCACCGTGCTGGCCGGCCTGGAGCACCTGGACGACCGCTACCTGAAGGCGGTGGGCTACTCCACCAAGTCCAAGCGCGCGGTGCTGCCCAAGATGGTGCTGATCGGCGACATCGCCGGCGACGATCCCGACGCGGTGGCGCGCGCCACCTCGGAGGTCGTGCGCATGGCCAACTCGCGCAGCGGGGAGGGCTTCATCGCGGTCAGCCCCGAGGCGCGCAAGAAGTTCTGGCTGGACCGCAAGCGCACTGCCGCCATCAGCAAGCACACCAACGCCTTCAAGATCAACGAAGACGTGGTGATCCCGCTGCCGCGGATGGCCGAATACACCGACGGCATCGAGCGCATCAACATCGAGCTGTCGCTGCGCAACAAGATCCAGCTGGCCAACGAGCTGGAAGCCTTCTTCTCGCGCGGCAACCTGCCGCTGGGCAAGCAGGACGACGCCGGCGAGATCCCTTCGGCGGAACTGCTGGAAGACCGGGTGCAGCAGGCGCTGGCCCTGGTGCGCGACGTGCGCACGCAGTGGCAGGGCTGGCTGGACGAAGTCGCGACGCTGTTCCCGCAGCTGCAGGACCACACCCTGCGGGCGAGCTGGAAGACGCAGATCCGCGCGCCGCTGGCCGCGATCTTCTCCGGCGACCCGTTCGCGCCCATCCTCGGCGAGGTGAACGCGATCCACAAGCGCGTGCTCAAGGGCCGCGTGTGGGTGGCGCTGCACATGCACGCCGGCGACGGCAACGTGCACACCAACATCCCCGTCAACAGCGACGACTACCGGATGCTGCAGACGGCGCACGAGGCCGTGAAGCGCATCATGGCGCTGGCCCGTTCGCTGGACGGCGTGATTTCCGGCGAGCACGGCATCGGCATCACCAAGCTCGAGTTCCTCACCGACGAGGAGATCGCGCCCTTCGCCGACTACAAGCAGCGCGTCGACCCGGAAGGCCGCTTCAACAAGGGCAAGCTGCTGCGCTCCACCGAACGCGCCGCGGTCGATGCCGACACCTCGGTGTACGCCGACCTGACCAACGCCTACACGCCGTCCTTCGGCCTGATGGGCCACGAGTCGATCATCATGCAGCAGTCGGACATCGGCGCGATCGCCGATTCCATCAAGGACTGCCTGCGCTGCGGCAAGTGCAAGCCGGTGTGCGCCACGCACGTGCCGCGCGCCAACCTGCTGTACAGCCCGCGCAACAAGATCCTCGCGACCTCGCTGCTGGTCGAGGCCTTCCTGTACGAGGAGCAGACGCGCCGCGGCGTGTCGCTCAAGCACTGGGAGGAGTTCGAGGACGTGTCGGACCATTGCACGGTCTGCCACAAGTGCGTGAATCCCTGCCCGGTGAAGATCGACTTCGGCGACGTGTCGATGAACATGCGCAACCTGCTGCGCAAGATGGGGCAGAAGAGCTTCCGTCCCGGCAACGCCGCGGCGATGATGATGCTCAACGCCACCAACCCGAAGACGATCAAGGCGATCCGCGCCGGCATGGTGGGCCTGGGCTTCAAGGCCCAGCGCATGGGCAACAACCTGCTGCGCGGCTTCGCGCACCTGCAGGTCACGCGCCCGCCGGAGACGCACTTCCCCGCTCCCGTCAAGGAGCAGGTGATCCACTTCATCAACAAGAAGCTGCCCGCGGGGCTGCCGAACAAGACGGCGCGCGCGTTGCTGGACATCGAGGACAAGGACTACGTCCCGATCATCCGCGACCCGCAGGCCACCACTTCGGAAAGCGAAGCGGTCTTCTACTTCCCGGGCTGCGGCTCCGAGCGCCTGTTCTCGCAGGTGGGCCTGGCCACGCAGGCCATGCTGTGGCACGCCGGCGTGCAGACCGTGCTGCCCCCGGGTTACCTGTGCTGCGGCTATCCGCAGCGCGGCTCCGGCCAGTTCGACAAGGCCGAGAAGATGATCACCGACAACCGGGTGCTGTTCCACCGCGTGGCCAACACGCTGAACTACCTGGACATCAAGACGGTGGTGGTCTCCTGCGGCACCTGCTACGACCAGCTCCAGGGCTACGAGTTCGACAAGATCTTCCCGGGCTGCCGCATCATCGACATCCACGAGTACCTGCTGGAGAAGGGCATCAAGCTGGAGGGCGCGGGCGGCTACCTGTACCACGACCCCTGCCACACGCCCATGAAGCTGCAGGACCCGATGAAGACGGTGAAGGCGCTGGTGGGCGACCAGGTACGCAAGTCCGAGCGCTGCTGCGGCGAGTCGGGCACCTTCGGCGTCACCCGGCCCGACGTCGCCACGCAGGTCCGCTTCCGCAAGGAGGAGGAACTGCGCAAGGACGAAGCCGCGCTGCGCGCTTCGGGCGCCGTGCCGGAGAAGGGCAACATCAAGATCCTCACCAGCTGCCCCAGCTGCCTGCAGGGCATGCACCGCTACAACCACGACCTGCAGAACGGCCTGCTGGAAGCCGACTACATCGTGGTGGAGATGGCGAGCAAGATCCTGGGCGCCGACTGGATGAAGGATTACGTGAAGGCCGCCAACGCCGGCGGCATCGAGCGGGTGCTGGTATGAGCAGGCTCGCCGGCTGCCCGCTGTGCGACGAGTCCGGCGGGCGCCTGGTGTTCCAGGCGCCGAAGTGGCGCCTGATCCACGCGCAGGAGGCCGGCTTCCCCGGCTTCTACCGCATCGTGTGGCAGGACCACGCGCGCGAGTTCTCGCATCTCCCGCGGGCCGACCGCATGGCCTGCATGGACGCGGTCACCGCGGTGGAGGGGGCGATGCTGCGCCACCTGCAGCCGATCAAGGTGAACGTCGCCGCCCTGGGCAACGTGGTGCCGCACCTGCACTGGCACGTGATCGCGCGCTTCGACTGGGACAGCCACTTCCCCGGCCCGGTGTGGGCGCAGCCGCAGCGGGAGGCCGAGGCCGCCCGCGTGGCGGACGTCGCGCGCCGGCTGCCGGCGCTGGAGCAGGAGCTCCTTTCGGTGCTGCCGCGGGTCGCCTGAACCGGGGCGGGCTCGTGAAATCCCGCACGTCGTGGCGGGTCCGCTCTCCCGGACGGGGGCGTGTGCCTCTGCGGCAAGCGTGTATAACCCGGTGGTTCGAATTCCGGTTGCAACACCGGTGACCGGAGGTTCGTCATGCGCGCCGCACAACGCCGAATCCCCTGGCTTGCGTCCCTGGCCTTCCTGGCATTGGCGCTGGCCGCGCCTTTCACCCACGCGCAGTCGGCGGGCGAGGTGGAGTTCTCGCGCGGCGTCGGTTTCGCGCAGACGCCCGGCGAAGGCCCGCGTACGCTGGGCCGCGGCCTCGCACTGCGCGAGGGCGACCGCCTGACCACCTCCGAGGGCGCCTCGGCCATCATCCGGCTCAATGACGGCACGCGCATGACCGTGCGGCCCAATTCGGAGCTGGTGCTGCAGCAGTACCAGTTCCGCGAGAACGCGCCGGACAACAGCTTCCTGCTGCAGCTGGTGCGCGGCGGCCTGCGGGCCTTCACCGGCGTGATCTCGAAGAACTCGCCCAACGCGGCGCGCATCCAGACCAGCACCGCCACCATCGGGATCCGCGGCACCGACTTCGACGCGCGCCTGTGCAGCGGCGACTGCGCGCAGGAATCCAGCCAGATCCCGGACGCCGCCCGGCCCAACGCGGTGCAGGCGAGCGCCAAGATCGTCGGCGCGCAGGGCGAGATCTTCGCCTCCAATGCGGCCGGCGAACGCCGGCGGCTGGTCAACGGTGGCAGCGTCTACCCGGGCGACGTCGTCGAGACGTCGCGCGGCGGCCAGGCCGTGCTGGCGTTCCGCGACGAGACCCGCATCACGCTCGGTTCGCAGACGCGCTTTCGCGTCGACAACTTCGTCTACGACAACGGCAATGCGGGCGACGGCCGCTTCCTCGCTTCGATCCTGCGCGGCTCGGTGCGCGCCCTGACCGGCCTCATCGCCCGGGCCAACAACCGCAACGTCGGCTTCAGCACGAACACCGCCACCATCGGCATCCGCGGCACCGGCTTCGACGTGCAGTGCACCGGGCCTTGCGCCGGCGAGCCGGGCGAACCGGACACCGGCCTGACGCTGTGGACCTGGCTGGGCGCGATCGAGGTGGGCCAGGCCGGCCAGACCGCGCTGCAGGTGCTGCAGGCGGGGCAGGGGCTCTTCATCCCCGCGACCGGCCCCATCCAGCCCGTCCTCAATCAGCCCGACATGAACACGCCGCGCCCCGACCAGGTCGACGTGCCCGGCAACCTGTTCTCCGCCGGCGACGTGAACGACGCCTCGGAAGGCCTGTTCGTGTTCGTGCGCGACGGCCACGTCGAGATCGCCACGGCCCGCGAGGTGCTGCACCTCGGCCGCGGCGAGGCGGGCTTCGCGGGCACGGCTGGCGACACGATCCGGCCGACGTTCGTGCCCAAGTTCCTGGACTTCGACCGGATCCCGCTGCCGACCTCGCGCAACCCGATGCTTTCCAGCATCCTGGGCGAGTCGGGGATCCGCAGCGCCCAGGTCTGCAAGTAAGCCTTTGCGCGGGTGACAAGGCGCCGCCCGCTGCCGAGAATGGCGCGACCCTAGAACGAGAGCGGCAAGAAACATGAAGCGACGATTCGTTCCGCCGCGGGCCCCGCGGCCTGCCCTGCTGGCGCTGGCCGCGGCCGCGGCCGCCACCGTCGCCGGCGCGCAGGCGCCCGCGGTCCCTTCGCTTCCGCGCAGCATGCCACCGATGGCGGCGCCCGCCGCCAGCCCGGTGTTCGCGATCCGCGGCTTCCGCGTCGAAGGCGAGAACCCGCTCGGCGATGCGGCCACGCAGCGCGTGCTGGCGCCCTTCGTGCGGCCCGACGCCACCCTGCGGACGCTGCAGCAGGCGACCGCCGCGCTGGAGGAGGCCCTGCGCGACCATGGCTTCGGCCTGCACCGGGTGGCGCTGCCGCCGCAGGAAGTGGGCGCCACGGTGCGGCTGCAGGTCGTGAAGTTCGCCATCGGCAAGGTCGGCGTCGAGGGCGCGAGCTTCTACGACGAGGGCAACGTCCGCCGCACGCTGCCGGAGCTGCGCGAAGGCGAGAGCCCGAACTTCCGCACCCTCGCGATCCAGACGGCGATCGCCAACGAGAACCCGAACAAGCAGGTGCAGGTGCGGCTGCGCGAATCCGAGGAGCCGGACCGGATCGACGCGACCGTCACGGTGAAGGAGAAGCGCCCCTGGACCGTGGGCGCCACCCTCTCCAACCTGGGCTCCAAGGCAACCGGCCGCGACCGCTTCACCGTGGCACTGGGCCACACCAACCTGTTCAACCGCGACCACCAGTTCGTCGGCGCCTACACCACCTCCCTGGAGCGTCCGGGCGACGTGAAGCAGCTGGGCCTCAGCTACAAGGTTCCGCTCTACGCGCAGGGCGGCGTGCTGGGCGCCACCTACGTGCGCTCCGACGTCGTCGGCAACTTCGGCGCCTTCGACGTCACCGGCGCGGGCCATTCCCTCGGCCTCAACTACCTGCTGTACCTGCCGCCCAAGGGCGGGCGCCGCAGCTACGTCAACTTCGCGATCCAGGACAAGGTGTTCGACCGCCTGCTGGTGAGCGGCGTCGCCGCCACGATGGACCGCCGCAGCCGCCCGGTCACGGTGGGCTACACGGCGCGCACCGAGACCGACGACGCCGCCTGGGGCTACAACGTGGAGCTCGCCTGGAACACCGGCAGCGGCGCCAACAACGACCTCGCCTCCTACCGCAGCGAGGACCCGCGGATCGACACCGTGCACTGGAAGGCCGTGCGCGGCCTTGCGGCCTACACCGCGCCGTTCGCGCGGACCTGGCTGTGGACGGTGCGCGGCGCCTTCCAGGCCAGCCCCGACGCGCTGATCGCCGGCGAACGCTACGGCCTGGGCGGCATCGGCTCGATCCGCGGCACCGAGGTCGAGCGGCCCATCTCGGGCGACAGCGGTGCGTCCGGCACGATGGAATTGAGCACGCCCGAGCTGTCGCCCGGCCTGCGCCTGCACGGCTTCGTCGACGCCGGCGTGCTGCGCAACCACAACGCGGATGGCCTGGGCCGGCCCGGCTCCGACGCCATCGCCAGCGTCGGCGTGGGACTGCGCTTCGAGCGCGGTCCCATCTCGGCCGGCGCCGACTACGGCTACGTCGTCGACGGCAGCAAGGTGCCGCTGACCGTCAATTCCTTCGCCCCGAAACGCGGCGACGACCGTTTCTACATCACGCTCACGGTCAAGTATTGACGCGGGAGCCTGCTGCGCACGCTCCCGGCTGCGCTTAAACTGCCGACATGGCAGGACTGCGCAGCGAAACTCCCCTTCCCGAGGCGATCACCCTGCACGGGCAATCGCGCGTGCTGGAGGTCGGCTTTGCCGACGGTTCCTTGTTCCGCATCCCCTTCGAGCTGATGCGCGTGTTCTCGCCCTCCGCCGAGGTGCAGGGCCACGGCCCGGGGCAGGAGGTGCTGCAGACGGGCAAGCGCGAGGTCGACGTGGTGTCGCTGGAGCCCGTGGGCAACTACGCGGTCAAGCCGACCTTCTCCGACGGCCACGACAGCGGCATCTTCTCCTGGGACTACCTGTACTTCCTGGGCACGCAGCAGGCGCAGCTCTGGGAGGACTACCAGCGCCGGCTGCAGGAAGCGGGCGTGGACCGCGACGCCCCCATGGCCGCCAAGGCCGGCCACGCCTGCGGGCACTAGGACGCGAAGCATGAGCGACACGCACTTCGGCTTCGAGACCGTCGACGAACGCGACAAGGCGCGGAAGGTCCGCGGCGTCTTCGACTCGGTGGCGCCGCGCTACGACGTGATGAACGACCTGATGTCGATGGGCCTGCACCGCGCCTGGAAGGCGTTCACGGTGCTGGTGGCCGACGTGCGGCCGGGCCACCGCGTGCTGGATCTCGCGGGCGGCACGGGCGACCTGGCCCAGGCGTTTGCGAAAAAGGCCGGCAGCGAGGGACTGGTGGTCCACACCGACATCAACCTGTCCATGCTGCGCGTCGGACGCGACCGGCTGCTCGATGGCGGCCTGGTCCTGCCGACCGCCGTGTGCGACGCGGAGAAACTGCCGTTCGAGTCCGAAAGCTTCGACCGCGTCAGCGTGGGCTTCGGCCTGCGCAACATGACGCACAAGGACCGCGCCCTGGCGGAGATGCACCGGGTGCTGAAACCGGGCGGCAAGCTGCTCGTGCTGGAGTTTTCCAAGGTGGCGCGACCGCTGGAAAAGGCGTATGACTGGTATTCGTTTTCGGTGCTTCCGCGCCTGGGCCGGCTGATCGCGCGCGACGAGGCGAGCTACCGCTACCTCGCCGAGTCGATCCGCATGCATCCCGGGCAGGAGGAGCTGAAGACGCTGATGAAGGCGAGCGGCTTCGGGCACGTGGACTATCACAACCTGACCGCCGGCGTCGCGGCCCTGCACGTTGCAATCAAGTGCTGAGGCCGCATCTGGGGCTTGCAAGGAGACCGCAATGAAACTCTGGACCGTTCTATTGGCCGGCGTGCTGGCCCTCGGGGCCCTCGACGCGGACGCGGCCCGCCGCCTGGGCGGCGGCGGCTCGATCGGCCGCCAGTCGTCCAACGTGACGCAGCGGCAGTCCGCGCCGCCGGCGGCGCCGAACGCAGCGCCGCAACAACGGCAGGCCACGCAACCGTCGGCCGCACCCGCGACGCCCGCCACGCAGCCGGCGCGCCGCGGCTTCGGCGGCATCCTGGGCGGCCTCGCCGCCGGCCTGGGGCTGGCCTGGCTGGCGCACACCCTGGGCTTCGGTGCAGCCTTCGGCAACATCCTGCTGATCGCGCTGCTGGCCGTCGTCGTCATGGCCGTCGTCGGCATGGTGATGCGCCGCCGCCAGGGCGCCGCCCCGATGCAGCGCACCGGCGGCTACGCCTGGCAGGGCGCCGGCGCTTCCGCCGATGCGCCCGCTTCCCCGCCGCAATACAACCCGGCCAAGGTGGGCAACGACGCTTCGGCACGTCCCTGGGAGGACCCGACCTCCGGCTTCGGCCAGGCGCGCGACACCGGCGGCATCCGCATCGGCTCCGCGCTGGCCGGCCAGCCGCGCGGCGTGCTGGAAGGCTCGCAGAACTGGGGCGTTCCGGCCGGCTTCGACACCGAGGGCTTCCTGGCCGCGGCCAAGCGCAATTTCACGACCCTGCAGGACGCCTGGGACCGCTCCGACATGGGCACCCTGCGCGGCATGATGACCGACGAGATGCTGCAGGAGATCCGCGGCCAGATCGCCGAGCGCGACCGCCAGCCGGCGCCGGCCGCCGCCCGAACCGACATCGTGATGCTCGAGGCGCAGCTGCTGGGCATCGAGGAACTCGGCACCGAGTACCTGGCCAGCGTGGAGTTCTCCGGCCTGATCCGCGAGGAGCCCACCGCCGGCCCGGTGCCCTTCCGCGAGGTCTGGAACATGCTCAAGCCCAAGGACGGCTCCGCCGGCTGGCTGGTGGCGGGGGTGCAGGCACTCCAGTAGGCGTTGGGCGTTGGGCGTTGAGCGGGAGACACGCTGAACGCCCGACGCTGAACGCTGAGCGAACATAATCGGGGGCTATGGCGACACAGCCCCCTTCTTCTTTCCTGGACCAGCTTTTCGACCGTGCCGGCCGCGTGTTCCAGCCGCCGCAATGGGTCATCGACGAGGTGCAGCGTCGCCTGGTGCTGCTGTTCAACCACGTGCTGCAGCAGGAAGCGGAGGCGCAGGCCCGGCTCAAGCGCCAGGCTGGTCGCGTCGTCGAGGCCCACTGGCGCCAGTTCAGCATGCGCCTGCAGGCGACGCCCGCCGGCCTGCTGGACCTCGCGCCGGCCACCGCGCAACCGGACCTGACGCTCACCGTCGCCCAGGATTCGCCCTTCTCGCTGGCCCAGGCCGCGCTGCGCGGCGAGAAGCCGGCGGTGCGCATCGCCGGCGACGTGCAGCTCGCCGCCGAGGTGCAGTGGCTGGTGGACCACGTGCGCTGGGACATCGAGGAAGACCTCGCCCGGGTGTTCGGCGACGCGCCGGCGCACGCCATCGGCGAGGTGCTGCGCAAGATGGCCGCCGCCCTGCGGCAGTTCGCCGGCCGCGGCGCCGCCCCCGGCGGCACGCCGGCTCCCGCGGCGCCCAACGGACCGGGGCAGGCGGGCGGATGACCCGCTACTTTCGCGCCGCCTTCATCTTCTGGGTGATCGTCCGCTACGGGCTGGACGAACTCGCCCTGTCCGGCTTCCGGCTCGGATGGCTGGCCCGCATCGTCACCTTCGGCCGCCGGCGCCAGCTCGATGCCCCGCGCGGCCAGCGGCTGCGCCAGGCGCTCGAACACCTGGGCCCGATCTTCGTGAAGTTCGGGCAGGTGCTGTCCACCCGCCGCGACCTGCTGCCGACCGACATCGCCGACGAACTGGCCTTGCTGCAGGACCGCGTCCCGCCGTTTCCCTCCGAAGTGGCCGTGGCGACCATCGAGCGGTCCTTCCGCCGCCCCATCTCCGCGATCTTCGAGACCTTCGACCGCGAGCCGGTGGCCAGCGCCTCGATCGCGCAGGTGCACTTCGCCACGGTGCGCCTGCGCAGCGGCGAGATCCGCGAAGTCGCGGTCAAGGTGCTGCGCCCGGGCGTGCTGCCGGTGATCAACAAGGACCTCGACCTGATGCGCATGATGGCGCGCTGGGTCGAGGCCGTGTCGCACGACGCCCGGCGCCTCAAGCCGCGCGAGGTGGTCGCCGAATTCGACAAGTACCTGCACGACGAACTGGACCTCGTGCGCGAGGCCGCCAACGCGGCGCAGCTGCGCCGGAACATGGCGAGCCTGCACCTGGTGATGATCCCGGAGATGTACTGGGACTTCGTGCACCCGGAAGTGATCGTCATGGAGCGCATGACGGGCCTGCCGATCAGCCAGACCGAACGTCTGCGCGAGGCCGGCGTCGACCTGCGGCAGCTGGCGCGCGACGGCGTCACCATCTTCTTCACCCAGGTGTTCCGCGACGGCTTCTTCCACGCCGACATGCACCCCGGCAACATCCAGGTGAGCGTGGCCCCCGGCACCTTCGGCCGCTACATCTCGCTGGACTTCGGGATCATCGGCACGCTCACCGAGTTCGACAAGGACTACCTGGCGCAGAACTTCACCGCCTTCTTCCGGCGCGACTACAAGCGGGTGGCGGAGCTGCACATCGAGTCGGGCTGGGTGCCGCCCGGCACGCGGGTGGACGAACTGGAAGGCGCGGTGCGCACCGTCTGCGAGCCGTACTTCGACCGGCCGCTGCGCGAGATCTCGCTGGGCATGGTGCTCATGCGCCTGTTCCAGATGTCGCGCCGCTTCAACGTCGACATCCAGCCGCAGCTGGTCCTGCTGCAGAAGACGCTGCTGAACATCGAGGGCCTCGGCCGCCAGCTCGATCCGGACCTGGACTTGTGGAACACGGCCAAGCCCTTCCTCGAGAAGTGGATGCTGGACCAGATCGGCCCGCAGAAGGCCTGGCAGGAGCTGCGCGACCAGGCGCCGCGCTTCGCCAAGATCCTGCCCGAGCTGCCGCGTCTGGTGCACGCCTACCTGCAGGACCGCCACCACACCCTGCGCGACGAGATGCGCGAGTTGCTGACCGAGCAGCGCCGCACCAACCGGCTGCTGCAAGGCATCGTTTACGTGGGCCTGGGTTTCGCTCTGGCCATCGCCGTGATGCAATTGCTCCGCGGCCGTATCCTGTTCTTCTAGCGCGCCGTCGAGGCGTTACGGTCGAGTATCATCCCGCTGCCCTCGGAGGGGCGTTGGGGGACCATCGATGAATTACACGCTGATCACCTTCGTCGTCCTGTACCTGCTCGGGACGCTCGCCATCGGCGTCTGGGCCGGCACCCGCATCAAGAACACCTCCGACTTCGCGATCGCCGGCCGCAGCCTGCCGCTGATCATGGTGGTCACCACCACCTTCGCCACCTGGTTCGGCGCCGAGACGGTGATGGGCATCCCGGCCAAGTTCGTCCAGGGCGGCCTCAACGCGATCGTCGAAGACCCGTTCGGCGCCGGCACCTGCCTGATCCTGGTGGGCCTGTTCTTCGCGACCAAGCTCTACAAGCAGAACCTGCTGACCATCGGCGACTTCTACCGCCGGCGCTACGGGCGCGGCATCGAGGTGTTCTGCTCGCTGGCGATCATCCTCAGCTACCTCGGCTGGGTCGCGGCGCAGATCACCGCGCTGGGGCTCGTCTTCTCGGTGCTCACCAACGGCGCCATGTCCGAGACCACCGGCATGATCGTCGGCACCCTCGCGGTGCTGGTCTACGTGGTGATCGGCGGCTTCCTGGCCGTGGCCTGGACCGACTTCATCCAGATGATCGTGCTGGTGATCGGCCTGTCGGTCATCGCCGTCTTCGCGGCGGACCTCGCCGGCGGCGCCGACAAGGTGGTGGCGCTGGCGTCCACCCAGGACCTGTGGAAGTTCTTCCCGCCCCCGAGCTTCACCGAGATCGCCTTCTTCATCGGCGCCGGCCTGACCATGATGCTCGGGAGCATCCCGCAGCAGGACGTGTTCCAGCGCGTGATGTCGGCCAGGGACGCCGACACCGCCCGCAGGGGCGCGGTGATCGGCGGCGCCTCCTACATCCTGTTCGCCTTCGTGCCGATGTTCATCGTGGCCGCGGCGGTGGTGGTGATGGGCAACAGCGCCCTGGAGCTGGCCAAGAACGACTACCAGCGCCTGCTGCCGACCTTCATCCTCACCAAAATGCCGCTGGTGATGCAGATCCTGTTCTTCGGGGCGCTGCTGTCGGCCATCAAGAGCACCTCGTCGGCCACGCTGCTGGCGCCTTCGACCAGCTTCGTCGAGAACATCCTGAAGAACCTGCGTCCCGGCATGAAGGACAAGGAGCAGCTGTTCGCGATGCGCGTGACGATCGTGGTGTTCACGGCCACGGTGCTGGCCTATGCCATCGCGATGAAGGGCACGTCGATCTACGACCTGGTGTCGGCGGCCTACCAGGTGACCCTGGTCGGCGCCTTCGTGCCGCTCGTGATGGGCATCTACTGGAAGCGGGCGACCACCCAGGGCGCGATCTTCTCGGTGGCGGCGGGCATCGCCGTGTGGGCGCTGTTCTTCCCGCAGGTCGGGGGCGAGGCCCTGAGCAAGGCCTTCCCGGGCCAGCTGGCCGGCCTGATCGCCGCCTTCGCCGGGATGATCGCCGGCTCGCTGCTGCCGCAGCTCCTGCAGAATCGCCACGAGGCGGTCAAGCACGTCGCCGGCCTGCCGGCGCAGTAGGCTGACCCCGCGCCGGGGTTGAGATTTCGAGGGTCCCCTATAATTTCGGGCTTTGCACCCCTCGACCTGACACAGCCATGCCCATCTACGCCTACCAGTGCGGCTCCTGTGGCCACGCCAAGGACGTCCTGCAAAAGATCTCCGACGCCCCCCTGAGCACCTGCCCGTCCTGCGGCGCGGAATCCTTCACCAAGCAGATCACCGCCGCTGGCTTCCAGCTCAAGGGTTCGGGCTGGTATGTGACGGATTTCCGGAGCGGCAACAGCGGCTCGTCGACGTCCAAGCCCGCGGACAAGCCGGCCGACAAGCCGGCCGAGGGCGCCAAGACCGAAAGCAGCACCCCTCCCGCCACCAAGACCGACGCGCCCAGCGCCTCGGCGGGCGGCTGCGGCGCGTCCTGCGCCTGCCGCTGAAGCGCCCGATGGCTGCCCTGCGCAAATGGCTGCTGGCGGGGCTGCTCGTCATCGTTCCGGTGGCCATCACGGTCGCCGTGCTCCGCTGGGTCATCGAGACCCTCGACCAGACGCTGCTGATCCTGCCGGAAGCCTGGCAGCCTGACCGCCTGATCGGCTTCCACATCCCCGGCTTCGGCGTGCTGCTGACGCTGGCGATCCTGCTGATCGCGGGCGCCGTCGCCAGCAATTTCTTCGGCCGCAAGCTGGTCTCGCTGGGCGACCGCGTGGTGACGCGCATCCCGGTCGTCCGCTCGATCTATTCCAGCGTCAAGCAGGTCTCCGACACGCTGTTCTCCGAAAGCGGCAACGCCTTCCGCACCGCGGTGCTGGTGCAGTGGCCGCGGCCGGACGTCTGGACCATCGGCTTCGTCACGGGCGCGCCCGGCGGCGACGTCGTCAACTACCTCCGGGGCGAGGAATACCTCAGCGTCTACGTGCCGACGACGCCCAACCCCACCGGCGGTTATTTCGTGATGCTGCGCAAGAGCGACTGCATCGAACTCAAGATGAGCGTGGACGACGCGCTCAAGTACGTGGTGTCCATGGGCGTCGTCGCGCCTCCCATCACGAATCGATAAGCCGGCTCGCAGCCGGCGGTATTGCCGAAAGCATTCCCATGTCCCAATCCATGCGTACGACCTATTGTGGTCTGGTGACCGAAGCCCTGCTCGGCCAGACCGTGACCCTGTGCGGCTGGGTCAATCGCCGGCGCGACCACGGCGGCGTGATCTTCGTCGACCTGCGCGACCGCGAAGGCTACGTGCAGGTGGTGTGCGACCCGGACCGCCCGGAGATGTTCAAGACGGCCGAAGGCCTGCGCAACGAGTTCTGCATCCAGGTGAAGGGCGTGGTGCGCGCGCGTCCGGCCGGCACGACCAACGACAACCTCAAGAGCGGCAAGATCGAGGTGCTGTGCCACGAGCTCGTGGTGCTGAATCCGTCGGTCACGCCCCCGTTCCAGCTCGATGACGAGAACCTGTCGGAGACGACGCGCCTGCTGCACCGCGTGCTGGACCTGCGCCGCCCGTACATGCAGAACAACCTGATGCTGCGCTACCGCGTGACGATGGAAGTGCGCAAGTTCCTGGACGCCAACGGCTTCATCGACATCGAGACGCCGATGCTGACCAAGAGCACGCCGGAAGGCGCGCGCGACTACCTGGTGCCTTCGCGCGTGCACGACGGCATGTTCTTCGCGCTGCCGCAGTCGCCGCAGCTGTTCAAGCAGCTGCTGATGGTGGCCGGCTTCGACCGCTACTACCAGATCACCAAGTGCTTCCGCGACGAGGACCTGCGCGCGGACCGCCAGCCCGAGTTCACGCAGATCGACGTGGAGACCTCCTTCCTGAAGGAGGAGGAGATCCGCACGATGTTCGAGGGCATGATCCGCAGCACCTTCCAGAACGTGCTGGGCGTCGACATCGGCGCCTTCCCCGTGATGCAGCACGCCGACGCCATGCGCCTGTACGGCTCCGACAAGCCGGACCTGCGCGTGAAGCTGGAGTTCACCGAGCTCACCAACGTCATGAAGGACGTCGACTTCAAGGTGTTCTCCGGCCCGGCGAACGCCGAGGACGGCCGCGTGGTCGGCCTGCGCGTGCCCGGCGGCGGCGAGATGAGCCGCGGCGAGATCGACGGCTACACCGAGTTCGTGAAGATCTACGGCGCCAAGGGCCTGGCCTGGGTCAAGGTCAACGAGGCCGCGAAGGGCCGTGAAGGCCTGCAGTCGCCCATCGTGAAGAACCTGCACGACCGCGCGATCGCCGAGATCCTCAAGCGCACCGGCGCGCAGGACGGCGACCTGGTCTTCTTCGGCGCCGACAAGGCCAAGGTGGTGAACGACGCCATCGGCGCGCTGCGCGTGAAGGTGGGCCACAGCGAGTTCGGCAAGGGCAAGGGCCTGGTCGAAGGCGCGTGGCGGCCGCTGTGGGTCGTGGACTTCCCGATGTTCGAGTTCGACGAGGACGCCCAGCGCTGGAACGCGGTGCACCATCCCTTCACCTCGCCCAAGGACGGCCACGAGGACTGGCTGGAAACCGACCCGGGCCGTTGCGTGGCCAAGGCCTACGACGCGGTGCTCAATGGGATCGAGCTGGGCGGCGGCTCGGTCCGTATCCACCGCGAGGACGTCCAGAGCAAGGTGTTCCGCGCGCTGAAGATCGACGCCGAGGAAGCCAAGGCGAAGTTCGGCTTCCTGCTGGACGCGCTGCAGTACGGCGCGCCCCCGCACGGCGGCATCGCCATCGGCCTGGACCGCTTCGTCATGCTGATGACGGGCGCCGAATCGCTGCGCGACGTGATCGCCTTCCCCAAGACCCAGCGCGCCCAGGACCTGCTGACCCAGGCGCCGGGCCCGGTCGACGAGAAGCAGTTGCGCGAACTGCACATCCGCCTGCGGAATACGCAGGCGGCCTGATCCCCGTCATCCCCGCGCAGGCGGGGATCCGGGGCATTCGAATTGAAGCGGCGCTGTGGCGCCGCTTCCCGCTTTCGAGCATCGGGGCGCGTCGCGGCAGGCGGTGCGCGGTGTGGGCCCGCTGGGGCGGCGTCCCCCTCGCTTCCGCTTCGGGGGCAAACCTGAAAGTCGGATCCCGGCGCCGCCACGCGAAGAACTCCTCTGGAGTTTGCCCGCGCGCGGGCAAACTCCAGACTCGAACAGCTTCGCGAGCCAGAAACGTACGCACGGCTCGATACGCCCTACGGGCTC
>NZ_DASVNN010000038.1:0-12348 GCF_036383835.1 Ramlibacter sp.
AGCTCGGCCAGCCGTTCAACGTGGTGAACCGCACCGGCGGGTCCGGCGTGGTCGGCCACTCCGCGATCGCCACCGCGCCGGCCGACGGCTACACGCTGGGCATGCTGACCGTCGAGATCGCCATGATGCACTGGCAGAAGCTCACGGAGCTCACGCCCGCCAGCTACACGCCGCTGGCCCTGATGAACGAAGACCCGCCGGGCATCACCGTGAGCGCGTCGGCGCCGTACCAGAACGTCAAGGCCCTGGCCGATGCGATCAAGGCCTCGCCCGCCGGCAAGTTCAAGGCTTCGGGCACCGGACAGGGCGGCATCTGGCACCTGGCCCTGGTGGGCTGGCTGCATGCCATGGGCCTCAAGCCGAACCACGTGGCCTGGGTGCCGTCCAACGGCGCGGGACCGGCCATGCAGGACCTCGCGGCCAACGGGCTCGATCTCGTCACCTGCTCGCTGCCCGAGTCGCGCGCGCTGGTGGAGGCGGGCAAGGCCCGCTCGCTGGCCATCATGGCCCAGGAGCGCAACCCGGCGTTCGCGAGCGTCCCCACGCTGAAGGAATCGATGGGCGTGGACTACTCCGTCGGCGCCTGGCGCGGCATCGCGGCCCCCAAGGGCCTGCCGCCCGACATCGCGGCCAGGCTGGTCGCGTCGCTGAAGAAGGTCAACGACTCGAAGGAGTTCCGCGACTTCATGGCGAACCGGGGCTTCGGCGTGAAGTGGGCCGACCCCGCCGGCTTCGCAGGCTTCATGGCGTCCTCCGACGCCGCCATGGGCGCCGCGATGAAGTCCGCCGGCCTGGCGACCTGAACCCGTGAAGGTCTCCGACCGGGTCACCGGTGCGATGCTGGTCGGCCTGGGCGCGGCCGCGTACTGGGGCGGTTCGCTGCTGCCGCCGGTGCCCGGGCAGCAGGTCGGGCCCAACGTGTTCCCCATGGTCATCGGCGCCGCCCTCGTGGCGTGCGGCGTGCTGATCCTGCTGGGCGTCGGGCGCACCTTCGAGGAAGACGAAAAGATCGTGACCTCGGCCACGGGCGACGTGGCCGACGGCGACGTGCTGGACCCCGCGCGGGGACGCATCGCCACCTTCCTGCACGGCGGCTGGAAGGTGCTGGTGCCGCCGGCGGCCCTCTTCTTCTACTACTTCGCCTCCGAGCGCCTGGGGTTCTGGATCACGGCGTCGCTGATGGTCTTCACGCTCGCGTGGAGCCAGGGGGCCCGCCTGAAATGGGCGGTGGCGCTGGCCATCGTGGCGCCGGCGTTCGTGCACCTGGTCTTCTACAAACTCCTGCGCGTGCCGCTGCCGGCGGGGCTGCTGAAATTTCCGTGGGCCTGAACCCGTGAACAACCTGCTCCAGGGCCTGTCCATGGTCATGCAGGCCGACGTGCTGCTGACCATCCTGTGCGCGTCGATCTACGGACTGATCGTGGGCGCCCTGCCCGGCCTCTCGGCCACCATGGCGACGGCGCTGCTGGTGCCGGTGACCTTCTACATGTCGCCCATCGCCGCCGTCTCCGCCATCATCGCGGCCTCGGCGATGGCCATCTTCTCGGGCGACATCCCCGGCTGCCTGCTGCGCATCCCGGGCACGCCGGCGTCGGCCGCGTACACCGACGAGGCCTTCGCGATGACGATGAAGGGCCAGCCCGAACTGGCGCTCGGCATCTGCCTGTGGTTCTCGGCCATCGGCGGCATCATCGGCACGATCTCGCTGATCGCGATGGCGCCGGCGCTGGCCGAAATGGCCTTCCAGTTCTCCACCTTCGAGTATTTCTGGCTGGCGCTGCTCGGGCTGATGTGCGCCACGATGGTGGCGCGCTCGTCGCCCATCAAGGCCATCGCGGCCATGTTCCTGGGCCTCCTCATCACGTGCGTCGGCATCGAGAACCCGGCCGGCACGCCCCGCTTCACCTTCGGCCTGGCCGACCTGCTGGGCGGGATCGAGATCATCCCGGTGCTGGTGGGCGTGTTCGCGGTATCCGAGGTGATGCGGGCGTACAAGGCGCAGGACGTGCCGGTGCTGCCGCCGCGCAAGTTCGGCAGCATCCTCGCGGGCCAGTGGGCCCTGACCAAGTCGCACCCCAAGCAGCAGGTGCGCGGCAACATCGTGGGGATCATCATCGGCGTGCTGCCGGGCGCCGGCGCCGACATGGCGGCCTGGATCAGCTATACGATGTCCAAGCGCTTCTCGAAGACCCCCGAGAAGTTCGGCACCGGCCACCCCGAGGGGCTGATCGAAGCCGGCGCGAGCAACAACGCCAGCCTGGCTTCCGGTTGGGTGCCGTCGCTGCTGTTCGGCATTCCCGGCGACACCATTACGGCCATCGCGATCGGCGTGCTGTACATGAAGGGGCTGAACCCCGGGCCGACGCTGTTCACCGAAAAGGCGTCGAGCATGTACGCCCTGTACATCGTGTTCATGCTCTCGAACATCATCATGATCCCGCTCGGCATCATGATGATCCGCTCGGCCCGCTACGTGCTGTACGTGCCGCGGTCGCTGATCATGCCGGTGATCATCCTGCTGTGCGCCGTCGGCTCCTTCGCCACCGGCAACAACCTGGCGCTGGTGTTCACCGTCGCCACCTTCGGCCTCGTGGGCTACTTCATGGACAGGAACGGCTACCCGGTCGCTGCCCTGGTGCTCGGCGCCGTCATGGGCACGATGGTCGAGCAGAGCTTCGTGACGTCGCTGATCAAGTCCGACGGCAGCCTGCTGCCTTTCTTCGGCCGCCCCGTGGCCGCGGTGCTCGCCTTCCTCAGCTTCGCGGCGGTGCTGTGGCCGCTGGCCGTGTGGCTTCGCAGGCCGCGCACGCGCGCCGGCGCGGGCGCAATCAGCGCATAGCCCTTCTCCCCGGCCGAACACCTCGTTACGGCCAGCCCACCGGTTCGCGCCGCCCGACCACAATGCGGCCCAGTCCCGCAAGGCAGAGCTTCGCGGCTCGCCCCCACACCCCATGTTCCAATTCCTCGAATTCCGGGTCTGGCCCTGGCTGTCCCTGGCACTGATCGTCGCGCTGTTCGTCGTGATCTGGTCGATCCGGCGCCACCGCAGCCCGGTCCTGCAGGTGCAGGCGGAGTGCGGCATCGACCAGCTCATGCCCTCGCTGTCGGGGCTGACGCTCAGCACCGCGGTCGAAGGCAACAGCGTCGACATCCTGGAGAACGGCGCCTTCTACGACGTGCTCGTCGATCGCATCCGGGCCGCGCGCCATTCCGTGCATTTCGAGACCTTCCTGTGGAAGCCCGGCAAGCTCTCCGACCGCGTGTACGAAGCGCTCGTCGACCGCGCCCGCGCCGGCGTGCCGGTGCGCGTGCTGCTCGATGCGCAGGGCGGCAAGAAGATCGAGCAGGATCGCGTCGCGCGCATGCGCGAGGCCGGCTGCAAGGTGAAGTTCTTCCACAAGAAGTCGCTCTACACCCTGGGCGTGCTGAACGACCGCGACCACCGCAAGATCGTCGTGATCGACGGGCTGGAGGCCTTCGTCGGCGGCCACTGCATCACGGACGAATGGCTGGGCAACGCCGAGGACCATGAGCACTTTTCCGACGTGAGTGTGTGGGTGCACGGCCCGATCGTGCACAGCCTGCAGGGCGCCTTCAGCGAGAACTGGGCCGGCGAGACGGGCGAGCTGTTCGTGGGCGACGCCTACTTCCCGGTGCTGCAACGCGTCGGCGACATCACCATCCATGCGACCTTCGTGAAGCCGGAGAACTCCGCGCCCGCCGTGAAGATCCTGCACCACACGGTGCTGTGCCTCGCGCGCGAGCGCATCTGGATCCAGAACCCCTACTTCATCCCGAAGCGCGAGGCGATCGAAGCATTCGCTTCCGCGGTGAAGCGCGGCGTGGACGTGCGCGTGCTGATGCCCGCGACCAGCGGGTCGGACGCGCCGATGGTGCAGCACGCCGGCCACCGGCACTTCGAGACGCTGCTGAAATCGGGCGTGCGCCTGTTCGAGTACCCGCACACGCTGCTGCACCAGAAGCTCATGACGGTGGACGGCTGCTGGAGCGCCGTGGGCTCCACCAACTTCGACGACCGCTCCTTCGACACCAACGACGAGATCACGCTCAGCATCCTGGATCGCGGCATCGCGCAGCGCTTCGACGCGATCTTCGAGAAGTACCTGCCGCGCGCGACGGAGGTGAAGCTGGAGGAGTGGCGCAAGCGGGGCGTCATCCACAAGCTGAAGGACAACGCGGCTTACCTGCTGAACGACATCCTGTGAGGGGAGATGGTGGGCAAGCGAAGCTTGCCCACCCTACGCAGGAATGCGCTCCCCCCGTGACCCCGTAGGGTGGGCAAGCGCCGCTTGCCCACCATTCCAGGACAATCGGGCCATGCAGTCCCCCGCCCCCCTCCCTCCGCTCGAAGCCGACCTCCCGCACGCCGCCCTGCGCATCCTCTCGCGCTCGAAGCGCTTCACGACGCCGTCGGGCGAGGGCGACGTCGTCTGGCACACCTGGGGCGAAGGCGAGCCGCTGGTGCTGCTGCACGGCGGCAGCGGCAGCTGGACGCACTGGATCCGCAACGTGGAGGCGCTCGCCGAGGCGGGCCGCCGCGTGGTGGTGCCCGACCTGCCCGGCTTCGGCGATTCCGCGCGGCCCTCGGGCGGACAGGACGCCGACTTCGTGGCGCCCGTGGTCGCCGAAGGCATCCGCGATCTGCTCGGCGAAGCGCCGGTGGACGTGGCGGGCTTCTCCTTCGGCGGCCTGTGCGGCGCGCTGATGGCCGCCGCGCATCCCGAACGCGTGCGGCGTCTCGTGATCGTCGGCGCGCCGGGCCTGGGCCTGCGCAGCCGCCGCCTGCCGCTGACCTCGTGGCGCGAGCAGCCCACGCGCGAGGGCCAGCTCGCGGCGCACCGGAGCAACCTGGCCACGCTGATGCTGTCCCGCGAGGACGCGATCGACGATCTCGCGGTCGCACTGCAGGCCGCCAACGTGCCCCACGATCGCATGCACAGGCGCAAGCTCGCCCTGACCGACATCCTGCTGCAGAAGCTGCCCGAAATCCGCTGCCGCCTCGACGCGATCTACGGCGAGGAGGACGCGCTCTATCGCGACACGCTGCCGCTGCTCAAGGAGCGCCTGGCCACCGCGCCCACGCTGCGCGAGCTGGTGTTCATCCCGGGCGCGGGGCACTGGGTGCAGTACGAGGACGCGCCCGCGTTCCAGCGCGAGCTGCTGCGGCTGCTGGCGAGCCCGCCCTGACGGGTCAACGCAGGCGGATCTGCTGGTCGTTCGGGCCAGGCCTTGCTTCGACGAGCTTGTCGAGAGACTTGACCATGGCCGAAAAGCTCGTGTAGTTGTGGTCCGCCAGGCTGAAGGTGGCGTCGAGGCGCTTGATCATCGGCCAGATCTCCCCCTTGTTCACCCACGCATCTCCCCTCTTCTCCGCCAGCAGCCGGATCGCGCGGCGCAGGAGGTCGGATGGCAGGTGCGGTGCGGATACAGGCTCGGCCGCTTGCAAAGGGGACGCACCCTCCCCGGTAGAGGGTGTCGGAGCCACGACCTCCACCGGCGCCGGTTCGACGAGGCTCTCGTAATACCTGAACTCGTCGCAGCTTTTCGCCCAATGCTTGTTGGTGGATTTCCGCGTCCCCACGCCGATCAGCGTGCGGCCGGCCGCCTTGATCTTGTGCGAGACCGGCATGAAGTCGCTGTCGCCCCCGACGATCACGACGGTCCCGATGTGCGGAAAGCGCCCCGCGTCCTCCATGGCGTCCAGGCACAGCCGGATGTCGGCGCCATTCTTGGCGGCTCCGCCAGGCGGAAAGAGCTGCACGAGTTCCACGGCATTCTGGAGCAGCGCTTCGCGATAGCGGCCGAAGAACTGCCAGTTGCAGTAGGCGCGGTTGATGGCGACCGGCCCGAACGAGGCCGCGAGTTCCACGACGGCCTGCACGTCGACCAGGGGCTCCTGCAGCTTGAAGCGGTTCTCGCGGCCGTACGACCCGGCCTCCTTCTCGTCGCAGAGACTGGCGTGCAGGTTCTCGAAATCCCAGTACAGGGCGACGGATCGTCCTTCGTCGGCGGCTTGGTTGTTCATGCTTCCTTCCCGCCGCCATGCTAACCGTCATTCGGCCGAGGCCGCAGGCTCACGGCCCGAACTTGCCGGTGACCAGCGCCTTCGCCACGATCTGCCTGCCGTACGCCGTCTCGAAGGCCTCGATGGTCCACTCGGCCCGCGTGTCGATCTTCACCCTGTCCTGCAGCGCGAACACCGCGATGCGGTAGGTGTGCTCGCCGTCGGGCGGACACGGGCCTTCGTAGCCGCCCGTTGCATGGCCGGACGTCGTGCCGGTCTCGCCCGACAGGGACTGGCCTGCAGCCACTTCCATGCGCCGGTCGACGGCGGGCACGTTGAACACGTTCCAGTGCACCCACACCTTGCCGGCGGGCTTCATCGCATCGGGATCGTCGGCGACGACCGCGAGGTAACGCCCTTCGCTGGGAATCTCCTGGATGTCGAGGTGGGGAGTCTGGTCGGTGCCGCCCTTGGGCCGGCAGGCGTGCACCTGCTGGATCCGGCCGGCGACGATGCTGGAAGAGGCGAGCCGCATGCGAACCTCCCTTCGGTCGAAACCTGAAGGATGCTTCGCGCCCGCTGCATGTTCAAGCTCGGCATCTCGCGCGTGAATGCTCGGGCTCGTCGGCGCGTGCCTACATGCCGAGCGTTCCCGCGGGACCATGCTGGAGCGAGAGCCGCAGGGTGGGCGCGGGACGATGTGACCCGCGCCTCCTGCGTCAGCCTCACTTCGGCTTGCGCTTGTACAGGACCTGCGTTCGCAGGTTCTCGCCGATCGCCGCGGCCTGCTTGTTGAAGTCGCGCATCACCTCCGGCGAGCAGATGCCCTGCGAGGTCTTGTCCTTCACTTCACGCTTGACCGTGACGGCCGTTCCCTTTTGCTCGTAGCTCGCGGTGTAGTCGAGGAGGCTGCCCCGCAACTTGGCCGCTTCGGGCATCGAGATCAAGGACAGGCCCGGCGGCAGCTGGATGTCGTACGTTTCCGCGGACGAGAAACCGTGGCAGCGCGTCGGCCGCGTGGCGGTGACGCGGTCCTCCGCATCCCAGAAGTTGCTCACCGGCATCGGGGAAGCCATGACCGGGTAGAAGGACAGGCTGCCGGTGCTTCCGCTTCGCAGGTAGTTGTCGATCTCGAACTTCATCGCGTACTCGTAGCTGTCGCCCAGCTCCCGCGTGTCGCCCTTTTCCAGGCTGCCCGTGCCGCGGAACCGGTAGGAGGACAGCTCGCGCTTGACGAACTCGCGCTCCGCTTCGGCCGTCATGTCGCGGTGGCCGGCGCGCACGTAGGCTGCCGCGAGGCCCTTCAACGACACGCGCATCGTGCCGGTCGCCGTGCCGTTCGGCGCAACCTTCAGGGTCATGTGCAGCTTCTGCTGCGCCTGCCCCGGCTGTTCGGCCGGCGTACGGGCCAGGGCCTTGGCCGCCCCGACGTGGATGACCGGCTTCGAATAGGAATCGCCGGGCAGGTAGCCGAAGGGAATGTCCTTGGCCGTGGCGTCCACGTAGAGGTCGAACTCGGGCAGGTAGTTCATCACGTGGTTGACGAGCGACGCCACCGGCGTGGGCGCGAGATCGTACTTGCTGCCCGCGTTGATCAGCACCTGCTCGCTGCGCACGCCTGCGGCCGCAAGCATCGCCTGCAGCAGCGTCGCGTGGTCCTTGCAGTCACCCATCTTGTTGTCCAGCACCACGTCGAGGTCCCGCGGCACCACCGCCCCGAGCCCGATGCAGTTGCCGCCATAGGTGATATTGCGCGACACCCATTCGTACAGGACGCGCGCCTTCTCGCGCGGCCGCGTCTCGGAGCCGAGCGCTTGACGCACCAGGTCACGGATGCGCGGCGTCGGCTGCGCCTTGGGCAGTGCGCGGTCGCCGTAGGCCTTGGCGATCGCCTCGTAGTTCTCGAAGGTGGACACCAGCACGCTGGGGACTTCCTGCTGCGTCCAGATGCCCTCGTCTTCTTCCTGGTAGCGGCGCGGCTTCAGGTTGGCGTAACGCCATTCGAAGACGTTGCTGTCGCCTTCCGCCTTGACGGGCACGGCCTCGAAGAAATGGGCCTCGCTCTTCAGCTTCATGTCGCGGGGCGCACGCACGGTGAAGCGCACGTCCTCGTAGAGGCCGAACGGCGAGAAGCTGGTGCCCAGCGAGAACTGGCCGGGGAACATCGGCTCCTTGGCGGCGATGCGGTAACGAATCTGGACCGAATCGCCGGCGGCGAGTTCGGGAAACACCACCGAGACGCTGGTGTAGTCCGAGAACATCGGGCCCGCCTTGTTGCGTCCTTCGCTGGTGCGAACCTGGTAGTTGCCGGGCGGCACGGGAATCTGGCGGCCGTCCTTCTTCAGGGTGAACGCCTCGAGGATCTCGCCCGACTGGATGCTGGTGCTGTACGAGATCGAGTACATCTTGTACCGCTCGACCATGCTTTCCTGCAGCACCTGGTAGCGGTGCACCACGGTCTCGGTGTAGCGGCCGTCGCTTGCGACGTCGTACGTTGCGTGCCGAAGCTTTTCGATATAAGGGTGTTCGGCCTTTTCCTCGGCGCGCGCCACGGGAATCGCGGCGGCGCAGGCGAGGACGGCTGCGACGATCAGCCGCGCGGTCTTTGTTGTCATGGGTTCCTCCGCGGGCGAATGTAGCGGAGGGTTCCCGTTTCGTTGAGCACCCGGAAGTATTGTTTCGGCGACGACGCAACATCGCTGCGTGACGGAAGCCACGCAGTGCGGGACTAAACCATCGGGCCCGCGGTGATGCCCCTAGAGCGCGCGGCCCAGGCGCTTCGCGCCCTCCCTGATCTTCTCCACATCCGCCGTCGCAAAACTCAATCGGAACGTCGCCGGATCCGGATCCTTCGCGAAGAACGGCGCACCCGGCACGAACGCCACGTTCTGCTCGATCGCGCGCTTGGCGAACTCGCCGGCGTTCGCGCCCGGAGCCGTCAACCGCGCCCAGAAGAACAAGCCCCCCTCCGGCGCCGTGAACTCGATCGCGTCGCCCAGCTCCTTCGTCAGCGCCTCGGCCATCACGCTGGCGCGCTCGCCGTACTTCTGCCGCACGTTGCGCAGCGTCTCCGGCATGCGCCCGCTCTTCAAGTATTGCGCCGCCGTCGCCTGCGCGAAGGTGCTGGTGTGCGCGTCGCTGAACTGCTTGCACATCGTCGCCTTGGCCAGCAGCTCCGGCTGCGCCACCAGCCAGCCCACGCGCAGGCCCGGGCTCAGCACCTTGCTCATGCTGCCGCAGTGCGCGATCCATTCGCGGCTGCCCGGCACTTCCCTGGACAGCGCCAGCATGCTCGGGGGCGGCGGCTCGCCGAAGTACAGATCGCCGTAGGGATCGTCTTCCACGATCAGCACCTGGTGCTTCACCGCCAGTTCGAGGATCTTGCGGCGGCGTTCCAGCGACAGCAGCGCGCCGCTCGGGTTGCCGAAGGTGGGGATCAGGTACACGAACTTCGGCTTGTGCTGCACGATCAGCTGTTCCAGCCGGTCGACCTGCACGCCATGCGCGTCGATCGGCGCGCTCACGAGGTCGGCGCCATAGAGGCGGAAGCACTGGATGGTGGCGAGGAAGGTCGGGCCTTCGACGATCACCTTGTCGCCTTCGCTGATCATCGTCTTGCCCAGGAGGTCCAGCGCCTGCTGGCTGCCGGTGGTGACGATCAGGTTGTGCGGCTCGATGTCGGTCACGCCCTTGGCGCGCTCGAAGGCGGCCAACTGCGTGCGCAGCGGCTCGTAGCCTTCGGTGGCGCCGTACTGCAGCGCGCCACCGGGCTCTTCCTGCAGCGCGCGCTGCGAAGCTTCGCGCAGGCCTTCCACGTCGAACATGGCGCTGTCCGGGAAGCCGCCGGCGAAGCTGATGATGCCGGGCTTGCCCAGGAGCTTGAACAGCTCGCGGATGGCGGAGGTTTCTACGTTGTCGAGGCGGGTGGCGAAGTTCAGGGGCATGTCGGGTCTCGGTAGGCAGCCGCCATTGTGAACCGGGAACGAAAACGCCCGCCGGGGGGCGGGCGTCGGACCGGGGGACGAGGCGCCTTACCGCGGCTTGTCGGTGGGCTCGTGCGCCGCCGGGATGTCGGGCGAGGCGATCGGCTTGTTGCCTTCCACCACGTCGAGCCGGCGCTGCTCGCCCCAGCCCTGCGAGGCGATGGCGCGCTCGCTTTCCGCGGCGACCTCGCGCTCCATGGGGATGTCCCGCTGCTGGCGCATGTCCATGTCGTGGCTCTCGCCCATGTCGCCGCGTGCGGTGCCGAAGGTTTCCTCCATCGGGCTGGTGCCCATGGCCTGGCGCTCGGCGACCACGTCGCGCAGCGGCGGCTGGCCGGCGCGGTGCACACGCGTGAGGTCGCGCGCTTCCATGCCGTGCAGCATCTGCTGGGCGCGTTCGGCTTCTTCCTCGCTGTGCGCGTCGACCATCACCACGCAGTGGCCGCGCTCCACGGCGCGCGAGTAGGTGCCGGCGGCGGTCTCGGCGCCTTCGTCGCGGCCGAACAGGCGGCCGAAGAAGTGGCCCAGGCGCCGCAGGCGGCTGCTGTCCATCGCCACTTCGCGCTCCAGGCTGTCCCAGTTGTCCGTGCCCTGGCCGGGCGCCGAGGGCTCGCCGTGCATCAGCACGCCGGACTCGCCGCGCGCCTTCACGCGTTCGGGTTCGGTGCTGTCCATGGGCGTGCCGTCTGCATGCCGGTACTCCAGGTGCACGTCGTTGCGGTCGTAGCCGGAGGACAGGAGGCGGTCGACCGCCTTCCGTGCGTCGGCCGGGTTGTCGAAGGTACAGATGGCGGTATGCATGGTTTCTCCTTTTCGTCGCGCGACTCTCTTTCCTGTGTAGGGCCGCCCCAGCCGCTGCGGTGTCGTCCCGCCGAGGCAGGGCGGGTAGGTGCTGGACTACTCGCGAGCTCGTCCGGTTTGACTCATCGGGACGCGAAACGTTCAGGCTCTGCCGTAGCCCCGAATAGGCACATGACCTATGCGGTCCCGGTTCGCCGAAAGGGTTGCACGACATTACACTGCGCGTCACATGTCGACCGGCCCACGCATCCTCGTCGCGGACAGCGCGGAAGCCCATGCCGCGTTCCGCGCCGCGCTGAGCAGCAGCTTCGAGCTGGTGTATGCGGCGAGCTTCGAGGATGCGAAGAAGGCGCTCGATCCGGCCCCCGCGCTCGTGGTCTGCGGCTGCCACTTCGACGAAGGCCGCATGTACGACCTGCTGCGCCACCTGAAGGCAACGCACGGACTCACCCGCGTCCCTTTCATGGCGGTGCGCTGCGTGCCGGGCGAACTGCTGGACGACGCGCTGTACGAGAGCGTGAAGATCGCGGTGCGCGCGCTGGGCGGCAACGCCTTCGTCGATCTCCTGCGCTGGCAGCGGCGTTGGGGCACCGCCGAAGCCTCGCACCGGCTCACGCACCTGGTGCAGACGCTCGCCTCGGCGCCGCCGGCAGATACCGGCTGAGTCTCGGGTCGTACGCGTAGGGTGGGCAAGCTCCGCTTGCCCACCATGACGGCCGAAACGGTGGGCAGCAAAGCTGCCCACCCTACAGGGGACCGAAGGGGGACGAAGCACCCGCCCCGCCGCAGTTTGGGCGCGGCGATGATGGCCCCTATACTCCCCAAAATGAACGAACTAGTACACGCGAAGCGCTCGGCGGCCCCCGCCCGCAGCTCCGCGAAGGAGACGACGCGCACCAACGACCCGGAGCGCACCAAGGCCAACATCCTCGAGGTGGCGGCGGCGGAGTTCGGGGAGAAGGGGCTGGCCGGCGCGCGCATCGACGAGATCGCCGCGCTCACGCAGACCAGCAAGCGGATGATCTATTACTACTTCGGCAGCAAGGAAGGCCTGTACCTCGCCGTGCTGGAAGAGTCGTACCGCCGCGTGCGCGACATCGAGGCCGAACTGCACCTGCAGGATCTCGAGCCCGAGCAGGCCCTGCGCCGCCTGGTGGCCTTCACCTTCGACCACCACCTGCACCACGAGAACTTCATCCGTCTCGTGATGAGCGAGAACATCAACCGCGGCCTGTACATCAAGCAGTCGAGCCACATCCAGGAACTGAACGTGCCGGCGATCGCCGCGATCAAGAACCTGTACGAGCGCGGCGTGAAGACCGGCGTGTTCCGCGCCGGGCTGGATCCCGTCGACATCCACGCCTCGATCTCGGCCCTGAGCTTCTTCAACGTGTCGAACCAGCACACCTTCGGCGTGCTGTTCAAGCTCGACATGACCTCCCCCGCGTACACCGCCCACCGCCGCGACAGCGTGATCGAGATGGTGGCGCGGTTCATGAAGAAGTAGGAATTCGTCATCCCCGCGCAGGCGGGGATCCA
>NZ_DASVNN010000039.1:0-28177 GCF_036383835.1 Ramlibacter sp.
CACTGCGGCCGCTGGCGGAGCAGGTGGCCGAAGTGGAGCGCAGCGCCATCCAGGCCGCGCTCGAAGCCACCGGCGGCAACAAGCTGGCCGCGGCGCGGCTGCTCGGCATCTCCCGCGCGAAGCTTTACGAGCGGCTCGAACTGGCTGCCTGAAAATCAGGCATGTGTCTGAAGTTCAGGCAACTCGAAGTGCCTGATCTCCGGACACCTCGCGCCGATTTTCCTTGTGCGACAAGGACTTGGGGCTTGGCACGGCGAATGCATCAGCCGCCCGTTCGGATCCAACAAATCAGGAGACATTGCATGCAACGACGCCTCTGGGTGGCCGCCGCCGCCGTCGCCGCCTCCGCCCTTGCCACGCCGCTGGCGTGGTCGCAGGGCAAGGAGATCAAGATCGCCCACGTCTACAGCCGCACCGGTCCGCTGGAGGCCTACGGCAAGCAGACGCAAGTGGGCCTGATGATGGGACTGGACTACGCCACTGGCGGCACCATGACCATCAACGGCCGCAAGATCGTGGTGATCGAGAAGGACGACCAGGGCAAGCCGGACCTCGGCAAGTCGCTGCTGGCCACCGCCTACTCGGACGACAAGGTCGACGTCGCCATCGGCCCGACCTCCTCCGGCGTCGCGCTCGCGATGCTGCCGGTCGCCGAGGAATACAAGAAGGTCCTGCTGGTCGAGCCCGCCGTGGCCGATTCGATCACCGGCGACAAGTGGAACAAGTACATCTTCCGCACCGGCCGCAACAGCTCGCAGGACGCGATCTCCAACGCCGTGGCGATGGACAAGGCCGGCACCGTCGTCGCCACGCTGGCGCAGGACTACGCGTTCGGCCGCGACGGCGTGAAGGCGTTCAAGGACGCCCTGAAGAACGCCAAGGTGGTCCACGAGGAATACCTGCCGCAGACCACTACGGACTTCACCGCCGGCATCCAGCGCATCGTCGACAAGCTGAAGGACCAGCCGGGCCGCAAGGTCGTCGAGGTGATCTGGGCCGGCGGCACGCCGCCTTTCAACGCGCTGGCCGCGCAAAACCTCAAGCAGCGCTACAACATCGAGGTCTTCACCGGCGGCAACATCCTGCCGGCGATGGCCTCGTACAAGAACTTCCCGGGCATGGAAGGCGCCACCTACTACTACTTCGGCATCCCGAAGAACCCGGTGAACGAGGCGATGGTGGCGGGCCACTACAGGCAGTTCAAGTCGCCTCCGGACTTCTTCACCGCCGGCGGCTTCTCCGCCGCGATGGCCATCGTCACCGCGCTGAAGAAGACCAATGGCGACGCGAGTGCCAACAAGCTGATCCCCGCCATGGAAGGCATGTCCTTCGAGACGCCCAAGGGCAAGATGACCTTCCGCAAGGACGACCACCAGGCCATGCAGTCCATGTACCACTTCAAGGTGAAGGTCGACCCGGCCTTCGCCTGGGGCGTGCCGGAACTGGTCCGCGAGATCAAGCCGGAAGAGATGCAGGTTCCGATCCGCAACAAGCGTTGAAGCCAGCATCCGGACGCAGAGGACGCAAAGGTTTCGCAGAGGACGCGAAAGGAAACCTGATGAGTGTGTTTTCTGCGTCCTCGGCGTGACCTCTGCGACCTCTGCGTCCGGTAGTCCGTGTTCTTGATACCGCCCCTGCCGGGCTGAAGGTATCGCTCATCCAGAATCCAGCATGAGCCAACTCGCCACCCACGACCTGACGGTCCGGTTCGGCGGCCACGTGGCCGTCAACGGCGTGACCTGCTCCTTCGAGCCGGGCACGCTGACGGCGATCGTCGGTCCCAACGGCGCCGGCAAGACGACGTACTTCAACCTGATCTCGGGCCAGCTGAAGGCCACCGCCGGCACCGTCACGCTCGGTGGCCGCGACCTGTCCGGCGCATCGGCGTCGCAACGCACCCGCGCCGGCCTCGGCCGCGCGTTCCAGCTCACCAACCTGTTCCCGCGCCTCACCGTGCTGGAGAACGTGCGGCTCGCGGTGCAGGCCACGCGCGAAGGCCGGCATCGCCGCGGCTTGAACCTGTGGAGCGTGTGGAGCGACCACGAGGATCTCGTCGAGCGCGCCGACCGCATCCTGGCCGAGGTGGCGATGCAGGAGGAGGAACACGAACTGGTCGCCAACCTGCCGCACGGCGACCAGCGCAAGCTGGAAGTGGCGCTGCTGATGGCGCTCCAGCCGCAGGTCTACATGTTCGACGAACCGACCGCGGGCATGAACCACGCGGAGGCGCCGGTGATCCTGGACCTGATCCGCAAGCTGAAGGCCGACAGGAGCAAGACGATCCTGCTGGTGGAGCACAAGATGGACGTGGTGCGCGAGCTCGCGGACCGGATCATCGTGCTGCACAACGGGACGCTGGTGGCGGACGGCGAGCCGGCGGAGGTGATCGCGTCGCCGGTGGTTCAAGAAGCTTACCTCGGCGTCTCCGCGCAGAAGGAGGCCGCATGAGCGGGAATCTCCTCGCGCTGCAGGGCGTCCACACCCACATCGGCGCCTATCACATCCTCCATGGCGTCGACCTCGCCGTGCCGCGCGGCCAGCTCACGATGCTCCTGGGCCGCAACGGGGCAGGGAAGACCACCACGCTGCGCACGATCATGGGCCTGTGGCGCGCCTCGCAGGGGCGCATCACGTTCGGCAGCGAAGACATCACGCAGGCGCCCACGCCGCAGATCGCCGGGCGCGGCATCGCCTACGTGCCCGAGAACATGGGCATCTTCGCCGACCTCACGGTGAAGGAGAACATGGTGCTGGCCGCGCGCGGCGCCAAGCACGCGGGGCAGATCGACGGCCAGCGGCTGCAGTGGATCTTCTCGCTGTTCCCCGCCGTGGAGAAGTTCTGGAACCACCCCGCGGGCAAGCTGTCCGGCGGGCAGAAGCAGATGCTGGCCGTGTCGCGCGCGATCGTCGAACCGCGAGAGCTGCTGATCGTCGACGAGCCGAGCAAGGGGCTGGCGCCGGCCATCATCAACAACATGATCGATGCGTTCGCGCAGCTCAAGGCGAGCGGCGTGACCATCCTGCTGGTCGAGCAGAACATCAACTTCGCCAAGCGTCTCGGCGACACCGTGGCCGTGATGGACAACGGCGTCGTGGTGCATGCGGGCTCCATGAAGGAACTTGCCGAGAACGAGGAATTGCAGCACTCCCTGCTGGGGCTCGCGCTATGAACGCGAAGGATTTCGACTGGAAGCCGCTGGCGCTGGTGCCGCTGCTGGCAGCGATCGTGCTGCCCTTCATCGGCTCGCCGTCCACCTGGCTCACGCTCACCGTCGCCGGACTCGCGATGGGCATGATCGTCTTCGTCATCGCCTCCGGCCTCACGCTGGTGTTCGGGCTGATGGACGTGCTGAACTTCGGCCACGGCGTGTTCATCGCGCTGGGGGCCTTCGTCGCCACCAGCGTCCTCGGGGCGATGGGCGACTACACCGCCTCCGGCAGCCTCTGGATGAACCTGCTCGCGGTGCTGCCGGCGATGGTGGTGGCCATGCTGGTGGCCGGCGCGATCGGCCTGGCCTTCGAGCGCTTCATCGTGCGCCCCGTGTACGGCAACCACCTGAAGCAGATCCTCATCACCATGGGCGGGATGATCATCGGCGAGGAGCTGATCAAGGTGGTCTGGGGCCCGCTGCAGATCCCGCTGTCGCTGCCCGAGGCCATGAAGGGCAGCCTGTTCTTCGGCGATGCCGCGATCGAGAAGTACCGCCTGATCGCGGTGGTGGTCGGCATCGTCGTCTTCGGGCTTCTGTTGTGGACGCTCACGCGCACCAAGATCGGCCTGCTGATCCGCGCCGGCGTGCAGGACCGCGAGATGGTGGAGTCGCTCGGCTACCGCATCCGCGTGCTGTTCGTGGGCGTGTTCATGGTGGGCAGCGCGCTCGCCGGCCTCGGCGGCGTGATGTGGGGCCTGTACCAGCAGACCGTCGTGCCGCAGATGGGCGCGCAGGTGAACGTGCTGATCTTCATCGTGCTGATCATCGGCGGGCTGGGGTCCACCACCGGCGCGCTGGTCGGCGCTTTGCTGGTCGGCCTGATGGCCAACTACACCGGCTTCCTGGTGCCCAAGATGGCGCTGTTCTCCAACATCCTGCTGATGATGGCCATCCTGCTGTGGCGCCCGCAGGGTGTGTATGCCCTGAGCAAGTAAGGAGCACCAGATGCTGACCCGGCTCCTTTCCAACGACTTCCCGCGCAGCCGCGTGCTGGCGATCATCCTGCTGCTGATCTTCGCCGCGCTGGCGCTCACGCCCTTCCTCATCCCCGGCGTGAAGGCGCTCAACGTCGCGGCCAAGGTGCTGGTGTTCGTGGTGCTGGTGGCGAGCTTCGACCTGCTGCTCGGCTACACCGGCATCGTGAGCTTCGCCCACACGATGTTCTTCGGCATCGGTGCGTACGGCGTCGCCATCGCCTCCACACGCATGGGCCCGGGCTGGAGCGCGCTGGCCGTCGGCATCGTCTGCGCGCTCGCGTTGTCTTTCGTGCTCGCGCTCGCCATCGGCCTGTTCTCGCTGCGGGTGCGCGCGATCTTCTTCTCGATGATCACGCTGGCGTTCGCGGCGGCTTTCCAGACGCTGGCTTCGCAGCTGTCGGAGTTCACCGGCGGAGAGGACGGCCTGACCTTCAAGATGCCGGAAGTGCTGTCGCCCGGCTTCGAGTTCGAGCTGCTGGGCCGCACCTTCGACGGCCGCCTGGTCTGCTACTACCTGCTGTTCGTCGCCGCCGTGGTGCTGTTCCTCGCCATGCTGCGCATCGTGAATTCACCCTTCGGCCGCGTGCTGCAGGCAATCCGCGAGAACGAGTTCCGCGCCGAGGCGATCGGCTACCGCGTGGTGGTGTACCGCACGGTCTCCAGCATCCTGTCGGCGCTGTTCGCGACGCTGGCGGGCGCCATGCTCGCGATCTGGCTGCGCTACAACGGCCCGGACACCACGCTGTCCTTCGAGATCATGCTGGACGTGCTGCTGATCGTCGTGATCGGCGGCATGGGCACGATCTACGGCGCCGCGATCGGCTCCGGCCTGTTCCTCGTGGCGCAAAGCTACCTGCAGGACCTGCTGAAGCTGGCGAGCGAAGCGGTCTCCGGGCTGCCCTGGCTCGCCGCGCTGCTGTCGCCGGACCGCTGGCTGCTCTGGCTCGGCCTGCTGTTCGTGCTCTCGGTCTACTACTTTCCCACCGGCGTCGTCGGCCGGCTGCGCGCGATGCAGCCGCCGCCGCGAACGCCTTCCCGTCCCCCCGCGGCCCCGGCCGCGTCCAGCAACGCCATCAAAGGAGACTATGTTGAGAACTGACAAGACATCGCAGTCCGTCCGGCGCTTGGGTTCGCATTGGCGGGCGCGCATGGCATGCGCCGGCGCGATCGCGCTGCCGCTGCTGATGGCCGCTTGCGGCGGCGGCGGTGGCGGCGGGGGAGCACCGGCGAGCGACCTGCGCAGCGACGGCCGCGGCGCGGATGCGCAAATGCTGCGCACCACGCACCTCGGCCAGGTGCGCGGCTCCGTCGACAACGGCACCTACTCCTGGAAAGGCATCCCCTACGCCAAGCCGCCGGTGGGAGCGCTGCGCTGGCAGGCGCCGCAGGACGCGGATTCCTGGGCCACGGCAAAGACGACCACCGCTTTCGCCAACGCCTGCGCACAGTACGGCCGCATCTACGGGCCGGGCTCCAACAACCGTTACGACGCGACGATCGGCACGACGCTGAACCAGGCCGTCGGCCACGAAGACTGCCTGTACCTGAACGTCTGGCGCCCGGCAGGCCCGCAGGCAGACCTGCCGGTGATCGTGTTCTTCCACGGCGGCAGCAACGTCTCGGGCTACACCGCCGACCCGGTGTACGACGGCGCCGCGCTGGCCCGCAAGGCCAACGCCGTGGTCGTCACGGCCAACTTCCGCGTCGGCATCCTGGGCTTCCTCGACCTCGCGCAGCTGAAGACCGGCAACGCGGCGAACGACTCCGGCAACTTCACGCTGCTGGACAGCATCAAGGCGCTGGAGTTCGTGCAGAAGAATGCGCGCGCGTTCGGCGGCCATCCGGGCAACGTGACCATCATGGGCCAGTCCGCCGGCGCCATCAACGTCTGGGCGCTGCAGACCTCGCCGCTGATGACGGCGGCGAGCCCGAAGCTGTTCCATCGCACCGTGCCGCTCTCCGGCGGCATCTCGCTGGCCACCAACCTGCCGCCTGGCAGCATCCCGACGCTGTCGCCGCTGCTGCAGTACCAGGCCCAGGGCGTCACCCTGCTGCAGAACCTGCTGATCGTCGACGGTCTGGCGACGGATACGGCTTCCGCGAACCTCTACATCGCGACGAAGACGCCGGCGGAGATCGCTGCCTACATGCGCTCCAGGACGCCGGGCCAGCTGTTCACGACGCTGCTCACGCGCATGCCGCTGCTGGCCGGATCCGGCCCGATCCCGGACGGCACCGTGGTCGCGTCCAATCCGATCGAGGCGATCAAGGCCGGCAACTACGTGAAGGTGCCCGTGCTGGCCGGCAACACCCGCGACGAGGGCAAGCTGTTCCCGTCCTTCCTGCCGCTGGTGGGAGGCGTCGGCAACGCGCGCATCGTGACCGACGCGCAGCTGTTCGCGAACCACTTCTCCTACGACCCGAACGCGGCGCCGCAGACGACCATCGAGCAGTGGATCGCCGCGTCCTACCTGCCGGTGAATGCGCCGGTCACCGGCTTCACCGCGAAGGCGGAATTGCTGAACAGCGTGTTCTTCCTGCGCAGCCGCGACAACGTGCTGGATGCGCTGAAGACGCAGCAGGGCGACGTCTGGTACTACCGCTTCGACTGGGCCAAGCAGCCCGCGCCGTGGAACGACATCTACGGTGCCGTGCACGTGGTGGACCTGCCCTTCCTCTTCGGCAACTTCGGTCCCTCGCTGTTCGGCAACGTGTGGTTCAACACCGCCAACGCGCCGGGCCGCCTGGAACTGTCGGCCGCGATGATGCAGACGGTGTCCGCCTTCGCGCGCAACGGCGACCCGAACAACACCGCGCTCGGCACCGCGTGGCCGGCCTGGCCGGGACGGATGGTGTTCGACGCCACGCTGGACAACAAGGCGATCCACGCCGAGTGACGGGCGTCGAGGAGGAAAGGACATGCCCTTCGGTTCGAAGTATGTGATCTGCGCGGGACGCGAGATCCACTACACGGAGTGGGGCGCGCAGCACGCGCGCACGGTGGTCGCCTGGCATGGCCTGGCGCGCACCGGGCGCGACATGGACGAACTGGCGGAACACCTTTCCTCCAGCTGGCGCGTGATCTGTCCCGACACGATCGGGCGCGGCTTCAGCCAGTGGAGCCCGGACCCGGTGAACGAGTACCGGCTGGAGTTCTATGCGCGTATCGCGGCGGAGCTCTTCGACAAGCTGGGCATTGCGCGCGCGCATTGGGTCGGCACCTCGATGGGCGGCGCGATCGGCACGGTGTGCGCGTCGGGGCTGTTCCAGCCGAAGCTGAAGGAGCGCATCCAGAGCCTGGTGCTGAACGACAACGCGCCGCGCCTGGCCGCGGCGGCGTTGGAGCGCATCCGCAACTACGCGGGCAATCCGCCGGCGTTCGGTTCGATGGCCGAACTGGAGGCCTTCTTCCGGCAGGTCTACAAGCCCTACGGCTGGATGAGCGATGCGCAGTGGCGGCGGCTCACCGAGACCTCCACGCGGCGGCTGCCGGACGGCCGCGTCACGCCGCACTACGACCCGGCGATGGTGCGCCAGTTCATCGACCATCCGCACGACTACGAGCTGTGGGAGCACTACGACCGGCTGCGCATCCCCGTGCTGTTGCTTCGTGGCGCCGAGTCGGACCTCGTGCCGCGCGACGCGGTGGAGGAGATGATGACGCGCGGGCCGGGAAAGATCGGACTGATGCGCGTGGTGGAAGTGCCGGGGGTGGGTCATGCGCCGGCGCTGAACGTGCCGGCGCAGCTGGAGTTGGTCCGGTCGTTCATCGAGCGGGCGGATCGATGAGCGTCACCCCCGCGCAGGCGGGGGCCCAGGGCTTTGAAAGGCGGCGCAATGCGCCGCTTTCTCCTTTGGACGCGCTGGATTCCCGCCTTCGCGGGAATGACGACTATTGCGTCGGCCACCCGGCGAGGTGCTGCAGCGCGATGTTCCCGAGTGCGGCTATCCACTCCGTTTCGTCGTTGAGGCAGGGGATGTAATGGAACTCCTTCCCGCCGTTGGCGAGGAAGGCGTCGCGGCACTCCATCCCGATCTCCTCCAGCGTCTCGAGGCAGTCGCTGGTGAATCCGGGGCACACGACGTCCACGCGTTGCGTCCCCGCGCGCGCCAGCGCTTCCAGCGTGGGCTGCGTGTACGGCTCGATCCACTTCGCCTTGCCGAAGCGCGACTGGAAACTCACGGTGAACTGCGTCTCCGCCAGTTGCAGCCGCTGGGCGAGCAGTCGCGCCGTCTTGCGGCATTCGCAGTGGTAGGGATCGCCCAGCCGCAGGGTGCGCTCGGGCACGCCGTGGAAGCTCATGACGAGGTGGCCGGGCCGGCCGTGTTCGCGCCAGTGGCGCTCGATGCGCCTGGCGAGCGCGTCGATGTAGCCGCGGTCGTCGTGGTAGCGGTTCACGAAGCGCAGCTCGGGCAGGCTGCGGCGCGTGCGCGTCCAGCCGGACACGGCATCGACGATGCTCGCCGTCGTGGTGCCCGAATACTGGGGATAGCAGGGCAGCACGAGGATGCGCGTGGCGCCGGCTTCCGCGAGCGCGTCGAGCTGGCTGGCCATCGATGGATTGCCGTAGCGCATCGCATAGTGCACCTTCACGCGATGGCCGTGCTCGCCGAGCCAGCCTTGCAGGCGCTTGGCCTGGCGCTCGGTCCATACCTTCAGCGGCGAGCCCTCGGGCGTCCAGATGGACCGGTACTTGGCCGCCGATTTCGCGGAGCGCAGCGGCAGGATCACGCCGTGCAGCAGCGGCAGCCACGCGGCGCGCGGGATCTCGACGACGCGCGGGTCGCCCAGGAACTCCGCGAGGTAGCGCTTCACCGCCGGCGCCGTCGGCTCGTCCGGCGTGCCCAGGTTGCACAGCAACACCGCGGTGAGGGGCACCTGTCCGTGCCCGTGGGCGGGAGGGTCAAGGGGTCGGGCGGTCGCGGCCATGCGGTATTCTCGCCGCCATGTTCGACCTCGGGAAAATCCAGGCCATCACGATCGACCTCGACGACACGTTGTGGCCGATCTGGCCGGTCATCGAGCGGGCCGAGAAAGCATTGCATGACTGGCTGGGTTCGTTCGCCCCGATGACCGCGGCGCTGTTCGCCAATCCCGCGGCGCTGCGCGACATCCGCGGGGAGATGACCCATGCGCGGCCCGACCTCAAGCACGACATGAGCGCGCTGCGGCGCGAGTCGATTCGCCTGGCGCTGCAGCGCGCCGGCGACGATCCGGCGCTGGCCGAAGCAGCCTTCGACGCCTTCTTCGCCGAGCGCCAGCGTGTGACGCTGTTCGAGGACGCGCTGCCGGCACTGGAATTCCTCGCCGGGCGCTATCCGGTGGTGGCGCTGTCGAACGGCAACGCCGACCTGGGACGCATCGGCCTGTCGCACTTCTTCCGCGCGGCGGTGTGCGCGCGCGAGTTCGGCGTCGGCAAGCCCGACCCGCGCATCTTCCACGCGGCCGCCGGCGCGGTCGACACCCTGCCGGAGTTCGTGCTGCACATCGGCGACGACGCGACGCTGGACGCCCTGGGTGCGCTCAATGCCGGCATGCAGGCGGCGTGGCTGAATCGCGGCGATGCGCCCTGGCCGCACGAGCAGGAGCCGCACCTGACGCTGACGCATCTGGGCGAGTTGCAGGACCTGATGACGGCCTGATCCCGTAGGGTGGGCAAACTTGTTTGCCCACCGTGTGTGCCGGCGAGGATGGTGGGCAAGCGGAGCTTGTGCCCACCCTACGAGATGCGATCCGCCACCTGCAGCGCGGCACGAACCGCGCCCTCGAGCGTCGCCGGATACGGCCCTTCCACGTAATCTCCGCAAGCCCACAGTCCCGGCGCGATGGCGATCGGCGGCCGGCGCAGGCCCGGCACGCAGGCGAAGGTCGCGCGCTTCTCCACCACCGTCTGCAACGGCTGCAGGTCCCACCCCAATGCGGAGGCCTGCGCGATCACGTCGCGTTCGATGCGCTCCTTGTCCGCGACGCTCGCGCTCACCACGAAGGCGAGCAGGCCGGCCGGGCCGCCCAGCTGGGCACGGTCGAAGACGAATTGCGCCGGGCCCGAGGACAGGGCGAGCATCGGCAAGGGCAGGCGAGGACCGCCGGTGGCGTAGACCGTCGCGATCGCCTCGAAGGCGAAGGCGCGCGCATCGCGCAGCCAGTCGCCCGCTGCGACGGCGCTGGCTTCGACGAGGCGGACCGCTTCATTGGACGGTGCGGCGACGATCACGATGTCGAAGGACTCGCCGTCCACGCTCCACCCATTGCCTTGCGGCACCAGGGCCTGCACGCGCCGCCCGATCCGCACCTCGGCGCCGCGGGCCTCCAGCCAGTCCTGCGCCGCATGCGGGAAGAGGGCGCCCAGGTCCTGCTTCGGCAGCAGCAGGTTGGAGCCGCCCCAATCGCCGTGGCCGCGGCCGAACAGCGCGTCGCGCAGCACGCGCAGGAACACCTGCGCGCTGGAACGCTCCGCCGGCGTGTTGAGCGCGGCGACGCACAGCGGATCGATCAGCTGCGCGCGCACGCGCGGAGTGAGGTCGCGCGTGAGATCCGCGACGCTCGCCTCGGGTGCGCAACGGAAGCCCGCCAGCTGCCAGCGGATGGAGGCCCGCAGCAGCGACAGCTTGTCGGCCCAATTCCAGCCGCGGGCACGGAGGATGCCCGCCACCGCGTCCCACGGGGCGGGCCACGGCGGCAGCGCGAGGCCGTTGCCCGCCGGATCGCGCAGCACCAGCGGCATTCGCAGCAGCACGTCGTCCGGGCGCACGCCCACCGTCTCCATCAGCCGCAGCGTCTCGAGATAGGCGCCGATCAGGATGTGCTGCCCGTTGTCGACGAGCACGGCGCTGCCGTCCGGCAACGCCACGGACAGGGTGCGGGCCCGGCCGCCGAGCGTGCGGGCGGCCTCGAACACGGTGACCTGGTGTCCGCGCTCGACGCAGCGGACCGCGGCGGCGAGCCCGGCCCAGCCCGCGCCGACGATGGCGACGCGCGTCGCCACTACATGCGCCCCAGCGCCTGTACCTTCCACGCGAGCCAGAGCTTGCGCACGGGCGTGAGGCTGATGCGCTGGTTCAGCACCTGGAAGTTCTCGTCCTCGATCTCGCGCAGCAGCGTGCGGTAGATGCTGGCCATCATGAGGCCGGGCTTCTGCGCGCGGCGGTCTTCCGCCGGCAGCAGCGCCAGGGCCTCGTCGTACAGCGCGTGCGCCCGCTGTGCCTGGAAGCGCATCAGCGCGACGAAGCGGTCGGAGTGCTGGCGCTTGAGGATCTCGTGCGCCTTGACGTCGAACTGCTGCAGCTCGTTGACGGGCAGGTAGATGCGGCCGCGCATCGCGTCCTCGCCGACGTCGCGGATGATGTTCGTGAGCTGGAAAGCGAGACCCAGCTTGTGCGCGTACTCGGTGGTCCGCGCCTCCGTCTGGCCGAAGATGCGGGCGGCGACTTCGCCGACCACGCCGGCCACCAGGTGGCAATAGCGCTCCAGGCCGGTGAAATCGAGATAGCGCGTCTGCTCCAGGTCCATCTCGCAGCCGCGGATCACGGCCTGCAGGTGTTCCTGCTCGATGCCGAAGGCCGGCACGCTGGGCATCAGGGCCTGCATCACCGGGTGCGAGGGCTGGCCGGCGAAGGCGCGGCCCACCTCGGTGTGCCACCAGGCGAGCTTGGTGCGCGCGACGCCGGGGTCCGTCACTTCGTCCACGACGTCGTCCACCTCGCGGCAGAAGGCGTAGAAGGCCGTGATGGCGGCGCGCCGCGGCGGCGGCAGGAAGAGGAAGGCGTAATAGAAGCTGCTGCCCGAGGCGGCGGCCTTGTCCTGGACGTACTGTTCCGGCGTCATTCGTTCTTGTGGCAAGCCCGTGATTCTCACATCCGCGCCGCCGCCCACAGCATGGGGGGCACGTCGACGGGTCCCAGCTTCGGCCGCGCCTGCAGCGTGCGGTGCTGCAATCGTTCGATCCGGCGCAGGATGCGCAGGCCGCCCTGCACCACGAGGCGCAGTTCCCAGCCGGCGCGTCCGGGGATCCGGTGCACCAGCGGCGCGCCCGAGAGCATCAGGCCGCGCGCCCAGGCGCACAGCTCCGCGACGAGCGCGGGCGTGGCCGGATGCGAGGCCCAGGTGGCCGGCCGGTGCGGGTCGATGCCGTGGCGGCGGCAGTCTTCGGCGGGCAGGTAGTAGCGGCCGCGGGGCACGTCCACGCCGAGGTCCTGCCAGAAGTTGATCAACTGCAGCGCGCTGCAGATCGCGTCGCTCTCGGCGAGCGCGACGGGATCGTGCACGTCATAAAGGTGCAGCAGCAGCCGGCCCACGGGGTTGGCCGAGCGGCTGCAGTAATCCAGAAGTTCGCAGCGATCCGCGTAGCCCTCGCCGGCGCCCGACTTGCGCGCGTCCTGTTCGAAGGCGTCGAGCAGGGCGTGGAGCAAGGCTGGCGGCAGGCGGAATTCGCGCACGGCCGTGGCGAGGGCGGCGAACACGCCGGGCCAGCGGCCCGAACCGCTGTTGCCTGCGAGGTACGCGACCAGGTCGTTTCCATATGTATCCAGGTCGGCGAGCCGGGTATCCACTGTCGCGCTCCCTTCATCCGCGATATCGTCGGCCGTACGAGCGAACCAATAGATGGCAGCGATCGGCCGCCGCAGCCGAGGGGGGCACAGCCAGGAGGCAACGGGGAAGTTTTCGTAGTGCTCGACCGGGCGATGCCGGTCGTCGGAGGGGGCGGTCACCTCCGGATTGTCGCTTGACAGGCTCTGCGGGTTTCTCCTAGATTACTAACCGGTCAGTCATTAAGGAGCTGCGTCCGCGCAGACTTCACGGATCCGCCCCATGAGACACCTCATTTCTTCACGCCTGGCGCCCTGGAGCGCGGCCTTGTTCGCGGCCGCCGTGCTCGCCGGCTGTTCCCGCAGCGAAGCGCCGCCGGAGCCCGTCCGCTCGGTGAAGGTGATGACCGTGAGCGCATCGGGCTTGCAGAGCCGGTACGAGTTCTCGGGCGAGGTGCGCGCGCGGCTGGAGTCGCGCCTGGGCTTCCGGGTCGCCGGCAAGATCACGCAACGGCAGGCCGAGGTCGGCCAGCACGTGCAGCCCGGCGCCGTGCTGGCGCAGCTCGACCCGCAGGACTACCGGCTCGCCGCCGAAGCGGCCCGCGCGCAGCTCGCGGCCGCCCAGACCAATCGCGACCTGGCGGCCGCCGACTACAAGCGCTACCAGACGCTGCGCGAGCAGAACTTCATCAGCGGCGCCGAACTGGAGCGCCGCGAGAGCACTTTGAAGGCGGCGCAGGCGCAGTTCGAAGCGGCGCAGGCGCAGCTCGCGTCGCAGGGCAACCAGGCCGGCTACACGCGCCTGGTGGCCGACGTCTCCGGCGTGGTGACCGCGGTGGAGGCGGAGCCGGGGCAGGTCGTTTCGGCCGGCAGCCCGGTCGTGCGCATCGCCGCCGATGGCCCGCGCGACGTGGCGTTCTCCGTGCCCGAAGACAAGGTGGCCTCCCTGCGCGCGGGCACCGACGTGAACCTGCGCCTGTGGGCCGGCAATACCGAGCTGCAGGGCCGCATCCGCGAAGTCGCCGCCAGCGCCGACCCCGTGACCCGCACCTATCCGGTGAAGGTGTCCATCGAAGGCGCCGCGCAGCCGCCGCTGGGTGCCACCGTCACCGTGATGCCGCAGGCCCTGAGCCATGCCGGCGCGCAGGTGATCAAGATCCCGACCAGCGCGCTGCGCCAGGAGGGCAAGGGCAGCGCCGTCTGGGTGCTGGACCGCCCGACGATGACGGTGCGTTCGCAGCCGGTGCAGGTCGCCACCGCGGACGGCAACGACGCCGTGATCGCCGCCGGCCTCGCGCCCGGCATGCAGATCGTGACGGCGGGCGTGCACGTGCTCGCGCCCGGCCAGAAGGTCACGGTGTGGCAGGAGAAGACCTCCGCCGTCGCACCGGTCGCGACGCAGGATCCGGGCAAGCCCACCGCGGGCGCCGCCCAGGCCGCAACCCTCACGCGCTGAGGCCGCCATGCAGCAAGCCGAAAACCGCGAGCGGTTCAACCTCTCGCGCTGGGCGCTCGAACATCCGGCCCTCACGCGCTACCTGATGGTGGTGCTGATGGTGCTGGGCTCCGCCGCCTACTTCCAGCTCGGGCAGGACGAGGATCCGCCCTTCACCTTCCGCGCGATGATCATCCGCGTGTTCTGGCCGGGCGCCACGGCGCAGCAGGTCGCCGAGCAGGTCACCGACAAGATCGAGCGCACGCTGCAGGAAGTGCCCTATGCGGACATCATCCGCAGCTACTCCAAGCCGGGCGAGACGCTCGTCGTGCTGCAGATCAAGGACTCCTCGCGCGCGGCGGAGGTCCCGAACGTCTGGTACACGGTGCGCAAGAAGGTGGGCGACATGCGCGGCACGCTGCCCGGCGGCGTGGTCGGCCCCTTCTTCAACGACGAATACGGGGACGTCTACGGCGTGATCTACGCGCTGGAGGCCGACGGCGGCTACAGCTACGCGGAGGTGAAGACCTTCGCCGACGACGTGCGCCAGCAGCTGCTGCGCGTGCCCGACGTCGCCAAGGTGGAACTGTTCGGCGTGCAGGACGAGAAGCTGTACGTCGAGATTTCGCAGAAGCGCCTCGCGCAGCTGGGCCTGGACATGAACCAGGTGCTGCAGCAGCTCGCGCAGCAGAACGCGGTGGAGTCCGCCGGCGCGATCCAGACGCCGGCCGACGTCGTGCAGGTCCGCGTGGCCGGCCAGTTCGAGGCGGTGGAGCAGCTGCGCGCGATGCCGATCCGCGGCGGTTCGGGCAACCAGCTGCGGCTGGGCGACATCGCCGACGTGAAGCGCGGCTACGTCGATCCGCCGCAGGTGAAGGTGCGGCACGGCGGCAAGGAGGTCGTCGCGCTGGGCGTGTCGATGGCCAAGGGCGGCGACATCATCCGCCTGGGCCACGCGCTGAAAACCGCCACCGGCCGCATCGACGACGGCCTGCCCGCGGGCATCCGCCTGGTGCAGGTGCAGGACCAGCCGAAGGCGGTGGCCACCTCGGTCGGCGAATTCGTCCGGGTGCTGGTCGAGGCCGTGGTGATCGTGCTGGCCGTGAGCTTCATCAGCCTGGGCCTGCACAAGCGGCCCGGCGCCGGCCTGCCGCCGTGGAAGCGCTGGTACGTCGACATGCGTCCCGGCCTGGTGGTGGCGATCACCATTCCGCTGGTGCTCGCCGTGACCTTCCTGGCGATGTTCTACTGGGGCATCGGCCTGCACAAGATCTCGCTCGGCTCGCTGATCATCGCGCTGGGCCTGCTGGTGGACGACGCCATCATCGCCGTGGAGATGATGGTGCGGAAGATGGAGGAGGGCTACGACAAGGTCCGCGCCGCCACCTTCGCCTACGAGGTCACCGCGATGCCGATGCTCACCGGCACGCTGATCACCGCCGCCGGCTTCCTGCCGATCGGCATGGCGCGCTCCACCGTGGGCGAATACACCTTCGCGATCTTCGCCGTCACGGTGATCGCGCTGGTCCTGAGCTGGCTGGTATCGGTCTACTTCGTGCCCTACCTCGGCACGATCTTCCTGAAGCCGAAGCCGGTGTCCGCCGAGCACCAGGAGCACTTCGACACGCCGTTCTACCGGGGCTTCCGCCATGCCGTGGACTGGTGCGTGCAGCACCGCTGGATCACCATCGGCGCGACGCTGCTCACCTTCGCGCTGGGCATCGCGGGCATGGGCAAGGTGCAGCAGCAGTTCTTCCCCGATTCCAGCCGGCCGGAGATCCTGGTCGACCTGTGGACGCCGGAGGGCACCTCCTTCGCCGCCAGCGAGGAAATCGCCAAGCGCTTCGAGAAGCGGCTGATGGGAACGCCCGGCGTGACCGCGGTGACGACCTGGGTCGGCTCCGGCGTGCCGCGCTTCTACCTCCCGCTGGACCAGATCTTCCCGCAGAGCAATGCCTCGCAGCTGATCATCCAGCCCAGGGACCTGGCCACGCGCGAGAAGCTGCGGGTGGAGCTTCCCGGCATGCTGGCGCAGGAATTCCCGGAAGTGCGGGCGCGCGTGAAGCTGTTGCCCAACGGGCCGCCGGTTCCGTATCCGGTGCAGTTCCGCGTGGTCGGGACCGACCCGATCGAACTGCGCGAGCGCGCCGATGAAGTGAAGGCCGTGATGCGCGCCAGCCCCAACACGCGCGGCGTCAACGACAACTGGAACGAATCGGTGAAGGTGGTGCGGCTGGAGGTCGACCAGGCCAAGGCGCGCGCCCTGGGCGTCACCAGCCAGTCGATCGCGCAGGCGAGCCGCACGATCCTGAACGGCACGCCGGTGGGCCAGTTCCGCGAGGGCGACAAGCTGATCGACATCGTGCTGCGCCAGCCGCTGGAGGAGCGCAACGCGATCACCGACATCGCCAACGCCTACCTGCCGACCACTTCGGGCAAGTCGATCCCGCTCACGCAGATCGCCAAGCCGGTGTTCACCTGGGAGCCGGGCGTGATGTGGCGCGAGGGGCGCAACTACGCCATCACGGCGCAGAGCGACATCGTGGAAGGCCTGCAGGGCGCCACCGTCACCAACGAGCTGCTGCCGAAGCTGCGCGCGCTGGAGGCGAAGTGGCCGGCGGGCTACCGCATCCAGGTGGCGGGCACGGTGGAGGAAAGCGGCAAGGGCTCGTCCTCGATCGCGGCCGGCGTGCCGATCATGCTGTTCCTCACCTTCACGCTGCTCATGCTGCAGCTGCAGAGCTTCAGCCGCGCCATGCTGGTGTTCCTGACCGGTCCGCTGGGGATCGCCGGCGTCGCGGGCGCCTTGCTGGTGCTGAACCGGCCCTTCGGCTTCGTGGCGCTGCTGGGCGTGATCGCGCTGATGGGCATGATCCAGCGCAACTCGGTGATCCTCATCGACCAGATCGAGCAGGACCGCGCCCGCGGCGTGCCGGCCTGGGACGCGATCGTCGAGGCGGCCGTGCGGCGGCTGCGCCCCATCGTGCTGACCGCGGCGGCGGCGGTGCTGGCGATGATCCCGCTCTCCCGCTCGGTCTTCTGGGGCCCGATGGCGGTGGCGATCATGGGCGGCCTGATCGTGGCCACGGTGCTGACGCTGCTGGCGCTGCCGGCGATGTATGCGGCCTGGTTCCGGGTGAAGCGTGAAAACGTCATGCCCGCGCAGGCGGGAACCCAGGGCTTCCAGCCCGCTTGACGCGCTTCGCGCGTCCTCTGGGTCCCCGCCCGCGCGGGGATGACGGAGGGAAGGTTAAAATCGCCGGTTGACCGGATTCGAGCGGGCGGTCGGGGTACCCTGGCCGTCCGCTTTCCCTTTCCAATGACCTGCGCGGGTGGCGAAATTGGTAGACGCACCAGGTTTAGGTCCTGACGCCAGCAATGGCGTGTCGGTTCGAGTCCGACCCCGCGCACCACGCGTTTTCCCCAACCGAGATAGATCATGGCCGTGACCGTAGAAACCCTGGACAAGCTGGAACGCAAGATGACGCTGACGCTGCCCGTCAACGCGATCCAGTCGGAAGTCGACAACCGCCTCAAGAAGCTGGCCCGCACCGTCAAGATGGACGGCTTCCGTCCCGGCAAGGTGCCGCTGTCCGTCGTGGCGCAGCGCTACGGCTACTCGGTGCAGTACGAGGTGATGAACGACAAGGTCGGCGAGGCCTTCGCCGCCGCCGCCAACGAAGCCAAGCTGCGCGTGGCCGGCCAGCCGAAGATCACCGAGAAGGAAGGCGCGCCCGAGGGCGAGCTGGCGTTCGACGCCGTGTTCGAGGTGTACCCCGAAGTGAAGATCGGCGACCTGGGCGGCGCCGAGGTCGACAAGGTCAGCACCGAAGTCAGCGACGCCGCGATCGACCGCACGCTGGACATCCTGCGCAAGCAGCGCCGCACCTTCGCCCTGCGCGCGCAGGACGCCGCCGTGCAGGCCGGCGACCGCGTGACGGTGGACTTCGAGGGCAAGATCGACGGCGAGCCCTTCGACGGCGGCAAGGCCGAGGACTTCGCCTTCATGGTGGGCGAGGGCCAGATGCTCAAGGAGTTCGACGAGGCCGTGCGCGGCATGAAGTCGGGCGAGAGCAAGACCTTCCCGCTGGCCTTCCCGGCGGACTACCACGGCAAGGACGTCGCGGGCAAGACGGCCGACTTCATGGTCACCGTGAAGAAGATCGAGGGCGCCAACCTGCCGGAAGTGAACGAGGCCTTCGCCAAGTCGCTGGGCATCGCCGACGGCACCGTGGACGCGCTGCGCGCCGACATCCGCAAGAACCTCGAGCGCGAGGTCAAGTTCCGCCTGCAGTCCCGCAACAAGCAGGCCGCGATGGACGCGCTGGTGGCGAAGTCCGAGCTGGACCTGCCCAAGTCGATCGTGCAGAACGAGATCGACCGCCTGATCGAAGGCCAGCGCAACGAGCTCAAGCAGCGCGGCCTGAAGGACGTCGAGAAGCTGCCGATCCCCGAGGACATCGTGCGCCCGCAGGCCGAGCGCCGCGTGCGCCTGGGCCTGGTGGTGGCCGAGCTGGTGCGCTCCAACGGCCTGGAAGCCAAGCCGGAGCAGATCAAGCAGCACATCGAGGAACTGGCCGCCAGCTACGAGCGTCCGGCCGAAGTGACGCGCTGGTACTACGGCGACAACCGCCGCCTGGCCGAAGTCGAGGCGATCGTGATCGAGAACAACGTCACGGATTACGTCTTCGCCAAGGCTAGGACGGTCGAGAAGAAGGTGGAGTTCGACGAGCTGATGGGGCAGCAGCAGGCGTAAGCCGCCGTCGAGGCAACACCTGGGGCCCGGGACTTGCGAAGCGCAACCCAGGCCCCATTTGCATTCAGGCTAAAGTACAGCCAAGACTACGGAGCGAATTTCCCCCCATGAGCGCACTTGATACCCAGGGCCTGGGCCTGATCCCCATGGTCATCGAGCAGTCCGGCCGCGGCGAGCGGTCGTACGACATCTATTCGCGCCTGCTGCGCGAGCGCGTGGTGTTCCTGGTGGGCCCGGTCAACGACCAGACCGCGAACCTGGTGGTGGCGCAGCTGCTGTTCCTGGAAAGCGAGAACCCGGACAAGGACATCTCGCTGTACATCAACTCCCCGGGCGGCAGCGTGAGCGCCGGCATGGCGATCTACGACACCATGAACTTCATCAAGCCGGCGGTGAGCACCCTGTGCACCGGCATGGCGGCGTCCATGGGCGCCTTCCTGCTGGCCGCGGGCGAGAAGGGCAAGCGCTTCGCGCTGCCCAACTCCAAGATCATGATCCACCAGCCCCTGGGCGGCATGCAGGGCCAGGCGACGGACATCGAGATCCACGCCCGCGACATCCTGAAGACGAAGGCCTCCCTGAACAAGATCCTGGCGACGTGCACCGGCCAGCCCCTGGAAAAGATCGAGCGCGACACCGATCGCGACTATTTCCTCGAGGCCGACGAGGCGAAAGCCTACGGCCTGGTGGACCAGGTGATCGCAAAACGCCCGTGAGGCGATGACGAATGACAAATGACGGATGACGTTGTCATTTGTCATCAGGCCGCCTGCGGGCGGCCAAGTCATTTGTCATGGTGCTCGACGCTTTCTGTATCATAGAAATCAACCTATCAAGGCACCGCCCCCATGGCCGACCGAAAAGGCTCCTCCAGCGAGAAAACGCTTTACTGCTCGTTCTGCGGGAAGAGCCAGCACGAGGTCAAGAAACTGATCGCGGGACCGTCGGTCTTCATCTGCGACGAGTGCATCGACCTGTGCAACGAGATCATCCGCGACGAACTTCCCGCGGGTGACGAACAGCGCGAGGCCCGCGGCGACCTGCCGACGCCGCTCGAGATCAAGTCCAACCTCGACAACTACGTGATCGGGCAGGAAGCCGCCAAGCGTGCGCTCTCCGTCGCGGTCTACAACCACTACAAGCGCCTGCGCCACAAGGACAAGGCCAAGAAGGACGACGTCGAGCTCACCAAGAGCAACATCCTCCTGATCGGCCCCACCGGTTCCGGCAAGACGCTGCTGGCGCAGACGCTCGCCCGCATGCTGGACGTGCCCTTCGTGATGGCCGACGCCACCACGCTGACGGAAGCCGGCTACGTCGGCGAGGACGTCGAGAACATCATCCAGAAGCTGCTGCAGAACTGCAATTACGAGGTGGAGCGGGCGCAGCGCGGCATCGTGTACATCGACGAGATCGACAAGATCTCGCGCAAGTCGGACAACCCGTCGATCACCCGCGACGTCTCGGGCGAGGGCGTGCAGCAGGCTCTGCTGAAGCTGATCGAAGGCACCATGGCCAGCGTGCCGCCGCAGGGCGGCCGCAAGCACCCCAACCAGGACTTCCTGCAGATCGACACGACCAACATCCTGTTCATCTGCGGCGGCGCCTTCGCCGGCCTGGAGAAGGTGATCGAGCAGCGCACCGAATCGTCCGGCATGGGCTTCAGCGCCACGGTGAAGAGCAAGAAGGAACGCAGCCTCTCGGACATGTTCCGCGAGGTCGAGCCGGAAGACCTGATCAAGTTCGGCCTCATCCCCGAACTGGTCGGCCGCCTGCCGGTGGTCGCCACGCTCGCCGAGCTCTCCGAGGACGCCCTGGTGCAGATCCTGACCGAGCCGAAGAATGCGATGGTCAAGCAGTACGGCAAGCTGCTGGCCATGGAAGGCGTCGAGCTCGAGGTGCGGCCCAACGCGCTCAAGGCGATCGCCCGCAAGGCGCTCGCGCGCAAGACCGGCGCGCGCGGCCTGCGTTCGATCCTGGAACAGTCGCTGATCGACACGATGTTCGAACTGCCGAACATCAGCAACGTCGAGAAGGTGGTGGTCGACGAGAACACCATCGAGGAAAGCAAGCCGCCGCTGCTGGTCTATCGCGAGGCGGCCAAGAAGGCATGACGCTCGCCGGGCTGCGCATGACGAATGACTGCCGGCTGCGCCGGCATGACAGATGACCCTGGGCCGGGACCGTCATTCGTCATTTGTCATCGAGCGCAGCGCGGTCATTCGGCATTTCCCTCATTTTTCGACCCTGCCGCCCCCATGGAGGAGCGGCCGGGTTGAAAATGCCCCATCGCCTGCCAAATAAGGCAAGTCATTTCGAGGAGCACCATGTCCGGACATACCCCTTTGCCTTCTGAACCGATGGACCTGCCGCTCCTGCCATTGCGGGACGTGGTGGTGTTCCCCCACATGGTCATCCCGCTGTTCGTCGGCCGGCCCAAGAGCATCAAGGCCCTCGAGGCCGCGATGGAAGCCGAGCGCCGCATCATGCTGGTGGCCCAGAAGGCCGCGGCCAAGGACGAACCGTCGGTCTCCGACATGTTCGAGGTCGGCTGCATCTCCACGATCCTGCAGATGCTCAAGCTGCCCGACGGCACCGTGAAGGTGCTGGTCGAAGGCCAGCAGCGTGCCCGCGTCTCCAAGATCGTCGACGGCAACCAGCACTTCACCGCCACCGTCGTCCCGGTCGATTCCTCGACCGCCGAAGGCGAGCCCAAGTCCCCCGAGATCGAGGCGCTGCGCCGCGCGGTGCTCCAGCAGTTCGACCAGTACGTCAAGCTGAACAAGAAGATCCCGCCTGAGATCCTCACGTCGATCGCATCGATCGACGATCCGGGCCGCTTGGCCGACACGATCGCGGCGCACCTGCCGCTGAAGCTCGACAACAAGCAGGTCGTGCTGGACCTCGCCGAAGTCAAGGAACGCCTCGAGAACCTGTTCGAGCAGATCGAGCGCGAGGTCGAGATCCTCAACGTCGACAAGCGCATCCGCGGCCGCGTGAAGCGGCAGATGGAGAAGAACCAGCGCGATTTCTACCTGAACGAGCAGGTCAAGGCCATCCAGAAGGAACTCGGCGAAGGCGAAGAAGGCGCCGACATCGAGGAGATCGAGAAGAAGATCAAGGCCGCCAAGATGCCCAAGGACGCCAGGAAGAAGGCGGACGCGGAGCTGAAGAAGCTGAAGCTGATGTCGCCGATGTCGGCCGAGGCAACGGTGGTGCGCAACTACATCGACGTGCTCACCGGCCTGCCGTGGGCCAAGCGGACCAAGGTGAAGCACGACCTCGCGTTCGCCGAGGACGTGCTCAACGAGGACCACTACGGCCTCGAGAAGGTCAAGGACCGCATCCTCGAGTACCTCGCGGTGCAGCAGCGCGTCGACAAGGTCAAGGCGCCGATCCTGTGCCTGGTCGGCCCCCCGGGCGTCGGCAAGACGTCGCTGGGCCAGTCGATCGCCCGCGCCACCGGCCGCAAGTACGTGCGGCAGGCCCTGGGCGGCATGCGCGACGAAGCCGAGATCCGCGGCCACCGCCGCACCTACATCGGCGCGTTGCCGGGCAAGGTGCTGCAGTCGCTGTCCAAGGTCGGCACGCGCAATCCGCTGTTCCTGCTGGACGAGATCGACAAGCTCGGGCAGGACTTCCGCGGCGATCCGGCCTCGGCCCTGCTGGAGGTGCTGGATCCCGAGCAGAACCACACGTTCAGCGACCACTACGTCGAAGTCGACTTCGACCTCTCGGACGTGATGTTCGTGGCGACGTCGAACTCGATGAACATCCCGCCGGCGCTGCTGGACCGGATGGAGGTGATCCGCCTCTCGGGCTACACCGAGGACGAGAAGACCGCCATCGCCATGCGCTACCTGCTGCCCAAGCAGATGAAGAACAACGGCGTGAAGGACGCGGAACTCGAGGTCACGGAAGATGCCGTGCGCGACATCGTGCGCTACTACACGCGGGAAGCCGGCGTGCGTTCGCTGGAGCGCGAGCTGTCCAAGATCTGCCGCAAGGTGGTCAAGGGCCTGCAGCTCAAGAAGATGACGCCGCAGGTGAAGGTCACCGCGGAGAACCTCAACGACTTCCTCGGCGTGCGCAAGCACACCTACGGCCGCGCGGAGCAGCAGAACCAGGTGGGCCAGGTGGTCGGCCTGGCGTGGACGGAAGTCGGCGGCGACCTGCTGACGATCGAAGCCGCGCTGATGCCCGGCAAGGGCAACATCCAGCGCACCGGTTCGCTGGGCGACGTGATGAAGGAGTCGGTGGAAGCCGCGCGCACCGTGGTGCGCAGCCGTGCGCGCATGCTGGGCATCAAGGACGAGATCTTCGAGAAGAAGGACATCCACATCCACGTGCCCGATGGCGCCACGCCGAAGGACGGCCCGTCCGCCGGCGCGGCGATGACGACGGCGCTGGTGTCGGCGCTCAGCGGCATCCCGGTGCGCGCGGACGTCGCGATGACCGGCGAGATCACGTTGCGCGGCGAGGTCACGGCGATCGGCGGCCTGAAGGAGAAGCTGCTCGCGGCCCTGCGCGGCGGCATCAAGACGGTGCTGATCCCCGAGGAGAACACCAAGGACCTGCAGGACATCCCGGACAACGTGAAGAGCGCGCTCGAGATCGTGCCGGTCAAGTGGATCGACAAGGTGCTGGAAGTGGCGCTCGAGCGCCAGCCCACGCCGCTGGTCGACGAGGAGCCGCAGACGGTCGCGCCGGTGGTGGAAGGCACCAAGCCGGTCGCGGTGCAGCACTGAGTTTTTCAGCCTCCTGCAAGGAGGCTCGAAAAACTCCGGTATACTTGCGACTTCGACGCGGGAATAGCTCAGTTGGTAGAGCGCAACCTTGCCAAGGTTGAGGTCGAGAGTTCGAGACTCTTTTCCCGCTCCAGATCCTGAATAAAGGGCGCTACGCGCCCTTTATTCATCTGATGTCGGCGCGTTAGCAAAGCGGTTATGCAGCGGATTGCAAATCCGTTTAGATCGGTTCGACTCCGGTACGCGCCTCCAGAAAAGTCGATGCGGGAGTAGCTCAGTTGGTAGAGCGCAACCTTGCCAAGGTTGAGGTCGAGAGTTCGAGACTCTTCTCCCGCTCCAACACGTAAGGGAAGCCCTCGGGCTTCCCTTTTTCTTTGCCGTACAGTCGGGACCGGCCTGCCGCCTCGATGGTGAAATTGGCAGACACAGCGGACTTAAAATCCGCCGCTCCCTGACCGGAGCGTGCCGGTTCGATCCCGGCTCGAGGCACCAACAAGAACAGAACCCGGCCGGTCGGGTCAAAATAGGGCCGGAGAGCACCCCATGTCCCAATACGACGCCCCCTTCGAGATCCACGTGCACGGCGAAGTGCCGCTGCGCAACGGGGTGAGCTACGCCCAGCTGCAGGAGGCGCTCAAGCCCCTGTGGACCTATGCCGGCGCGAAGTCCCTGGCCGACGGCGCCGAGAGTGCCTACGAGGAAGAGCCCGGCATCAAGTTCGATGCCCAGGAGCGCATGCTCACCATGTGCTGGACGGTCGCCGGCGACCAGGACTTCCGCCAGCAGCTCGACGAGATGTGCATGTCGCTCAACGAGCTCGCGGAAGAGGGCGCCGCGATCGAGGTGACCTTCTACGATGCCGAGTTCGACGAGGAAGAGGCCGAGCCCGAGGCCGAATCCCGCGACGACTTCCTGATGCTGTTCGTCGGCCCCACGCCCGCGGCCATCATGCAGGTGCAGCGCGACCTGCTGGTGCAGGACGTCGTGAACCTGATGGAGCGCCACTTCGACGCCAACGAGCTCAATGGGGTGGTGGGCGAGATCGACAAGCTCTTCTCGCAGCGCTTCGACGCCCTCGTGAGCTCGCTCGAGCTGGGCAAGCCGCCGCGCGGCAGCGGCGGCGGCTCCGGCGGCGGGCATGGCGGCGGACGGCGCCCGCGGCATCTGCACTGAAGCCGCCATCCCCGCGCAGGCGGGGATCCAGAGCTTCCGCATTCACGCACCGCTTCGCGGCGCTTCTCCAACGCCCTGGGCCCCCGCCTTCGCGGGGATGACGGCATCTTGCTCATCCGCGCTACGATGCGCGCCGAGGAGGAGCCCCATGGCCCTGTTTTCCCAGGAAGCACTGAACCCCGGCGTGCGCAAGCGCGAGGTGTTCGGCTGGGCGATGTACGACTTCGCCAATTCCGGCTACACCACGGTCGTCATCACGGCCGTCTTCGCCGCGTACTTCGTGAGCGGCATCGCGGGCAAGGCCGAGTGGGCCACCTTCGCGTGGACCGCGGCCTTGTCGGTCTCGTACGCCATCGTGATGTTCACGATGCCGACCCTCGGCGCCTATGCCGACCTGCGCGGGGCCAAGAAGCGCCTGCTGATGCTGGTGACGGCGGGCTGCGTCCTGAGCACCGCGGCGCTCGCGCTGGCGAAGCCCGGCGCAGTGGCGGCGGCCATGGTGCTGGTCATCGTCTCCAACACCTTCTACAACTACGGCGAGTCGCTCACGGCGGCCTTCCTGCCGGAGCTCGCGCGGGCCGATTCGATGGGCAAGGTGAGCGGCTGGGGCTGGGGCTTCGGCTACTTCGGCGGCATGCTGGCCCTGGGCATCTGCCTCGGCTACGTGCTGTGGGCGCAGTCGCAGCAGATCCCTGCCTCGCAGTTCGTGCCCGTCACGATGCTGATCACCGCGGTGATCTACGGCGCCGCTTCGCTCGTCACCTTCCGGCTGCTGCAGGAGCGCGCGCAGCCCAATCCGCGCGCCCTGCAGGAAGGCGGCGTGCGCGCCTCGCTGCATCGCCTGCAGCACACCTTCCGCGAGGCGCGGCGCTACCGCGACTTCATGTGGCTGCTCGCCTGCGCGGTGTTCTACCAGGGCGGCGTGGCCGTCGCGATCGCGCTCGCCGCGATCTATGCGGAGAGCGTGATCGGTTTCCAGCCGCAGGAAACGATGGTGCTGATCTTCGTGCTGAACTTCGCGGCCGCCGCCGGCGCCTTCGCCTGGGGCTACCTGCAGGACCGCATCGGCCACAAGATCGCGCTGGGCAGCACGCTGGTGGGCTGGATCGCGGTGTGCATCATCGCGGCGCTCTCGGCCACCAAGGGCCAGTTCTGGTGGGCCGCCACGATCGCCGGCCTGTGCATGGGATCGAGCCAGTCGGCGGGACGCGCTCTCGCGGGCATGTTCGCGCCGCCGAAGCAGCTGGCGGAGTTCTACGGCCTGTGGACCTTCGCCGTGCGGCTCTCCAGCATCATCGGCCCGCTCACCTATGGAGCGATCACCTGGGCCACGGGAGGCAACCAGCGCCTGGCGATCGTGTCGACGGCGGTGCTGTTCGTGGTGGGACTGGTGCTATTGCTGAAGATCGATGTGAATCGAGGCCGCCAGGCTGCATTGGCAGCCCCGTAGGTCGGCGGTGAGCGCGCGCAGCGCCGAACCCCGACGCACGCAGCGTTACAAGGACAACCAGCGCGCGGCGGCAGTCCGCAACGCGCCCGGATCGCCGCTGGTGTGAAAGCGCACGGCCCCTGATCCGGACGGATTCAGCAACGCCTGCCCTTCCAGCAGGCGCCGCGTCTGCCGGGCCACCGGCTCGCCGGTTTCGACCAGTTGCACATCCGGCCCGAGAAGCTCGCGAAAAACCTCCGCCGCGAACGGATAGTGCGTGCATCCCAGCACCAGCGTGTCGATCTCGCCCGGCTTCGTGCCGAAGCAACACACGTCCCTGGTGTAGCGCAGGCACAGCGCGCGGACCTGCGGGCCGTCGTCCGCTTCGATCGCCGCGGCGAGTCCATCGCATGGCACCAGCGAGAACTGCGCGTGCTCGCGCAACGAATCCTGCAAGGCCTTGAATTTCGCGCTGGACAGCGTGCCGCGGGTCGCGAGCACCGCGACATGGCGCGTCTTCGTCAGCGACGCTGCGGGCTTGAGCGCCGGCTCGACGCCGACCACCGGCAGGTGCGTGTGCCTGGCGCGCAGCAGGTGCACCGCCGCGGCCGTCGCCGTGTTGCAGGCCACGACGAGGCCCTTGATCCGGTGCTGCTCCAGCAGGTCCACCGCGATCGCCAGGGAGCGGTTCGAGACGAACTCCTCGCCTTTCTCGCCGTAGGGGGCATGGCCCGCGTCGGAGAAATAGACGAAGTCTTCCCCGGGGAGTTCGGCGCGGAGGGCCCGCAGGATGCTGAGCCCCCCGACGCCACTGTCGAATACACCGATCGGCCGGTCGCGGTCCATGACCGCAACTCTACCGGCAGCGCGGACGTGCCGCGCAGGAAAAGGTCGCACCGCGTTGACAGCCTTCTTCCCCGCCAGGCAGCATTTCACGACGGCTGCCAGAAGGGCCAACGCGGCGCGCGGGGTTCATGCCCCGCCGACCCGGCAATCGATCAGGCGCGCGCCCCGGCCAGCGACCCGAAGTGCGCGGGCGAGCCTTCCTCGTTGCGGTACTTGCACCACGTGACCAGCAGCAGCATGCCCGTGAAGCCGCCCATCACCAGCATCGGCCAGGCGGCCATCAGTTCGACCAGCGAATACTTCCAGGCCAGCGGCCGGCCGACGCCCATGAAGGCGGCATAGAGCCAGGACACGCCGGAGATGACGCCCGCCACGACGGAGATGATGGTCTGGCGGAACGACAGGTTCAGGAGCGAGCCGGCCTTTTCCATCCAGGGCAGCACCACGCTGTGCAGCAGCACGCCGTTCACCGTGAGGAGGAACACGACGAGGATCTTGGCCTGGATCTTGGGGTTGGCGAAGTAGCCCCAGCCGCCCTTCACGAGCGCGTCGAGCGTCACGATCGCGGCGCCCGTCGCCCAGAGCGCGACGAGGGCGAAATACACCACCTTCTGCAGCTCGTGCAGGTTCTGCGCTTTCTTGCGGCGTGACGATGGGTCGTCCTGCAGCAGTGCGCGCAGCATGGCGACGTCGCTCGTGAGCACCAGCCCGAGGGCGATGCAGCACGCGATGAGGTGAACGTAGACGAGCGCCAGTCTGCCGAATTCCAGCAGGAGGTCCTGGTTGATGGACATTGAGATTCACTCCGGGGGGATGGGTCGCGAGACGCGACGGGGTTCAGAAGTTCGGCATGCGCGAAGCATCCCGAGTCACGGCGCCTTGTCTCGCGTCCTGCACGTGCGAATTCCGACAAAGCGAGGCGGATCGTACGTATGCTAAAGATGAGATGTAGTGAGGAAGCGTTAAAGAATGTGCATGAGCGACGCATGCAATATTACTTAGGCGTTCTAAACGACAAGCGAGCGCGAGCCCGCGCGGTGCACGTCGCACCGCGGGGCTCGCTCGCAAGATTCGT
>NZ_DASVNN010000040.1:0-31357 GCF_036383835.1 Ramlibacter sp.
GTGATGTTGCCCTTCACCTTCACTGAGTCCGCACCCGGCGTGCCGCTCTTGGTGTCCGGGACCAGCCTGGCCTGGATCTCCGTCACGGCGCCCGAGGCATCGCGCGAAGCGCCCGTGCACGCGATGACGTAGCCGTACTTCATCCGCACCTTGTTGCCCGGGAACAGGCGGAAGAAGCCCTTGGGCGGCGTCTCCTCGTAATCGGTGCGCTCCACCCACAGCTCGCGGCCGAACATGAACTCGCGCCGGCCGCGATCCGCATCGTGCGGATGCACGGGCGCGGAGCAGGGCTCCAGGTGCCCCGCACCCATCACCTCGTCCCAGTTCGTGATGACCATCTTCACCGGGTCCAGCACCGCCATCGCGCGCGCGGCCTTCGGGTCCAGGTCGTCGCGCAGCGCGCCTTCGAGGATGCTGTAGTCGATCCACGAATCGGCCTTGCTCACGCCGATGCGCTCGGCAAAAAGCTGGATCGCTTCCGGCGTGTAGCCGCGCCGGCGCAGGCCCACGATGGTCGGCATGCGCGGATCGTCCCAGCCGCTCACGTGGCCGTGGTCCACCAGCTGCTTCAGTTTCCGCTTGCTGGTGATCACGTAGGTGAGGTTCAGCCGCGCGAACTCGTACTGGCGCGGATGCGGACGGTTGATCAGGCCGCCTTCGGCCAGGCGATCGAGCAGCCAGTCGTAGAAGGGCCGCTGGTCCTCGAATTCCAGGGTGCACAGGCTGTGCGTGATGTTCTCCAGCGCGTCCTCGATCGGGTGCGCGAAGGTGTACATCGGGTAGATGGACCACTGGTTGCCCGTGTTGTGGTGCTCCGCATGCTTGATCCGGTACAGGGCCGGGTCGCGCATGTTGATGTTCGGGCTGGCCATGTCGATCTTCGCGCGCAGCACCGCCTTGCCGTCTTCGAGCTTGCCGTCACGCATGTCGCGGAAGCGCTGCAGGTTCTCGTCGATGCTGCGGCTGCGGTAGGGGCTGTCCACGCCCGGCTTGCCGAAGTCGCCGCGGTTGACGCGCATCTCCTCGGGCGACTGCTCGTCGACGTAGGCGAGTCCGGCTTCGACCAGGTATTCGGCCGCGCGGTACATGAAGTCGAAGTAGTCGCTGGCCTGGTACAGGTTCTTGTCGCCGTACTTGTTCCAGGAGAAGCCGAGCCACTTCACCGCGTCGAGGATGCCGTCGACGTATTCCTGCTCCTCCTTCTCCGGGTTGGTGTCGTCGAAGCGCATGTGGCACACGCCCGCGTAGTCCTCGGCCAGGCCGAAGTTCAGGCAGATGCTCTTGGCGTGGCCCACGTGCAGGTAGCCGTTCGGCTCGGGCGGGAAGCGCGTGCGGATCTTCGCGGGATCGGCCTGGCCGGACTGGTGATGCGCGGCGTCGCCGGGCCCGTGGCCCCAGTGGCGGCCGGCATACGTGCCTTGCTCCAGGTCGCGTTCGATCACCTGGCGCAGGAAGTTGCTCGGTTTGACGGCCGATTCCTTGTCGGCGGGGGAGGAGGGGGAAGCCATATCCCGACGATTTTGTCATGGCTTGTTGCAAGGCATCCTGGAGAGGGGTGCACTGGGTTCCCGCCTGCGCGGGAATGACGGGAGGCAGGCTCCGAGGGATGAGTGGTTTCCGGGGTTACCTCCCGCAACGGAAGTGACCGCGGCGCCGTTGCGCGCCCCTGCGGGCCCCGCTTAAATCAGGACGTCGGGCCATGCCCGCAAGCAGTACCAAGCAGGACCCCATGAAACTGAATCTTTCGCACGCGCTGGCCGTTGCCGGCGTCGTGGCTCTCGCAGGCGCCGCCACCGCGGCGCAGGCTCGCGACAACGTCTACTGGTCGGTGGGCATCGATGCCGCCCCCGGCATCTCGCTCGGCGTCGGCAATGCGCGGCCGGTCTACGTCGCCCCCGCGCCGGTGTACGTGGCGCCCGCTCCGGTCTACATCGCACCTCGTCCTGTGGTCATCGCGCCGCAGCCCGTCTACTACGCTGCCGCGCCGGCGCCCGTGTACTACGAGCCCGTGTACGTGCATCCCGGAAAGCGCAAAGGCTGGCACAAGAAGCACCATCGCCACGGCTGGTAGGCACGCCGGCCGCTTCGCGTCGCCAGAAAAAAGAAGTCGGATCTCCAAGTGTTGTTGGCCTCGGCCCACCGGCCGGGGCCTTCTTTTTTGGGCCCCTTGGTCGGTGGGTTTTTCGCGCCGTCCCGCGTGAAAATCGTTGCTGCTGCCGCTGCGTTCAGCGGAGCGGGTCGTCCTTGGGCGAGTCCTGTGGCGAGTCGGGCATCGGGTAAGGCTGAGGCAGCAGCGACTTCAGCCTGAGCTGGTCGCGCAGGTGCGGCCGGACGCTTTCCGATCCGTACCCGCTGTGCCCTTGTGCAGTCGCCCTTTCCACGAAGCCGCGCTGCCGCGGCTTTGCGCCGCCCCGTCGCCCCGACGACGCGCGCCGGCCTTCCGGTTCGCCTGCGTTGTTGGGTTTTCCATCCTTCATGTCGTGGTGTTCCTCGAGTCCTTTACAGGGTAAGGCCTCGTAAACGCCTGACGTGACGGTGGTGCACAACGGTGGTCGTCAGGATCTTTCGACCTAACCGTAGTCCTCCGGAGCGCATAGGGGATTTTCCGTCGCCCAAAAAAGAACCCCCAGGCTTTCACCTGGGGGTAACAATGCCAGTCGCGGGACGGAGGGCCGGACCAGCTCACCCCGGAGGAGGAGGGGACTCAGAGGAGTCGGGGTGACCGGGACGAAACGCGCCTTGATGCCTGTCGGTTCTCGCGCGCCTTTCGTGCAATTCGATGGCTTGTAGTAGAAGCGGCGGACCCGTCATACCCTGTAGGACGATACCCACAGGGGGTGCCAGACGAAGACTCTAGATTCGTGGCGCCGCAGAAAGTACCTATGCGAATGTGAGCATCGGATGCGATGCCGATTCACATCGCCTTGAACAGGTGTGCGTACAGGCGGCTCACGGGCAGCCGCTCGCTGCGCTTCTTCATCGCAACGTACAGCTTGCCGGCTTCGTCGCGATGCACCGTGTCGATCGCGGTGGCGCGCACCACGGTGCCCCGGTGGATCTGCCAGAACAGGGCCGCATCCAGCTGCGGCAGCAGTTCCTTCAGCGGCGTGCGAATCAGCAGTTCGGCGTCCGCGCACACCACGCGCACGTACTTGTCGGCCGCCTCGAAATAGACCACGTCGTCCACCGGCACCATGCGCAGCGTGCTGCCCACGCTGGCCTGGATCACCCGCAGCAGCGGCAGTGGCGTCACGGGCGGCACGCCTTGCAGCAGCTGGCGCAGCTGGCCGAGGGCGGCGTCGAGCGAGCCGCCCTGCGTGGCGCGCTGCGCCAGCAACTGCTTCAGCTTCTCCACGGTCTTGCGCAGGCGCTCCGGCTGCACCGGCTTCAGCACGTAGTCGACGGCCTGCGCGTCGAAGGCCTGCACCGCGTACTGGTCGTACGCCGTCACGAACACCAGTGCGGGGAAGGGCGCTTCCTCGGGCCACGCGTCGGCGAGACTCACCGCGGCTTCGATGCCGCCCTGGCCCGGCATGCGGATGTCGAAGAACAGCACGTCGGGGCGCGACTGCAGCGCGCCGCGCACCGCGGAGGCGCCGTCGCCCACGACATCCACCACCTGCAGCTCGGGCCAGGCGCGGGCCAGTTCCGCGCGCAGGGCCGCGGCCAGCAGCGGTTCGTCTTCGGCGATGAGGGCGGAGGGGTTCATGCGAGGGGCAGCACGATGCGGGCGTGGGCGCCCTCGCGCGAGGCGTCGAAATCGAGGCGGCCGCGCTCGCCGTAGAGGGAGGCGAGCCGCTGCCGCACCTGCTCCAGGCCGAAGCCGGGGCCGCCGGCGCCTCCGCTCTCGCTGCCCACGCCGGTGTCGTCGACTTCCAGCACGATGCGATCGCCGTCGCGGCGGGCGCTCACGGCGATGCGCCCGCCGGCCACCTTCGGCTCCAGCCCGTGCTGGATGCTGTTCTCCACCAGCGGCTGCAGCAGCAGCGTGGGCACCGGCGCCTCGGCGAGGTCTTCGGGCAGGGCCAGCGTGTACGACAGGCGCGGCCCCATGCGGATCGCCATCAGTTCCAGGTAGTCGCGCAGCCGGTTGAATTCCACCTGCAGCGGATGCGTGGTGGAGCGCGAGGCATCCAGCGTGGCCCGCAGGTACGCGATCATGTGATCGAGCATCACCTGCGCCTGGCCGGGGTCCACCGCGATCAGCGCCCGCAGGTTGGCGAGCGTGTTGAACATCATGTGCGGCTCGAGCTGCGACTCCAGCAGCTTCAGCCGTGCTTCGGTGGCATGGCGCTCGGCCTCGCGCATGCGCTCCAGCAGGTAGCCGCTCTTGTTGCGGCTGTAGAACCAGTAGCTGCCCGCCACGCCGGCCAGCAGCGTGATGAGCACGCCGCTGCGCAGGTCGGCCTCGCTGTGGACCATCACGCCGCCCGGGAAGAGGCCGAAGGTCTTGCAGATGGCGTCGCCGATCTTGTTGCCGACGAAGTAACCCAGCACGATGCCGGCGGCTACCAGCGCGGCGCCGGACAGGCCGGGCGGCCAGCCCGTCTCGCGCGAGGAGGGGATCAGGTGCCGGCCCAGGTCGATCACCGCCCAGATCGTCACGCCGATCAGCAGCGAATAGACCACCGGTGGACCGTAGGGCCGCTGCGGCGTGAAGGCGATCTGCACGCCCGCGATCGCGATGCAGAACAGTGCCGTCTGCAGCAGGTGCTGCAGCTTGGAGGGCCAATCGATCCTCACCGGCATGTTCGGCATGTGTCGGGCGATTCTAGAAGAGCTCACCAGGGATCCCGGCGGCTCCCCAGGCGGCGGCGCTCCTCGGCGACCAGGTGGTCCATGAGGCCGCTTCCCGGAAGCGCCGCCAGCACGATGGCGCCGTGGATCGCGAGGCCCAGGCCCCAGCCCAGGAAGGGGAAGATCGCCCAGTTGCGCCCGGTCATGATCGCGATGAAGGCGAGCAGGGCATTCACGGCGACGAACACGCCGGAGTGGATGATCCATCCCATGCGCATGCCGGCGCGCTTGCGGGCGAGGCGTTCGATCTCGCGGTCGGACAGGGTCAGGGTCGCTTCCATGGCGTTTCTCCTTGGGTGAAGTGGAGGGGGATCAGGCGATGCCGAGGCCGCCCCAGACCATCTGGCCCAGGTAGCGCTGCGGCAGCAGGGTGAAGGAGCCGGCGACGATGCAGGCCCAGAAATAGAGCTGCTGCATCACCGTGCGGTGGCCGGCGATGTCGCGGCGGGCGAGCCGCCAGAAGGCGACCCCCAGGCTCGCCAGCGTCACCGGCACGAGGATGTGGATCGGCGTGTAGCCGGCCAGGTTGGGCAGGCTGAAGTCACGGAGGAAGAGGGCCGAGACCGCCGTGACGACCATGAGGGTCACCCAGGCGTAGCCGAAGGCGCGGTGCAGGCGCGGATGCTGCCGGCGGGCGCGACGGGCCCAGAGCGCGATCGGCCCGGTGGCCACGGCGCCGAGGGCCGCGGTCATGTGGATGGCGATGAGGGGGGTGAGTTGCATGGTGCCTCCGGTGCGCGATGGAGGCACTGTGCTTGGCGCGCGCCGCCGCGGCCACGGGGCTGCGACGGAACGCGGAATACGCGCCGCGAGATGCGGCGGAAAAGGAGCGGGCGGCGCCGGCTGGCGTCAGCCCCAGACGCGGCGATACTTCTCGGCCAGCTGGTGCTGGCGCAGCATGATCTTGGGCACGTCCGGGTGCATCGGGTTGATCTCTTTCATTGCCCAGCGATAGAAGGCCTGGGCAACCACCACATGGAGCAGGTCAAGGATTTTCATGGAGCCCATGGTGGGGTTCGCCCCGCCCGTGTGCTGTAGGTTCCGCGCCCAGCGCTGTCCGGAGGATGGCTACATCCCTTGTCGGACGACTCAATGGCTGAGCCATCCAGTCAGGCTCCGGGCGGCCTGGCCCAGCGATAATCCGCGCTTTTGTTCGGGGAGCGCATGTGGACGTCGTGTTGCTGGTCAAGGCTGCGATCATGGGCATCGTCGAGGGACTCACGGAGTTCCTGCCCATCTCCAGCACGGGTCACCTGATCCTTGCCGGAGACTTGCTGGGCCTGCACGGCGAGCGCGACAAGGTGTTCGAGATCGCGATCCAGACCGGCGCGATCCTGGCCGTGATCCTCGTCTACTGGCAGAAGATCCGCGACACCGTGGTCGCGCTGCCCAGCGAACGGGAAGCCCAGCGCTTCGCCCTGAACGTGCTGGTGGCCTTCATCCCGGCCGTGGTGCTGGGCCTGGCGTTCGGCAAGGCGATCAAGATGCACTTGTTCACGCCCGGCGTGGTGGCGATGGCCTTCATCGTGGGCGGCTTCATCATCCTGTGGGCCGAGAAGCGCAAGCACGTGGTGCGCATCCAGGAAGTGGAGGAGATGCGCTGGACCGATGCATTGAAGCTCGGGCTGGTGCAGTGCCTGGCGCTGATCCCGGGCACCAGCCGCAGCGGCGCCACCATCATCGGCGGCCTGTTCCTGGGGCTGTCACGCAAGGCCGCCACCGATTTCTCGTTCTACCTCGCGATCCCGACGCTGATCGGCGCCGGCGTCTACAGCCTGTACAAGGAGCGCGCGGCGCTCGCGGCCGACGACCTGCCGATGTTCGCGGTGGGGCTGCTGTTCTCGTTCGTGAGCGCCTGGCTGTGCGTGCGCTGGCTGCTGCGCTACATCTCCAGCCACACCTTCATCCCGTTCGCGTGGTACCGCATCGCGTTCGGGATCATCGTGCTCGTCACGTCGTGGACGGGCTGGGTGCAGTGGTCCGACGCGCCTTGAGCGCGCCGCGGCGGCGGTAGGCCCGCCAGCCGTCCTCCGGCTGCGCCAGCCGGTCGGCGACGATGCGCAGCACTTCCGGGTGCGTGGGCATGCCCAGGTGGCTGGCGTGCACCGCGACGTTCTCGGCGTACCGGCCCCGCTGCTCCAGGCAGCCGCGCCAGCACACCACGCCGTCGCTCTTGCTGTAGATCGAGGTGATCGGCACCGGCGGGGCTTCGCCCAGGCGCGCCAGCAATTCGGGCGTGAGCTGCGAGGTGTCGCCCCCCAGCAGCTTGTAGATCGTGCCGGCGTGGTTGGCGCCGCCCATCGCGTTGTGCGGCGTGCCGAGCGTGATCACCTGCCGCACGCTGCCGGGGCACAGCTTGGCGATCTCGCGGGCGTAGATCCCGCCCAGGCTCCAGCCGATGAGGCTCACCTTGCGGCCGTTCCGCGAGAACGTGGAGCGGACGCGCTCCACCAGCGACACGAGCCAGTCGTCGAACGGGCCGTCCGGACCGGTGTTGACGCCCAGGTCCCAGTCGAAGACTTCGAAGTCGCAGCTTTTCAGGTGGGCGCGCAGCTGGGAGGTGGTCAGCGCACCGGCGCCCAGGCCGGGATAGACGATCACGGGATGGCCGTCGCCTTCGACGCGGTGCAGCGAGCCGGCCTTCGCGGCGCAGAAGTCGAGGAGGGCGCGCAGCGGCTCGGTGGCCAGCAGCGCGAGGGAGGGAGCCTGGAAGACCAGGGCGGGAGGCGTAGGCATCCTCCCACTTTGCGCAACGCGATGGTCCCGGCCTGTGGTCCCGGGGGCGCAGTGGGTGTAGGTGGGCCGTGTGAAAGGGTTGTAGGCGGGTCGCTTACGCGAAAACCAGCATCACGCCGGAAGCGCCAGCAACGCGGCCTCGATCGCGGCGGCGGTCGCCTCGGGCTTTTCCATCGGAAAGAGGTGGCTGCCGTCCATCATGCTGAGGCGGCCCTGGGTGATGCGGGTGGTCATGGCCAGGCCCACCTGCTTCACCTCCTCGGACTGCAGCGCGCCGATGAAGGCGATCGGGCAACGCAGGGGATGCTTCTTGAACAGCGCATCCATGTTGTCCGGCAGCGTGTTGTAGATCGCGGTTTCGATGTCGCGATCGAAGCTCAGCACGCGCTGGCCGTCCTCGTCGTGCGTGCCGTGCGTGATGTAGTCGGCCAGCACCTGCGCGTCCCAGCGCGCGAAGGCTTTCTTGTGACGGAAGTGCTCCAGCGCCGCCTCGCGCGTGGGCCAGCGGTTCTTGCGCTTGCGGCTCACGGCGCCGGGCGAGATCGAGCCGACCAGCTGGGTGCGCTTGGCGGCGCGCAGCGCATGCGCTTTCCAGCCGCCCAGCAAAGGCGAGTCCAGCAGCAGCACGCCCCGCGCGAGCTGCGGATGGCGCGCGGCCGTCATCGCGCTGAGGAAGCCGCCCAGCGAATGGCCCACCAGGAAGGCGGGCTCGCCGGCCTTGTCCACCTCGCGCGCGGCGAAGTCGTGCAGCTGCTGCACGAGGCCCGGCCAGTTGTTGCTGACGGGATAGGCCTCGTCGTGGCCGAAGCGGTCGGGCGCCTTCACCAGGAAGCCGCGCGAACGCAGGTGCTTGAAGAGGACGCCGTAGGTGGAGGCGGGGAAGCTGTTGGCGTGGGAGAAGACGATCAGGGACATGGAATATGCGTCATCCCCGCGCAGGCGGGGATGACGGAATTCAGATCAGTTTCTCTTCCGGCCGCGTGATCTTCTTCAGCGGCTTGGCCCGCCCGCTCGCCTGCGTGCGCAAGGGGATGTCCGTATGCGTCTCGTCCCACACCGGGTCGTCCAGGCTGTCGAACACCTCGCGCAGCTTCTGGCCCCAGCCGGAGTGCAGCATGCGGAAGTACGGGTTCTGCATGTCGATGCACACGATCTTGTCGGTCTCGAAGCGGTTCGCCTCGTACACCACGAGGTCGAGCGGCGGGCCCACGGACAGGTTCGACTTCATCGTCGAATCCATCGACACCAGCGCGCACTTGGCCGCCTCGTCGAGGTCGGTCTCGGGGACCAGCACGCGATCGAGCACCGGCTTGCCGTACTTGTATTCGCCGACCTGGAAATAGGGCGTCTCGGAGGTGGCCTCGATGAAGTTGCCGGCGGAATACACCTGGAACAGGCGCATGCCTTCGCCGCGGATCTGGCCGCCGAAGATCAGGTTGACGTTGAACTCCACGCCGGCGTGCTGCAGCGACTCCGCGTCGCGGTCGTAGACGTGCCGCACCGCCTGGCCCAGCACGCGGCAGGCGTCGAACATGCTCGGCGCGTTCCAGATCGTCAGCGGCTCGGCCTCGGGCGATTCCTTGAGCTGCTCCACCTGCAGGATCTCGCGCACCGACTGCGAGATGCTCAGGTTGCCGGCCGACAGCAGCACCATGAAGCGGTCGCCGGGACGCTCGTAGATGATCATCTTGCGGAAGGTGCTGATGTTGTCCACGCCCGCGTTGGTGCGCGAGTCGGACAGGAACACCAGGCCCGCATTGAGCTTGATGCCGACGCAGTAAGTCATGGTTGTATGAGTTTTTTCAGCGTGTACAAGGCGTCGAGGGCGTCGCGCGGCGCCAGCGCATCGGGATCGAGCGCGGCCAGCGCGGCCTCCAGCTTCGTCGGGGCGGCTGCCTCGGCGGCCGGGGGCGGTGCGAACAAGTCTACCTGCTCGCGGCTTTCTTCCTGGTGCTTCTCCAGCGCGGCCAGGGCGTGCCGCGCATGGTTCACCACGCCGGTGGGCATGCCCGCCAGCCTGGCCACCTGGATGCCGTAGCTGCGGCTGGCCGGCCCCGGCTGGATCTCGTGCAGGAACACGATGTCGGTGCCGGACTCGGTGGCGCCCACGTGCACGTTGACCGCGCAGTGGTGCTTCGCCGGAAACTCGGTCAGCTCGAAGTAGTGCGTGGCGAACAGCGTGAAGGCCTGCGTCCTGTCGTGCAGGTGCGCGGCGATGCCGGACGCCAGCGCCAGGCCGTCGAAGGTGGAGGTGCCGCGGCCGATCTCGTCCATCAGCACCAGGCTCTGCGCGGTGGCGCCGTGCAGGATCTGCGCGCCTTCGGTCATCTCCAGCATGAAGGTGGATTGCGCGTTCGCGAGGTCGTCGGCCGCGCCGATGCGCGTGTGGATCGCATCCATGGGGCCGAGGCGGCAGGCCTGCGCCGGAACATAGGAACCCATCGCCGCCAGCAGGCTGATCAGCGCCACCTGCCGCATGTAGGTCGACTTGCCGCCCATGTTGGGGCCGGTGATCACCTGCATGCGCTGCTTGGGGCCGAGGCGCGTGTCGTTCGGGATGAACTGGCCGCCGGTCGTTTCCGCCAGCCGCGCCTCCACCACGGGGTGGCGGCCCTGCGCGATCTCGATGCCGGGTTCCCTGGTGAACGCGGGACAGCACCAGTTGAGCGTCAGTGAGCGTTCGGCCAGGGCGCACAGCGCATCCAGCGTGGCCAGAGCGCGCGCCAGGCGGGTAAGCGCGGGGACGTGGTCCTGCAGCGCATCGAGCAGCTGTTCGAACAGCCACTTCTCGCGCGCCAGCGCCCGCTCCTGCGCCGACAGCGCCTTGTCCTCGAAGGTCTTGAGTTCCGGCGTGATGAAGCGCTCGGCGTTCTTGAGCGTCTGGCGCCGGCGGTAGTCTTCCGGCACCTTGTCCAGCTGGCCCTGCGTGACCTCGATGTAGAAGCCGTGCACCTTGTTGTACTGAACGCGCAGGTTGGCGATGCCGCTGCGGACCCGCTCGCGGGTTTCCAGCTCCAGCAGGAAACCGTCGCAGTTGTCCTGGATCGCGCGCAGCTCGTCGAGATCGGCATCGTGGCCGGTGGCGATCACGCCGCCGTCGCGCACCAGCGCCGCGGGATCGTCCTTCAGGGTGGAGGCGAGGCGCTCGGCGCAGCCGGTGGGCGGCTGCAGGTCGTGCGCGGCGTTGGACAGCAGGCCGGGCAGGCCCTGCAGCATCGCCGCGAGCTGCCTGGATTTCGCCAGTGCCAGTTGCAGGCCCACCAGCTCGCGCGGACGCACCTGGCGCAGCGCGATGCGCGCCGTGATGCGCTCGACGTCGCTCACGCCCTTCAGCTCGGCGCGCAGCTTCTGCCAGAGGTTCTCGCGCAGGCCGGTGATCGCATCCAGCCGCTGCGTGGCCACGGCGCGGTCGCGCAGCGGCTCCAGCAGCCAGGACTTGAGCAGGCGGCTGCCCATGCCGGTCATGCAGGTGTCCAGCAGCGAGAACACCGTGGGGCTGTCCTCGCCGCGCAGCGTCTGCACCAGTTCCAGGTTGCGCCGGGTGGCCGGCGGCAGTTCGATGCGTTCGCCGTCGCGCACCACCTGCAGGCTCTGCACGTGCGACAGCGCACGGCCCTGCGTGTGTTCGGCATAGGCGAGCAGCGCCGCGGCGGCCGCGTGCGCGTGCGCGACTTCCTCGGCGCCCCAGGCGGACAGCGATGCCGCCTTCAGCTGCTCCAGCAGCTTGCGCTGGCCGAGGCCGCCGTCGAACTGGAAGGCCGGGCGCTGGGTGATCGGTACGGCGCGGAAGGCCTGCAGCCGCTGCGCGAACAGCGGCGTGACGTCGGTGCTGTGCAGGATCTCGCTGGGCGCCACGCGCGCGATCCATTCCTGCAGGTCGTCGGCGTCGCATTCGGCCAGTTGCAGGGAGCCCTGCGTCACCGCCAGCCAGGCGAGGCCCACCTTGTGCTTGCTGCCCTGGTGCAGGGCCAGCAGCACGGCCTCGGACTTGTCGTTCAGGAGCTCGCTGTCGGTCAGCGTGCCGGGCGTGACCACCCGGACCACCTTGCGCTCCACCGGGCCCTTGCCGGCGCCGACTTCGCCGACCTGCTCGCAGATCGCGACCGATTCGCCGCACTTGATCAGGCGCGCCAGGTAGCCGTCGACGGAGTGGAAGGGCACGCCGGCCATCACCACCGGTTCGCCGGCCGACATGCCGCGGCGGGTCAGCGTGATCTCGAGCAGCCGCGCGGCCTTCTCGGCGTCGTCGTAGAACAGCTCGTAGAAGTCGCCCATGCGGTAGAACACGAGCGTGCCGGGGTACTCCGCCTTGATGCCCAGGTACTGGGCCATCATGGGGGTGTGTTTGCTCAGGTCGGGGAGGGCGGGATTCTGCGACATGCAGGCGCGATTATCCGGGTGCCGGAGGCGGCGCCCTCCGGGGCCCCGCGCAGCGATGGGACGCCGGCCTTCACCTCTGGAATTTGTCGTCCTCGCGTTGCGCCTCCCGCATCGCTTCGGGCTCCAGTTCCTCGGCGGCCCGGTTCAGGCGCACGAAGATGCCCCAGGCGGTCAGCAGGGCGGCGGTGGCCAGCAGCACGGCCGCCGCATGGGTCAGGTGCGAGATGTCCTGGTTCACCGCCTTGAAGGTGGCCACCAGGCCTTCGATCGACAGGGCCACGACCACCACGACGATGAAGCGGGAAAGATAGCGGCGCACCCGCGTCGGCGCGCTGACCTGCACGCTGCGCACGACCTCCTCTTCGGCGAGGGTCTGCGAGATCTGCAGGGCCACGACCGCCGCGGTGAGGATACCCACCGCCTCGATCATTTCCTGGCCGGAGCGCTTGTCGAGGCCATGGTCCAGGGACGACCAGCCGAGCGAGGCGGCGATCGCCATCAGCACCAGGGCGGCCACGGCGAACAGCACCGCCATCAGCGCGTGCGCGACCCGGAAGGCGATGAGCATGCCTCGCATGGCCGGGATCCTCGCACAGCCCGCGGTTGCCGGGGGGCCTCCGGGACCGGCGGGCGCCCCGGATCAGGGCGGGGCGGGCAGCGCCGGAATGCGGAACTGCGGCAGGTTCTGCGGATACTCGCGCGCCAGGAAGGCGAGCAGGCCTTCCCGCAGCTTGCAGCGCAGGTCGAAGTTCCGGCCGGCGTCGCGCGAGGACACGATCACGCGCAGCTGGACGGCGCGGTCGGTGACGTCGGTCACCTGCAGGTTGAACACGCGGCGGTCCCATTCCGCCGCCGCCTCCGCCAGCCGCTGCGCCTCGGCGCGGATCGGCTCGACCGGGCAGAGGTAGTCCACGTACATGAACAGCGTGCCGATGATCTCGGAGCCGGTGCGCGTCCAGTTCTGGAACGGGTTCTCGATGAACCACGTGAGCGGCACGATCAGCCGCCGCTCGTCCCAGATCTTCAGCACCACGTAGGTGCCGGTGATTTCCTCCACCTTGCCCCACTCGCCGTTGACGATCAGCACGTCGTCGAGGCGGATCGGCTGCGCCAGCGCCAGTTGCAGGCCGGCGATCAGGTTGCTGAACACCGGCTTGGCCGCGAGGCCGCCGATGATGCCCAGCACGCCCGCCGACGCCAGCAGGCTCGCGCCGAGCTGCCGCGCGCCGGGGAAGGTCATGAGCGCCATCGCGATGCCGGCGATCAGGATCACCACCATTCCGCTGCGCGCCAGCACCCGCGTCTGCGTGGCGATGCGCCGCGCCTGCAGGTTGTCCTCGATGTAGATCGGATGGCGCGAGATCACGCCTTCGGCGAGGCCGGAGATCGCCCGGATGGCGAACCAGGTGGCCGCCGCGAGCAGCAGCAGGCCGTTCACGTGCCGCACGACGCGGATGTAGGCCATGTCGTCCGGCGCCGCGCCCCAGACCACCTGCATGGCGAGCAGCGGCAGCAGCAGGGCGCCGGCCCGCTCGGTGTCGCGCAGCATGGCGGTGAGGACGATCGAGTGGCGCGTCATGCGCCGCAGCACCGCGCGCCCCGCGACGTGCACCGCGACAGCCCCGAGCGCCGCGACCAGCGCGGTCACCAGGGTCAGCATCCAGGTCGGATCCTGCTCGAGGTGCTGCAGCATGCGGGCGTCAGTGCGCTTCTTCGGGCGGCGGGTCGTCCGCCTGCGTGCCGGGTTCCAGGGTGGGTTCCACCAGGACGGGGGTGCTCTGGCGCAGGTCGGCCTTCTCGCCGGCGCTGGCGAACTTGCTGTACTTGCCCAGGATCTTCACCAGCTGGCCGTAGATCTTCGGGTTGCCGGCGACGCATTCGCGCTGCTCGAGGAAGTCGGCTTCGCCGGTGAAGTTGCCGATCAGGCCGCCGGCTTCCGTCACCAGCAGCGAACCGGCGGCGACGTCCCACGGCGACAGGCCGGTCTCGAAGAAGCCTTCGGTGAAGCCGGCGGCGACGTAGGCGAGGTCCAGCGCGGCGGCGCCGGGGCGGCGCAGGCCGGCGGTGCGCTTCATGACGTCGGCCATCATGCGCAGGTAGACGTTGAAGTTGTCGCCCGGGCGGAAGGGGAAGCCGGTGGAGATCAGCGACTCCTTCAGCTGGATGCGCTTGCTCACGCGGATGCGGCGGTCGTTGAGGTAGGCGCCGCGGCCCCGGGTGGCGGTGAAGAGGTCGTTGCGGGTCGGGTCGTAGACCACGGCCTGCTCGACGCGGCCCCGCACCAGCAGCGCGATGCTGACGCAGTAGACCGGGAAGCCGTGGATGAAGTTGGTGGTGCCGTCCAGGGGGTCGATCAGCCAGACGTGATCGGAGCCCGCCCTGCCGTGCTCGCGGCCCGATTCCTCGGCCCAGATGCCGTGGTCCGGGTAGGCGCCCAGCAGGGTCTCGATGACCGCGGCTTCGGCGGCGTGGTCGATCTCGGTGACGAAGTCGTTGGTCTGCTTCTGCGAGATGCGGACGGCCTCGACGTCGAGGGCGGCCCGGTTGATGATCGCGCCGGCGGCGCGAGCGGCCTTGACGGCCATGTTGAGCATGGGGTGCTGGTTGGACGACATGTTGTTCAAGAGCTTCGTCCACGAAGGGACGGGACGCACGCCGACGATGCGGAATGCACAAGTTAGCCGCGATTTTACCGGTCGGGTGTCAGGCGCGTGCCGAAGGGGCTTGAGGTTGCCCGTCCTACGTCCAACCACCTACCGGACAATACGGCGATGCGCACCCGCTTCGTCCTGATCCAACCCAGCCACGCCGGCAACGTCGGCGCGGCCGCCCGCGCCCTCAAGGTGATGGGCTTCGACGACCTGGTGCTGGTGAAACCCCGCTGGGACGACGTGCTGGAACGCGAGGAGACCATCGAGCGGGCCAGCGGCGCCGTCGACGTGCTGCAGAAGGCCCGTGCGGTGGAGACGCTGGACGAGGCGCTGGAAGGCATGACCCACGTGTGCGCCACGGTGATGACGCCGCGCGACTTCGGGCCGCCGACCTCCACGCCGCGCGAGCACCTGGGCGCGGTCGCGCAGCAGGGGCACGGCGTCGCCTTCCTCTTCGGCTCCGAGCGTTACGGCATGCGCAACGAGGACGTCTACCGCTGCCACATGGCGCTGCGCATCCCGGTCTCGCCGGACTACGGCTCCCTGAACCTCGCCTCGGCGCTCCAGGTGATCGCCTACGAGTGGCGCATGGCCCTGGGCGGCTACGAGCTGCCCTCGCCGGTGGCGCCGCAGGCTGCCGATGCCGCCTCCGTGGCGGGCATGCTGCAGCACTGGGAACAGGCCCTGGTGGAGATCGGCTTCCTGGACCCGGCCGCCCCCAAGAAGCTGATGCCCCGGTTGAACCAGTTGTTCAACCGGGCGCAACCGACCCCCGAGGAAATCCACATCCTCCGAGGTGTCGCCAAGGCCATGGTGGAAGCGGCTCGGCGGGCGAAGCCTTAGACTGTGCCCGACATAAGCTCAGAAGCCATGTTCAGCCGACTGCGTTCCGACATCCAGTGCATCCTCGACCGCGATCCTGCCGCGCGCAGCAAGTGGGAGGTGCTCACGTGTTATCCGGGGCTGCATGCGATCCTGTTCCATCGCCTCTCGCACGGCCTGTGGACGCGCAACCTGCGCTGGCTGGCCCGCTTCATCTCCCAGTTCTCCCGCTGGCTGACCGGCATCGAGATCCATCCCGGCGCGGTGATCGGCGACAGCGTGTTCATCGACCACGGCATGGGCGTCGTGATCGGCGAGACGGCCGAAATCGGGGACGGCTGCACGATCTACCAGGGTGTCACCTTGGGAGGCACGACGCTGTACAAGGGCACCAAGCGGCACCCCACGCTGGGCAGGAACGTGGTCGTGAGCGCCGGGGCCAAGGTGCTGGGCGGCTTCACGGTGGGCGACAACGCGAAGATCGGCAGCAACGCGGTGGTGATCAAGCCCGTGCCCGAAGGGTCCACGGCGGTGGGCATCCCCGCGCGGATCATCCAGGCCGAGGACACCACGCGCCGCGAGGAAGCGGCCGCCAAGATGGGCTTCTCGGCCTACGGCATCACCCAGAACGACGACCCGCTGTCGCAGGCGATGAAGGGCCTGATCGACAACGCCGCGGGCCAGGAGCACCAGATCGCCCTGCTGTGGCAGGCGATCGAGAAGCTGTCGGACCAGCGCCGCGGCGAGCCCTGCGTGCCGCCGGAGGCGAAGACGACGGAAGAATTCGAGAAGGAAAAGCTGACGCAGTTGGTGGGCAAGTAGCCGTCACCCCCGCGGAGGCGGGGGCCCAGGGCTTCCACGAAAAAGCGGCCGAATGGCCGCTTTTGTTTGATGCCCTGGATCCCCGCCTGCGCGGGGATGACGGTCACTTGCGTATCGCGCTCTTCGGCCTGAACCCCTTGCAAACCTCGTCGTTCGTCTCGAGGTAGGGCCCGGCGATCAGGTCGACGCAATACGGCACCGCCGCGAAGATCCCCGGCACCACCTGCCGGCCTTCTTCCTTCAGGCCTTCCAGCGTTTCCTGGATGGCCTTCGGCTGTCCCGGCAGGTTGATGATCAGCGTGTTGCCGCGGATCACCGCCACCTGCCGCGAGAGGATCGCCGTCGGCACGAAGCGCAGGCTGATCTGCCGCATCTGCTCGCCGAAGCCGGGCATCTCCTTGTCGGCCACCGCCAGCGTCGCTTCCGGCGTGACGTCGCGCGGCGCCGGGCCGGTGCCGCCGGTGGTCAGCACCAGCGCGCAGCCGGCGTCCACCAACTCCACCAGCGTGGCGCTGATGCGCTCCTTCTCGTCGGGGATCAGGCGCTCCTGGAAGGTCAGCGGATTCTTCAGCGCGCGCCCCAGCCACTCCTTCAGCGCGGGCAGGCCCTTGTCCTCGTAGACGCCGCTGGAGGCGCGGTCGCTGATGGAGACGATGCCGATCGTGACGGCGTCGTGGTCAGCCATGTTCCTGCTCCTCCAGGTGGTCGCGCACCATCTGGAAGATCTCGCGGAAGGCCCGGCCGCGGCGCGGCGCCAGGCCGCGCGACACCTCGTCCTGGTTCGGGCCGCCGTCCTTGCGGGCCTGGCGGATCAGGGCGCGCAGCTGCTGCACGTCGGTGGACGGGTGCTGCTGCAGCCAGGTGTCCAGCGTGTCGTCGTTCGCGATCAGGTCGTCGCGCCACTTCTCGGCAGCGTGCAGTGCGAGCGTCTGCTGCGCCGAGCCGCCGCGTTGTTCCTCCAGCGCGGCGCGCACGGCCTGCAGCACGTCCTCGTCGAGATGGCGCATCAGCTTGCCGACGTACTGCATCTGGCGGCGGCGGCCTTCGAAGTTGGTGATGCGCTTGAGCTGGTCGAGCGCGGTGACGAGGCTTTCGGAAAGCTCGAGCCGCTCCAGCTGCTCGGCGCGCAGCGTGAGCAAGGCTTCGCCGAGCTTCTGCAGTTCGGTGCTTTCCTTCTTGAGTTCCGTCCTGCTCGGCTCGCCGCCGGTCTGTTCGGCGCGCAGTTGGAGGTCGAGTTCGCTGCCTTCGGCGACGAAGTGACCTTGGACGAAGTAGCCTTTTTTGGGTTTGCGGGACATGCGGGAGAGAGAGGGCAGCGCGACCGTCGCGTGCTGCATTGCGCAAGTATCATAGCCCGCCATGAACAAAACCCCCGCGCAAGACGGATCCGGCTTCAGCTACACCCGCGCCGATTTCGAAGAACTGGTGGATTTCGCGCTGGGCCACGCCCGGCGGCTGGGCTCGACCGACGCGGGCGCCGAGGCGTCGGAAGGCTGCGGTCTGAGCGTGTCGGTACGCAAGGGCGAGCTGGAGACGGTGGAGCGCAACCGCGACAAGTCGCTGGGCATCACCGTCTACATGGGCAACCAGCGCGGCAACGCGAGCACCTCGGATTTCTCCCGCCCGGCCATCGAGCGCACCGTGCAGGCGGCCTACGACATCGCCCGTTTCACGGCACAGGACCCCGTGGCCGGCCTGCCGGAGCAAGAGGAGGTCGCGCCGCTGGACGAGCAGCGGGACCTCGACCTGTTCCATCCCTGGGACGTCACCAGCGAGCAGGCCGCCGAGATCGCGCTGCGCTGCGAGCGCGCCGCCTTCGACACCGATCGCCGCATCACCAACAGCGAAGGTGCCGGCGTCTCGGCGCAGCAAAGCCACTTCTTCAGCGCCCACTCGCACGGTTTCCGGGGCGGCTATGCCAGTTCGCGCCATTCGGTCTCGGTCGCGCCGATCGCCGGCCGGGGCGACGCGATGCAGCGCGACGCCTGGTACACGTCGATGCGGTCGGCCTCCGAGCTGGCCTCGCCGGAGGCGGTGGGCCGCTATGCCGCCGAGCGCGCGCTCGCGCGCCTGAAGTCGCGCAAGATCAGCACGCGCGAGTGCCCGGTGCTGTTCGAGTCGCCCCTGGCGGCCGGCCTGCTGGGCGGCTACGTGCAGGCCACCAGCGGCGGATCGCTGTACCGCAAGAGCAGCTTCCTGCTCGACTCGCTGGGCAAGCAGGTCTTCCCGGACCACATCGCCATCAGCGAGGATCCGTTCGTGCGGCGCGGCAAGGGCAGCGCGGCCTTCGACGAGGAAGGCGTGCGCACGCGCGCACGCAAGGTGGTCGACGCGGGCCGGGTGGAAGGCTATTTCCTGAGCAGCTATTCGGCGCGCAAGTTGGGGATGCGCACGACCGGCAACGCCGGCGGCTCGCACAACCTGACGCTCACCTCGCGCCTGACGCAGCCCGGCGACGACCTGGTGCACATGCTGAAGAAGCTGGGCACCGGCCTGTTCGTGATCGAGCTGATGGGGCAGGGCGTGAACTACGTGACCGGCGACTACTCGCGCGGCGCGAGCGGCTTCTGGGTGGAAAACGGCGAGATCGCCTTCCCGGTGCAGGAGATCACCATCGCGGGGAACCTGCGCGACATGCTCATGGGGATCGAGGCGGTCGGCGCGGATACCTACAACTACGGCGCGAAGACGGTGGGGTCGATCCTGGTCAACCGCATGAAGCTGGCCGGTTCGTAATCGTCATCCCCGCGAGGCGGGGATGACGTCTATCCCGCCAGCGCCGCCTTCACCGCCGCCGACACCTGCCCCATGTCGGCCTTGCCGGCCAGCCGCTGCTTCACGGCGCCCATCACCTTGCCCATGTCGCCGGGCCCCTTGGCGCCCAGCTCCGCGACGATCGCCCTGACCTCCGCGGCCACTTCGTCGGCCGACATCCGCGCCGGCAGGTAGACCTGCAGCACCGCCACTTCGGCCTGCTCCTTGTCCACCAGGTCCTGGCGGCCGGCCTTCTGGAAGGCTTCGATGCTGTCCTTGCGCTGCTTGAGCAGCTTGTCGACGATGGCCACCACGCTGGCGTCGTCCAGCTCCACCCGCTCGTCCACTTCCTTCTGCTTGATGGCGGCGGTGAGCATGCGGATGGCACCCAGGCGCTCCGTTTCCTTGGCGCGCATGGCGGCCTTCATGTCTTCGGTGATGCGTTCCTTGAGCGTGGCCATGGTCTGTTTCCTGGTGAAAAAAGGATGAAAAAAGCCCGCGCGGGCGTCCCCGGGCGGGCTTTCTGGGCGTTCAGCCGGGGCTCAGTAGAGCTTTTTCGGCAGCTGCATGCTGCGAACGCGCTTGAAGTGGCGCTTCACGGCGGCGGCCTTCTTGCGCTTGCGCTCGGCGGTCGGCTTTTCGTAGAACTCGCGGGCGCGCAGCTCGGTGAGCAGGCCCAGCTTCTCGATGGTGCGCTTGAAGCGGCGAAGGGCCACGTCAAACGGCTCGTTTTCCTTGACACGAATGGTCGTCATGACTTCCTGAATATTCAGTGTGGCGGACGAAGATCGAGGACGTCCAGCCGGGGGTTCCCCACCTTAAGTTCGATCAGGCCGGTGGGGGTTTGCCAGCAAAGCCCGAGATTATAGCGTTGCGGCGCAGCACGGCAACCGGGCTGGCTCTGCCGGGCCGCACCCGGGCTACTCGGCCGGTTTCGCCAGCGCCTGCGCGCAGGCATTCGCGCTCGCCCAGGCCCACTGGAAGTTGTAGCCGCCGAGCCAGCCGGTCACGTCGACCACTTCGCCGATGAAGTACAGGCCGGGCTGCTTCGATTCCATGGTCTGCTGCGACAGGTCGCGCGTGTCCACGCCGCCGGCCGTGACTTCGGCCTTGCGGTAGCCCTCGGAGCCCGTCGGCACCAGTTCCCAGCGCTGCAGCCGCTGCGCCAGCTGCTGCAGTGCCTTGTCGCCCGCTTCGTTGACCGGGCGCTGCAGCGCCGGGTCCTGCTGCGCCCAGGCATCGGCCAGCCGCGCAGGGACCCATTGCGCGAGTTCGTTGGCCACCAGCTTGCGCGAGCGGGCCTTGGCCTGCATCAGCTCGCCCGCCAAGTCCTGCCCCGGCGCGAGATCGATGCGGATCGCCTGCCCTTCGCGCCAGTAGCTGGAGATCTGCAGCACGGCGGGGCCGCTCAGGCCGCGGTGGGTGAAGAGCAGGTCCTCGTCGAACGCGACCCGCTCCTTCTTCTCGCCGGTCTCGATGCGCACCGGCAGGGCCAGGCCCGCGAGCTGCGCGAAGGGCTGCCAGGCCTCGCCGTCGAAGGTGAGCGGCACCAGCGCCGGCCGCAGCGGCGCCACGCGCAGGCCGAACTGCTGCGCGACGCGGTGGCCGAAGTCGGTGGCGCCGATCTTGGGGATGGACAGGCCGCCGGTCGCGATCACCACCCGCGGCGCCCGCACCGGGCCGCGGCTGGTCTGGAGGGTGTAGGCCTCGCCGTCATGGGCGATCGCCTCGACGCGGCAAGGCTGCCAGTGCGTCACGCCGCCGGTGGCGCATTCCGCCAGCAGCATGCGGATGAAGTCGTCGGAGGAGTGGTCCCCGAACAGCTGGCCCTTGTGCTTCTCGTGGTGCGCGATGCCGTGCTTCCGCACCAGGGCGATGAAGTCCTGCGGCGTGTAGCGCGCCAGCGCCGAGCGGCAGAAGTGGGCGTTGCCGCCGAGGAAGTGCTTCTGCGGCGCCCTGGGGTCGAGGTCGCGGTTGGTGAAGTTGCAGCGCCCGCCGCCGGAGATGCGGATCTTCTCGGCCACCTTCTCGGCGTGGTCGATCAGCAGCACCTTCACGCCGAGCTGCCCGGCCATCCCGGCACAGAAGAGGCCGGCTGCGCCGGCACCGAGGATGACTGCGTCGAAGTCGGGCATGGGGCGGGATTATCCCGCCCCCGCGGCGCTCAACCTTTCCAGGTGAACGGGAACTTCAGCTGCTTCCAGAAGCCGTTGGGCACGTAGTCGCCCAGCACGCCGTAGTCCTTCGGCCAGGCATGGTCGCTGCGGACGGCCGTCCCGAACAGGTGGTCGAGGAAGGCGAAGTGGGCCGCGTAATTGCGGTCCAGCGCTTCATTGTCCTGGCTGTGGTGCCAGTGGTGGAAGTTGGGCGTGACGACCACGTAGCGCAGCGGCCCGAGCCGCACGCTGACGTTGGCGTGGTTGAACACCGCCTGGAAGCCCACCACCACGATGTAGGCGTCGATCACTTCCTTGGAGAATCCCAGCACGTAGATGGGCGCGAGCACCAGCGTGCGCGTGATCAGCAGTTCCAGGATGTGCTGGCGCGAGCCCGCCAGCCAGTCCATGCTCTTCACGCTGTGGTGCACCGCATGGAGGCGCCACAAGGCCGGCACCTCGTGATAGGCGCGGTGGGTCCAGTACTGCACCAGGTCGGCCACCAGGACGATCAGGAACAGCGCGGGCCAGAAGGGCAGGGCCTGCACCCAGCCGCGCACGCCGTCGTTGGCCGCCCAGCCGAACAGCTTGTGCACCAGCAGGTTCGTCGCGAGCAGCACGAAGCCCACCACCATGTGGTTGACGATGAAGTGGTGCAGGTCGGTCTGCCACTCTTCCCGGAAAACCGGCTGGTCGCGGCGCAGGGCGAACAGCTTCTCCACGAAGATGAAGATCAGCGAGGAGCCGAGCAGGTCCAGGATGAACCAGTCCAGCCCGATGTAGGGCGTGTTGTCCGCGAAGTCGTTCACCGGCACCTTGTGCCCGCCCAGCAAGGCAGCCAGCGCCACGAGCGCAAAGGCGAACGACGCGAGCCAGCGCGAGCGGTTCAGGACGATGTTGGCCAGGCTCAGCCCGCCCGCGACCACCATGGCGCCGAACAGCACCTTGCGCAGCACCTCGACGTCGTAGCTCCTGCGCAGTTGCGGCGTGGTGAGGTACTCGGGAAAGTGGAAGGCCAGCACCCCGAGGAAGCACAGGATGCCCAGCGCCATGGCCAGCACGCCGGTGACCAGGCCCGCGCCCGGCTTGAGCTCGCCGTGCCCTTCGGAGAATTCGTTCAGTTTTTCGAGCATGCACTCCCCCTCTTGCGGCGCAGTTTAGCCACGGTCCCCGACGTGTCCGCCGATTTGGCGCATGACACGTGACGGAGTTGGCAGCGAGTGGCGCAAGCCGCGACGATGGCGTCGCGGGCGGGGGAGGGCGGCGCGTCCTGCATGCGCCGCGATGATCCCGGGCGGCCGGGGGCCGCCGGCGTCAGCGCTTGTAGATGCCGCCGCAGACCACGAGGTCGTCGGTGCGCTCGCAGTACATCTGCTTGGGTTCGATCTTGCGCGTGATCGGGTCCACGAACTTGTAGTCCTGCCAGAAGCTGGACTTGGTCTGCGCCAGGGTCATGCGCTCGCGGACGTATTCCTTGCCGTCCATGTCGCGCAGCTCCATGTTGTTGCGGCCGATCATCTTCGGGTTGATCGGATGGGCGACGTTGGTGCCGTCCATCGTGTAGGCCGTGATGTACAGGTCGCGGTCCACGAAGACGCCGTTGCGGTCGCTGAAGTCCGCGAGGGCCTTCTGCCGCCCGCTGGCCTTCACGTGCGCGACGGCCTTCTTCACCATGGTCTCGGCCTCCTTGGCCGTGGCCCGTTCCGTTGCCGCCTGGGCACCCGTCCCGGCCAGCAACCCCGCGGCAAGCGCCGCACCCAGCAACATCTTCTTCCGTTCCAGCACGGTCGCTCCTCAACGTTTCCTTGTGACGTGGCGGCCGCCGCGCGGCAACCGCCAGCCGGACGCAGATCCGCGCCGGCAGCTGGATTATTCGGATCTGCTCTACAGTCTGTAACTACGTAGTTGCAGCAAGATCGACCGTTCAGGCCCGGGCCAGACGCCGTTCGGCGAGATCTGCGCCGGCAGCGGCGATGCCGCGCACCACGTCGCCCACCACGATGACCGAAGGGCTCGCCAGTCCTTCGCGCTCGATGGTGGCGGCCAGTTCGCCGAGGGTGGTGACCGCGTGTCGCTGGTCCGCCAGGGAAGCCCGCTGCACGACCGCCACCGGCGTCGCCGCCGGCAGGCCGCTGAGCAGGTCGTCCTGGATGCGCGAAGCGCTGCTGACGCCCATGTAGATCACCAGGGTGAGGCGGGCGTCGCGCGCCGCGGCCGCCAGCGATTTCCAGTCCGGTGCCTGCGCCCCCTTCTGGGCATGGCCCGTGAGGAAGATCACGCCCTGCGCATGCTCGCGGTGCGTGAGCGGCACGCCCAGAGAGGTGGCCGCGGCCAGGCCCGCCGTGATGCCGTTGACGATCTCGACGTGGATGCCGGCTTCGCGCAGGTGTTCCACCTCCTCGCCGCCGCGGCCGAAGATGAAGGGGTCGCCGCCCTTGAGGCGCACGACGCTCTCGCCCTCGCGCGCGGCCATGACCATCAGCTTCTCGATGAAGGCCTGCGGCGTGCTCTTGCAGCCGCCGCGCTTGCCGACGTAGACGACCCGGGCGTCCTTGCGGGCATGCGCCACCACCTCGCGGCCGACGAGATCGTCGACCAGCAGCAGCGTGGCCGACTGGATCGCCTTGAGGGCCTTCAAGGTCAGCAGTTCGGGATCGCCGGGGCCGGCGCCGACGAGGGTGACTTTGCCTGTGTTCATGGGGTAGCCAGACGCAAGATGTGTTCCACCTGGAGCGCCATCGAGTCGGGGACGGCCTTGCGCTCCGCGAGCACGTCGCGGATGTAGGCCGCGGTGGTTTCGGGGTCGACCTCCTTGGGCAGATGCGGCAGGTCCGTGAGGGTTCCCTTGCGGCCTTCTTCCAGCGGGATGCGCCGTCCGCGCACGAAGCCGTCCATCTGCGGCAGCCGGCGGGCATCGGCGACCACCTCGCCTTCGGTGCCGCGCAGGAGCAGGGCGGTCGATCCCATCATTTCGAAGACCGCTCCCATGGAGATCGCGTATTCCGGGTGGGTGTAGCTGCTGACGATCACGGCCTCGCCGGCGCAGGGGTTCATCAGCTTCACCAGGCTGTGGGCGCTGTTGCGCAGGCCGATCAGCTTGCGGGCGTCGAGCAGCCGCTTCAGGCCGGGGGACAGCACCTCGGTGGGCACGAAGGCGACCTGGCCGTCGCGCACCGTGGGCACCGCCTCGTGCACCTGGATGTCCAGGGCATGCAATACGTCGCGCACCACGACGCGGCTCGATTCGGTGGCGGTCCCGTGGATCAACACCGGCAGCCCGCGCCGGGCAAGCAGGCCGGCCAGCAGGGGGGTGAGCACCGGCAGCCGCCGCGCGCCGTTGTAGCTGGGCAGCACGACCATCGTCCTGCCGCTCGCGGCGGGCACGCGTTGCAGGCGGGACTGGGCGGCATCCAGGAAGCCGCACATCTCCTCGGGAGTTTCGCCCTTCACGCGCATGGCGATGCAGAAGGCGCCGATCTCGAGGTCGCTCACCCCACCATCGAGGACCTGCCCGAACAGGTCCGCCGCCTGGGCGCGATCGAGCGGCCGCGCGCCTTGCTTGCCGCGGCCGATTTCCTTGAGGTACTGGCTGATGCCCACGCGCAATTGTCCCAGAGCCTTGATGACCTCCGGGAATAAGCTGAATTCGCCGGCCGGGTCTACCCTGATGCCGCGACGTGGGGGCGCTGCGACACTGCCCGCGACCGAAAGGGGGACCGCATGAAGTCGTACCTGTTCCGGACCGCCGCCTTCGCGCTGGCGGCATTGGCGATGGCGCCCGCGGGGGCCCAGGGCTATCCGCACCAGCGCGTGACGCTGGTCACGCACTCCAGCCCCGGGGGCGGCAGCGACGTGTTCCTGCGCGACCTGGCCAGGCATCTCGGGCCGATCATGGGCGTCAACTTCACGGTGGAGAACGTCAGCGGCGGCAGCGGCGCCAAGGCGATGGCGCACGTGGCCAAGGGCAAGCCGGACGGCAGCATCTTCTACGCCACCACGCCGACCTACATCCAGACCAGCCTGCTGTCGAAGCCGGACGTGAACTACACCGCGCTGGAGCCGGTCGCGATCGTGTTCGAGGACCCGGAAGTGGTGTTCACCCGCGCCGACGCGCCGTTCAAGAGCCTCACCGACGTCATCGAGCACGCCCGGCGCAACCCGTCGAAGGCGCGCTGGGGCGCCGCGACGCCGGCGTCGCTGGAACGCATCGCCCTGGAGCGCATGTCGCGCAAGGTCAACGTCAAGGTGCCGGTGGTGCCGCACGAGGGCGGCGGCGACATGATGATCAACGTGCTGAACGGCACCCTGGACATCGGTGTCGGCGAGGTGCAGGAACTGCAGTCGCAGCTGCAGGCCGGCAAGGTGCGCATCCTGGCGGTGCTCTCGGACAAGCGGCTGGCCACCTTCCCCAACGTGCCGACCGCGCGCGAGCAGGGCGTCGACATCTCGGTGCGCAAGTTCCGCGGCCTCGCCGCGCCCAAGGGCGTGTCGCCCGAGGCCGCCAAGGCGCTGGAAGCCGGCCTGCGCAAGGTCATGGCCGATCCCGCCTTCAAGAAAAGCTACACCGACAGCAACCTCGTGCCGACGCTCATGGGCCACGACGAGGCGGTGCGCTTCACCAACGAATTCGCCGGCGACATCACGCAGACGCTGAAGGAACTCGGGGTCACGGGCAAATGATCGCGCGCCGCGCGGATTTCTTCCTGGGGCTCGCCGCCGTCGTCGTGGCGCTCGGCTACCACCAGGTGGCCGTGCGCATCCCGCAAAGCCTGCTGTCGGATGCGGTGGGCGCGGACGGCGTGCCGCGCGTGCTGGGCTGGGCGATGGGCCTCCTCGGCGTGCTGCTTTGCCTGCGCAGCCTGGGACGCGCCCCTGCTGCCAAGGACGATGACGCGGCGCTCGCGCGCAAGTTGCAGCCGCACGTGCGGGCGCTCGGCCTGCTCGGGATTCTGGCCGCCTACGTGCTGCTCGCGCCCTGGGTCGGATACGCGGTGGCCACCGGCCTGCTGGTTGCCGCCAGCGCGGCCTATGCCGGCGCCGCGCCGGGACGCCACCTGTTGCTGGTGGCGGTGGTCGCCGGGATCGGCTTCTGGGTGCTGTTCGTGCACGTGTTCGGCATCGCCATGCCGCCCGGCACCCTGTTCGAAAGGTAGGCCATGCAAGCCCTCTCGCAGGCCTTTGCCGCGCTCACCGGCGGCTGGGCGATCCCGGCCGCTTTCGCGGGCGTGCTCTGGGGCATCTTCGGCGGGGCGCTGCCCGGCATCTCGCCGTCGATCGCGATGGCGCTGCTGCTGCCCATGACCTACGGCATGGATCCGGTCACCGCCATCGTGCTGCTCGCCAGCGTCTACGTGGGCGCGGAATACGGCGGTTCCATCCCCGCGATCCTGATCCGCACGCCCGGCACCAATTCCGCCGCCGCCACCACCATCGACGGCTACGAGATGGCGCGCCAGGGCCGCGCCGGCGAAGCGCTGGGCATCTCGCTGATGGCCGGCCTGGTGGGCGGCCTGTTCGGGCTCGTGGTGCTGGTCGTCGCGACCAAGCCGCTGGCCACCGTGGCGCTCGCCTTCACGCCCATGGCGTACTTCGCGCTGGGCATCCTCGGGATCTCGGTGATCGCCAGCCTGTCGGGAGGCTCCCTGCTGAAGGGCCTGATCGCCGCGGTGATCGGGCTGATGTTCGCGATGGTGGGCAGCGACCCGGTGTCGGGCGTGTCGCGCTTCACCTTCGAGCATCCGGACCTGCTGGGCGGCATCAAGCCGCTGCTGGTCATGGTGGGCCTGTTCGCCGTGTCCGAAATGCTGGTGCAGATCAGCGAGCCGCAGTGGGCCAAGGCCGATGCGGGCCAGACGCGGCTGAAGCTGCCCGACTGGCTGATGATGAAACGGCTCTTCAGGCCCACCGCGATCGGCTGCGCGATCGGCACCTTCGAAGGCGTCACGCCCGGCGGCGGCGGCACGATCGCGGCCTTCATGTCCTATTCGGAGGCGCGGCGCTGGTCGAAGCATCCGGAGGAATTCGGCAAGGGCTCGCCCGAAGCGGTGGCCGCGCCGGAGTCCTCCAACAACGTGGTCACGGCGACGGCGCTGGTGCCGCTCCTGAGCCTGGGCATCCCCGGTTCCAATTCGGCGGCCGTGCTGCTGGGGGGCTTCCTGATCCACGGCCTGCAACCCGGCCCGATGCTGTTCGAGAAGGCGCCGCACGTGGTCTACGGGCTTTATGGCGGGCTGCTGATCGCCAACATCGCGATGCTGCTGATCGGGCTGGTGATCCTGTCGCCCTGCATCTGGCTGGTGAACCGGCCCAAGCACTGGCTGATCGCCTTCATCCTCGCGCTGGTCGTGTCCGGCGTGTATTCGGTGAACCAGAGCCTGTTCGAAGTGGGGCTCGTGCTGGGCGTCGGGGTGCTCGGCTACCTGCTGCGCCTGTGCCAGGTGCCCATGCTGCCCATGGTGCTGGGCGCGGTGCTCGGTTTCATGATCGAGTCCAACTACCGCCGCAGCCTGCTGCTGTCAGGCGGGCACCACGGGATCTTCCTCACCGACAAGGTGTCGCTCGGCCTGCTGGTCGCGGCCGCGGCGCTGACCGCCTATTCGACCTGGCAGGAATTGCGCGGGCCGCGCAAGAAGAAGTCCTTGACCCCCCTGGAGGAGCAGACCACGTGAGCAGCATCCCATCCAGCGAACCCAGCGTCGCCGAACGGCTGGCCGACGTCATCGCGGGCCTGCCCGCGCAGCCACCCGAGGCGATGCGCACCGTGTGCCGCTCCCTGCTGGTGGACATCGCCGGCATCTGCATCGCGGCACGCGACACCGACTTCGTGCGCGCCACCCTGCAGGCGAGCGACGAGCCCGGCGACTGCACGGTCATCGGCCACGCGCGGCCACTCGGCCTCGCGATGGCGGCGCTGTGCAACGGCACCGCCGCGCACGGCGAGGACTTCGACGACACCTTCGAAGGCGGACCCGCGCACGCAGGCGCGGTGGTCGTGCCCGCGCTGCTCGCCACCGCGGAGCGCCACGGCCTGGGCGGCCCCGACCTCGTGCGCGGCATCGCGGTGGGCTCGGAAGTGATCTGCCGCCTCTGCCTCGTCGCGCCCAAGCTGGTGCACAAGGCCGGCTTCCATCCGACGGCGGTGTTCGGCGCGATCGGCGCGGCCGCCGGCGTCGGCTCGGCGCTGCGGCTCGACGCGAAGCAGCTGGTCGACGCGATGGGCGTGGCGGCGAGCATGGCCTCCGGGATCATCGAGTACCTGGCCGAAGGCGCCTGGACCAAGCGCATGCACCCGGGCTGGGCGGCGCAGGCGGGGTATCGCGCCGCGCGCATGGCGCAGGCCGGCTTCAGCGGCCCGCGCACGGTGTTCGAGGGCGAGCACGGCTTCTTCCATGCCTTCGCCCGCACGCACGAGGGCCGCTTCGACGAGATGCTCGCGGGCGCCGGCACGCGCTGGCTGGCGGCCGACATCGCCTTCAAGCCCTACGCCTGCGGAACCATGGCGCATCCCTACATCGACTGCGCGCGCAAGCTGGTGGCGGGCGGCCTCGACCCCGCGCAGGTGGAATCCATCGAATGCGAGACGGCCGAGGGCATCGTGCATCGGCTGTGGGAGCCGCTGGCCTCCAAGCAGAATCCGCGCAACGGCTATGCCGCCAAGTTCAGCGTTCCGTATGCGATTGCCGTGGGCATGCTGCGCGACGACGCGGGCCTGGGCGAGTACGAGGAGTCCGTGGTGCAGGACCCGCGGGTGCGCGCGCTCGCGGGCAAGGTGCGCTACGTGATCGATCCCGACAACCCGTATCCGCGCCAGTTCACCGGCCACCTGCGCGTCACCCTGCGCAATGGCGAGGTGCGCGAAATGCGCCAGGGGCATTTCCGCGGCGGGGTCGAGGAGCCGCTGGCCTTCGAGGACCTGGTGAGGAAGTTCCGCGCGAACTGTGCCTACGGCGGCCTGGAGGACCGGGCCGACGAGTTCCTGGACCTGCTCGCGCACGTTCCCGACGCGCCGCGGCTGGACCTGCGGGCGCTGCGCTGCGCGTGAAGCGCGTCGCGCTCGTCACCGGCGCCGGCCGCAACATCGGCCGCGCGATCGCGCTGGCACTCGCGCATGACGGCCTGGCCGTCGTCGTGAACGCCCGTTCCCATCGTGACGAGGTCGAGGCGGTGGCGGGGGAGATCGTCGCGGCGGGCGGCGAAGCGATCGCCTGCCTTGCGGACGTGAGCGATCGCGCGGCGGTCGACGCGATGTTCGACGAGGTGAAGACGCGATTCGGCCGCCTCGACGTGCTGGTCAACAACGCGGCGGTCCGTGCCGAATCGCCGTTCGAACAGACCTCGTTCGAGTCGTGGCGCCAGGCCTTCGCGGTCTGCCTCGACGGCGCCTTCCATTGCACGCAAGCGGCGCTGCCGCTGCTGAAGACCGGCGACGCGGCGGCCATCGTCAACATCGGCGGGCTCACGGCCCACACGGGTGCGGCCCAACGCGTGCAGGTGGTGACGGCCAAGGCGGGCCTGGTGGGCATGACGCGCGCGCTGGCCACCGAGCTGGCGCCGCAGGGCATCACGGTCAACTGCGTGTCGCCGGGGCTCATCGACACCCAGCGCGCGAATCCGCGGCCGCAGCACCACGCCGTGCACCAGACCCTGCTCGGGCGGCGCGGCACGCCGGACGAAGTGGCCGACGCCGTGCGCTGGCTCGCCGGCCCCGGTGCGCGCTTCGTCACCGGCCAGGTGGTCCACGTCAACGGTGGAGCCTACCTGGGCGGTTGAAGGCTACGCCGCCTGCGCCAGCGGGATCACCGAACGGATGATGCGCTTGAGTTCGGGCACGCAGGAGCCGCAGTTGGTGCCGCACTTCAATTGGCCCTGCAGCGATGCGAGCCTTTCTTCGTGCGAGCCACCGCAAGCCGCGACGTGCTTCTCGATCGCCGGCGCTTCCACGCCGAAACAGCTGCATACCTGCTTGCCCTTCTGCTGCACGGCCACCGGCGCTTTGGCACCCGGCGCGAGCAGCTGGCGGCCGTAGGCCTGCGCGGGCAGCTCCTGCAGCAGCAGCGCCTTGAGCCAGGCTTCGGCGCTGGTGTCGCCGGCCAGCAGCAAGGCCTCCAGCTTCATGTCGGCGCCGTGCTTCTGCACGCGCACGCTGCGGCGCTGGCCCTTGCGCTTGTCGGCGTAGCGCAGGGTCTCGATGCCGGTGAGTCCGAGCAGCGTCTCCAGCTTTTGCACGAGTTCTTCCGGCGGTGCTTCGTACGCCGCGGCCCGGAACAGCACGCCGGTGCGTTCGCGGCTCGCGGCCTGTTCCAGCGGCGCGTTGTTGGAGAAGGGCACGCAGGCGGCGAAGGGGAACACTTCCATCAGCGCCTTCAGTTGCTCGCGTGCTTCCAGCGCGCGGCCGGGCGGCAGCCAGGCGACGGCCAGCAGCGTCCACGGCAGTTCCGCCTTCAGGATCTTCACGGCCGCGTGCTTCAGCTCGGGCTGCTTCGAGATGGGGCAATAAGCCGAAGTGGTGATCGCGTTGACACCCGAAAGGCGCTCGCCGGTGCTGGACACGCCGCCCAGGAATTCGCCGCCCCAGTGCATCGCGATGAAGGCCTGGCTGGGCGAGAGCTCCGTGCTCGCCTGCACCGGCAGCACGATGGAGCCGCGCTTGGAAGTGACGTGCGCCAGGTCGCCTTCCTTGAGGCCGCGCCGAGCGATGTCCTGCGGGTGCATCTGCACCACCGGCTCCGGCACGTGGCCGAACAGGCGGCCGAGCGTGCCGGTGCGGCTCATGCCGTGCCACTGGTCGCGCAGGCGCCCGGTGGTGAGCGAGAAGGGATAGCGCGATTCGCGCGGCTCGGCGACCGGCTTGTAGGCGACGTCGGCGAAGCGCGCCTTGCCGTCGGCGGTGGGGAAGACGCCGTCGGCGTAGAGGCGCTCGCGGCCCTGCGCGGCGCCTTCGGGAAAGGGCCATTGCTGCGGGGAACGTTCGATCAACGCGTACGAGAGTCCAGTGATGTCGAGGTCGCGGCCGCGGGTGGATTCGCGGTGCTCGTTCCACACGGACTCGGCGTCGGCGTAGGGAAAGAGCGCGCCGGCAGACCCGAGCTGCGCCTGGAGCCGGCGCGCGAAGTCGGCGGCGATCGCCCAGTCGTCGCGCGTCTCGCCGGGGCGCCGCACCGCGTTGCGCACGCGCGAGATGCGGCGCTCGCTGTTGGTCACGGTGCCGTCCTTCTCACCCCAGGTGGTGGCCGGCAGCAG
>NZ_DASVNN010000041.1:0-24819 GCF_036383835.1 Ramlibacter sp.
ATCGTGACCGGTGCCGCGCCCAAGGGCACCTACGTGCGCATCCCCGCGCCGCTGGTGGAGGGCCGGCTGGTGCGCGGCACCGAAGGCGCCGACGTCGGCGACGCGCTGCGCGTGCGGCTGGTCGGGGTCGACGCCGGCCAGGGCTTCATCGACTTCGAACGGGCCTGAGTCTCAGGCCGGGCTCGCTTCCACCGCCGGAAGCGCCAGTTCGCGACCCACCATCGCCCGCGCATACAGGTAGTTGTTGCGGGCCTGCTCGCTCAGGCGGTCGAGGTCCACCTTGCCCTTCTCGTCACAGGGGAACGCAAACCCCCGGCCGTCGAACAAGGAGCGGAAGCACAGCCGGAACACCGGCGTCGCGGATTCCCTCATGTCACACCTCCTTCGGGCTTTGCCTCTACAACGCGCCAGTGACGCTCCGCGAGGACTGCCGGTTGCAAAGTGGCGGTGAAGACTGTGTGCTGCCTTGTCGCCGCCGGCACGACACGCGGCCGGTGAGCGCTACTACACGCAGGGCCGCTGCTCACCGATAAGCCGGGCCGCGCTGCAGCGCTACCGTGAGGCATGGACGGAATCCGCGTTCACCCTGGGGCCGCGCTGGCAGGCCTGCTGGCAGCCACGCTGCTGCTGGTGCTGCCGTCCGCGAACCGCGACCGGCCCGCCCCGGCACCCGTCGTGCCTCCGGTGGCGGCACCGCAGGAACCCGTGGCCGCCGCGCCCACGCCGGGCGAACTGCTCGCCGCGCGGCGGCTGGTCGTGCCGGTGCAGGGCGTCGCGCGCACGCGCGTGCGGGACACCTACGAAGCGTGCCGCTCGCTCGGCCGCAAGCACCGCGCGATCGACATCATGGCGCCCTGGGGCACGCCGGTGCTGGCCGCCGACGACGGCCGCGTGGAGAAGATCGCCCGCAACCGCTCGGGCGGCCTCACCGTCTACCAGGTCGATGGATCGGGCCGCTTCGTCTACTACTACGCCCACTTCGCCGGCTACACCGACGACCTGCGCGAAGGCCAGCGGGTGCGGCGCGGCGACGTGATCGGCTATGTCGGCACGACCGGCAATGCGGCAGAGAATGCGCCGCACCTGCACTTCCAGGTGCTGCTGCTGGCGGAGGGACGGCGCTGGTGGGGCGGGGAGCCGGTGAACCCGTTCGCGGCGCTGACGCAGGATTAGCCGTCATCCCCGCGGAGGCGGGGATCCAGAGCGCCCCGGGAAGCGCGCTGCGCGCGCGTCTCGATGCCCTGGGTCCCCGCCTGCGCGGGGATGACGGGAAGGTCAGTTCTTCTTCAACCGGCTGTTCACCTCGCCCACCGTCTGGTATTCGCGCGTGATCTCGGACGCCAGGCGGTTCGCCGGCTCCCACTCCTGCACGATACCGATCGGCAGCAGGCGCGACGAGCCGCTTTCTCCAACGCCGGCACCAGCGCCTGTGCGACGAGGAGATCGAGCTGGGCGTGCGGTCGATCGCGGTGCGGGCACTCTTGCCATGAGTTCGACCCGGACCTTCGTCATTCCCGCGAAGGCGGGAATCCGGCGCGTCCAGGAATGCCCTGGATCCCCGCCTTCGCGGGGATGACGTGGCTACGGCTTGACCGGCGTGTTCTTGCCCAGGTCCCGTCGATTCCCCGCGCCGCCCTGGTCGCCCGCATCCCCCTTGTTCAGGATCAGCGTCACCAGCAGCGCCGACTCGGCCCGTGCGCGCAGGCCGTGCTGCTGCCGCGCCGGCAGCACGATGACGTTGCCGGGCCGCAGCCGCCGCACGCCGGCGCCCATCACCACTTCCACGTCGCCTTCCAGGCACTGGATCGTGCACTCGTCGTCCACGTGGTGCTGCGGGATGTCCTGGTTGTTCGCCAGCACGAGGTGCTGCAGCTGGAGGCGTTCCGTCTTGATCAGGCTGGTGCTGACCTGCCCGTGCAGCTTCTCGCCCAGCGGAGCGACGTTGATGATGTCCAGGGGTTGCGCGTGGGGCAGGGCCATCGTTCGCCTCTCTTTGTCCAGCCGGTATCTTCGGCCGGGACGCGGCAGCGATTTGTAGGACGGCTCCGCCGCCGCGTCAATCGGCCTTGATGTTGTTGGCCTTGGCCACGCCGCTCCACAGCGGAATCTCGGTGGCGATCACCTTCGCGAATTCCTCGGGCGTGGTGCCGGCCGGATCGATGGCGAGCGAGGCCATGCGCGCGCGCACGTCGGGCAGCTTCACGATGCGCTGCACTTCCGCCGCGAGCTTGTCGACGACCGCCTTGGGCGTGCCGGCGGGCGCGAGCAGGCCGCTCCAGAACTGGATGTTGAGGTCGATGCCCTGCTCGGCCATCGTCGGCACGTCGGGCAGGGCGGCGATGCGTTGCGGCGAGGTGACTGCCAGGCCCTTCATCAGCCCGCCCTTGATCGGACCGACCGCGGGACCGGAGTCGACCAGCGTCATCGTGATCTGCCCCGAGGCCACGCTGTTCACCGACTCCATGCTGCCCTTGTAGGGGATGTGTTCGGCGCGGATGCCCGTCTTGCTCTTGAGCAGTTCCGTCGCGAGGCGGAAGGACGCCGCGCTGGAGCCGTAGTTCGACTTGTCCGGGTTGGCCTTGGTGTAGGCCGCCAGGTCCGCCACGTTCTTGAACGGCGCGTTCGCCGCGACCGACAGCACCAGCGGGAAGGTGCCGACGATGGACACCGGCACCAGGTCCTTGGTGGGGTTGTACGGCAGCCGCTCGTAGAGCGCCGGATTGAACACGATCGGGCCGCTCGCGCCCATCAGCAGCGTGTAGCCGTCGGCGGGCGCATTTGCCACGGCGACGCTGCCGACGATGGCGCCGGTGCTGGGCTTGTTCTCCACCACCACTTCCTTGCCCAGGCCCTCGGCCATCTTCTGCGCGACGATGCGAGCGAGGATGTCGTTGGCGCCGCCGGGCGCGTAGCCGACGATGATCCTGATCGGCTTGGTGGGGAAGGCCGCCGCGGGCGCCTGCGCGAGCGCGGGCAGCGCGCTGGCGGCGAGGGCCGCCGCGGCGAAGGTCTGGACGAACAGCTTGCGCTTCATGGGGACTCTCCTGTGGATGGCCTCGCGCTCACAGCGACGCGACCTTGACATGCAGCACCGCCGCGCGGCCGGCGTCCACCGCCTCGACGCAGCGGCGCAGGGCGGCTTCCAGCTGCTCCGGCTCGCTCACGTACTCGCCGTGCGCGCCGAAGGCCTGCGCCACCTGGTCGAAGCGGCGCACCTCGGTGCCGATCTGCGCGTGGAATTCGTTGGCCTGCCTCGCCTCGCCGTCGGGGTAGACGCGCAGCACGGCTTCCTTCACCGCCTGCCAGCCGCCGTTGTCCAGCACCACGGTGAGGATCGGCAGCTGGTGGCGCTGCGCGACGGAGTACACCGAGGTCGGCGTGGAGAAGTGGAAGCCGCCGTCGCCCACCACCTGCACCACGCGGTGGGCCGGCCGCGCGAGCCTGGCGCCGAGCGCCATGCCGCCGCTGTACCCGAGGCCGCCGCCGGAGCAGCCGATCAGCGTGCCGGGCACCGTGCGGCGGATCTGCGTCAGTACCGCGGGCGAATTGCGGATCGCTTCGTTGACCACGATGTCTTCGGCGGCGATCGCGCGGTTCACCGCGGCGCACACGAAGGCCGGCGAGATCGCGTTGGTCGTTCCGGGTTGCGCTGCTGCAGCGGCGAGCGCGGTCTGGCGTTCGTCGCGCTCTCGCGCCCAGGTCGCGGTGCGCGCCTGCACGCGCTCGCGGAAGGAGGCGTCGGCCTGCGCGCGCACGGCCGCGAGCACGTCGCGCAGGGCGGCACCGCAATCCGCCTGCACGCGCAGGTCGGTGGCGAAGCCCCACATCGGGAAGTCCTGCTTCAGCGGGTCGACGTCGATGTGGAGGAAACGGGTGCCCGGATCGGGCCGGGTGAACTTCGGCAGCCAGGGCACGTCCACGTCCAGCAGCAGGCAGAGGTCCGCGCCGGCCAGGCCCCTGGACGGATCGAAGCCGCCGAAGCACGGCGACTCGCGCGACACGCTCATCGCCGTGGGCATGAATTCGTGCACGCGGATGCCGCACTCCATGGCCAGCGCTTCCAGCGCCGCGACCGCCTCGGGCTTGCGGCCCAGGTAGGAGGTGACCACGATCGGCTTCTTCGCCCGCAGCAGCGCGCTCGCGACCTCCTGCGCGGCCGCCGCGGACAGGCCGCCGAGCTTCACCGGGCCGAAGCGCTCGGCCGGGAAGCTCGCCACCTGCGCGTCGTCCCAGTCCTCGGCGAGCGTCTCGCGCGGCAGCGTGAGGTACACCGGGCCCGGCGGGTCGCTGTGCATCACGGTGTGGCCGCGCCGCAGCACTTCCTTCGCCACCACGCCGCTGGGCAGCGAGTACTCCCACTTCACGTACGGCCGCACCAGGCTGCCGATGTCGAAGGGGTCCTGCACGAAGTGCACGTAGTTGTCGCGCGAGCCGGGCAGTTCGCCGCGCAGGGTGAAGGGCGACTTGCCCGCCATCAGCATCACCGGCAGGCGCGAGCGGAACAGGTTGTGCATGCCCATCGCGGCGTTGGCGGTGCCGGCATCCACGTGCACCATCACGCCCTGGCCGCGGCCGGTGACGGCGGCATAGCCGGCGGCCATGTGGATGGCGACGTTCTCGTGCGGGCACAGCACCACCTTCGGCTGGGGACGGCCTTCGCGCTTGAACTGCGCCATCGCCTCGATCAGCGAGACGTGGTCGGTGCCGAGATTGGAGAAGAGGTGCTCGATGCCGGCTTCCACCAGGCCGTCGAGGAAGTGGTGTGCCGCGCTGCGGCGTCGTCCTGCTTTCATGGTCCTTCCGCGCGGGGTGTTGGCATGCCAACGCGATGCCGCCAAGCGAGGATAGGGGCCGCGCGCCGCGCCGGCGTCGGGGGAAACCCTCTCGCGCGCGGCAGGCTCATGCGGCTTCGACGCGGGCGAAGCGGGGCTGCACCACGCCGTCGATCTCCACCGTGCCGAAGAACATCGCATGCGGCCGTACCCACCAGCCGCTGTCGTTGTAAAGCGGCCGGTAGACCACCAGCGGCTCGTGGGTCTCGCTGTGCCGGGCGACGCCGATCACTTCGTATTCGCCGCCTTTGTAATGGCGGTAACGGCCGGTCGGCGTGGGCGGCAGCGGGGAGAGGTCGTCGCTCATGCGGGGCCTTTGCGGGGAATGGTGTAGCGCAGCTCGACGAAGGCTTCGCCGAAGCGTGAGACGGAATCGAGTTTCAGCGGCGGCATGGCGATGCGCCGCGGCAGCAGCGGCTTGCCTTGTCCCAGCGTCACGGCCGTGACCTGCACGATCAGTTCGTCCAGCAGGCCGGCGTCGTGGAAGCGCCCGGCCAGCTCGCCGCCGCCGACGATCCAGACGTTGCGCCCTTTCGCCGCCTCGACCATCGCCCGGTGCACCGGGGCCACGTCGCCTTCGACGAAACGGAGGTCCGCGCCCGCCACGCGCGGAAGCTGCCGGTGGGTGAACACCCAGGCGGGCTGCCCGTAGGGCCAGGGCGCGCCGCCCGGCTGGCCGTCCTTCACGAGCTCGCGCACGAGCCACTCGTAGGTGGCCGCACCCATGCACAGCGCGCCCACCTCGCGGATGAAGGCGGGGTAGCTGGTGTCCGAAGGGTCGCCGAACTGCATCAGCCAGGCGAGCGAATGGTCCTCGGTGGCGATGAAGCCGTCGAGGCTGGAGGCGGCGTAGTACTGGGTCTTCATTCGGGCAGCATCTGCGGGTTGTACGCGACCTCCCAGAGGTGCTGGTCGGGATCCTGGAAGTAGCCGGCGTAGCCGCCGTAGAAGGTCTCGTGCCCGGACTTCACGATGCCGGCGCCGGCCTGCTTCGCTTCGTCGAGGACCTGGTCGACTTCGTCGCGCGAGCCGACGTTGTGCGCGAGGCAGAACTCGGTGGCGCTGCGCACGCCCATGGGCAGGCCGCTGTCGTGCGCGAGGCTGGCGCGGTGCCACAGCGCCAGGCGCAGGCCCGAGGCGAGGTCGAAGAAGGCGACGGCTCCGTGCTCGAATTCCGCGCCGACGATGCCGGGCGTGCTCCAGCCCAGGCCGTCGCGGTAGAAGGCCACGGCGCGCTCGAGGTCGTCGACGCCGAGGGTGATGAGGGTGATGCGGGGTTTCATCGCTGCTCCTGCGCGCCCTGCGGCACGCAGGGCAACGATAGCAGCGAAGCGTCAGTTGTTGACGAACACCAGGCCGAAGGCTCCGACCGACAGGGTCTTGTCGCCGGCCTTGGTGTACGAGGCGACGCCCAGCGAGTGGTAGTTGGTGACCATCGCGGCAATCGAGCCGAGGCCGAGGGCGCCGGCGATGGGGCTGCGCTGGGCTATGGCTTCGCGGATCTTTTCGCGGTGACGCTCGGGCGAGGGGTTCAGCACGATGGCGGCGAGCACGATGACGGCGACGACGAGGAGCGGGGTGAGGGCTTTCTTCATGGGGATTCCCGGCGATTCGAACACAGGGGAGGGGCGGACTCAACGAAAGCCGCCCGCGCGCGGCCTGGCCTGCGGCTTTTCCGCCACCCGGCGCTGGACGCTAGCCCTCGTGGAACCAGTGCAGCCGCTTGTGGAAGATGCGTTCCAGCACCGCCTGCCCTTCCTGCGCGTCGCACTCGCGCGACCACGGCCTCGGGTCGTCTGGCCGCTGCTGGTAGGTGAAGTGGAATTGGCGGGACGCAGGATCGAAGCGGATCTGCAGCTCGTTCTGGCCGGCTGGAGCGTCCGGCGTGCGGACGAGGGTGAGCACGCCGCCGGAGAAGCGGGGAACGATGGAGCCGGCGTAGCGGGAGGTGGCGAGGAAGCGGGTGAGGGAGAGCAGCGGGCGCAGGGCTTCGTCGTATTCGACCAACGCGGCGCAAGCGGCGACCGTGTGGGGCCAGGTGCAGGTTGGGCGGAGGGTGTTCATGCGGGGGGCAATGAATTGGCGCGGTGATCTTCGCATCGGGCCGAACGACAAGCTTAGGCTTCATTGGGCCGCGCCGTCCCGCAAGATGGGTCCACATCTATGCCGTCATAGCTCGCGAGGTGATGAGATCCTCGAAGCCATGGGACACGGGACACCTCTCAGCGTGGCTCGGGATGCTTGGCCTGCAGGGCGCGCAGGAAAGCCGGCGGGAACGGTCGTGCCTTGCGCGCCCGCGCTTCCCGCACTTTTTCCCAGGCCTGGCCGTACTCGCCCTGTTCGTACAGGGAGATTGCCCAACGCCGCCAGCCGCTGGCGTAGCTCGGATCGAGCCCGGTGCTCTGTGAGAAGCCGTCGTTGGCCAGTGCGAAGAGGCGCGCGGTTTCCGCGGTATCGGTACTTGCGGTCAGTTGCGCACGGATCGAGTAGGCAGTGCCGAGGTCAGCCAGCAACGCCGGTTTCTGGAAGGCATCGTCGACGAGTTGCAGCGCCTGTTCGAGGTGGCGGCTGGCTTCCTCGGCGGCCCCGCGCTCCATCATGACGCGGCCGAAGCCCCAATGGGGCAGATAACTGGAGGGCTGCAGCAGCCAGGCCTGGTTGTAGCGGCGCATCGCCATGTCGAAGTCGCGCTGCTGCATGAAGCGCTCCGCCTGCGCATGCCAGGCCTTCGCGGCGGCTTCGCGACTGCCGAGGCCGGCGGTGGCTTCCCGAATGAAGTCCTCGTCGGCATTCCTCAGCACCTCTGGCCGCGAAACCCCAGGCTGGCCGTACATCGGCACGGTATCGACCGGACGCGCGTCGGCTGCTGCGGCCACGAGCGAGCAGGTCACGAGCAGTGTGGCGAAGAAGCTCTTCATCGGACAACGTCCTCGGTTGGTGGTTCTGACGCGAGCTTCATGCGCGGCCTCCCCCTGCATGGCTGATTGCCCCGATTCGAACATGGCGCCGGTTTGCGATCAATGAATCCGCGGCGTTTTTCACTACCCGTCCACTCACACCGACCGCGAAAGCTGGATCGTGCCCCAGACCAGCACGACCAGTTGCGCGAAATTGATCAGCAGTGCCATGGCATGCAAGCGGCGGAAACGCTGGATGGCGCCGCCGCCGCCGTCGTTCGCCTCGATCTCGGTTCCGAGCTGCTGCATGACAGGCAGGAGGTGTTTGCGCAGGAGCGTCACGACGACCGCGATGGCGGCCGCTCCGGCGGCAAAAGCAAAGCGGCCCCAGAGCGCATAGCTGGCGCACGCCCCGACGGCGGTCCAGAAGGCAGCCATGTAGTAGACGTTGAAGAAGCCCCGGATGAAGCGGGCGTCGAGCGCCACGTCGTGCTTGAGGACGAGCAAGGGCAGCCCGCCCAGCAGGAAGTAGGTGGTGGTGACGAGCAGCGCCACGGTGAAGAAGAACGCTCCGTAGATGGCGGATGGCATGGCGCTTCTCCTCAGGTCGCATGACGTGCTCAGCGCGCCTTCGCTTCGCCGCTCTCCATCAGTTCCTGCACCGCATCGTGGATCCCCTGCAGGAAGCCATGCGACCGGTTGTCGATGCGCTTCTCCACCGACGCGAAAGGATAGGCCAGGGCCTCGTGCTTGTTCGCGCGCACCGCATAGTCGCGCCCGTTCTCGTCGGTGACCACCACCCATTCCATGCCGAAGTCGGCGGCCAGCTTCGCGCCGAGGAAGGCGCCGAGCATCTCGACGACTTCTTTCTCGCTCGCGCGGCGCTTGCGGGTGTCCTGCTGCCAGAGGCGGAAGGCTTCGTCGGCGTCCGCGAGCGTCGGTTGTTTCGCGGCCGGGACGTAGGAAGCGATGAAGAGCGCGGCGCGCGCCCCGTAGGCGCGGAAGGTCTTCAGCTCGCCGGCGGAGGCGGCTTCGATCTTCTGGGGCGTGGGTTGGGCCACGGTGGTGGTCGTGGATGTCCCCTGCGCGGAAGCCGGCACGTGCATGCCGCAGCAGAGGGCCAGCAGGGTGATGCCGATGATCTTCTTCATGGCGTCACTGGCGCAGGCGGACGGCCAGGCAGCTCTGGAAGCTGCCGGCGCGCGAGGGATCGGCCTTGAGCGCGCCACCCACGGCGCAGCCGGAGAAGTAGACGACCAGGTAATTCGAATCGTTGCTGGCGGCCGCCCGCGGGTCGGGCTGCGTGCGGCAGGAACCGACGTAGCTCTCGATGTTGGCCTCGCACACCGGCTGTTCCAGCCCCAGGCACTCCATGACCTTCGCGTTGGTGCAGAACTGCGTCCGCACCCGGTCGTACGCGGCCTGCGCGACGGGGCTGAGCGCCGCGGGCGGGTCCGCCGCCGGTGTCTGGGCCAGTGTCGACGACGCGCAGAGCACCAGCACGATCAGCCGGCTGGCAAGCAGTATCCCCTTGTTCATGGCCATCCCTTCCCTTTTTTGTCCCGTCCTTATATCAATTGCGCCCGCAACGGCCCAAGCCGTCAGTACCGCGACACGCGCCGGCGTGCAGAATGTCCGCCAGGAGACGACGATGAACGACACCTTGCATGCGCAGGTCGACACGGCGCGCGGCGGCCTGGCCGCCTTGCGCACGGCCTTCGAAGCCGCCACCGGCGCCCTCGCGCAACGCTGCAGCGGCGACGGCCGCCTGAGCGGCAGGAAGCTCGATGCGGAGCAGGTCGCCTCCTTCGAACTCGCCTGGGCGGCCGCGGACCTGCTGGCGGCGGAGACGGGCCTGGCACTGCTGCGTCCCGGCAGCAGCGAACTGGATGCCAGGCTCGCACTGCTGTTCGCGGTGGATGCCGCCGCCGCGGTGCTTTCGCGGCTGGAGACGCTGTACCTCGAACTGGGGCTGGACCTCGCGCCCCTGCGCGCCTGGCGCGATGCCAGGGAGTGGGATGCCTTGCGGCAATCGGCCGCCGGCGCGCAGGCGCTCGATGCCGCCGGCCGCGGGGTGGTGGCGGCGCAGGGCGAGGTCGGCGCGGTCGAACTCGACGAGCCGCATGCCATGGCGCAGGAATCGTTTCGCCGCTTCTCCGCCGAAGTGGTGGCGCCGCAGGCCGAAGCGATCCATCGCGAGAACCGCACCGTACCGGAGTCGCTGCTGCAGCCGCTGCGCGAGATGGGCGTGTTCGGCCTGTCGGTGCCGGAGCAGTACGGCGGCAGCGCGCCCGCCGACCATGAGGACTCGCTGCTGATGGTGCTGGTGACGGAAGCCCTGTCGGAAGGCTCGCTCGCGGCCGCCGGCAGCCTGATCACGCGGCCGGAGATTCTCTCGCGCGCGCTGGTGGCGGGCGGCACGCCCGAGCAGCAGGCGCATTGGCTGCCGAAGCTCGCCGCGGGCGAGCCGCTCTGCGCCATCGCGATCACCGAACCCGACTACGGCTCCGACGTCGCCGGCCTCGCCTTGCGTGGCACGCGCGTGCCCGGCGGCTGGAGGCTGAACGGCGCCAAGACCTGGTGCACGTTCGCCGGCAAGGCCGGCGTGCTGATGGTGGTGACGCGCACCGATCCCGATCGCTCGCTCGGCCACAAGGGCCTGAGCCTGCTGCTGGTGGAGAAGCCCTCGTACGAGGGCCACGAGTTCGTGTTCCGGCAGGACGGCGGCGGCGTGCTGACGGGACGCGCGATCCCCACCATCGGCTACCGCGGCATGCACTCCTTCGACCTCTCGTTCGAGGACTTCTTCGTGCCGGACGCCAACGTGGTCGGCGGCGAATCGGGCCTGGGCAAGGGCTTCTATTACACGATGGCCGGCATGGTGGGCGGCCGCATGCAGACCGCCGCGCGCGCCTGCGGCGTGATGCGGGCCGCGCTGCGCGCGGCGATCCGCTACGGCGAGGACCGCAAGGTGTTCGGCCAGGCGCTGGCCGACTTCCCGCTCACGCGCGCCAAACTGGCGCGCATGGGCGCGCGGCTGGCCGTGTGCCGCCAGCTCGCCTGCGAAGTGGCGGGCCGCGTGGACCGGGGGGAGGGCCGCATGGAGGCCAGCCTCGTGAAGCTGCTGGCCTGCCGCTCGGCCGAGATGGTCACGCGCGAAGCCTTGCAACTGCATGGCGGCATGGGTTACGCGGAAGAGACGGCGGTGAGCCGCTATTTCGTCGATGCGCGGGTGCTGTCGATCTTCGAGGGCGCGGAGGAAACGCTGGCGCTCAAGGTGGTGGCGCGCAGCCTGATGGAGCGGGCGCTCGGCGGCGCGCCGGGCCAGGAATGAAGTCCACCGGCATCCTTGCGGGCATGCGCGTGGTGGAGGCCGCCGCCTTCGTGGCGGCGCCGCTCGGCGGCATGACGCTCGCGCAGATGGGCGCCGACGTGATCCGCATCGATCCGCTCGCAGGCGGTCTCGACTACCGCCGCTGGCCCGTCACGGAGGACGACACCAGCCTGTTCTGGTGCGGCCTGAACAAGTCCAAGCGCTCCGTCGCGCTCGACCTGCAGCAGCCGGAAGGCCGGGAGATCGCGATGGCGATCGTCTGCGCGCCGGGCGACGCCGCCGGCCTGTTCGTCACCAACTTTCCGCCGCGCGGCTGGCTGGATCACGACAAGCTGCGCGCACGCCGCGCCGACCTGATCCAGCTGACGCTGCAGGGCGACCGGCACGGCGGATCCGCCGTCGACTACACCGTCAACGCGCGCGTCGGCGTCCCGAACTTCACGGGCGAACCGGGCCGCGAGGAGCCGGTCAACCACGTGCTGCCCGCCTGGGACCTGGTCACCGGCCAGATGGTCGCCGTGGGCCTGCTCGCGGCGGAGCGGCACCGGCGCCTCACCGGCGAGGGCCAGCACGTGAAGCTGGCCTTGCAGGACGTCGGCCTCGCGGTGATGAACCATCTCGGCTTCCTCGAGGAAGCGCGCCGCGGGCAGCCGCGCCAGCGGCACGGCAACGAGCTGTTCGGCGCCTTCGGCCGCGACTTCCCCACCGCCGACGGCGAGCGCGTGATGATCGTCGGCCTCACCGGCAACCAGTGGCGCGCGATCTGCGAGGCGCTGGAGATCCAGGGCGAGGTCGACGCACTCGGTGCGCGGCTCGGGCTCGACCTCTCGCAGGAAGGCAACCGCTTTCGCGCGCGGCGGGAACTCGCCGACCTCGCCGCGCCGCGCATCCGCGCCCGCACGCTGGCCGAGTGGGCGCCGGTGTTCGACCGGCTGCGCGTGTGCTGGGACCGCTACCAGACCATCGAGCGTCTCGTGCGCGACGACCCGGAATGCTCGCCGGACAACCCGATGTTCTCCACCATCGCGCAGCCGGGCGTGGGCGAGATGCTGGCCGCCGGCATCCCGCTGGACTTCTCCGCGCGCGAGCGCTTGCCTGCGGCGCCCGCGCCGCGGCTGGGCGAGCACACGGAGCAGGTGCTGCAGGAACTGCTGGGAATGGAGGCCGCGGCGTTCGGGCGGCTGCACGATCGCGGTATCGTGCGGTGATCGTCATCCCCGCGGAGGCGGGGACCCAGGGCGCCCTGGATCCCCGCCTCCGCGGGGATGACGAAGCCGGTCACATCCGCAACTTGTCCGCGTATCCCGTCATCTCCAGGTACCCCCGCCCCACGCGCCGCCCACCCGCATCCAGCAGGTCCGACAGTCCCTCCCAATAGATCGCCCCGGTCGACTGCCGGCTATCCAGCTCCTGGTTGTCGATCACCGCGCGGATCGTGTGCACGCCGGCGGGGCTGCGCAGCGTCCATTCCACCGGGTAGCTCGCGTTGGACGCCGGGCTGGTCCAGCGCCGTTTCGGCTCGAACACGATCTCGCCCGGCCGCGCGATCGCCAGCTCGCCTCGCGGGTTGCGGTACGAGCCGCCGTCCCACAGGGTCGTGCCGTCGCGGCGGCGGATGCGAAAGGCGGTGAGCGCGCCGCCGTCGTCGAAGTTCATGCCGGTCCAGTCCCAGCCGACCGCATCCCGGTGCAGGTATTCCTCGCTCCATTCGTGGTCCATCCAGGCGCGGCCCGCCACCTCGAACGCGCGTCCCTGCAGCGTGAGCCGTCCCGCCACGGCCAGCTGCGGGATCGAGTAGTAGTAGCTCGCCTGGACCGCCTCGGGCCCCTTGCGCGACAGGCCCGCGCGGCCCTGCGCCACCGGCGGCTGCGTGGGCGTGCAGCGCAGGTCCAGCGCGAAGCCGATGGCCGGCAGCACCGCGTGCCAGGCTTCGCCTTCGCGCGCCAGCGACCAGTCGCGCAGGCGCAGGCGGGCCTCGCCCGTTGCCGCGGCCGCGATGCCGAAGCCTTCGCGGGCGATGCGGTCGTCGTGCCACAGCTTGCCGCCCTGCACGTCGGTGACGGCGGCATGCGCGAACACCAGCTGCTTCGCCGCGAAGCGCGACTGCATGCGCTGCGTCGGGTCGACGCGCGAGCGGAAGAAGGTCACCTGGAAGCCGAAGCTGCGCCCGCCGCTTTCCGCGTGGCCGGTGATGTACCACCACTCCGTCCGCAGTTCGGGATGCGCGCCGTGGTCGGCCGGAAAGCGCATGGTGCGCTCAGGCAACGCGTGCGCATCGGGCACGAACAGCATCGCAGGCGTGACGAGCAGCGCCCTTCTGCGTAGGGTGGGCAGCCCCGCTGCCCACCAGCCCATCACCAATCCTCCTTCACGGCCAGCACCGCGTCGCGCCCTGCGGCCGCACGCCCGGCGAGCCACGCCGTCACCGTGCCCGCGAAGATGACGGCGAGGCCCAGCAACAGCAGCCGCGCCCAGGGCACCAGCAGGTCCATGGTCCAGTGGAAGCTTTGCGGGTTGACGACGTGCACCAGCACCACCGCCACCGCGAGCCCGAGCGCCAGGCCCGCGATCGCGCCGATCAGCGTCCAGGCCGCGCCTTCGCCCGCGACCACGGCGAGGATCTGCCGGCGCGTGAGCCCGAGGTGCGCCAGCAGGCCGAACTCCTTGCGCCGCGCGAGCACTTGCGCGCTGAAGCTGGCGGCGACGCCGAACAGGCCGATGGCGATCGCCACCGCCTGCAGCCAGTAGGTCACGGCGAAGCTGCGGTCGAAGATGCGCAGCGAGATGCCGCGCACTTCCGCCGCCGACGCGAGGTCGACCAGGTCGCCGTTGCCGCTCTCGCGCGCCACCAGTTCGCGCACCCGCCGCTGCACGTCGGCGGGCGACGCGCCCTGGGCCAGCCACAGCTGCACGTCGTTGATGCGGGTGTCGCCGGTCAGGCGCAGGTAGTCGCGCTGCGCCACGATCACCGCGCCGGTCTGCCGCACGTAGTCGCGCCAGACGCCGGCGACCACGAAGGGGCCGGGGCCGAGCGCGGGCTCCAGCGCGCGCAGCGGCTGGCCGCGACGCGCGCCGTACAGGTCCACCATCGCTTCGCTGACGTAGACCGGGATGGCGTTCGCCGGCACGCTGGCCGTTGCGCCCACCAGCGGCAGGACGCGCGCGGGATCGGCGACCGGACGCGCCAGCAGCGTGACCGGCGGCCGCGCCGGATCGAGCAGCAGGTGGCGCACGCGCAGGGTCTGCACGCGTTCCACGCCGGGCAGTTGCGACAGGCCCTGCACCAGCGAGGGCGTCAGGAAGGCAGTGTCGCCGCTCGCGGTGTTGTTGCCGGTGCGCACGTACAGGTCCGCGGGCAACAGCACGTCGAGCCAGTCCGCGACCGATTGGCGAAAGCTCGCCACCATCACGGTGAGCGCGACGGCGAGGCTCAGTGCGGCCACGACGCCGCTGACGGCCACCGCGGCGCTCTCGCGCACGCGCCGCGCGCGCTCCACCGCGAGCAGCGGCAGCAGGCGGTGCGCCACGGCCGGCGCGACGCGGTCGTACAGTGCGCCCACCGCGCCGGGCAGCACCGAGATGCCGCCCACCAGCAGCAGGCCCACCGACAGATAGGCCGCGAGCGGGATGCCCGCGATGGGAGGCAGCAGTGCGAGCACGACGGCGGCCGCGAGCGCCAGCCAGCCCAGCACATGGCGGCGACCGCGCGGCAGGCCGGTGCCGAGGCCCTTGAGCGTCTGCGCGAGCGGCAGCCGCGCCGCGCCGCGTGCGGGCAACCAGCCGCCCACCAGGGCCGCGAGCACGCCGAGCGCGCCGTAGCTTGCCGCCGCGAGTCCGCTCCACTGCAGTCGCGGCTGCACGCCGGGGAAGTAGCCGCCGCCGAGGTCGCCCCCGAGCAGCGAGAACGCCGCGGCGGCGAGGGCGGTGCCGAGCGCGATGCCGGCGACGCTGCCGATCGTGCCGAGCACCGCCGATTCGGCCAGCACCAGCCGCAGCCGCTGCTTCGCCGTGAGGCCCAGCACGCCCAGCAGCGCGAATTGCTGCGCGCGGCGCGCCACGCTCAGGGCCAGCACCGAGAAGACGAGGAAGGCGCCGGTGAACAGGGCGACCAGGGCGAGCACGGTGAGGTTGACGCGGTAGGCGCGCGACAACTGGCTGACGCGCTGGCTCGCATCGCCCGGCTCCGCTGCCTGCACGCCGGGCGGCAGCGCGATGCCGCGCAGCCACGCCTCGTGCCGCACGCCGGGCTTCAGGCGCACGTCGATGCGCGAAAGCTGGCCGCCGCGGCCGAAGAGGTCCTGCGCGGCGCCGATGTCCATCACCAGCAGCGGCCCGCCGCCGGCGTTCACGGTGCCGGCCACGCGCAGTTCGCGCAGCGCCATGCCCACCTGCAGCCGCACGCGGTCCGCCGGCAGCAGCGTTTGCGCGGCCGGATTGAGGAAGAGGGTGTCCGGCGCCAGCACGGAGAGGCGGTCCTCGCCCTTGCGCGGGGAGGCCAACAGGTCAGGCGCCAGATGGCCTACGGCCAGTGCGTCGACGCCGATCACGCGCACGGTGCTGCGCTGGCCTTCACGCGTGAAAGCGAGCGTCTGCAGTTCGATGACGGGGCTGGCCGCCGCGACCGAGGCGTCGGTCGCCACGCGCGCATAGACGGCTTCGTCGATGGCGCCCTGGGCCGCGCGCAGTTCCAGGTCCGGCTGGCCGCCGGCCGACCGCGCCGCGCTGGAGAATTCGTCCAGCGCCGCGGCGTTGATCAGGTGGACGGAAAACGCGAGCGCCACGCCCAGCATCACCGCCAGCACGGCGGCGGCGCTGCGCCACGCGTGGTGGCGCACTTCCTGCCAGGAGTAGGTCGCGAGCAGGGCGAGCATGCACGCGATTGTGCATGCCGCCCCGACGTCGTCATCCCCGCGCAGGCGGGGACCCAGTGCTTCCAGGCAGCGCTCGTTCGCGCGCGATCTGGGTCCCCGCTGCGCGGGGATGACGACGATCAGGCCATCTCGCCCATCAGTTCTTCCTTGCGCTCCATCAGCTGGTCGCGCATGGAAACCAGGTCCAGCTTGCGGGCCGAACGCGCCTTGGGGAAGATCTCGTTGCGCTCTTCCTTCACGTGGTGGTCGATGTACTCGCCGAGCACCGTCACCTTGGCGTCGAACATCTCGTCGGCCTCGTCCATGCCCTCGATCTGGGCGATCAGGTCCTTGGCGGACTGGTGCTCGACTTCGGCTTCGGCCAGCAGGTCCGTGTCCTTCAGCACCGCGCGCAGGGCCGGGTAGAAGATCTCTTCCTCGACCTGGGCGTGCACGCCGAGCTCGTGGCAGATCTGCCGGGCCAGGTCCATCTTCCTGCGGGCCACCGTGCGGCCGCGCGAATTCGTGAGTTCCTCGTATTCCTTGAACATCTTCTTCACGGCGCGGTGGTCCGCATCCAGCAGGTCGCAGGCATCCTTTTCGCGTGTCGCCATCGGTCGTTCTCCTTGAAACGTCCGGCCATGATCGTCAAACCGTGGAATACGTCCTGTAGGAAAGCGGCGGCTGCTTCGTCCGTGGTCCGCCGACGCGCGTGCGGCCATGCGCTCCGCGCGCAGGCGCCCTCTCCGGCGCGCCCGATCAGGCGGGACTGACGGTTGAGCCTTTCCCGGCCGCCTAGTCTCGAGGGAGTGCCAACGGAAAGGAACAGCATGAGTCGAAAAATCGATGCGGCCCGCAGCAAGACCGACCAGGTGCAGCGCGACCTCGAGGTCGCCAGCGCCGAACTGGGCCTGACGCACGGCGCGCTCGAGCGCGAGCTGCCCCCGGAGGTGAAAACCGGGGACGTGGCCTGGGCGATCAAGCAGAACGCCGAACTGGAGCGCAAGGTCCAGCAGGCGGCCGAGGAACTGGAGGAAGTGACCGAGCTCCTGGAGCAGGCGAAGGACGGCGCGTGAGGCCCGGACGGCCGGGCTGACGCACACTAGAATCGCATCGCAGTACAAGAGAGGCAAGGCCCCGTGGCGATCCGCGTATTCCTGGTCGAGGACATGAAGCACGTGCATGGTGCACTGGCCGACATGCTGTCCGAAGTCGGCGATTTCCGCGTCGTCGATGCCACCGGCACCGAGGCGGAGGCGAAGCTGTGGTTCGCCGAGAACGCCGGCGCATGGGACCTCGCCATCATCGACCTGGTGCTGGACCAGGGCACGGGCATGTCCGTGATCCCGCGGGCGCATGAATCGGCAGGGCACGGCGGCGGCAAGGTCGTCGTGTTCAGCGACTATGCGAGCGACGGGATCCGCGACCACTGCCGCAAGCTCGGGGCCGACGCCGTCTTCCTCAAATCACAGGTACAGGACCTGATGCACTATTGCTCCGAACTCGACGGCCTGCAGGCCGCCCCCGCCGCATGAAGCGGCGCGAACTCGCGGTCGCGCTCGCGGCCACCGCGCTGCTCGCGGCGTGCGGCAAGGAAAACAGCGCCCCTTCCGGATCCACCGGCGGCTCCCCGGCCGCGGGCACGCCCGTTTCGATCGAGGCGATCGAAGGGGGCGCCAAGGGCTTCAACGTGGGCTCCGCGATGGCCGCCCGCGTGGTCTACGTGTTCTTCGATGCGCAGTGCCCGCACTGCGCGGCGCTGTGGGAAGCCGCCAAGCCGCTGAAAGGCCAGGCGCGCTTCGTCTGGATCCCGGTGGGGCTGATCGGCGAGAAGAGCGTCTCGCAGGGCGGCGCGATCCTCGCGGCGTCCGACCCGTCGGCGACGATGGACCAGCACGAGGCCTCGCTGCGCGCGCAGCAGGGCGGCATCGCCGCGATGAACGTCCCCGATGCGCAGAAGGACGTGGTCAAGAAGAATACCGAGCTGTTCACGAAGTTCGGCTTCGGCGGCGTGCCCACGGTGGTGGCGAAGCATCCGCAGAGCGGCGAGCTGGTGACCCTGGAGGGTTCCATGCCGACGGCGATGCTGGCGCAGAAGCTGGGGCTTTCGGCGCCGAGTTGAGGCGGCGATGGTGGGCACCGGAGGTGCCCACCCTACGAGATTTGCAAACGCCGCGTTTCGTCACGGGCCCGTACGGTGGGCGGATTTGCGACCGCCGCGTTTCGTCATGGGCCCGTACGGTGGGCGGATTTGCGACCGCCGCCTCTCGTCACCCGGCGTAGGGTGGGCAAGCTCGCTTGCCCACCATCCCCGTCATCAAGCCATCCCGTCGCTGCGCAACCGCAGCACCCGGTCCGCCTGCGCCGCCGCCGCTTCGGAGTGCGTCACCAGCACCAGTGCCGCATCGCTCTCCCGCGCCTGCGCGCGCAGCACCTCCAGCACGCGCGCGGCGGTGGCCGGATCGAGGTTGCCCGTGGGCTCGTCGGCGAGCAGCAGCCTGGGCCGGTGCACCAGCGCCCGCGCGATCGCTACGCGCTGCAGCTGTCCGCCGCTCAGTTCCTGCGGCAGCCGATGACCCAGCCCCGGCAGGCCCACCGCATCGAGCATGCGCTCCACCGCCTGCGCATCGGGGCGCTGCTGCAGCAGCAGCGGCAGGCCCACGTTCTGCGCCACGTCGAGGTGCGGCAGCACGTGGAAGGCCTGGAACACGAAGCCGAGCTTGCACCGCCGCAACAGCGCGCGCTGCTCGTCGGCCAGCGTCGACAGGTCCGTGCCGTCGATGACGATGCGTCCGGCATCCCAGGTGTCGAGCCCGGCCATGCAATTGAGCAGCGTGGACTTGCCGACCCCCGACTCGCCCACGATCGCCACGAACTCGCCGGAGGCGACTTCCAGCGAGACATCGCGGAACACGTCGACCTCGCCATAGCGCTTGGCGAGCCGTTCGACCTGCAGCATCAGGCAGCCACTCCCGCCGCGCGCAGAACGCGATCGACGGCATCGGGCGCGTCGGCGGCGATGACCGTGCGATCGCGCAGGCCGCGCAGCCACGTGAGCTGCCGCTTGGCGAGCTGCCGCGTCGCCGCGATGCCGCGTTCGCGCACGCTGTCCAGGGGAAACGCGCCGTCCAGGGCTTCCCAGGCCTGGCGATAGCCCACCGAACGCATGCTGGGAAGGGCGGGGTGCAGGTCGCCGCGCGCGCGCAGGGCGCGCACTTCGTCCAGGAAGCCGGCGGCGAGCATGGTGTCGAAGCGCTGCGCGATGCGTTCATGCAGCCAGGCGCGATCGCCGGGCTCCAGCGTGAGGAACAGGTCGGCGCGCAGGGCCGGCGCGGCCGTCGCGCGGGCGTGGAAGGAGGACAGCGGTTCGCCGGTGGCGCGGAACACTTCCAGTGCGCGCTGGATGCGCTGCGCGTCGTTCGGCGCGAGCCGCGCGGCGGTGACGGGATCCACCTGCGCGAGCTGGGCATGCAGCGCCGGCCAGCCCGCAATCGCGGCCTCGGCCTCGATCGCGGCGCGCAGCGCGGGGTCGGCCGCCGGCATCGCGGCCAGCCCCTCGAACAGCGCCTTGAAGTACAGCATGGTCCCGCCGGCCAGCACCACCCGCTTGCCGCGCGCGCGGAGGTCCTGGACGATCGCCTGCGCGTCGGCGGCGAACTCCGCGGCACTGTAGGGCTGCGCGGGATCGCGGATGTCGATCAGGTGGTGCGGCACGCGCGCGCGCTCCGCCGCGGTGGGCTTGGCTGTGCCGATGTCCATGCCGCGGTAGACCAGCGCCGAATCGACGCTCACGATCTCGGCAGCGAGCCGCTCGGCAAGGACGAGCGCGGCGGCGCTCTTGCCGGAAGCGGTCGGGCCGGCCAGCGCCACCAGCGCGGGTAGCGCATCGGTAGGCATCCGGTCGAGGTTAGCAGAAGGCCTGCGGGGGGATGCGGGCTCCCGCAACCATGCATTTGGTTTCAGTGCCGACCCGGTGCGCCGTCGCGCGGCGACAATGGCCCGAACTGAGTCATGGAGTTCAATGCGTGGAACTGAGGGTGTTCCTGGTCGAGGACATCCAGCGCATGCGCGGCCTGCTGGACGAACTGTTCGCGTCGATCGGGGGGTTTCGCATCGTCGCGGCCGCCAGCACGGAAGCCGAGGCGAACTTCTGGCTGGCCGAGCACCCCGGAGCCTGGGACGTCGCGATCGTCGACCTGGTGCTCGAACAGGGCGCCGGGATGAACGTGATCCGCAAATGCAAGCAGGATCCGCAGGGCGGGCGCGTGGTCGTGTTCAGCAGCTACGCGACGCCGGGCGTGCGCAAGCACTGCCTGGAACTGGGCGCCGACGCCGTCTTCGACAAGGGCGCGACGACGGACTTCATCGCCTGGTTCACCGACTACACCAGCCGTGAGAATTCGGGACCGTGAAGCGGGCCCGGCGAGGCGTGTGGGATTCGTCGCACACGTTTCGCCCGGTGCCGACTACGCCGGATGGCTCGACCGCAAGCCATGATGTACGCCATGAGTAGTACACGATCTGGTGGCGGGCCAGACGAACGCGACACGGGGTCCTGGGCGAACGAAACGCTCCCCTTGTCCGTGCGCAAGGATTTGCTGGAACGCGAATTGAAGAAGCTCGGCTTCCGCCAGGACGGAACCGATGGCGGCACGTCGTCCAATGGCGCGCCGCAACAGCAGCAGCAGCCGCAACAGCAGCAGCAGCCGCAAGTCGACCATCCCAAGGCGGACGGTGCGCCTGGCGGGCACGGCGACTGACCTCCTAGAATGCCGTGGCCATGCAGCCACGTCCCATCGCCCTGCGCGGCGCGCCCCTTGCCGGCGGCCGCCTCCCTGCCATCTGTGCTCCCCTGGTCGCCCGCGGCCCGCAGGCGCTTGCCGCCGAAGCGCGCGCCGTCGCCGCCAAGCAGCCCGACCTGCTGGAATGGCGCGTCGATTTCTTCGAGAACATCGCCGACGCGCATGCGGTGCTGGCGGCGGCGCGCGAGCTGCGCGCCGCGGCCGGCGGCATCCCCATCCTCTTCACCCGCCGCGCCCGGCGCGAAGGCGGCCAGCCGATCGCGATGAGCGAGGCCCAGGTGGTCGCGCTGTACGAGGCGATCGCCGCCAGCGGCGCGGTGGACCTGATGGACTTCGAGATGGACAACGATCGCGCCGACGTGGAGCGGGTGCGCGCCGCGACGCGCCGCCATGGCCTGCCGCTGGTGCTGTCGTTCCACGATTTCCAGCGCACGCCGGCCAGCGCCGATCTTGCGGCCCGCTTCGCGCAGGCGCAGGAACTGGGCGCGGACGTGGCGAAAGTCGCCGTCATGCCGCAGTCGATCGAGGACGTGCACCGGCTGCTGGGGGCGACCCTGCAGGCGAGCAGCGCGCTCGCGATTCCCGTGATCAGCATGTCCATGGGCGGACTGGGCGCCGTGAGCCGGCTGTGCGGCGGCGTGTTCGGTTCGGCGCTGACCTTCGCCGTCGGCTCCGCGCCTTCGGCGCCGGGCCAGATCGCGATCGAGGAAGTGCGTGCCGCGCTGCGCACGCTGCAGGCCGCTACTGCAGGCTGAAGAACTGCGACAGGGCGTCGCGGTACTGCGAAAAGCCCACCGACATCGTGCTGAAGTGCGAGCCGCCCTCCACCAGCACGAAGTGCTTGCGGCCGGTGGCGGCCTCGTACAGCTTCCGGCCCAGGGAGACGTCGATCAGCGCGTCGCTGTCCCCGTGCACCACCAGCAGCGGCGACTTCACGCGCGCCACCTTGCGCACCGACTCGAAGCGCTGCGTGATCAGCGGCCCCAGCGGCAGCCAGCCCCACCGGGTGGTGCCCGCGACGTCCGGGATGGAGGTGAAGGTGCCTTCGACGATGACGCCCTGTTCGTCGTCGACCTTGGAGGCGAGGTCGATCGCGATGGCGCCGCCCAGCGAGTGGCCGAACACGTAGCGCGGCCGGCCCGGATACTGCTTCGCGAGCCAGTCCCAGGCGGCGCGCGCGTCCTCGTAGGCCATCTCCTCCGAGGGCAGTTCGTGCGTCGACTTGCCGAAGCCGCGGTAGTCGATCGCCAGCACCGAAAAGCCGAGTTCCTGCATGCGGCGGATGCGCGGCGCCGAACCGGCCACGGCCCAGCGCGCGCCGTGCAGGTAAAGCAGCACCGGGCCATCCTTGTTCCTTTCGGAGGGGAGCCACAGGGCGTGCAACCTCGTCGCGCGGCCGGTCACCTGCGAGGGGAAATCGATCCAGGTCTCCTGCATGCCCTCGGCCAGGCCGGCGCTGCCGCCCCAGGCGCGGTCGCTGGGCTGGAAGATCCATACGCGCTGGCGCTCATCGAGCGTGGCGCAGCCGATGCTAAGGGCGGCCGCGGTGGTGGCCGCGAGGGCATAGAGGAGTCGGCGCTTCATCCTTGCTGCTGAGTCGATTGACGCCGAAGAGTTCAGTGATGACTACGGAAGGTAACTCATTTGGAGTCTTACCGGTTCGCGTATCCTGATACACATGGCCGACTACGACTTCTCAGCGCTGAACGACAAGGAATTCGAGGAACTAGTGTGCGCGGTGGTGGGAAGGCGAGAAGAGGTCCACGTTCAACGATTCAAGCCAGGAAGGGATCGCGGGGTCGATGGGCGATTTTTTGCCCCCGCCGAGTCCGGCGAATGCATTCTGCAATGCAAGCATTGGCTCCAATCAGGTCTGCGAGCCATGCTTGCTCGCTTGGAGGGCGAAGAACGACCAAAAGTTGATGTACTGAAACCCCGTCGGTACATCTTTGCCACATCGCTGCCGTTGAGCTTGGCGAACAAGGAAACTATCGCAAGTATCTTTTCGCCATACGTGAGAGATACGGCTGATGTCCTAGGCCGGGAAGATCTGAACGACCTGCTGCGCGCCAATCCCGATATTGAGCGAAACCACTACAAGCTTTGGCTGTCCAGCACAACTGTTCTCGCTCGCATCTTGCACGGCGCCATATTCGGGCGGAGCGTGGCGAGTCTGCAGGAAGCTCAGGAAATGGTGAAGCGCTATGCGAAAACTCGCAACCACGCGCGAGCAGAGCAGATTCTTGCGAGTGGCGGTGTATTAATACTTACTGGCGAGCCTGGCGTCGGAAAAACGACTCTTGCCGAACAACTCTGCTTACAAAGCGTAGGCGAAGGTTTTCAGTTCTATAAAGTCTTGGACGACATAAAGGAGGCAGAGAGTGTCTACTCGCCCACGGAACTGCAGATCTTTTATTTCGACGACTTTCTTGGTCGAAACTACCTAGAGGCTCTCTCCGGACATGAGGGCAATGCAATTGTTGGCTTCATTAAGCGTGTGCGACGAGATCGAACGAAGCAATTCGTATTGACTTCTCGCACACAAATTTTGAATCAAGGGAAGGTGTTAATCGACAACTTTGACAACGAGAAGGTTGATCGTCACGAGTTCCTGCTTCGCGTCGATGAGTACGAAAATCTAGATAAGGCGCACATTCTGTACAACCACATATGGCATTCCGGGTTGACAGAAGAGTATGTGGAGGTGCTTTACAAAGAGAAGCGCTACCGACAGATCATCACGCACAAGAATTTCAACCCGCGCTTAATCTCGTTTGTCACTGACCCGGCCCGCCTCACGGATGTGCCGCCAGAGCGGTATTGGTTGCATGTCCAATCGTCGCTGCAAGACCCTCGGAACATATGGGCACACCCTTTCGACGCTCAGATGGACGTGTATGGGCGCTCGATCGTATTGCTGACAGCGTTCAACGGCGGCCCGCTGTCAGAGTCGGGCCTCCGTTCCGCCTACGAGAGGTACGTTTTGTTCGTGCCAGCAGGTGCCGCGGGCAATCGAGACTTTAGCGTTCAGACACGCATTCTGGTCGGCTCGTTGCTCACGCGAACGGTTGCGCGTAACGTCGTAACTTTGGATTTGTTCAATCCCTCGATTGGTGACTTCTTGATCGGACGCTATGGGCAAGACTCGGCCGAGAATGCCCGATGCCTACTCGCTCTTAGGTCGAAGAATGCAGTGACGTCGTTTGTTGCGCGCTCAAATGCGAGTTCAACCAACAATGACCTAGCCGAGGTTCTGCAGTCTGTCTTGCAATCTGCGCATGAGGGCCAATTCGCCGGCTTTGACACCGGATTCCTCTCGCATGCGGCGAACACGGCAGAACATTGCCGTCCGAGCGCCTTCAATGTACATCCGGATCTTGCCACGTACGTGCTTTCGACTTCGCACGGAGGCTTCTTCGAGTCGGAGCTCATCTTCCTACAGAGATGCCTGACGTCACAGACGGTGGACGCGTTAAAGGTCGCTCACTACTTGGAAGACCTGTTGGACACAGGATTCTCAGATGACGAGATTGCTGCGTACGCTGACTTGGCTAGGCTTGTGGATTCTGTGGCGGGAACGGACCTGATTGGCTCAATTTCTGAGAAGGCAGTGGCTGATCTGACGGAACGAATCGATGAGGAGGTTTCGGACGAAGACGTGCTCGCGGATTTGGAGCCAAATTCAAGCTACGACGAATACGGCGAGCCCGAGATTACTTTCAGCAGCGAGTCCGCGACACGAATGATCAAGCAGTACATCGAGGAAAGGCTTGACGAACTTGGTGTCGAATATTCGCTTGGCGACGTAAAGGGCATTGCTGCAGCGGTAGATTTGGATGCGCAGTTCGAATCCCTTCAATCGTCGTACTCTCATCACAGGGACGATGACGGCTGGCGAGATCGCACCGGATCCACGAGCGCTGCAGAGCAGTTCGATGAAATCGATGACTTGTTCCGCAGATCCTAGGGAAGGTCTGAACAAGGCCGATTCGCACGCACTGCTGGCACGTTGATTCGGCACGTGACGCGAATTGCCACTCCGGATCCAGCGTTTTCAGGCAGTTTCGATCTCATTTTCTCGGCTCATGCTGTTTTCGGACGGAC
>NZ_DASVNN010000042.1:0-1726 GCF_036383835.1 Ramlibacter sp.
AGCGCGCCGCCGGTCATCACGAGCACGATGTTGGCGGCGATCAGGATGAGGAAGAGCCGATCGTGAGCAACTGCTCGAAAGCCCGTTCCCCTGTCGCTCGCCGACGCGGCATTGGCGAGGCGAGGATTCGGGATCCCCACGAGCACAACCAGCGCGAAGACAGCGAAGGTGACGCCGTCGAAGAGGTAGAGCGCCTGGAACGCGCGCAGGTCATGGGCGAAAGCGACGATGAAGCCCGCAACCGTCGCGCCGCTGCCGAGACCGAAGTTGCCTGCGACCCGGCGGAGCGCGATCGAGGAGGCGCGGTGCTCCGCTGAGACCAGGGTCAGGGTCAGAACCTGGTTCGCGGTGCTCGCCAGTCCGAACCCAGCGCCGCCGACGGCCGCGCAGACGAAGGCTTGCCAGGGACGGTCGACGAATGCGAAGGCCGCGTAGCCGAGTGCGCTCGCGAGATTGCCGGTGATCAGGATCGGCTTCGCACGGAAACGATCGAGCAGCGCACCCGACAGGGGCGTGACGACCGCCGCCGTGCCCATGATCGCCGCCAGGACCAGCCCCGCGGTCGCCGTTGGGAAGCCGCGGGCCTGGTGCAGGTAGATGATCTCGAAGGGAAGGATCAGTCCAGTGCCGAAGGAGTTGACCGCGGTCGCGGCCTGAAGAACGAGGACAGGCCCTGGCAAGCCCGTCCGCCAGCCGGCGAACACACGAGCGAGCGTTCTTCTCACTCGCTGCCTGCGGGTGGCTGCTTTCCCGTACATGGGCTCCTCCTCGGGATGCGCACGTTCACCAGCGCCCCCGGCTGACATACGGCGTCCAACTGCGCGCTGTGGCCGTTCGCCTCTACCAGGCGCCGGTCGGAGACGTGCTCGGGCGCGGGCGCGCCGTGTAGTCGTGTGCCCAGCGCGAGCAGGGCCGTGCCCGCCGCTGTCAGCAGGCGCCCAAGCGTGTGGCGCTCTGCGCGCTGCGACGCCGCGAGCCGGTCGCGTGCCGCCTGATCTTCCAGCTCCCGCTGGCGCGCATGAAACAGCATGAGCTGAAGACGTGGATCGAGCATGGTGTGTGTTCCTGTCCTTTCGGAGATGGTGGCGTCGGGGCCGCGCGAGGGCGCAGAGGGTCCAGCCGCGGCGGCGATCGCGAACGGCGAACGCCCCGCGCCCGGCCGGTGCGGACAATTCCATGGGTGACCTTCCAGGGTCGGTTCCAGCTGGTGCGGCACGATCCGGTGGGCGGATCGTCCGGCGGTCGGTAGTGCATACACCGCGGCACTGGGAAACTGGGCGCCCGCGAGCCGCCCAGTTCGCGCCGTGGGCGGTGTATATACTGGGGCTATATACTGGGGCGGTGTATATACTGGGGCGGAGGGACGACGTGGTGCGGGAAGGAAGGTGCGCAGGATGGTGACAGCCGATCTTCTCTCCCGGGCGCGGGCCGGGGATGGCGAGGCGTTCCGGGAGCTGGCCGAGCCGCACCGGCGGGAGCTGCAGGTGCACTGCTACCGGATGCTCGGATCCCTTCAGGACGCCGAGGACGCCGTCCAGGAGACGCTGCTGGCCGCCTGGCAGGGCATCGGCGGGTTCACTGAGGAACGCGCGTCGCTGCGCACCTGGCTGTACAAAATCGCCACCAACCGGTGCCTCAACGCGCGCCGCGCAGCGAGCCGGCGCCCGGCCAGGGAGTGGGACGTCTCTCAGTACGAACCGCTCGTGCCGACCCCGCGCGACGAAGC
>NZ_DASVNN010000043.1:0-76474 GCF_036383835.1 Ramlibacter sp.
GGTGATGGTGAACCTGCCCACCGCGGGCGTGGACTACCACGTGCCCTTCGGCGGCCGCAAGGGCTCCAGCTACGGCCCGCGCGAGCAGGGCCGCTATGCGGCGGAGTTCTACACGACCGTGAAGACGGCGTACACGCAGGCTTGACCATGCACGAAGAAACCAGCCAGCGCCGCATCCCCGTCGCCGAACTCACTACCTTCGCGCAGGCGCTGCTGCGCAAGGCCGGCATGCCCGATGACAAGGCGCAGGCCGTTGCGACCGTGCTGGTCGACGGCGACCTGATGGGCCACACCACCCACGGCCTGCAACTGCTCGCACCCTACCTGGCGGAGATCGAGAAAGGCGCGATGACGATCGAAGGCGGCCCCGAGCGGCTGTCGTCGCTGCCCGCGGCGCAGCTGTGGGACGGCCGCCGCTTGCCCGGTCCCTGGCTGGTGCTGCAGGCGCTGGAACAGGCGGCGACGCTGGCGAAGACGCAGGGCACGGGCACCATCGTGATCCGGCGCAGCCACCACATCGCGAGCCTCGCCAGCTACCACCGCCGCGCGGCGGAGCGGGGCCTGATGCTGCTGCTCGCCTGTTCGGATCCGAACACCGCCAGCGTCGCGCCCTTCGGCGGCCTCGATCCGGTGTTCACGCCGAACCCGATCTCCGCCGGCTTCCCCACCGGCGGGACGCCGGCCTCCGTGGACATCTCGACGTCCACGACCACCAACGGCCTCACGAATCGCCTGCACCAGGAAGGCGGCAAGCTGCCCGCGCCCTGGCTGATCGATGGCCATGGACAGCCGAGCGACGATCCCGCGGTGCTGTTCGACGAGCCCAAGGGCACGATCCTTCCGCTGGGCGGACTGGATTCGGGCCACAAGGGTTATGGGCTGTCGCTGCTGGTGGAAGCGCTGACCGGCGGCCTGGCCGGCCACGGGCGCGCCGACGCGCGCGAGGGCTGGGGCGCCACGGTGTTCCTGCAGGTGATGGATCCCGCCGCCTTCGCGGGGCTGGCGGCCTTCGAGCGGCAGGTCGGCGAAGTCGCACGCCAGTGCCGTGCGTCCAAGCCGGTGGACGCGAAGCGGCCGGTGCGCCTGCCGGGCGAGCGCGCCTACGGGCTCGCGGCCACGCAGGCCGCGTCCGGTGTGTCGCTGCATGCGGGCATCCTGCCGGCGCTCGCGCCCTGGGCCGGGCGCTACGGCGTCCCGCTGCCCTGAACCTCAGGTCTCGTATTCGGCCGCGCCCTGCACCCACATGAAGGACTGCAGGTCGATCATGTCGCGCGCCTTGAAGCCCGACTTGCGATCGAGGTCGCGGCGCACCACCGCCGCGAAGGTCATCAGGTCCTGGTACTGCGCCCATGTGGGGAGGGCGTGGTACCCCAGCGCGTAGCCGTACAGGTGCGCCGCCTTGCGCATTGCGCGGGGCTTGAAGAACATGTGGCGGTCCGGCCGCGCGATGAAGCCGAACACCGTGGCCACCGGCCAGGTCAGGACCTTGCTCTTGCGCTGGGGCAGGTCCGAGAGGGCCTCGATCCAGTCGTTGAAGCGCCGCTGCGTCGAACCGTGTCCGTACAGGAAAGCGTAGAGCTCGGTCGCGAACAGGCGGGCGCCAGCGGGCGACTTCACCGCATCGCGAAGCGCCATGCGCTCGAACGAGAACAGCAGGTTCGCGCGCGACTCGATGCGCACCGCGATGTCCGCGACCTGGCGGAACTCGCCGCGCGCCAGCAATTTGCGGAAGTCCGCCGCACTGAGCTCGGCGTCCCACTCCAGGTGGGCGCGTTCCTTGTGGCTGCGTTCGGCGACGAGATAGGTCTCGTCCTCGAAGCCTTCGGGATAGAAAAGCTCGAATTTTCGGCGGCACAGGGAGGCGCCGAGGTAGATGACGTTCGAGGCGCCGGCGCCGAAGAGGGAAAAGGGGAGGGAAGCTGCGCGTGCCATGAGCCCAGTGTTCAGTGGCCTGCAAGCTCAGCCACGTCGGACAGCACCTCACCGGCCTGTAGGACTCAGCCTTCCGGGGACAGAAACAACTCGGCAATTTCGGATGGTGCGCCCAGGCGCTTCGGCGGACCCCAATAGCCCGTGCCACGGCTGACGTAGATCTGCAAACGGCCGAGCTTGTGGAGCCCGGCCGTGAAGGGTTGCTGCAGCGGAACGAAGAAGGACCAGGGAAAGAACTGGCCGCCGTGGGTGTGCCCCGAGAGCTGCAGGTCGAAGCCTGCTTCGGCGGCCGCGGCGGCGGTGCGGGGCTGGTGGGCGAGCAGCACCCGCGGCACACCGGCCGGCGCGCCCGCGAGCGCCTGCGCCGGGTCGCTGCGGTGCGCCGGATCGAAGTGGTGGCCGGAGTAATCGGGCACGCCCGCCAGCACCAGGCGCGCGTCGCCGTGCTGCAGCACCACATGCTCGTTGTGCAGCACGCGCAGGCCCAGCCGCTGCAGTTCGAGCACCCAGCCGTGCACCCCCGAGTAGTACTCGTGGTTGCCGGTCACGAAGAACACGCCATGGCGGGCGCGCAGCTGGCCCAGCGGTGCGACGTGCGGCGCCAGCTCCGCCACCGAGCCGTCCACCAGGTCGCCGGTGACGGCCACCACGTCCGGCTGCAGGGCGTTCACCCGGTCGACGATCGCCTGCAGGTAGTCCTGCTTGATCGTAGGGCCGACGTGGATGTCGCTGATCTGCACGATGCGGAACCCCGCGAGCGCGGCGGGCAGGTCGGGCAGGGCGATGCGCACCGTGTTCACGCGCGCGGTGCGGCGGGCGTTGAAGAAGCCGATGGCGGTGAGCGCGAACGACAGCGCCGCGGCGGCGATGGCGCTGTCCTCGACCAACGCCGGCGGCCACGGCCCGAAGGCGGCGCCGGCGAGCAGCAGCAGGTCGCGCAGCACCGTCAGCACCAGCAGCGTGGAGAACCAGCCCATGCAGAGCATGCCGATCCAGGTGACGCGGTCGGCGGCCGGTGGCCGCAGCAGCCGGCGCGCCAGCAGGCCGGCCGGAACCAGCACCGCCGATGCGAGCAGGACCAGCGCGAGCGGGACGCCGGCGATCGCCGGGAGGACGGGAACGAGGCGGGCACCGATGTACAGGTGCAGCGCGGCCGACAGGGCCAGGACGGTGCCGAAGGACATCTTCCCTAGGTCGCGGCGGCCGCCCAGGAATCAAGGCGCCTCCTGCAACGGGGGGCTTGAAGCTCCCACCGCCGCCGCCTACAACCGTGGCGAAGGGGGTGCGCCATGCCCAAGCTCGATCCCAAGTTGCGCTACCTGCTGCGGCACCGGCCGGACGACCCGGCAGCGCTCGCGGCGTCGATCCGGCTGCCGCCCGCCGACGAAGGCCTCTTCGTGCTCGTGCGCTGCGCCGGGCAGGCAGCGGGGACGCTCAGGGAGCGCCTCGGTGCGCACATGGCGATCCTCGCGGTGGTGGAGGGGCCGCAGACGATCGTGAGCGGGCTCACCAGCCTGGAAGGCGCACGCGCATTGGCCGGGGACGAGGTGGTGCTCGGGGTGGAAGCCGCGGGCCAGCTGCACGGCGAAGTGGACCGATCCTGCGTCGAAGCCGGGGCGACGGCGGTGCACCAGGGCGTTCCCCCGCTGCGCGGCGAGGACGTCCTGATCGGCTTCATCGACACCGGCATCGACCTCAAGCACCCCGACTTCCGCCATGCGGACGGGACTTCGCGCATCCAGTTCCTGTGGGACCAGAAGGCGGCGGTGGGCGGCGCGCCCGGCCCGGGGGACATCGGGCGTGTCTATTCCCGGCAGGAACTGGACGACTTCCTGGCCGGCGGCGGTGCGCCGGTGCCGCACCAGGACCAGCAGGGGCACGGCACCCAGATCGCGGGTGTGGCCGCGGGCAACGGCCGGGTGGCGCACCAGCCGCAGCGCGCCGGCATGGCGCCCGAGGCGGACCTCGTCGTGGTGTCCACGCCGATCGGGCCGGTCGAAGTCTTCAATCCGGCCCTGATGGTGGCCGGGCTGGACTTCATGGCGCAGTGCGCCGAGCGGATGCACCGGCCGCTGGTGATCAACATCAGCAACGGCTCCAATCGCGGCGGCCACGGTGGCGAGAGCATGCTGGAGGCCGCGGTCGACAGCCTCGCGCGAAGGCCCGGCGTGGTGCTGGTGAAGTCCGCCGGCAACGAGCACGGCCGCGGCAGCCATGCGGGCGGGCGGATCGCCCAGGGCGAAACGCTGCGCCGCCGCTTCAACTCGAGCCTGCAGAACGAGGAGCAGGACATCCTCGAGATCTGGTTCGGCGGCGACGACCGGATCGCCGTCGCCGTGCAGCCGCCGGGTGCGCCCGAGCCGCTGCCGGAGCACTTCGCCGCGCCCGGCCAGGTGGTGCGCTTCCAGACCCAGGCGCGCAACGCGATCGAGATCGACGCGGACGGCATCGACGCGGAAGGCACCGGCGACGTGCAGGTGATGGTATTCATCGGCCGCGGCGCCGCCGGCCTGATCCAGCCGGGCGACTGGACCCTGCACCTGCGCGGCGACCATGTCGTCGACGGGCGCTTCGATGCCTGGGTCGAGCGCTACCCCTTCGGCCTCAAGCCGCTGGAGCAGGCGCTGTTCGTCGCGGCGGACGCCGATCCCTCCCGCACCATCACCGTTCCCGGCACGGCCCGCAGGATCATCACCGTCGGCGCCTATGTCACCCGGGTGGAGCCCGGTGCGCCGCCGCTGGGCGAGCTGTCGCGCAACAGCAGCCGCGGACCGACGCGCTCCGGCCTGGCCAAGCCCGATCTCGCGGCACCGGGCGAAGTGATCTTCGCCGCCGCGCCGGGCGGCGGCTATGCGTCCGGCAAGGGCAGCAGCCTGGCCGCGCCGCACGTGGCGGGCGCCGCGGCGCTGTTGCTGCAGGCGCGTCCGCGGCTCACCTGCGAGCAGGTGCAGCAGCTGCTGGCGCGCTCGGCGCGGCGCGACGGCCCGGCGTCCGGCGCGCCGGACCTGTCCTGGGGCGCGGGCCGGCTGGACGTGCGCGCCGCCGTGCAGCTCGCCGCGACCGCCACCTTCCCGCAGGTCCTCGGACCCAGGGTGGTGGGTACGCGGCTGCACTGGAGCACCGCCGTCGCCTGCACGGGCGCCGTGCGTTTCAACACCCACCAGCGCCGCATGCTGCTGGGGCGCGCCTCCGGCAGTCGCGCCAGCCTCGAAGCCGCGAAAGAGCAGGTGGTGGACCTCGCCGGCCTGCCGGCGGGCCATTACTTCTGCGAGATCCTCGCCTTTGCCGTTGGCCCGCATCCCTGGCGCACCGTGGACGACAACCTCGGCGCGCACTACGAAGTCGTCGTTCCCTGAAAGCCCCGGCGGCAGCCGTTGCAGCCCGCGCACACGGCGTGCGCGCCGGGTCATCCCGGTCATTTCTGTTTTCCGTTGTCGGCCGCGGAGCTCGACAAGCCTTCATGTAAGCTTGGGTTCAGCTACAGAAGATCACCAGCTGCCCCCATCGGAGAAGAGTCCATGCAAATCGCTGCTCCTGCCGCGCCGTCGGCGAGCGAATCCCCCGTCGTTTCCGCACCGGCCCCGACGCGGGCGCCGCTGCTGATCGGCGTCCCGAAGGAAATCGCGCCGGGCGAGAAGCGCGTCGCCACGGTTCCGGAAGTGGTGGCGAAGCTCGTCAAGCTCGGTTTCGCCGTCGCGGTGGAAAGCGGCGCGGGGGATGCGGCCCACTTCGCCGACGACACCTACCGCGCCGTGGGCGCCGAAGTGGTGCCCGGCGCGGCGCAGCTCTGGTCGCGGGCCGACATCGTCTTCAAGGTGCGGCCGCCCACGCCGGACGAAGTCCAGATGCTGCGCGAAGGCGCGACGCTGATCGGCTTCGTGTGGCCCGCGCAGAATCCCGAGCTGATGCAGCAGCTGGCCGCACGCGGCGCCACCGTGCTCGCGATCGATTCGTTGCCGCGCCAGCTCTCCCGTGCGCAGAAGATGGACGCGCTGACGTCCATGGCGGGCATCAGCGGCTACCGCGCCGTGATCGAGGCCGCCAATGCCTTCGGCCGCTTCTTCAACGGCCAGGTGACCGCCGCGGGCAAGATCCCGCCGGCGCGCGTCTTCATCGCGGGCGCGGGCGTGGCGGGCCTGGCCGCGATCGGCACCGCCGCCAACCTGGGCGCCATCGTTCGCGCCAACGACACGCGCGCCGAGGTGGCCGACCAGGTCGTCTCGCTCGGTGGCGAATTCGTCAAGGTCGACTACGAGGAAGAAGGCTCGGGCGGCGGCGGCTACGCCAAGGTCATGAGCGAGGGCTTCCAGCAGGCGCAACGCGAGATGTACGCGCGCGAGGCCAAGGACGCCGACATCATCATCACGACGGCCCTGATCCCCGGCAAGCCGGCGCCGAAGCTGATCACCGCGGAGATGGTGCGCAGCATGAAGCCGGGCAGCGTGATCGTCGACATGGCCGCCGAGCAGGGCGGCAACTGCGAACTGACCGAGCCCGGCCAGGCCGTGGTGAAGCACGGCGTCACCCTCGTCGGCTACACCGACCTGGTGAGCCGCCTGGCCAAGCAGTCGTCCACGCTCTATTCGAACAACCTGCTGCGCCTGGCCGAGGAGCTGTGCAAGGCCAAGGACGGCCGCATCGACGTCAACATGGACGACGACGCCATCCGCGGCCTCACGGTGATCAAGGAAGGCGCGATCACCTGGCCGGCCCCGCCGCCGAAGATCCCGGCAGCGGCTGCGAAACCGAAATCTGCCGCGCCGGTCGCCGCGCCCAAGGGCCACGGCCACGGCGCCGGCGAGCCCATGTCGGGCCGGTCGCTGGCCATCGTATTCGGCGTCGGCGCGCTGCTGTTCCTGCTGGTGGGCCTGTACGCGCCGTTGACCTTCCTGTCGCATTTCACCGTCTTCGTGCTCGCCTGCTTCGTCGGCTACATGGTGGTGTGGAACGTGACGCCCTCGCTGCACACGCCGCTCATGAGCGTGACCAACGCCATCTCCTCGATCATCGCGATCGGCGCGCTGATCCAGGTGGCGCCGCCGCTCACCGACGGGGCCGCCAACCGGCCGAACCTGCTGATCCTCGGCATGGCCGTGCTCGCGCTCACGCTCACGGCCGTCAACATGTTCGGCGGCTTCGCGGTCACGCGTCGCATGCTGGCGATGTTCCGCAAATAAGGAAACGGAAATGAACGCAAGCCTTGCCACCGTCTCCTACATCGGTTCCACCATCCTGTTCATCCTGAGCCTGGGCGGCCTGTCGAACCCCGAGACCGCCCGCCGCGGCAACGTCTTCGGCATGATCGGCATGGCGGTGGCCGTGCTGGCCACGGTGCTCAGTCCGCGCGTCACGCCCGGCGGCTATGCATGGATCGTCGCGGCCCTGGTCGTCGGCGGCGCCGTCGGCCTGTTCGCCGCCAGGAAGGTGCAGATGACGCAGATGCCCGAGCTGGTCGCGCTGATGCACAGCCTGGTCGGTCTCGCGGCCTGCCTGGTCGGTTTCGCCAGCTACGTCGACACTTCCACCGTCTTCGCGACGGCGGCCGAGAAGTCCATCCACGAGATGGAGATCTACATCGGCATCCTGATCGGCGCCATCACCTTCTCCGGCTCCCTCATCGCCTTCGGCAAGCTGTCGGCCAAGATCGGCGGCAAGCCGGTGCTGCTGCCCGGTCGCCACTGGCTCAACCTGGCCGGCCTGTTGATCGTGATCTGGTTCGGGCGCGCGTTCCTGCATGCCGCGACCATCGAGGCGGGCATGACGCCGCTGATCGTGATGACCATCGTCGCCCTGCTGTTCGGGGTGCACATGGTGATGGCCATCGGGGGCGCCGACATGCCGGTGGTGGTCTCGATGCTCAATAGCTACTCGGGGTGGGCCGCGGCCGCCACCGGCTTCATGCTGAGCAACGACCTGCTGATCGTGGTGGGCGCGCTGGTCGGCTCTTCGGGCGCGATCCTGTCGTACATCATGTGCCGCGCGATGAACCGCAATTTCGTGAGCGTGATCGCCGGGGGGTTCGGCAGCGGCGGCGGCAAGGCGCCGGCTGCCGCGGCCGGCGAACAGCCCGCCGGCGAAGTCGCGCCGATCAGCGCGGTGGAGACCGCGGAGATGCTGCGCGAGGCCAAGAGCGTGGTCATCGTTCCGGGCTACGGCATGGCCGTGGCGCAGGCGCAGCACACGGTCAACGACATCACCCGCCACCTGCGCGAGCAGGGCGTCAACGTGCGCTTCGGCATCCACCCCGTGGCGGGACGCATGCCGGGCCACATGAACGTGCTGCTGGCCGAGGCCAAGGTGCCCTACGACATCGTGCTGGAGATGGACGAGATCAACGGGGACTTCCCGGAGACGGACGTGGCCATGGTGATCGGCGCCAACGACATCGTGAACCCGGCCGCCCAGGACGACCCGGCCAGCCCGATCGCGGGCATGCCGGTGCTGGAAGTCTGGAAGGCCCGGCATTCGATCGTCATGAAGCGCAGCATGGCGTCCGGCTACGCGGGCGTGGACAATCCGCTCTTCTACAAGGACAACAACCGCATGTTGTTCGGCGACGCCAAGAAGATGCTGGACGAGGTCCTGGCCGCGCTGAAACAATGACAAGGATGAGGAGACAACCGGCATGAACAACCGCCCCTGGCTCGGCGCCTACCCGCAAGGCGTGCCGGCCGACATCGATCCGTCGCAGTACCAGTCGCTCGTGCAGCTGATGGAAGAGAGCTTCCAGAAGTTCGCGGCGCGGCCGGCCTACGTGTTCATGGGCAAGGAGCTCAGCTTCGGCGAGACCGATTCGCTGAGCCGCGCCTTCGCGGCCTACCTGCAGGGGCTCGGCCTGGCCAAGGGCGACCGGGTGGCGATCATGATGCCGAACGTGCCGCAGTACCCGGTGGTGGTGGCGGCCATCCTGCGCGCCGGTTTCGTGGTGGTGAACGTCAACCCGTTGTACACCCCGCGCGAGCTCGAGCACCAGCTGAAGGATTCCGGTTCCAAGGCGATCGTGATCATCGAGAACTTCGCCAACACGCTGCAGCAGTGCATCGCCAATACGCCGGTCAAGCACGTGGTGCTGGCCAGCATGGGCGACATGCTCGGCGGCCTGAAGGGCGCGCTGGTCAATTACGTGGTGCGCAAGGTCAAGAAGATGGTGCCGGCGTATTCGCTCCCGGCCGCCGTCAAGTTCAAGGATGCGATCGCGCGGGGCGAGCGCGGCACGCTGCGCAAGCCGGAGATCAGGCACGACGACGTCGCGGTGCTGCAGTACACGGGCGGCACCACCGGCGTGTCCAAGGGCGCGGTGCTGCTGCATCGCAACGTGATCGCCAACGTGCTGCAGTCCGAGGCCTGGAACAAGCCGGTGATGGACAAGGTGCCGAAGAACGAGCAGTCCACCGGCGTCTGCGCGCTGCCGCTGTACCACATCTTCGCGTTCACGGTCGGCATGATGCTGTCGATGCGCACCGGCGCGAAGCTGATCCTGATCCCCAATCCGCGCGACCTGCCGGCGGTGCTGAAGGAACTCTCGAAGCAGAAGTTCCACAGCTTCCCGGCGGTGAACACGCTGTTCAACGGCCTGGCCAACCATCCGGACTTCGGCAAGGTGGACTGGAGCAACCTGAAGGTGTCCGTCGGCGGCGGCATGGCCGTGCAGGGCGCGGTGGCGGACCTGTGGCTGAAGAAGACCGGCTGCCCGATCTGCGAGGGCTACGGCCTGTCGGAGACCTCGCCCTCGGCGAGCTGCAACCCGGTGACGGGTACCCAGTTCACGGGCACCATCGGCGTGCCGCTGTCCTCGACCCTCATGAAGTGCGTGGACGACGACGGCAACGAAGTGGCGCTGGGCCAGCCGGGCGAGATCGCGATCAAGGGCCCGCAGGTGATGGCGGGCTACTGGCAGCGCCCGGACGAGACGGCCAAGGTCATGACGGCCGACGGCTACTTCAAGAGCGGCGACATCGGCGTCATGGACGCCCACGGCTACTTCAAGATCGTCGACCGCAAGAAGGACATGGTGCTGGTCTCCGGCTTCAACGTCTACCCGAACGAGGTCGAGGACGTGGTGGCCAAGCTCGAAGGCGTGCTCGAGTGCGCCGTGGTCGGCGTGCCCGACGAGAAGACCGGCGAGGCCGTGAAGCTGGTGATCGTGCGCAAGGACGCCGCGCTGACCGAGGACAAGGTCAAGGAATACTGCCGCGCGAACCTGACCGGCTACAAGCAGCCCAAGGTGATCGAGTTCCGCACCGACCTGCCGAAGACGCCGGTGGGCAAGATCCTGCGGCGCGAGCTGCGGGACAAGAAGGTGGCGGCGACCGCCTGACCGTCACCCCCGCGCAGGCGGGGGCCCAGGGCATCGGACAAGCGCGCCTGCGGGCGCGCTTTTATTTGGGAGCCCTGGGTTCCCGCCTCCGCGGGAATGACGGGAGAATGGCGCCATGCCCCGCACCGCGATCGTCGCCGCCATGCACCAGGAGCTGTCCGCGGTGCTCGCCCTGCTGCCCGACGAGCACAAGCAGGTGGCCGGTGGACGCGACTACTGGGTGGGGCACCTGCACGGGCAGGAGGTCGTGGCCGTGCTGTCCCGCATCGGCAAGGTTGCGGCGGCGACCACCGCCACCGCGCTCGTGGAGCGCTTCGCGGTCGACCGCATCGTGTTCACGGGCGTCGCCGGCGGGCTCTCCCCCGGCGTGCAGCGCGGCGATGTCGTCGTGGCCGACAGCTTCCTGCAGCACGACCTGGATGCCTCGCCGATCTTTCCGCGCTACGAGGTGCCGCTGTATGGCGCCAGCACCTTCGCGACCGACCCGGCGCTGACCGAGCAGCTCGCGGCCGCCGTGCGGCAGGCGCTGCACGGCACGCACGTGCACCGGGGCCTGGTGGCGAGCGGCGACCGCTTCGTCTCCAGCGCTGCCGAGAGCCAGGCGCTGCAGCGCGCGCTGCCCGAGGCCCTGGCGGTGGAAATGGAAGGCGCCGCCTTCGCCCAGGTCTGCCACGACTACGGCGTGCCCTTCGCCGCGGTGCGCACCATCTCCGACCGCGCCGACGACGAGGCGCACGGCGACTTCCTGCGGTTCATCGAGGACGTCGCGAGCCGCCATTCGGCCGCGATCGTCGAGGCCTTCCTGCGCGCGGGCTGATCAGGCCAAAGCACGAATCCGGTGTGCGATCAACGCCACGGCGGCGAGAGCACACACGATGGTGGGCCCGGAGGGCAGGTCGAGCAGGGCGGAGAACACCAGGCCGGCGGCATAGCCGATCGCGCCGATCGCCGCAGCGGCGGCGAGGCGATGGCGGGCGCCGAGCGTCGCGAGTGCCGGCACGATCAGGCTGGTGAAAACCAGGTAGACCCCGACCACCTGCACCGAGGCGGTCACCGCCACTGCAAAGGTGGCGTAGAAGCCGAAGCGCCCGAGCCGCGCGCTCCAGCCGAGCGCGAGCACCGCGAGCAGGACGACGGTGACGACCGCGAGCGGAGCCAGCTGCGGCCAGCCGACCCAGAGGATCTGGCCGACCAGCAGGTCCTGCAGGTGCTCGCCGCCATGCGGGTTGCTGGCGAGCAGCAGCACGCCGGTGGATGCGGCGAGCACGAACAGCACCCCGATCAGCGCCTCCAGCTGCGCGCCGGCGCGCCGCTCGGTCCAGGCGAGCAGCGCCGCGCCGGCCAGTGCCGCGCACACCGCGGCGGCCTGCACGGCCACCGGGCCGCCGGGAAGTCCCAGCGCATCGGCGACGATCACGCCCAGCCCCGCGATCTGCGCGATCGCGAGGTCGATGAACACGATGCCGCGCTCCAGCACCTGCGTGCCGAGCGGCACGTGCGTGGCCAGCACGAGCAGGCCGGCCAGGAAGGCCGGAGCCAGGATGCCGAGGTCCAGCGGCCCGATGCTCATTTGGTGCCGGCCGCGGCGAGCAGGCGCGCGATGGAGTCGTCGAACAGGCCGACCAGGTCCTTCGCCGCGTCACTGCCGCCGACGGTGAAGGGCAATCGCACCATCGGAATGCCGGCATTGCGGCTGAGCCACTCCGAGGGACGCGGATCCTGGTAGACCGCGACCAGCACCATGCGGGCCGGCGTCGCCTTCAGCGTGCCGAGCACGGACTGCAGGTGCGCGGCACTGGGCTCCACGCCGGGCTTCGGCTCCAGCACCGCGACTTCCTTCAGCCCGAGCCAGTCGTAGAGATAGACGAAGGCCTTGTGCTGCGATACGACCGGCAGCCCGCGCAGGGGTGCGACCTGCGCGGTCCAGCGCGCCAGCGCCTGCTGCCACTTCTGCTGGAAGGCCGCGGCCTGCTGCTGGTACTTCGCCGCGTTCGCCGCATCCACCTGCTGCAGGCGGGTGGCGAGCGCCGCCGCCACGGTCGCGATGTTGCGCGGATCGGTCTGGATGTGGGGATTGCCCGCCGCATGCACGTCGCCTTGTGCGCGGTCCACGCTGGCGGGGATCTCCAGCTTGCGGACCTGGTCGGCCGCCGCGAAGTAGCCGGGCTGCCCGGGCTGCACCTTCGCATTGCCCGATTGCTGCAGCAGCAGCGGCAACCAGCCGGCTTCCAGTTCGGCGCCGGTGCACACGACCAGATCCGCGTTGCGCACGCGCGCGATCAGGCTGGGGCGCGCCTGGATCTGGTGCGGGTCCTGCTGCGCGGTGGTGGCGGAGGAGGCCTCGACGAGCGGGCCGCCCAGCTCCTGCGCGAGCGCCGCCCACTCGGGTTCGCAGGCGAACACGCGCAAGGCGGCGTGGGCGGGCAGCAGCGCGAGCCACAGGAGCGCGGCGGCGAAGAGGGATTTGCGGGTGAAGTTCATCGTGCGCTCCTCAGAAGCCGTGGGCGCCGTGCGCGCCCAAGCTCATCTGGTATTGCAGAAGCCATTGCCAATCGACCGGTCCCGGGCGCGACTGGTCACGCGCGAGCTGCAGGCGGATGCGCGAGAACTCGCTCGGGTTGTGTTCCAGCATGAGCGAGTTCTTGCGCGGCCGGCCCTCGTCCGTCGCGACCAGGCCGGCGTTGGCGCCGAGGAAGGGCGAGCCGGGGCGCAGCCATTCCGTGCGCAAGCCGAATCGCCAGCGTGGCATGAACTGGTAGACGCCTTGCAGGTAGCCGCCGGACTGAACCGCGCGGTAGCGGTCGGTGCTCGCGACGCCCGTCGTATCGGCGGTGAGCTCACCGTCGCGCGTACTGTGGAGGTATTCGGCCTGCAGCTTGAAGTTGCGCCGCGTCGCGTTGCCCTCGGGGGCCCAGCGCCACACGGCGTCGGCGATCCAGACGCGCGTATTGCCGGTGAAGGCATTCACGATGTCGTTGCCCGCGGTGTCCACCGCCGCCAGTCCCTGGTCCGCCGCGCGCGCGCGCAGGAAAGACAGGCCCGCACGCCAGCTGTGGCTCTCGCCGATGTCGCCGCCGGTGTGCGCGGCCAGCGAGAACCTGCCGGCGCCATTGCCCGAGCTGTCGCCGCCCGGGAAGCTGCGTCCCCGGCCAGCTTCGGCGCGCAGCTCCAGGAAGCGGTCGGTGGGCGCGAGCCAGGTCAGCTGCACGCCGTCGTCGTTGACCTGGCCGCCCAGCATCGCCCGGTAGGCCAGCGGGGCATCAGCGAAGTCCCACACGTGGCGGTGCTGCGAATTGAGGTAGCCGATGCCGGACAGGAAGCGCCCGCCCTTCAACGTGAAGCCTCGGCCGAGTGACGTGGTCTCGAAGAAGGCTTCCTCCACGGAAACGCCGTCTTCCGGCGCGAAGGCGACCGTGGCCACGCCCCGGAACGAGGGGTCGATGTTGGCCGACAGCGTCAGCTCGCTCTCGCCCAGGCTGAAGCCGCGCGGGCCCGGACCGACCTCCGCATCGGGCGGCAGCTGGAAGCCGCGGATCCGGTAGCCCGCCGGATCCCGCGAGGTGCGCTGGTACTGGCCGGTGAGGATGAGCGAAGTCTGCAGGCCGCTGCCGGCAGCTGCGGGGCTTGCCGGTGCCGCGGCGACCGCGGGCGGAGCGCTCGCGGGCGCCGCCGCGGCAGGTGCTGCGACTGCCGCCTCGGCCTTCTTCAAGCGCTCTTCCAGCGCCCGGATGCGCGCCTCGTAGTCGGCGCGCAGCGCCTCCACTTCGCGCCGCAGCGCCTGCGTTTCAGGGGTGGGCTGCGCCGCGGCGCTGCCTGCGGCCAGGCAGAGGGCGAACCCTGCCAGGCGCGATGCATATTCCATTTGCTTGCTCCTTGTGCATGACGAACCCCGCGCGAAAGTGGCGCGGCGAAAGACGTTCAGGCGTGCGGGAGCGGAGGGGCGCGGCTGCGGTAGGGAAGGTGGGGCGCGGCCGTGACTTGTGCGGCGACCGGTCCGTCAGGAGTGGATTGCCCTGCCGTGGGCAAAGCCGGCGGCAGGGCCGGCGGCACCGGTGCCGCGGCCTGCAGCGCGGCGGCCACCACGCAGGTGTCGCAGGCGGTCAGGCCCTTGGGTTCGGCGTCCGCGGTAATCGTGGTTTCGTGCAGGTGCTCCAGCACGTGCACCGCCGCGGCCCACTGTGCAAACGGCAGCCACAGCGCCAGCACGAGCAGCCACCGGAGGGGCTGCTGGCGCAGTTGCTGGAAGCCGTCGAAGCGCATGGAGGCTTTCTACCGCAGCCAGCCGCGCTTGCGGAAGTACAGCATGGGCACGACCGCCGATGCGACCATCAGCCCGAGTGCGTAGGGATAGCCCCCACCCCAGTCCAGCTCGGGCATGAACTTGAAGTTCATGCCGTAGATGCTGGCGATGAGCGTCGGCGGCAGCAGCGCGACGCTGGCCACCGAGAAGATCTTGATGATCTTGTTCTGGTTGATGTTGATGAAGCCGACGGTGGCATCCATCAGGAAGTTGATCTTGTCGAACAGGAAGGCCGTGTGGCTGTCCAGCGACTCGATGTCGCGCAGGATCTGGCGCGCGTCGTCGAACTGCTCCGCGTTCAGCATGCGGCTGCGCATCATGAAGCTCACCGCGCGGCGCGTGTCCATCATGTTGCGGCGGATGCGGCCGTTCAGGTCTTCCTGGCGGGCGATCGCTTCCAGCGCCTCGCCGGCCAGCGTGTCGGTGACCTCGCCGGAGAGCACCTGCTTGCTCACCATCTCGAGCTCGTCGTAGATGCCTTCCAGCGTGTCGGCGGAATATTCGGCGTCGGCGTCGTACAGCTTCAGCAGGACTTCCTTGGCGTCCTCGATCAGGCCGGGCGCGCGGCGGGCGCGCAGGCGCAACAGTCGGAACACCGGCACGTCCTCGTCGTGGATGGAGAACAGCACGCCATGGCTTTTCAGCGAAGCGTTCAGCATGTTCAGCACGAAGGCCACGCGCACCGTGCGGGGCTCGTCGTCGCCGCTGCCGGCGATCAGGAAGTCGGAGCGGATGTGGAGGTCGCCGTTGTCCTCCTCGTAGAAGCGCGCGGACTCCTCGATGTCCTCGTCCATCGCGTCTTCCGGGATCGACAGCCCGTAGTACTGCTTGACCCAGCGCTTCTCCTCGGGCGTCGGCGACTCGAGGTCCACCCAGATGGGCTGGAAGCGGGAGAGCTCCTCCAGCGACTCGATCTCTTCCTGGAAGAGGCGGCCGTTGGCGAGCGAGAAGATATTGAGCATGCTGCCCGGACTCCTAGGTTCTTCGGATGCGAGGAAAAGGTGCGGCCTCCGAAAAATTGGAATCTGACCCCAATTCTCGGAAGGCTACCGACTGGGGTAGGGATCCAAGGAGCGTTCTCCGGGCGAAAAGATGGGCGCGATTATGCCGCGCCGGCGCCGAAGAACGAGAGGAGCTCGGCCTTCCGCGCATAGGCGTCCCGCTCGCCCAATGCCACCAGGTCCTGCACGAAGGCAGGCTCGAAGAGGAGGTAGCTGGCCAGGCCGGCGCCGGCGTCGTTGAGGGCGCCCAGGCCGCCGAGCGCGCGGCGCACCGAGGCGGGCAGCAGCTTCAGGTGCTCGCGGGCCAGAGCGTCCAGCGACTCGGACGGCTGGATCGCCAGCACGTCGATCGGGCGGTAGGGCAGCAAGGCGGCGACTTCGCGCGGCAAGCCGTGCAGCGTGCGCGCCAGCCGCTGGGTCTGTTCCACGTCGGCCTGCAGCGTGTCGTGGAAGACGCTCGCCATCGCATGGCCGGCGATGCCGCCGAGGCCGGGCTCGTGGCCGTTCGGTCCGCCGGGGCCGGCGCGCTCGGACTGGCCGACGCCGATCACCAGGATCCTGCCCGCGCCGAGGCGAATCGCGGGCGACAGCGGCGAGATCTGGCGCATGGAGCCGTCGCCGAAGTATTCGCGCCGGCCGTCCACCCACAGCGGGGTCGCAGGGAACAGGAAGGGCAGGGCGCTGGACGCCATCAGGTGCTCGATGGTGAGCGGCTCGAAGGCGGCACGCCGGCCGGGGCGCGTCCAGGTTTCGGGCTGCCGGTCGCTGGCGCTCTGGCAGAACGTCCAGTGCACGCCGGTCGTGTAGCTGGAGGCGGTGACGGCGACGGCGTCGATCGCGCCGGCGGCGAGCGAGGCCTCGATGCCCGCCAGCGAGATGCGCCGGTGCAGGGTGTCGACCAGCGGCATGGTGTCGAGTACCGCGCCGCGCGCGCGCGCATGGCCCCAGAGCTTCACCGCCGCGAGCAGCCGGCTGAAGCGCATCCACAGCGGCGCTTCCAGTTGGTAGACGGCCTCGCAATGCAGCTCGGACCAGAAGCGGCGCAGCTCGTCGAGCGCGGCCAGCCCGCGGCTCGCACTGCTGGCGAGGTAGCCGGCATTGAGCGCGCCGGCGGAGGTCCCGACCAGGACCTGGAACGGGAAGTCGCCGGACCCGGCGGGTTGCAGCCTCAGCAAGGAGGCCACCGCGCCAAGCACGCCGACCTGGTAGGCCGTGCGGGCGCCGCCTCCCATCAGGACCAGGCCGTGGACCGGGCGTTCGGGCCGCGACAGCCCTTCGTGGATGACGCTGTCGAGGCTCATGGAGGACTGCGGGGATGTTGAGCTTGAAAGACAAATCCTACACGGCTGGGCCAGAACGTCCGACACCACGGCTCAGGAGGCCGCCCTACATTGACTCCATCGCCCCGGACCGCGGTCCGGGAGTACCTGCATAGGAGCCAAGATGATCCAGCTCGCGACCGACCCGAACGCCAGCCGCTCGACCTGGCGTCCCGCCGCGGCCGAAGCCAGGGAAGACACCCTGGCAGCGCGCCGGCAACGCAGCGGCCATGCGTGGCCGTTCATCAGCCGGCACACGGAGCGCAGCGCGGGCCAGCAGGATCATCAACGCACCCAACGCAGCGACAGCGGCAGCTGAAGCCGCCTCGCACGGAGCACGTCATGTTCAAGGAACCCAAGTCCACCAACCGCTTCAACGACACGCCGCGCGACAAACCGCAGGCCGAGCGCGTGGAGCACGCGAACCTGGAGCGCCCCGGCGCGCAGGCCCACCCCAAGGCCAAGGGCTCGTGGAACCGCCTGGACGCCGCGGCGCTGTGGCGCCTGCGTTGATCGTTCGCACGATCCACTGATACGACGAGAGGCGACCCGCGCGGTCGCATTTCGTGCTTGGCGGCCCTCAGGGGCCGCTTTGCATTTCCGGGACGCATTGCATGCTGCGCGCATCGATGCAAGGCCGCGCGTCCATTCGCGCGCACTGTTGCGATGCGAAGCGAATTCGCGCCTCGGCCTTGAGGGATATCAATGGACTTTTGCGGGGTGGGCGCGCATAGTGAATCGCAACACGTCGAGATCCCTCCCCCTTCCTTCGCGGCGCCGCAACGGCGCATCATCCACCTGCCAATGGAGGCTTCATGAACCTGACGATCAGCGGTCACCACCTCGAAGTAACCCCGGCTCTGCGCAATTACGTGACCACCAAGCTCGATCGCATCACCCGCCACTTCGACCAGGTCGTGGACATCAAGGTACTGCTCACCGTCGAAAAGCAGAAGGAGAAGGAACGAAGGCAACGCGCCGAATGCAAGATCCACGTGAAGGGCAACGACATGTTCGCCGAGAGCGCCCACGAGGACCTCTATGCCGCGCTCGATGAACTCGTGGACAAGCTGGACCGCCAGGTCGGCCGCCACAAGACCCGCGTGCAGGACCACCATCACGACGGCCACAAACGCGTGATGTAAAGCTGACGACGAGGCCCCCGAAGGGGCCTTTTGCTTTTCTGGTGTCCTCCACGGGAGCCGGACAGGCGTTTTGGTGCGGTGCACTGTTCATCTGTGCATAATCCGCCCACCTAACCATGAACCGCCTTGCGTCCATCCTGCCGCCCGCCCAGGTCCTGGTCGGCGTCGACGCCACGAGCAAGAAGCGGGCTTTCGAAGAAGCCGGGCTGCTGTTCGAGAACCTGCACGGCCTGTCCCGCGCGCTGATCACCGACAGCCTGTTCGCCCGCGAACGGCTGGGCTCGACCGGCCTCGGCCACGGCGTGGCCATCCCGCACGGACGCATCAAGGGCCTGAAGGCCCCGATGGCCGCGCTGTTCCAGCTCGCCCACCCGATCGGCTTCGACGCGCCCGACGAGCAGCCGGTCAACCTGCTGATCTTCCTGCTGGTCCCTGAAGCCGCGACCCAGAAGCACCTCGAAATCCTGTCCGAGATCGCCGAACTGCTGAGCGACGCGCCGCTGCGCGAGAGGATGAAGACCAGCGCGGACGCCGGCGCGCTGCACCAGCTCATCGCCAGCTGGCAATCGGCCCAGCCGCAATAAGGTGCGGGCCGCGAGCGCTTGAAACCGACCGTCGTCAGTGCCGACGTCCTGTTCGAGGACCATCGCACCACGCTGAAGTGGGAGTGGGTCGCCGGCCTCGGCGCGTCCGAGCGCCGTTTCGACGAAGTGGCGGTGCGGGCCGCGCGCTCCGGCGCGGACCTCGTGGGCTACCTCAACTACATCCATCCCTACCGCGTCCAGATCCTGGGCGAGCGGGAGATCGCCTACCTCACCAACGCCACCGCCGACGACTGCGCCCGCCGCATCGCGCGCATCGTGACGCTGGAGCCGCCGGTGCTGGTGCTGACCGACGGCCAGACCGCTCCGGACGCCCTGCTGTCGATGTGCGAGCGGGCGCAGATCCCGATGTTCGCCACGCACGAGCCCTCGGCTTTCGTGATCGACGTGCTGCGGGCCTACCTGTCCAAGCACTTCGCCGAGCGCACCTCGATGCACGGCGTGTTCATGGACATCCTGGGCCTGGGCGTGCTGATCACCGGCGAATCGGGCCTGGGCAAGAGCGAGCTGGGGCTGGAGCTGATCACGCGCGGCAACGGCCTGGTGGCCGACGACGCGGTGGATCTGTACCGCGTCAACCAGACGACCATCGAAGGCCGCTGTCCCGAGCTGCTGCAGAACCTGCTGGAGGTGCGCGGGATCGGCCTGCTGGACATCCGCGCGATCTTCGGCGAGACGGCGGTGCGCCGGAAGATGCGCCTGCGCCTGATCGTGCACCTCGTGCGGCGCGAGACCATGGAACGCGAGTACGAACGCCTGCCCTACGAGCCGCTCACGCAGGACGTGCTGGGCGTGCCGGTGCGCAAGGCCGTCATCCCGGTGGTCGCCGGCCGCAACATGGCCGTGCTGGTGGAAGCCGCCGTGCGCAACACCATCCTGCAACTGCGGGGTGTCGACACCTACCAGGAGTTCGTCGAGCGGCACCGCCGCGCGATGGAAAAAGGCGGGTAGCCGTCATCCCCGCGCAGGCGGGGATCCAGAGCTTCCGGAAACATGAAGGCGGCCAGTGGCCGCCTTTTTCAATGCCCTGGGTTCCCGCCTCCGCGGGAATGACGGAATCCTATTTCGGCCGGTGCGGGCACGGATTCTTCGTGCAGTGCGCGTACAGGCTCAGCGCGTGGTCGGCGATCTCGAAGCCCTTGAGCTTGGCGACGTCGTTCTGCCGCTTCTCGATTTCGGCGTCGTAGAACTCCTCCACCCGCCCGCAGTCGATGCACACCAGGTGGTCGTGGTGCTGGCCTTCGTTCAATTCGTAGACGGCCTTGCCGCTCTCGAAGTGGCTGCGGCTCAGGATGCCGGCCTGCTCGAACTGCGTCAGCACGCGGTACACGGTGGCCAGGCCGATGTCCGACCGTTCCTCCAGCAGGACGCGGAACACGTCTTCCGCCGTCATGTGGCGCTGGTCGCCCTTGTGGAAGACGTCGAGGATCTTCAGCCGGGGCAAGGTGGCCTTGAGTCCTGTGCTCTTGAGTTCGTCGATGTTGGCCATGGTGCTGCCGCTACAATGCCCCGATCATATCGGACCCCCTCCCATGCCTGCCATGCCCCCGCGCGCTCCGCGCCTCGGCCTGGTTGCCGCGGCCTTCGCCATCCTCGCCGGATGCAGCGCGGTCGACGGAGCCAGCCGCCGCATCACCGATGCCATCACGCCGTACAAGGTGGAAGTGGTGCAGGGCAACCACGTCTCCAAGGAGCAGGTCGAAGCGCTGCAGAAGGGGATGAGCCCCGAGCAGGTGCGGCAGATCCTCGGTACGCCGCTGGTGACCAGCCTGTTCCACGGCGAACGCTGGGACTACGTGTTCACGCTCAAGCGCCAGGGTGTCGATCAGCAACGCCGGCAGCTGACCGTGTTCTTCAAGGACGGCTCGATGGATCGTGTCGAAGGCGATCCGATGCCCAGCGAAGCCGACTTCGTGTCGACGCTGGACAACCGCCGCAAGGGCGGCAAGATCCCCAAGCTCGAAGCGACCGAGGAGGAACTGCGGCGCTTCAACGCCAACAAGCCCGCCGCCGCGGCCGCGCCGCAGCCCGCCGCGTCCGCGCCGGTGTCCGCCAGCTACCCGCCGCTCGAGTCGGCACCGCGCTGAGGCCGGCATGACCCGAGGCACCCTCAAGAACGTGGCCGTGGCCGGCGCCGTGCAGCCGCAGGCCGCGGGCAGCAACCAGCACCAGGTGGCGGTGGCCGGCGCCAGCGGGCGCATGGGCCACATGCTGATCGAGGCGATCCGCGCCTCGGACGACTGCGTCCTCGCCGGCGCGCTGGACATGGCGTCCAGCCCCGCGATCGGCAACGACGCCGCCGCCTTCCTGGGCCATGCGAGCGGCGTGCCGGTGACGGCCGACGTCGCCGCCGGCCTGGAGCACGCGCACGTGCTGATCGACTTCACCCGGCCCGAGGGTACGCTGGAGCACCTGAAGGCGTGCCGCCGGCGCGGCGTGAAGATGGTGATCGGCACCACCGGCTTCACCGACGCCCAGAAGGAACAGATCGCCGATGCCGCGCGCGACATCGCGATCGTGATGGCGCCCAACATGAGCGTGGGCGTCAACGTCACGATGAAGCTGCTGGAGATGGCCGCCAGGGCGCTCTCCAGCGGCTACGACATCGAGATCATCGAGGCGCACCACCGCCACAAGGTGGACGCGCCCTCCGGCACCGCGCTGAAGATGGGCGAGGTGATCGCCGAGGCCCTCGGCCGCGACCTGAAGCAGTGCGGGGTGTACGCCCGCGAAGGCGTCACCGGCGAACGCGACCCCTCGACGATCGGCTTCTCCGCGGTCCGCGGCGGCGACATCGTCGGCGACCACACGGTGCTGTTCGCCGGCACCGGCGAGCGCATCGAGATCGTCCACCGCTCGGCCAGCCGCGCCACCTACGCCCAGGGCAGCCTGCGCGCGGTGCGCTTCCTCGCGGGCCAGCAGAAGGGCCTGTTCGACATGTTCGACGTGCTGGGGCTGCGGGCGTGAGCTTTTTGGATTTGTTCCGCCAGGGCGACGCGGTCACCCAGGTGGTGGCGGTCCTGTTGCTCGTGATGTCGGTGTCCAGCTGGGTCGTGATCCTCTGGAAGGCCTGGCTGCTGCAGCGCGCGGGCCGCGACGTCGCCCGCAGCACGGCGGCATTCTGGCAATCGCCCAGCCTGGTCGATGCGCGGCAGAAGGTGCAAGCCTTCGACCGCGAGGCGCTGGTGCTGCCCCTGATCGCGGCGACGGAGGTGCAGGCGCCCGGCTCGCTCGCGTCGGCGGGTGACAAGTCGCAACAGTTGACGCGCGTGTTGCGCGATGCGCTGCACCTGGTGGTCGGCAAGCTGCAGTTCGGCCAGGTGCTGCTGGCCACGGTGGGCTCCACGGCACCCTTCGTCGGCCTGCTCGGCACGGTCTGGGGCATCTACCACGCACTCACCGGCATCGCCAACGCCGGCCAGATCACGATCGACAAGGTGTCGGGCCCGGTGGGCGAGGCGCTGATCATGACGGCGGCCGGCCTCGCCGTCGCCATCCCCGCCGTCCTGGGCTACAACATCTTCGGCCGCCTGATCCACCGCATCGAAGCCGACCTGGAAGGCTTCGCCCGCGACCTGCGCGAGCTGCTGACGCACGGCGCCGCGCCGCAGCCGGCGGCCGCCGTCTGACATGGCGTTCGGGCGGATCGAGCGCACCGAGGGCGATCCGCCCATGAGCGACATCAACGTCACGCCGCTGGTGGACGTGATGCTGGTGCTGGTGGTGATCCTGATCATCACCGCGCCGCTGCTGGCCAGCTCGATCCGGCTGGACCTGCCCAAGGCGGAAGGCACCCAGTCGGCCGACGCGCCGCGCTTCGTGACCCTGGTGCTGGACAAATCCGGCCAGGCCTTCCTGAACGACAAGCCCGTGGGCGCCGGCCAGCTCGCCGAGCAGCTCGCGGCCACGGCGAAGCAGAATCCCGAGACCGAGATCCAGCTGCGTGCCGACGAGGGCGTGCCCTATGGCCAGGTCGTGAAGGTGATGGGACTGGCGCACAAGGCGGGGCTGACGCGGATCGGTTTCGTCGCGGAACCGGCGAAATAGCGCCCGCCCCTACAATTTCCCCATCATGGAAGACAAGTACAACCACCTCGCGGTCGAAAAGGCCGCGCAGGCCGAATGGAGCGCGCGCGATGCCTACCGGGTGACCGAGGATCCGCGCAAGAAGAAGTTCTACGCCTGCTCCATGCTGCCGTACCCCTCGGGCAAGCTGCACATGGGGCACGTGCGCAACTACACGATCAACGACATGTTGACGCGGTACCTGCGCATGAACGGCTACAACGTCCTCATGCCCATGGGCTGGGACGCCTTCGGCCTGCCCGCCGAGAACGCGGCGCTGAAGAACGGCGTGCCGCCGGCCAAGTGGACGTACGAGAACATCGCGTACATGAAGGGCCAGATGCAGGCCATGGGCCTGGCCATCGACTGGTCGCGCGAGATCGCCACCTGCGACCCGAGCTACTACAAGTGGAACCAGTGGCTGTTCCTGAAGATGCTGGAGAAGGGCATCGCCTACCGCAAGACCCAGGTGGTGAACTGGGACCCGGTGGACCAGACCGTGCTGGCCAACGAGCAGGTGATCGACGGCAAGGGCTGGCGCACCGGCGCGGTGGTGGAGAAGCGCGAGATCCCGGGCTACTACCTGAAGATCACCGACTACGCGCAGGAGCTGCTCGAGTACGTGCAGAAGGACCTCGGCGGCTGGCCCGAGCGCGTGAAGCTGATGCAGGAAAACTGGATCGGCCGCAGCGAGGGCGTGCGCTTCGCCTTCACGCACGACATCCAGGGCGACGACGGCAAGCCGATCGGCGACGGCCGCATGTACGTGTTCACCACGCGCGCCGACACGATCATGGGCGTGACCTTCTGCGCGGTGGCACCCGAGCATCCGATCGCGCAGCACGCGGCGAGGAACAACCCGGAACTCGCGGCCTTCATCGAGGAGTGCAAGCGGGGCGGCACGACCGAGGCCGAACTGGCACTGCGGGAAAAGGAAGGCATGCCCACGGGCCTGACGGTGACGCACCCGCTCACCCACGAGCCGGTGGACATCTGGGTCGGCAACTACGTGCTCATGGGCTACGGCGACGGCGCCGTGATGGGCGTGCCGGGCCACGACGAGCGCGACTTCGCCTTCGCGCTGAAGTACGGCCTGCCGATCGTGCAGGTGATCCATGTCGACGGCCAGACCTACGACTACAAGAAGTGGCACGACTGGTACGCCGACAAGGAGAACGGCGTCACCATCAACTCCGACATCTTCAGCGGCTTCAACTACCAGGAAGCGGTGCATGCGGTGGCCCACCACCTGGAGCAGCGCGGCCTGGGCGAGAAGAAGACCACCTGGCGCCTGCGCGACTGGGGCGTCAGCCGCCAGCGCTACTGGGGCACGCCGATCCCCATCATCCACTGCGACGTGCACGGCGCGGTGCCGGTGCCCGAGAAGGACCTGCCGGTGGTGCTGCCGCTGGACTGCGTGCCCGACGGCAGCGGCAACCCGCTGAACAAGCGCGAGGACTTCCTCGCCTGCCAGTGCCCGGTGTGCGGCAAGCCCGCGCGGCGCGAGACGGACACGATGGACACCTTCGTCGATTCGTCCTGGTACTTCATGCGCTATTGCGACCCGGCGAACGACCGCAAGATGGTCGCCGAGGGCACCAACTACTGGATGCCGATGGACCAGTACATCGGCGGCATCGAGCACGCGATCCTGCACCTGCTGTACGCGCGCTTCTGGACCAAGGTGATGCGCGACCTCGGGCTGGTGAAGATCGACGAGCCCTTCACGCGCCTGCTGACGCAGGGCATGGTGCTGAACGAGGCCTTCTCGCGCACCACCACCGGCAAGCATTTCTTCTGGGCGCACGAGCTCGACATCGAGCGCGACGAACACGCCAAGGTGATCTCCGCCAAGGCGAAGTCCGACGGCCAGCCGGTGACGTACGAGGGCTGGACGACCATGTCCAAGTCCAAGAACAACGGCGTCGACCCGCAGGAACTGATCGAGCGCTACGGCGCCGACACCGCGCGCCTGTACACCATGTTCACCGCGCCGCCCGAGGCGACGCTGGAATGGAACGACGCCGCGCTGGAAGGCAGCTATCGCTTCCTGCGCCGGATCTGGAACTTCGGCGCCAGGCTGGGCGCGGGCGACCCGGCGAAGGCGGCCAGCTACGGCAAGGCCGCGCAGGCGCTGCGCCGCGAGATCCACACCGTGCTCAAGCAGGTGGACTACGACTACCAGCGCATGCAGTACAACACCGTCGTCTCGGGCGCGATGAAGATGCTCAACGCGCTGGAGGACTTCAAGGCCAACGGCGACGCCGGGGCCGACGCCGCGCAGCGCGAGGGCTTCGGCATCCTGCTGCGCGTGCTGTATCCGGTCACGCCGCACATCGCCCACGGGCTGTGGAACGAACTGGGCTACGTGGCCGCCGCCGGCGAGCTGCTCGATGCGCCCTGGCCGAAGGTCGACGAAGGCGCGCTGAAGCAGGACGAGGTCGAGCTGATGCTGCAGGTCAACGGCAAGCTGCGCGGCTCCATCCAGGTGCCGGCCGGCGCGGACAAGGCCGAGATCGAGCGCATCGCGCTGGCGAGCGAGGCCTTCGTGAAGTTCGCCGACGGCGCGAGCGCAAAGAAAGTCATCGTGGTGCCCGGCCGCCTGGTGAACGTCGTCCTATGAAGCGCCGCCTCCTTCTCTCAAGTGGCGCCGCCGTGCTGCTGTCCGGCTGCGGCTTCCAGCTGCGCAAGGCGCCGGACTTCGCCTTCGACAACATCCTGGTCACCGGCGACGTCAATTCCGGGCTGGCCAACCAGCTGCGGCGCCAGCTCGCGGCGGATGGCCGCGTGCGCGTGCTGCCGTCCGGCACCGACCCGACCAAGGCCCAGGTGATCCTGGACCTGCCGGTGGAGCAGCGCGAGAAGGTGGTCGTGGGCCTCAATGCCTCGGGCCAGGTGCGCGAGTTCCAGCTGCGGCTGCGCACGCGCTTCCGCCTGCGCACTCCGCAGGGCCGCGAGCTGATCCCCGAGACCGAACTGCTGCAGCAGCGCGACATCAGCTTCAACGAGTCCGCCGTGCTGGCCAAGGAGCAGGAAGAGTCGCTGCTCTACCGCGACATGCAGAACGACATCGTGCAACAGCTCATGCGCAGGCTCGCAGCCCTCAAGGCCGTGTAAGAAAGGGCGCGCGGGCACCGTCAGGCGACCCGCGAGCGCCGTCCAGTGCCGTCCTACATCCTTGCGCGCCCGGCGGTGGGAACCTCTTCGTCTGAAGACTGGAGGTCCCACATGTGCAACATGAGCGCGACGGAAAGCCACATCGCCAAGGAAGCGCGCTTCGGCGCGAAGAACTACGCGCCCGTGCCGGTGGTGGTCGACCACGCGAAGGACTGCCTGGTCTGGGACGTGGAAGGCAGGGAGTACATCGACATGATGAGCGCCTACTCCTCGGTCAGCCACGGCCACCTGCACCCGCGCATCGTCGAGGCAGCGCATCGCCAGCTGGAGAAGGTGGCGGTGATGTCCCGCGCCTACTACGGCACGACGCTGGGCCCGCTGCTGGAAAAGCTGAGCGAGGTCACCGGCTTCGAGCGCGTCCTGCCGATGAACACGGGGGCCGAGGCGGTGGAGACCGCCATCAAGTGCGCGCGACGCTGGGGCCACCAGGTCAAGGGCATCCCCGACGGGCAGCAGCGCATCCTGGTGGCCCGCGGCAATTTCCACGGCCGCACCAGCACGATCATCGGTTTCTCCAGCGAGGAAGACTACCGCACCGGCTTCGGGCCGTTCTGCGGCGGCTTCCAGCACTTCGACTACGGCGACATGGCGAGCGTGAAGGCCGCCGCCACGGAGAACACCTGCGCCGTGCTGATCGAGCCGATCCAGGGCGAGGCCGGCGTGATCGTGCCGCCGCCCGGCTTCTTCCGGGAGCTGCGGCAGTGGTGCACCGAGAACAACGTCCTGCTGATCGACGACGAGGTGCAGGCAGGGCTGGGGCGCACCGGCAAGTGGTTCGCCTTCGAGCACGAGGGCATCCGGCCCGACGGGCTGATCCTCGGCAAGGCGCTGGGCGCGGGGCTGCTGCCGGTCAGCGCGTTCTGCGCCGACGACAAGGTGATGTCGGTGTTCGTGCCGAACAGCCACGGCTCCACCTTCGGCGGCAATGCGCTTGCCGCGGCGGTGGCGCTGGAAGGCCTCAAGGTGCTGGAAGAGGAAGGCCTGGTGGAACATTGCGCCGAGAAGGGCGCGTACCTGTTCGGGCGCCTGCGCGAGGTCCAGGCCGAGGTGCGGCCGCTGATCCGCGACGTGCGCGGCCGCGGCCTCTGGGTGGGCGTCGACATCGAGCCGTCCTGCACCAGCGCGCGCGACCTGGTGGAGCGGCTCGCGGCGGCCGGCGTGCTGTCCAAGGAGACGCACGACACGGTGATCCGCTTCGCGCCGCCGCTGACCATCAGCTACGACCTGATCGACCGTGCGGTGGACATCTTCCATCGGGTGGCGAAGGAGAAGTGGCACCAGCTGGGGCTGGACCGCCGGCGCAACCAGCAGGTGATCACCGCCTGAGCTCGCCCGGTAAACTGGCGGGATGCAGCTCGCGCCCGCCCAACTGACGCAACACCTGCAACGGGGCCTGCGCCCGCTCTACACCCTGTACGGCGACGAGCCGCTGCTGGTGCAGGAAGCGGCCGATGCGATCCGCGCGGCGGCGCGCACCCAGGGCTACACCGAACGCACGGTCCACACCGTTTCCGGCGCGCACTTCGACTGGAGCGCGGTGCTGGCCGCGGGCGGCTCGCTGAGCCTGTTCGCCGACAAGCAGATCGTGGAGATCCGCATCCCCACCGGCAAGCCGGGCAAGGACGGCAGCACGGCGCTGCAGCAGGTGGCCGAGAGTGCCGCGGGCAATGACAGCACGCTCACGCTCGTGCTGCTGCCCCGCCTGGACTTCGCGACGAAGAAATCGGCCTGGTTCGCGGCACTGGAAGGTGCCGGCGTGATGATCGAAGTGCAGACTGTGGAGCGCAACGCGCTGCCGCAATGGATCGCCCAGCGGCTCGCGCAGCAGGGACAGCGCGTCGTGGCGGGCGAGGAAGGCCAGCGCACCCTGCAGTTCTTCGCCGACCGCGTGGAGGGCAACCTGCTCGCCGCCCACCAGGAGATCCAGAAGCTGGCGCTGCTCCATCCCGCCGGGGAGCTGCGTTTCGACCAGGTCGAAAGCGCGGTGCTGAACGTGGCGCGCTACGACGTCTTCAAGCTGTCCGAGGCGGTGCTGGCCGGTCAGGTGGCGCGGGTGCAGCGCATGCTGGAGGGCCTGCAGGCGGAGGGCGAGGCGGAGGTGCTGGTGCACTACACGCTGGCCGAGGACATCCGCGCGCTCAAGCGGGTGAAGGACGCCATGGCCGGCGGCAAGCCGCTGCCGATGGCGCTGCGCGAGCAGCGGGTCTGGGGCCTGAAGGAAAAGCTGTTCGAACGCGTGCTGCCGCGCCTGTCGGCCACCGCGCTTGAAAACCTGCTGCACGGCGCCCACGTGGTGGACGGCATCGTCAAGGGATTGAAGTCGCCGGGCTGGCCGACGGATGGCTGGCAGGCCCTCCACAAGCTGGCCCTGGGGTTGTGCCTGGAGTGCTCAGGCAAGGCTCATGCCACGCGGGGATAATGGTTAGCTTATGAACGCCGTGAATATCGCCGAACACATGCTGAGCCTTGGCCTGCAGGCCCGCGAGGCCTCGGCGCGCATGGCTTCGGCGTCCTCGGCCACCAGGAGCGACGCCCTGCGCGGCCTGGCCGCGCTGCTGCGCGCCAGCGTGCAGTCGCTGCAGGCCGACAACGCGAAAGACATCGCACGCGCCACCGCCGCCGGCCTGGCCGAACCGATGGTCGATCGCCTGAAGCTCACGCCGAAGATCATCGAGACGCTCGCCGTCGGCTGCGAGCAGCTCGCCACCATGCCCGACATCATCGGCGAGGTGATCGGCATGAAGCAGCAGCCCACGGGCATCCGCGTGGGCCAGATGCGCGTGCCGATCGGCGTGTTCGGCATGATCTTCGAGAGCCGCCCCAACGTGACGATCGAGGCCGCCAGCCTGTCGATCAAGAGCGGCAATGCCTGCATCCTGCGCGGCGGCTCCGAGGCGATCGAATCGAACAAGGCGCTGGCGCGGCTGGTGCAGCAGGCGCTGCAACAGGCAGGCCTGCCCGCGACTGCCGTGCAGCTGGTGCAGACCACCGACCGCGAGGCGGTGGGCCGCCTGATCGCCATGCCCGAATACGTCGACGTGGTCATCCCGCGCGGCGGCAAGAGCCTGATCGAGCGGATCTCCCGCGAAGCGAAGGTGCCCGTGATCAAGCACCTGGACGGCAACTGCCACACCTACGTCGACGATCCCTGCGACATCGCCATGGCCGTCACCGTCGCCGACAACGCCAAGACGCAGAAGTACAGCCCCTGCAACGCCAGCGAGGGCCTGCTCGTCGCGCGCGGCGTGGCCAAGGACTTCCTGCCGAAGATCGGCGCGGTGTTCGCGGCCAAGGGCGTCGAGATGCGGTGCGACCCCGAAGCCAAGGCGATCCTGCAGACGGTGAAGGGCGCGAACCTGCAGGACGCCACCGAGCAGGACTGGTCCGAGGAATACCTCGCGCCGATCATCAGCGTGAAGGTGGTGGCCGGCATCGACGAGGCGATCGCGCACGTCAACCGCTACTCCTCGCACCACACCGACGCCATCCTCACGCGCGACCACGTGCACGCGCAGCGCTTCCTGCGCGAGGTGGATTCGGCCAGCGTGATGGTCAATGCCAGCACGCGCTTCGCCGATGGTTTCGAGTATGGGCTGGGCGCCGAGATCGGCATCAGCACCGACAAGTTCCACGCCCGCGGTCCCGTGGGCATCGAAGGACTCACCTCGCTCAAATGGATCGTCCTGGGCAACGGCGAAATCCGGTCCTGACCCACAACAACAAGAGGACCGCATGGTTCCGCACCTCATCACGGCCCTGACCGGCCCGATCAACGAGCTCGAACAGCGCATCCTCGAATCGATGCCGGCGGTGGAGCGCTGGTTCCGCCTCGAGTGGATGGAGCACACGCCGCCGTTCTACTGTTCGGTGGACATCCGCAACGCCGGCTTCAAGCTGGCGCCGGTGGACACCAACCTGTTCCCGGGCGGCTGGCACAACCTCACGCCCGACATGCTGCCGCTCGGCGTGCAGGCGGCGATGGCCGCGATCGAGAAGATCTGCCCGGAAGCGAAGAACCTGCTGGTGATCCCCGAGAACACCCGCAACTCGTTCTACCTGGCCAACATCGCGCAGCTGCAGCGCATCTTCCGCGGGGCGGGCCTCAACGTGCGCGTGGGTTCCGTCGACCCCGAGATCAAGAAGGCGACCGCCGTGGAATTGCCCGGCGGCGAAACGGTGACGCTGGAGCCGGTGGTGCGCAGCAAGCGGCGGCTGGGGCTGAAGAACTTCGACCCCTGCACCATCCTCCTGAACAACGACCTCACCGCGGGCGCGCCCGGCATCCTGGAGGACCTGCACGAGCAGTACCTGCTGCCGCCGCTGCACGCGGGCTGGTCGGTGCGGCGCAAGAGCCGCCACTTCCAGAGCTACGAGGAAGTCGCCAAGCGCTTCGGCAAGATGCTGGGCATCGACTCCTGGCTGGTGAATCCGCTGTTCAACCGCTGCGGCGAACTGGACTTCGCGCGGGAAGAGGGCATGGAGTGCCTGCGCACCAACGTCGATGCGCTGCTGGCCAAGGTCCGCAAGAAGTACAAGGAATACGGCATCAACGAGAAGCCGTTCGTGATCGTCAAGGCCGACTACGGCAGCCACGGCATGGGCATCATGACCGTGCGCGACGTGAAGGACCTGGAGGAGATCCGCAAGCTGCCGAAGAACCGGCCGCCGGTGGTCAAGGGCGGCAAGGCCATCACCGACGTGATCATCCAGGAAGGGGTGCTCACGGCCGAACGGATCAACGACGCCGTGGCCGAGCCGGTGGTCTACATGATGGACCGCTACGTGGTGGGCGGCTTCTACCGCATCCACGCCGAGCGCGGCGTCGACGAGAACCTCAATGCGCCCGGCGCGAGCTACGTGCCGCTCGCTTTCGCAGAGAGTACGCGCTTACCCCAGCCCGGACAGAAGCCGGGGGCCAGCGCGCCGAACCGCTTCTACATGTATGGCGTGATCGGCCGGCTGGCGATGCTGGCCGCCAGCTACGAGCTGGAAGCCACGGACCCCGAAGCCGAGACCTACGAGTGACCCCGCAGGGGTCATCCCGGACCCGATCCGGGATCCATGCCTTGGTTGCTGCACCGCAACATTCCGCCGGTTTCCTGATGCGGCCGGGCGCACAATAGCGGTCCCAAGTTCAAGACCCTGCCGGTGGCTCATGCCGGGACGGGGCTGCTCGTGCAGAACTCGAAATCCTCTCTCGCGGCGCTGACCCTCGGCGCCATCGGTGTCGTCTACGGCGACATCGGCACCAGTGTCCTCTACGCCATGAAGGAGGTGTTCGGTTCCGGACACGTCCCCTTCACCACCCCGAACATCTACGGCGTGCTGTCCATCTTCTTCTGGACGCTCACCGTGATCGTCTCGATCAAGTACGTGCTGCTGGTCCTGCGCGCCGACAACAACGGCGAGGGCGGGCTGGTCGCCATGCTGGCCCTGGCCTCCCAGGCGGTGAAGGACAAGCCCAAGCTGCGCCAGTGGATGCTGGGCATCGGCATCTTCGGCACTTCGCTGTTCTACGGCGACGGCGTGATCACCCCGGCGATCTCGGTGCTGTCCGCGGTGGAAGGCCTGGAGGTGTTCTCCCCGCGCTTCAAGGAGTGGGTGATCCCGCTGACCCTGGTCATCCTGCTGGCGCTGTTCAGCGTGCAGAAGCGCGGCACCGCCGGCATCGGCCGCTTCTTCGGGCCGGTGACGCTGGTCTGGTTCATGGGCATCGCGGCACTGGGCGTGGTCCACATCCTGGGCCATCCGGAGATCCTGCAGGCGCTCAGCCCGCACCATGCGCTGCGCTTCATGTGGCAGAACCCGGGCGTCGCCTTCATCATCCTCGGCGCGGTGGTGCTGTGCGTCACCGGCGCCGAAGCGCTCTATGCCGACCTCGGCCACTTCGGCAAGAAGCCGATCCGGCTGGCCTGGTACAGCGTGGTCTGGCCGGCGCTCACGCTCAACTACTTCGGCCAGGGCGCGCTGCTGCTGGCGCGGCCCGAGGCCGTGAAGAACCCTTTCTTCATGATGGCGCCCGAATGGCTGCTGCTGCCGCTGGTGGTGCTGGCCACGGCCGCCACCGTGATCGCATCGCAGGCGCTGATCACCGGCGCCTTCAGCGTCACCAAGCAGGCGGTGCAGCTCGGCTACCTGCCGCGGCTGAACGTGCAGCACACCAGCGTCAAGGACACCGGCCAGATCTACATCCCGGCGGTGAACTGGGGCCTGTTCGTGGCGATCGTGCTGGCGGTGGTGATGTTCCGCTCGTCGAGCGCGCTGGCATCGGCCTACGGCATCGCCGTGACGCTGGACATGCTGATCACGACGACGCTCACCTTCTTCGTGATCCGCTACAGCTGGAAGTACCCGCTGGCGCTGTGCATCGCGGCGACGGGCTGGTTCTTCATCGTCGACCTGGCCTTCTTCTCGTCCAACCTGCTCAAGCTGGTCGACGGCGGCTGGTTCCCGCTGATGATCGGCGGCGCGATCTTCACGCTGATGATGACGTGGAAGCGGGGCCGCGCGATGCTCAATGAAAAGCTGCGCACCGACGCGATCGACCTCAAGAGCTTCCTCGAGTCGGTCTTTTCGGCGCCGCCCACGCGGGTGTCCGGCACGGCGGTCTTCCTCACCGCCGAACCCGGCACCGTGCCCAACGCGATGCTGCACAACCTCAAGCACAACAAGGTGCTGCACGACCACAACCTGTTCGTGACCGTGCGCAACCACGAGGTGCCGTGGATCGGCATGGAGCGGCGCGTCGAGATCGAGTCGCTCGGGCACGACTGCTGGCAGGTGATGCTGCACTTCGGCTTCAAGAACGATCCCGACGTGCCGGAAGCGCTGGACCAGATCCGCAACCGCGGCTGTGAACTGGACCCGATGACCACCAGCTACTTCCTCTCGCGCGACGTGGTCGTGCCTACCATCGGCAGCGGCATGGCGCCCTGGCGCGAGAAGCTGTTCGCGCAGATGCACCACAACGCCAGCGCGGCCGCCGAATTCCTCAACCTCCCCAGCAACTCGGTGGTGGAGCTGGGGAGCAAGGTGGAGATCTAGCGACGCACCGCCAGCGGCTCGGGCTTGGCCGCCACTTCCTGCAGCAGCAAGGCGTGGCGGCGGCCGGTGGAGTCGCCGGCCGGCTCCGCCTTCTGCTCGCGCAGCGAGGGCCGGGCCGCGACGCGGCGCATGAAGCGCGCATCGTCTTCCGTCAGCTCCCACTCCTTGCCGAACACGGCGGGACCCATCTCCCCCATGAACAGCACGATGCGGGCCGCATCGGGGTCGCCGCGGTAGGCGAGGTCGAGGAAGCGGCCGTAGGCGTCCGAGTGGCGGCCGCTGCGATACGACTGCAGCGCCTGGTCGAACTCCTGGTCGCCGGCATGGGCGGGAGCGGCCACGAGGCACGCGAGGACGATGGACAGGAAAGCATTGCGGGACATGGAACCTCCTTAGGGTTGAAACATGTTCGTACACTTACTTACATGTCCGCTAGCCGCCATGTGGAGGATGCCGGCCGAAAGCCGTGCGCTTTCTCACGCAAACCGCTCGTTGGCGACGGAATGGATCGCCGGCATCCGGCCGGCTCGCGGCGCCGCTTCCGCCCATCACCACAAAAGCGCCGTTCACGCCAGGCGCTTCCATGAAGGCGCCATGCGAGGAGGCCTGGAGCCGCGCGCGGGACGGGTCGCGACGATTTGTGCAACAGTAAGACCCGCACCATGAACATCCTCTTCGTCGCCGACCCGCTCGAGGTCTTCAAGATCTACAAGGACACCACCTTCTCGATGATGCGGGAGGCGCAGCGGCGCGGCCATCGCGTCGCCGCCTGCGAGCCCGGCGACCTCACCTGGAGCGCCGGCGACGTCGTGCATGCCACGGTGCGCGAGATCACGCTGACGGGCGAGGACGAGGAATGGTTCCGGGTCGACCGCACCGCGCTCAAGGCGCTGAAGGACTTCGACGCGGTGCTGATGCGCAAGGACCCGCCCTTCGACAGCGAATACTTCTACGCGACCCACCTGCTGGAGCAGGCCGAACGCGAGGGCGCCAAGGTGTTCAACAAGCCGGCGGCGCTGCGCGACCATCCCGAGAAGCTGGCGATCATGGAGTTCCCGCAGTTCGTCAGCCCGACGCTGGTGACGCGCCAGCCGGACGAAGTGCGGCGCTTCCACGAGGAGCACGGCGACATCATCCTCAAGCCGCTGGACGGCATGGGCGGCATGGGCATCTTCCGCGTCGGCCCGGAAGGACTCAACCTCGGCTCCATCATCGAGACGCTCAACCGGCACGGCGGCACCACGCTCATGGTGCAGCGCTTCGTGCCCGAGATCTCGCAGGGCGACAAGCGCGTGCTGGTGATCGGCGGCCAGGTGGTGCCTTTCTGCCTGGCGCGCATCCCGCAGGGCAGCGAGATCCGCGGCAACCTCGCCGCCGGCGGCAAGGGCGTCGCGCAGCCGATCACGGAACGGGACCGCGAGATCGCCGAGACCATCGGCCCGCTGCTCTCCGGGCGCGGCCTGCTGCTGATCGGGCTGGACGTGATCGGCGACTGCCTGACCGAGATCAACGTCACCAGCCCGACCTGCTTCCAGGAGATCACGCAGCAGACGGGATTCGACGTGCCGGCGATGTTCATCGACGCGCTCGAAGAAGCGGTCGATCGCGACCGGACGGTGCTTTGAATATCTCCGTCGTCCCCGCCTGCGCGGGGATGACGACTATCCCACCAGCGCCCCACCCACGAAGACCTTCAGCTCCCCCGGCTGGAACTGCGTCCAGGCTTCGTCGACCGTCAGCGGTGCGGTCACCACCACGGCCACCTTGTCCTCCGGCGTGGTGTGCTGCGCGAAATCGATGCTGAGGTCCTCGTCCGCGAGCTTGGCATGCGCGAAGGGGTGCTTGCGCTGCACGTGCCACAGGTTGGTGGAGCAGTGCGCCCACAGCGCATCGCCGTTGGACAGCATGAAGTTGAAGCGGCCGTGCTTCGCGATCCAGGGCGTCAGCTCCCGCAGCGTCAGCGTCAGTTCCTCCACGCTGGGCACGCCGGCGTGCGACTTCGCCATCTCCTGCATCAGCCAGCAGAAGGCGCGTTCGCTGTCGGTGGAGCCGACCGGGCGGAAGTTCGCGTGCAGGCGCGGATGGAAGTCCTGCAGGTCGCCGTTGTGCGCGAACACCCAGTAGCGGCCCCACAGCTCGCGCACGAAGGGGTGGCAGTTCTCCAGCGCCACCACGCCCTGCGTCGCCTTGCGGATGTGCGCGATCACGTTGCGGCTCTTGATGGGATAGCGGCGGATCAGCTCCGCGATGGGCGATTCCGCCGCCGCCTGGTGGTCGACGAAATGCCGCAGCCCCAGCCCTTCGAAGAAGGCGATGCCCCAGCCGTCCACGTGTTCGTCGGTGCGGCCGCCCCGCTGGCGGAAGCCGGCGAAGCTGAACGTCACGTCCGTGGGCGTGTTGCAGTTCATCCCCAGCAGCTGGCACATGGGACGATTATTCTTCAACGGGCACGTGCCCGGGCGGATCGCGCAGCCGCCACGCGGCGATCACGGCCAGTCCGCAGATCGCCGCCAGCAGCAGGAAGGACTCGTTGAAGGCCGCCAGCCGGGCGACGCTGGTGCCGGGCCGCGTCAGCGCGTCGCCGTGTACCGCCAGCCGCCACTCGAGCACGATGGCGCACAGGCTCACGCCGGTGGCGCCGCCCAGCATGCGCAGGAAGTTGATCGCGCTGGCGCCCTGCGGGATCAGCGCCTTGTCGAGCGGCCGCATCGCGCCCAGGTTCAGCGAAGGCAGGATGAAGCCCAGGCCGATGCGCCCGAGGATCGCCCAGGCCACCAGCACCCACAGGCCGGTTTGCAGTCCTACCGTCGGCATCAGCGCGAAGGACGCGGCGAGCAGCACCAGCCCGCCGCTCACCATCACGTAGGTCGGCAGCCGGGTGGTGAGGCGACCGGCGATGCCGATCGTGATCGCCAGCACGATGCCCGAGGGCAGCAGGATGGTGCCGACGTGCGAGGCCGGCAGCTGCAGCGCGAGCTGCATGTACACCGGCAGCAGGTAGGTGGAACCGAACAGCGCGATGCCGTAGATGAAGGCGACCAGGCTGCCGTAGGTGTAGGTGCGGTAGGCGAAGAGGTCCAGGTTGATCAGCGCCTCGCGGCCGGTGCGGCGCGCGTGCCGCAGCCACAGGATCGTCGCCGCCAGTGCCGCGAGCGCGCCGAGCAGCAGCGCCGCCGCCAGTGCGGGATTGCCGCCGCGCACTTCCACCAGGCCGTTGAGCAGGCACAGCGTGCCCACGCTTCCCAGCAGCAGGCCGCGCCAGTCCAGGCGCGGGCCTTGCGACTGCGCCGAGGCACCGCCCGGCGCGCTGGTGGGCACGTAGCGGTAGGCGAGCCAGATGGAGCCGAGGCAGAAGGGCACCACCATGAAGAAGATCGAGCGCCAGCCGAACCAGTCGACCAGCACCCCGCCGATGCTGGGGCCCAGCGCCGGCGCCAGCACCACGCCCATGCCGAACAGGCCGCTGGCGCGACCCTGCTCGTGCGGCTCGAAGGCCCGCAGCATGATGATCGCGGGAATCGGCTGCACGACGCCGGCGGCGAGTCCTTCCGCCACGCGCGCAGCGAGCACGACAGGGAAGTGCGCGGCGAGCCCGCCGGCCAGGCCGCCCGCCATCAGCAGGACCATGGTGCCGACGTAGGTGCGCCGATAGCCGTAGCGCGCGAGCAGCCAGGGCGTGGTGAGCATCGACACCGTCATCGCCACCATGAAGCCGGAGCTGACCCATTGGGCCCGCCCCTGGTCGAGCGTGAAGTAGTGGCTCATGCCGGGGATCGCGACGTTCACCACGGTCGACGACATGATGGACGCCATCGTGCCCACCATCACGGAGATGAGCAGCAGCCAGCGGTAGCGCGGGCCATGCCGCTCGCGCAGGGCCGCGATCGAGGAGGGATCGCTCACGCGCTCTTCGCGCCGCTGGCGCAGGCGGGGCAGATGCAGGCGAGGCACTGCGCTTCGGCAGGCACGCGCGCGAGCAGCTCCGTGCCGAAGTCCACTTTCGTGCACCAGCAGGGCGGCTGGGGCTGGCCGGTTTCGCGCTGCACTTCCATGGCGCAGCGGTTGGCCTGGCCACAGAGGGGGCACGAGGCGGGATCGGGAAGGCGCGCGTTCACGCCCGCATCCTACCCGCGGTGGGCGAGCTCAGGCCGTCAGCGGCGAGGGCTGGGCCAGGCCTTGCAGCGCCCGCGGCACCACGCCGTCGCCCAGCACGGGCCGCAGCAACTGGTGCTTCACCAGCTTGTGCAGGCTGCGGCGCGTCATCGAATGCGGCTGGCCGCCCTGGCTCAGGAACATGAACAGGGTGCCCTTGTCGGCGGCCCACGCCAGCTTGGCGCGGCGCCACTGGCTGTGCGCGAACAGGTCGACCCAGGTGCCCGGTTCCAGCCTGCCGAGGACTTCCTCCGCGGCCCTGTCGCCCAGGGACTGTGCCGCGCCCTGCGTCGGGCGCTGCTCCGGCGGCAGGTCGTGGAAGTCGCTCGGGTGCGTGTCGTCGAAGCCGGCGGCCCGCAACTCCGCCTCGGGCATCCAGGGCTGCTCGGCGGGTCGCTGCGGTGCGACCGAGGTCGGCGGCGGCGGCTCCGGCGGCGCGACCGTGCCGTGGCGGTGACGGGCCCGCAGCTTCAGCACCGGGCGGTGCAGGTTCTCCAGCTCATGGAAGAACGCGTCGCTGTCCGACGGCGCCTGTCCCAGCGAGGCAAGGCCGTCGCGCAGCTTCTGCAGCAGCCGCGGGATCAGCGCGAAGGCGCGGGCCGGTTCGTGCAGCGTGGCGTCGCGGTTCACGCTCCAGAGGAGATCCGTGACGACGGCGCGATGGCCGCCGGGATCGTCCTCCTGGCTATCGTGCGTGAGCTTCGCGTGCGCCATCACCAGCGACCAGGTCCGCAGCACGAAGTCCTGCACCGGCTGCGGCGCGGCGCGCAGGTCCTCGCGCTGCTTCCATTGCCCGGCGAGCTGCTCGGCCTCCTTCTGCCGGCGCTCGGCGAACTGCACGCGCTCGAGGGCCTTGCGCTGCTTGTCCTGTTCCTCCGCATCGACCTCGGCCCACTCGGTCTGCAGCGCGGCCAGCGCCGCCTGGAAGGGCGTCGCGTTGCGGAACTTCTCCAGCTGGTTCAGCCGCCCGACCGTTTCGGCCACCGTGCCGACGAAGTCCTGGAACTCGGGGCTGAATTCGTCGTTGTACTTGAAGCTGCGCTGGGCGACGCGTTCGACCAGCTGCCGGCCCGGATGCGCGTCGTCGCTGAGGAAGCGCGGCGACACCATGGCCAGGCGCGCCAGCGAAGGTTCCAGCGCCACCATCGCCTCGCGCACCGGCGCCAGCAGCCGCGGATCTTCCGCGACCTTGTCGATCACCTGGCGCACCGCTTCCAGGCCGATCACCTGGCCCAGTTCGCGCGCCTGCGTCTTCAGGCGGCCGCGCACCAGCGAGCGCTCGCGCGGCGCGGCGTACTCGCCCCAGCGCTCGGTGGGCAGCGGGCTGTCGGTACCGACGCTGCGCGCCGGGCGGTCGACCACGGGCAGGTCCCGGTGCTGCTGCGCGGCCTGCGCATCGAAGCTGCGCGCGTCGACACGCTCCTCGAGCGCGCGCAGTTCGGCTTCGGCCTGCGCGAGGAAGTCGGCGCCGAGCGCTTCGTGCGCCTGCGCTTCGTCGCGCGCGAGGAATTGCTGCAGGCGTGCGGCGTCCAGGCGCGGCAGGACCGCGGCAGGAGCGGCCGCGGCAGGAGCGGCCGCGGCAACCGGTGCCGGCGCGGTACCGACGGCGGCGGTGCCAGCAGGGCCAACCGCCGGCGCGGAAGCCGCGAGGGGTGCAGGTTTCGGTGCCGCCGCGGCGGGCGCCTTGCCCGGCGTGGTCAGCACCTTGTAGTCCGCCGCATGCACCTGCGCGTCGGTCAACAGCTTCGCCTGTCCGCGGTACAGCTCGTCGAGGCCTTGCGCCAGCGGCTTCACCATGGAACGCAGCCACAGCGCGGTCCATCCCGGTTCGGACTGGTCGTCCTCGACCAGCTTGCGCAGCACCTGCGCATAGATGCCGGGGCGCAGCGGATTGCGTTGCGGCTGGATGCCGTCCAGCCCCAGCGCGCTGCTCATGAGGGGATCGAGTTCCGCCAGCGGCCGCTCGAGCATCGCCGTGAGCTGCTGCGCGAGCCGCGTCGATTCGATCTTGCGGGAGATCTCGCTGTCGTCGACGAGGGTGAGCGCCGCGAAACCGGAGTTGCCGGTCTCGGTGGGCGCGGGTCCGTCGCCGCAGACGTCGGCCTCGATGGCCGCCTGCAGCAGGCCCGGGAAGCGCTGGCCCCAGTCCTCGCGGCGCGTCAGCATCGCGCGCCAGGCCTCGGAGACCTCCTTGCGACGCTCCGCTTCCGCCTTCGTCTCGGAAGCCTGCAGCTCCGCGACCGCATGCTGGACGCAGCGTTCGATCAGGCGCGCCGCGGCATCGGCCGCTTCGCCGACGCTGCGCTCGATGGTGTGGCTGACGACTGCGGACATGTGCCCCTGAACGCTCCCTTGTTTGGGGGCGATTGGATGCACGCTCGCGATGGCCCGCAAGGTCGCCCCGCCGGTCGCGCCATCGGGCGCGCCGGACGGCGACAGATGTATCGATGTGTTAGCGCGCGGCCTTCACCTTCAGGCGCCAGGCGTGCAGCAGCGGCTCGGTGTAGCCACTGGGCTGCTCCTGGCCCTCGAACACCAGGTCCTGGGCCGCCCGGAACGCGGCGGAAGTGTCCCAGTGGCCCGCCATCGGCCGGTAGAAGGGATCGCCCGCGTTCTGCTTGTCCACCACGGCGGCCATGCGCTTGAACGTTTCGCGCACCTGCTGCTCCGTCACGACGCCATGCAGCAGCCAGTTGCAGATGTGCTGGCTGGAGATGCGCAGCGTCGCGCGGTCTTCCATCAGGCCCACGTTGTGGATGTCGGGCACCTTGGAGCAGCCGATGCCCTGGTCGATCCAGCGCACCACGTAGCCCAGGATGCCCTGGCAGTTGTTGTCGAGTTCCTGCTGGCGCTCCTCCGCGCTCCAGTTCGCCTGCGCGGCGACGGGCACCGTGAGCAGGCCGGTGAGCAGGTTCTCGCGCTCGGCCCCGGCGCTGGCCTTCTCCAGGTCCTGCTGCAGGGCGAACACGTCGACCTGGTGGTAGTGCAGCGCGTGCAGCGTCGCCGCGGTGGGCGACGGCACCCACGCGGTGTTCGCGCCGGCCTTCGGGTGCACGATCTTCTGTTCCAGCATCGCGGCCATCATGTCCGGCATGGCCCACATGCCCTTGCCGATCTGCGCGCGGCCGCGCAAGCCGCAGGCCAGGCCCACCGTCACGTTGTTCTTCTCGTAGGCCTGGATCCAGGCGCTGGACTTCATGTCGCCCTTGCGGATCATCGGGCCCGCGTGCATGGCGGTGTGCATCTCGTCGCCGGTGCGATCGAGGAAGCCGGTGTTGATGAAGGCCACGCGCGCCGGCGCCGCGGCGATGCAGGCCTGCAGGTTCACGCTGGTGCGGCGCTCCTCGTCCATGATGCCCAGCTTCACGGTGTCCGCCGGCAGCCCGAGCAGTTGCTCCACGCGGCCGAACAGCTCGGAAGCGAACGCCACTTCCGCGGGGCCGTGCATCTTGGGCTTCACGATGTAGATCGAGCCGGTGCGCGAGTTGCGGATGCCGTCCTTGCCCTGGCCTTGCAGGTCGACCATCGCGATCGCGGTGGTGATCACCGCGTCCATGATGCCTTCGTGGATCTCCTTGCCGCCGTCCCACAGGATGGCCGGATTGGTCATGAGGTGGCCGACGTTGCGCAGGAACAGGAGCGAGCGGCCGTGCAGGCGCACTTCGCGGCCATCAGGGCCCTGGTAGACGCGGTCCTTGTTGAGGCCGCGGGTGAAGGACTTGCCGCCCTTGCTCACCTGCTCCGTGAGCGTGCCCAGCAGGATGCCCAGCCAGTTGCGATAGGCGAGCAGCTTGTCCTGCGCGTCCACAGCGGCTACGGAGTCCTCGAGATCCAGGATGGTCGACAGGGCCGCTTCGGCGACCAGGTCGCTCACGCCCGCGGCATCGGTCGCACCGATCGTGCTGCTGCGGTCGATCACGAGGTCCAGGTGCAGGCCGTTGTTCTTCAGGAGCACGGAGGAGGGCGCCGAAGCCTCGCCCTGGAATCCGGCGAACTTCGCCGGATCCTTCAGGCCGCTGGACTGGCCACCGCGCAACTGCACCACCAGCTGGCCGCCTTCGACCCGGTAAGCCGTGGCGTCCGCATGCGAGCCCTTGGCCAGCGGCGCCGCCTGGTCCAGCACCTGGCGCGCACGCGCGATCACCTTGGCGCCGCGCACTTCGTTGTAGCCGGGGCCCTTGTCGGCGCCGCCGGTTTCGGGGATCACGTCGGTGCCGTAGAAGGCGTCGTACAGCGAACCCCAGCGCGCGTTGGCGGCGTTGAGCGCGTAGCGGGCGTTGAGGATGGGCACCACCAGCTGCGGGCCGGCCTGCAGCGCGAGTTCGGCGTCGACGTTGGCGGTCGTGGCCTTCGCGCCCTCCGGGACGGGCACGAGATAGCCGATCTTTTCCAGGAAGCCGCGGTAGGCGGCCATGTCGCGGATCGGGCCCGGGTTCTTCCGGTGCCAGGCATCGAGCTCCGACTGCAGGCGCTCGCGTTCGGCGAGCAGCGCCGCATTCTTCGGGCCGAGCTCGCGAACGATCGCATCGAAGCCTTTCCAGAACTTCTCCTGGGCTACGCCCACCGTGGGCAGCACCTGTTCGTCGATGAAGCGCTTGAGCGCGTCGTCCACTTCGAGTCCGTGGATCGGGGTCCGGCTGGTCATGGTTTCTCTCTCGGGAAGTTGCTAATCGAAAAATGCGAGCACGTCGTCGAGGCTGCTGCCCACGCGCGTCGGCTGGGTCCCCAGTTCCTCGAAGGGCAGGCGGTAGCGGTTGACCCACAGCGTGCGGTAGCCGAACCAGGTGGCGCCCAGCGCGTCCCACCCGTTGCAGCTGACGAAAAGGATCTGGCCGGCCGGCTTCTTCACGGCCTGCACGCCGAGGCGGTAGGCCTCGGGATGCGTCTTGTACTTGCGCACGCCGTCGACGCTGATCACGTGATCGAGCAGCCCTTCGAGTCCGGCGCTGCGCACGGCGATGCGCAGCATCTCGGGGTCGCCGTTGCTCAGGATGCCGGTGACGACGCCGCGCGTGCGCAGCACCTGCAGCACCTCGCGGTTCTCGGGGAAGGCCGAGAGATGCCGGTACTCGTTCATCAGCTGCTGCTCGCGTTCGGCCGTGAGCTCGAGGCCGAGGCGCTTGCAGGCGTAGCGCAGTCCGGCGCGCGTCAGTTCCCAGAAGGGCTGGTAGTGCGCGCCGTCGTTGCTGGCGGTGACGAGGCGCGTGTACTCGATCTGCTTGTCGCGCCAGAGGACGGACAAGGCCTGTCCCTGCCCGGGAAACAGTTGTTCCGCGAGCAGGCCGACGCTGTACACGTCGAACAAGGTGCCGTAGGCATCGAACAGTACCGCCTTGGGATGGTCCATGGCGATACTGTATTCGGAACCTTCCTCGTCATTGGTGACGAGAAAAGTTCGGAATCAGTGACGTTGGTGTCGGTAATCGACCTCAGAACCCGAAAACGCGTTCCGCATTGCGAGATCGAACCGCGTGCATCTGCGCTTCCGGCAGCAGCGCCGTGTTGGCGAAGGCGCCCTTGGTGTCGTGCACCCAGTGCGGCCAGTCGGTGCCGAACATCACCTGCTCCGCGCCCACCACGGAGATCAGGTATTGCAGTGCACCGGGGTTGTAGGTGATGCAGTCGTAATGGATATGGCGCAGGTAATCGGTGGGCTTGCGTTTCATCTGGCGGCGCGAGGGCAGCTCGACCTCGTCGCCTTTCTCGAAACGCCCGACCAGGTAGGGCAGGGTGCCGCCGCCGTGCGACGCGATCACCTTCAGGTTCGGGTACTGGTCGAAGAAGCCCTCGAAGATCATGCGGGTGATCGCCAGCGTGGTGTCGAACATGAAGCCCACGGACCAGCTCAGGTCGAACTTGGTCATGTCCATGGCATCGACCCCGGGCGGATCGGTCGGGTGCACCAGCACCGGCAGCTTGCGGTCGTCGATCGCCTTCCAGATCGGCGCGAACATGGGATCGGTGAGGCTTTTGCCGGCCACGTTGGCCAGCACCATCACGCCCACCGCGCCCTTGGCGCAGGCGCGCTCCAGCTCCTCGACGGCGCGCTGCGGATACTCCCAGGGCAGCGAGGCGAACCAGCGGATGCGGTCGGGGTAGCGCGACTGCGCTTCGGCCACGTTGTCGTTGGCTTCGCGCGCGGCCTGCACGCTCGCTTCCTCGCCGCCCCAGTAGACGTTGGGGCAGGTGAGGGACACGACCGAGACGTCGACCTTGGCCGCGTTCATGTGCTCGATGCGCAGCTCCCAGTCGAAGTGGCCTTTCTGCGGCAGCACGACCGGCGTGTTGCCGCGGAAGATCTCGCGCTGGCCGTCCGGGCGGACCTGGATGTTGTAGATGCCCCCCTTCTCCTGCAGCAGCGCGAGCCACTTGTGGGTGAACATGTGGGTGTGGACGTCGATGACGGTCATGGCGTACTTCCTCTTGTCTCCGTTGGAGGGTCCTCCGGGTGCGCCCGGATGGCAGGCGGAATGGTAGCTTGCTAACGTTCGAAGGGATCCGAAAACCATCCGAGGAGAACACGACATGAAACGCCGCCACTTCGCCGCGCTCGCGGCCGCCACCCTGGCAGCGCCGGCCGCGCTCGCGCAGGACCGCACGCTCAAGATCCTGGTGGGCTTCCCGCCCGGCGGCTCGGCCGACGTCATCGCCCGCCTGCTGGCGCAGAAGATGGCGGTGACGCTGAACCAGACCGTCATCGTCGACAACAAGCCCGGTGCGGCCGGCCGCCTGGTGCTGGGCGAATTGAAGCGCGCCGCGCCCGACGGCCAGACGCTGGTGCTGTCGCCGAGCGGCGCGATGGTGATCGCGCCCTGGCTCTACAGCAACATCGGCTACGACCCGATCAAGGACTTCACGCCGGTCTCGCGCATCGTCACTTTCGATTTCGCGGTCACCGCCGGCCCGGCCGCGCCGCAGGGCGACCTGAAGTCGGTGCTGGCCTGGATGAAGGCCAACCCGGGCAAGGCCAACTACGCCACCTCGGGCGCCGGCACGGTGCCCCACTTCGCCGGCCTGCTGCTGGCGCAGGCGGCCGGCGTGCCGCTCACGCACGTCGCCTACCGCGGCGGCGCGCCGGCGGCGCAGGACCTCATCGGCGGGCAGATCCCGCTGATGGTGGACACGGCTTCCGAGACCATCGAGCACCACAAGGCCGGCAAGGTGCGCATCCTGGCCGTCACCGGCGAACAGCGCTCGCGCGCGCTGCCCGAGGTGCCGACGCTGAAGGAGCAGGGCATCAACATGGCGGCCGATGCCTTCTTCGGCCTGTATGGCCCGCCGGGAATGGCGTCCGACGTGGTGGCGCGCATCGATCGCGCGGTGGCCGATGCGCTCAAGCAGCCGGACGTGCAGGAGAAGATCAACAACTTCGGCCTGGTGCCGAACCACGCGCCGGCCGCCGACCTGGCGGTCACGCAGGCCACGCACCTGAAGCGCTGGGAAGCGCCGATCAAGGCGTCGGGGTTCAAGGCGGAGTGATGCGGATGGTGGGCAAGCGAGCTTGCCCACCCTACGCCGGGAACGCGGCCTTGCCACGCCTGCCGCACAATCGCGGCATGCTCCCCGAAGTCCTCATCAGCGAGGTCGGCCCGCGCGACGGATTGCAGTCCGTCAAGGCGACGATGCCGACCGCCGCCAAACTGCGCTGGATCGCCGCATTGCACGGCAGCGGCCTGCGCGAGATCGAAGTCGCCTCCTTCGTGCCGGCGCGCCTGCTGCCGCAGATGGCCGACGCGGCCGAAGTCGTCCAGTACGCATTGACGCTGCCCGGCTGGACCGTCATGGCCCTGGTGCCGAACCGCAAGGGCGCCGAAGCCGCGCTGCGTGCCGGCGCCCACAAGCTGACCCTCCCTGTCTCCGCCAGCGAGGCGCATTCCCTGGCCAACGTGCGCAAGACGCCGCTGGACATGGTGGAGGAGGTCCGCGCGATCCTCGCGCTGCGCGACGAGCTCGCGCCCACCGCGAAGATCGAAGCCGGCGTCTCCACCGCCTTCGGCTGCACCCTGCAAGGCGTGGTGCCCGAGGACGACGTCGTGCGGCTGGCGGCGGCGCTCGCAGCAGCCGGCGTCGACGACGTCGGCCTTTCCGACACCACCGGCATGGCCAATCCCGCGCAGGTGCGTCGCCTGTTCCAGCGCGTGCGCGCCGAGATCGGCGACAAGACCGGCGCGGCCCACATGCACAACACGCGCGGCCTGGGCCTGGCCAACTGCCTGGCCGCCTACGACGTCGGCGTGCGCACCTTCGACAGCTCGCTGGGCGGGCTCGGCGGCTGCCCCTACGCGCCGGGGGCTTCCGGCAACGTGGTCACCGAGGACCTCGTGTTCATGTTCGAAGCGATGGGCGTGCGCACCGGCGTCGACCTGCAAAAGCTCATGGCCGCGCGCGCGCCGCTGGCCGAAGGCCTGCCCGGCGAGCCGCTCTACGGCATGACACCCGATGCCGGCTTGCCCAAGGGCTTCGCGCAGGAGGTGGCGCATGCCTGAAGCCAAGCTGCCCTACGCGGGCCTCCGCGTCGTCGAATTCACCCACATGGTGATGGGCCCCACCTGCGGCATGGTGCTCGCGGACCTCGGCGCCGAAGTGATCAAGGTGGAGCCGCCCGCGGGCGACAACACGCGCCGGCTGCTCGGCTCCGGCGCGGGCTTCTATCCGCTGTTCAACCGCAACAAGAAGAGCATCGCGCTCGACCTGCAGTCGGCCGAAGGCAAGGAAGCGGCGCTGCGCCTGGTCGCGACCGCCGACGTCGTCAGCGAGAACTTCAAGCCCGGCACGATGAAGAAGCTGGGGCTGGACTACGCGTCGCTGGCGAAGCTGAACCCGCGCCTGATCTACGTGAGCCACAAGGGCTTCCTGCCCGGTCCCTACGACCACCGCACGGCGCTCGACGAAGTGGTGCAGATGATGGGCGGCCTGGCCTACATGACCGGCCGCCCCGGCGACCCGCTGCGCGCCGGCACCAGCGTCAACGACATCATGGGCGGCATGTTCGGCGCGATCGGCGCGATGGCGGCGCTGGCGCAGCGCGAGCAGACCGGCCGCGGCCAGGAAGTGCAGAGCGCGCTGTTCGAGAACAACGTGTTCCTGGTCGCCCAGCACATGATGCAGTTCGCCGTCACCGGCAAGGCGGCCGACCCGATGCCGGCGCGCATCTCGGCCTGGGCCGTGTACGACGTGTTCACCGTGAAGGACGGCGAGCAGATCTTCCTGGCGGCGGTGAGCGACACGCAGTGGAAGATCTTCTGCGAGGCCTTCGGCTATGCCGACCTGCAGGGCGACGAGCGCCTGAAGACCAACAACGACCGGGTGCGGGCGCGCGACTGGCTGATCCCGCTGCTGCGGGAGCGACTGGCGCGCCACGGCGCCGGGGAGCTGAGCGAGGTGTTCGAGCGCAAGGGCCTGCCGTTTGCGCCCATCACGCGGCCGCAGGACCTGCTGGACGATCCGCACCTCAACGCGACCGGCGGCCTGGCGCCGCTGGCGCTGCCCGACGGGCGCGAGACGCGGGTGCCGCTGCTGCCCCTCACGCTGGCCGGCGAGCGTCCCGGCGTGCGCCTGCCGCCGCCGAAACTGGGCGAGCACACGGCCGAACTGCTGAAGGAACTGGGCTACGGTGAAGACCAGATCGCCCGGATGCTGCCGCCACCGTCCGGCGCAATGACTTGAGGACTCGCTTGGATTCGTGACCTGCGCGCGCATAATCAGCGCGCCATGGACAAGCTCAAGCAGCTGGAATCGTTCGTCTCGGTCGCCACCAAGGGCAGCCTGACGGCCGCCGCGCGCGCCGAGGGCGTCGCGCCGGCCATCATGGGACGCCGGCTCGACGCGCTGGAAGAGCGCCTGGGCGTGAAGCTGCTGGTGCGCACCACGCGCCGCATCACGCTCACGCACGAGGGCAGCGCCTTCCTCGAGGACTGCCAGCGGCTGCTGGCCGACCTCGCCAACGCCGAAGCGAGCGTCAGCGCCGGCGGCGTCAAGGCGAGCGGGCACCTGCGCATCACCGCGCCGGCCGGCTTCGGCCGCCGCCACGTGGCGCCGCTGGTGCCGCGCTTTCGCGAACTGCACAACGACGTGACCATCTCGCTCAACCTGAGCGACCGGGTGGTGGACCTTGCCGGCGAAGGCTTCGATTGCGCCGTGCGGGTCGGCGACTTCCCCGATTCCTCGCTGGTGAGCGTGCGCCTGGCCGACAACCGCCGCATGTGCGTGGCCGCGCCGGAATACCTCAAGCGGCACGGCACGCCCGACCATCCGCAGGACCTGATGCGCTTCGCCTGCCTCACGCTGTCCAGCGATGCGTCGCAGACGCGGGGCTGGGCCTTCCTGCTCCCGCCCGACAGCCCGAAGGCCGAATCGGAGATCGTCCACCTCAAGCCCGCCGGCCCGCTCGATTGCTCCGACGGCCAGGTGCTGCACGAATGGTGCGTGGCCGGCTACGGCATCGCCTGGCGCAGCACCTGGGAGGTGGAGCAGGAGATCGCCGACGGCCGCCTGGTCGAGATCCTCGCCGGCTTCGCCGCCCCGCCCAACGGGATCTACGCCGTGTTCCCGCAGCGCAAGCACCTGCCGCTGCGGGTGCGGCTGTGGATCGATTTCCTCAAGCACCACTACGCGCAGCCGCACTTCTGGATGGCCGCGCACCCGCCCGCATGACCCTGGACGCCATCCTCCAATTCCTGCACATCTCCGCCATCCTCGCGCTGGTGGTGTTCATCTCCAGCGAGGCGGCGCTGTGCCGTCCCGAGTGGATGAACGCGAAGATCGTCGAGCGGCTGGCGACGGTCGACCGCATCTACGGCATCGCGGCGCTGGCCGTGCTCGCCACCGGCCTGGTCCGCGTCTACCTGGGCCCCAAGGGCGCGGCCTGGTACTGGGGCAACTGGCTGCTGCACCTGAAGCTCGGGGCCTTCATCGCGGTCGGGCTGATCTCGATCGCGCCGACGCTGCGCTTCCTCCGCTGGCGCAAGGACCTGCGCGCTTCCGGCGCGCTGCCCGCGCCGGAGGAGGTGCGCAAGGCGCGCAAGCTGGTCATGCTCCAGGCCCACATCATCCCCTTCATCCCGCTGGCCGCGGCCTGCCTGGCGCGGGGCTTCGGGGGCAAATGAGGCCACGGCGGGGACGGGCGGGGTCCCCAACTTAAAATCCCCCGATGCTCCAAGCGAAACAAGAACTGCTCGCCGCGCTGGCGGCCGGGCTGGAACAGCTGTCGCCGGGTGCGGCCGACAAGGCTGCTTTCGAAAGCCCCAAGGTGGCGGCCCACGGCGACCTCGCCTGCACCGCCGCGATGCAGCTCGCCAAGCCGCTGAAGAAGAACCCGCGCCAGGTCGCCGAAGGCCTGCGCGAGGCCCTGCTCGCGTCGCCGGCCTTCCAGAAGTGGGTCGATGCGATCGAGATCGCCGGCCCCGGCTTCCTCAACATCCGCCTCAAGCCCGCCGCCAAGCAGGAAGTGGTGCGCGAGGTGCTCGCCACCGGTGCCGGCTTCGGCCAGCAGGCGCTGCACGGCCGCCGCGTCCTGGTGGAATACGTGTCGGCCAACCCCACCGGCCCGCTGCACGTGGGCCACGGCCGCCAGGGCGCGCTGGGCGACGCGATCTGCAACCTGTACGCCACGCAGGGCTGGAACGTCCACCGCGAGTTCTATTACAACGACGCCGGCGTGCAGATCCAGACGCTGGCCACCTCGGTGCAGCTGCGTGCCAAGGGCCTCAAGCCCGGCGACGCGCAGTGGCCCGAGGCCGCCTACAACGGCGACTACATCCAGGACATCGCGAACGACTTCCTGGCGAAGAAGACGGTGAAGTCGGACGACCGCGAGTTCACCGCCAGCGGCGATGCGGACGACCTCGACGGCATCCGCCTGTTCGCAGTGGCCTACCTGCGCCACGAGCAGGACCTGGACCTGCAGGCCTTCGCCGTGCGCTTCGACCAGTACTACCTCGAGTCCAGCCTGTACACCTCGGGCAAGGTCGACGGGGTGGTGCAGCGGCTGCGCGATGCCGGCAAGACCTACGAACACGAAGGCGCGCTGTGGCTGAAGTCGACCGACTACGGCGACGACAAGGACCGCGTCATGCGCAAGGGCGACGGCAGCTACACCTACTTCGTGCCGGACGTCGCGTACCACATCACCAAGTGGGAGCGCGGCTTCACCAAGGTCGTCAACATCCAGGGCACCGACCACCACGGCACGATCGCGCGGGTGCGTGCCGGCCTGCAGGCGGCGGGCGTGGGCATCCCCGAGGGCTATCCGGACTACGTGCTGCACACCATGGTGCGCGTGATGCGGGGCGGCCAGGAGGTGAAGATCTCCAAGCGCGCCGGCAGCTACGTGACGCTGCGCGACCTGGTCGAGTGGACCAGCAAGGACGCGGTGCGCTTCTTCCTGCTGTCACGCAAGCCCGACACCGAGTACGTGTTCGACGTGGACCTGGCGTTGGCGCAGAACAACGACAACCCGGTCTATTACGTTCAATACGCCCACGCGCGCATCTGCTCGGTCCTGGCGGCCTGGGGCGGCGATGCCGGCACGCTCGCCGGCGCCGACCTGTCTTCGCTGGAACACCCCGCGGCGGCGAACCTCATGCTGCAGCTCGCGCGCTATCCCGAGGTGCTGACGGCGGCGGCGGCGGACTTCGCGCCGCACGACGTCACCTTCTACCTGCGCGAGCTCGCCGCCGCGTACCACAGCTACTACGACAGCGAGCGGATCCTGGTGGACGACGAGAAGTTGCGCGCCGCGCGCCTCGCGCTGGTGGCTGCCGTCGCGCAGGTGTTGCACAATGGCCTGGCAGTGCTGGGCGTGAGTGCCCCGCAGAAGATGTGAGCATGAAACAGAAGCAACGCGGGAACATCGTCGTCGGCATCATCATCGGGGTGGTGCTGGGACTGGCCGCCGCCCTCGCGGTCGCCGTGTACGTCACCAAGGTGCCGGTGCCCTTCCTGCAGAAGGGCCCGAGCCGCTCCGCGGAGCAGGACGCCGCGGAGTCGCGCAAGAACCAGAACTGGGATCCGAACGCGCCGCTTTACGGCAAGAACCCGGCCAAGCCGCTGCCGCCGGCGCCGGGCGTGACGCCCACCGTGCCGCCCAACCCGGCCGCCACCGCCAAGGCGCCCGAAACCGCCGTGCCCGGCGTGGACAAGAAGGACGCGAAGGACAAACCGCCGGAAGCGCCCGCCGTGACGGGCCGTCCGGCGCCGGCCGACCCGCTGGGCGACCTCGCCGCGGCCCGCACGGGCGGCGGCGGCAGCGATCCCTTCCTCTACTTCGTGCAGGCCGGCGCCTTCCGCACGCCGGAAGACGCCGAGGCGCAGCGCGCCAAGCTGTCCCTCATGGGCATCGAGGCCAGGGTGACCGAACGCGAGCAGGCGGGCCGGCAGGTCTACCGCGTGCGCGTGGGCCCCTTCAACAGCCGGGACGACGCCGACCGCCAGAAGGAAAAGCTCGACGCCGGCGGATTCGAGACCGCGCTGGTGCGCGTCCAGCGGTAGGCTGCGGCCGCCGGGCGGGGGAACCCGCGGCCGGCGCGCGGCTCAGACTCGCTTCAAGGAGAAACAAGCAATGGATCGACGTGAGTTCGCGGCGGGTGCCGCGGGTGTGCTGGGTTCCGCCGCGCTGGGCCTGCCGGGCCAGGCCCTGGCGCAGGGCGCGCCGCAGGAGGGCAAGGACTACCGCGCGCTGGACAAGCGCGCGCCGGTGGATGCGCCGGCCGGCAAGGTCGAAGTGATCGAGTTCTTCTGGTACAGCTGCCCGCATTGCAACGCCTTCGAGCCCAGGCTGGTCGGCTGGTCGCAGCGCATGCCCAAGGACGTCGTCCTCAAGCGCGTGCCGGTGCACTTCCGCGACGACTTCGTGCCGCAGCAGCGCCTGTTCTACACGCTCGAGGCGATGGGCAAGCTGGGCGACCTGCACGGCAAGGTGTTCAACGCGATCCATCGCGAGAACAAGCCCACCAACACCGAACCGCTGATCCTGGAGTTCGCGCAGCAGAACGGCCTGGACCCCAAGCAGTTCCAGCAGGTCTACGGCTCCTTCGCGGTGGAGAGCAAGGCCGGCCGCGCGCGCCAGCTGCAGAAGCAGTACGAGGTGGAAGGCGTGCCCGCCCTGGGCGTCGCCGGCCGCTGGTACACCGATGCCACCATGGCCGGCAGCATGGAAAAGATGCTGCAGGTGGTGGACTACCTCATCGCGGAAGCCCGCAAGACCAAGTAAAAAGCACGCTTCGGTGCGCGGGCACCCCCGCGCGCTTCACGAGAAAAGCCCGCGCTCGCGGGCTTTTTCCGTCTGTGTGGCCTACAATCCGCAGCAAGAATCGTGCCTCTATGAAAACCTCCTCCTATGCCTCCCTGGCCCTCGCCGCGGCCCTGGCGTTGACCGCGATGTCCGCGGGCGCGGAAAAGGCCGACCGCACCAAGCCCATGAACGTGGAGGCGGATGCGCTGCGCTACGACGACCTGCAGCAGACCAGCGTCTTCACCGGCAAGGTGGTGGTCACCAAGGGCTCCATCGTGATCCGCGGCGCGAAGATGACGGTGAAGCAGGATCCGGAGGGCTACCAGTCCGGCACGGTGACGGCCGAAGCGGGCAAGCGCGCCTTCTTCCGCCAGAAGCGCGACGGGGTGGACGAATACATCGAGGGCGAGGCCGACACCATCGAATACGACGGCCGCGCCGACAAGGTGAAGTTCATCGGCCGCGCGGAGATGCGCCGCCTGCGCGGCACCGCCGTCAACGACGAGACCAGCGGCGCCGTGATCACCTACGACAACGGCAACGACCAGTTCACGGTGGACGGCGGCAGCAACACCGCGGCCGCCTCCAATCCCGGCGGGCGCGTGCGCGCCACGCTGGCGCCGCGCAGCGCGGCTTCGGCACCCGGTGGTGCCGCCGTCTCGGGCAATGCGCCCGCGCCGGCGGCCGCCCGCCTGCGGCCTTCGGACACGCTGCGGCAGGAGAGCCGCTGATGGGCGACGCGGAGACGGTGCACGCGGCACCGCAAGTGGCCGCGGCCAGCCGGCTGGAGGCGCGCCACCTGCGCAAGTCGTATGGCGGGCGTCAGGTGGTGCAAGACGTCTCGCTGGCCGTCGCCAAGGGCGAAGTCGTGGGGCTGCTGGGCCCCAACGGCGCGGGCAAGACCACCTCGTTCTACATGATCGTGGGCCTGGTGCGCGCCGACGGCGGCGAGATCTCGATCGACGGCCGCCCGGTGGAGCACATGCCGATCCATCGCCGTTCGCGCCTGGGCCTGTCCTACCTGCCGCAGGAAGCGTCGATCTTCCGCAAGCTCAACGTCGAAGACAACGTGCGCGCCGTGCTCGAACTGCAGCACGGCCCCGACGGCAAGTCCCTGTCGAAGGACGAGATCGAGAAGCGGCTCACCGCCCTGCTGCAGGACCTGCGGGTGGACCACCTGCGCGACTCGCCGGCGCTGGCGCTGTCGGGCGGAGAACGCCGCCGCGTGGAGATCGCGCGCGCCCTGGCGACGCAACCGCGCTTCATCCTGCTGGACGAACCGTTCGCCGGCATCGACCCGATCGCCGTGATCGAGATCCAGCGGATCATCGGCTTCCTCAAGTCGCGCGGCATCGGCGTGCTGATCACGGACCACAACGTGCGCGAGACCCTGGGCATCTGCGACCACGCCTACATCATCAGCGAGGGGCACGTGCTGGCGCAGGGCACGCCCGCCGAGATCGTGAACAACGCCGACGTGCGCCGGGTCTACCTCGGCGAGCATTTCCGCATGTAAGGACGCTGCTGGCAGTATGAAGCAGGGCCTTTCTCTCCGCGTCTCGCAGCACCTGGCGCTCACGCCGCAGCTGCAGCAGTCGATCCGGCTGCTGCAGCTGTCGACGCTCGAGCTGGGCCAGGAGATCCAGCAGATGCTGGACGAGAACCCCTTCCTCGAGGTGCAGGCCGACGAGGTGGCGGAGGAGTTCGGCGCGGCCCAGTCCGATGCCCGCCCGGCCGACGAAGGCGACTACGAGACCGCCGCGGCGCCGCTCGAGTCGTCCGTGCCGAACGGCGCCAGCGATCCGGAACCGGCCGACTTCGGCGACGATGCCGCCCCCAACTGGGACGGCGACGGCACCACCGAGACCGTGCCCGACGACGGCGAGTGGGGCGGGGATGCGCCGGCCGCCAAGCGCAATTCGCTGGGCGACGACGACGAGGTGGACGCCACCGACCTGGCGCGCGGCAACGAGTCGCTGCCGTCCTGGCTGCACCGCCAGGCGCTCGCGCTGCGGCTGTCGGAGCTGGATCGCGCGGCGCTGCGCTACCTGATCGAGTCGCTCAACGACGACGGCTACCTGGAGGACTCGCTGGAGGCGCTCGCCTCGGGCCTGTCGCCCGCCGATCTGGAGCAGCAGGAGGAGCTGGCGCACCGCTTCACGGTGGCGCTGCGCCTGCTGCAAAGCCTGGATCCGCCGGGCGTGGGCGCGCGCAACCTGGCCGAGTGCCTGACGCTGCAATTGCGGGCGATGCGGGATGCGACGCCGGACGACGAGGTCTGCCCCGTCGCGATCAAGGTGTGCCGCCAGCCGATCGACCTGCTGGCCAAGCGCGACGTCAAGCGGCTCGCCCAGCTCTGCGGCGACAGCGAGCTGCGCGTGAAGTCGGCGATCTCGCTGATCACGCGGCTGGAGCCCAAGCCGGGCCGGCGCTTCATCGACGTCGAGCGCAACATCATCGTGCCGGACGTGATCGTCACGCAGACCGGCCGCGGCGCGCGCGTCGGCTTCCGGGTGCAGCTCAATCCCGACGTGATGCCGCGCCTGCGCGTGCACGACGTCTACGCCGGCGCGCTGAAGGCGCATCGCGGCGAAGGCCACCAGGCGCTGCAGCAGCGGCTGCAGGAAGCCCGCTGGTTCATCAAGAACATCCAGCAGCGATTCGACACCATCCTGCGCGTGTCGGGCGCCATCGTGGAGCGGCAGCGCAACTTCTTCATCCACGGCGAACTCGCGATGCGGCCGCTGGTGCTGCGCGAGATCGCGGACGAACTGGGCCTGCACGAATCCACCATTTCGCGCGTGACCACGGCCAAGTACATGTCCACGCCCTTCGGCACCTTCGAGCTGAAGTACTTCTTCGGCTCGGCGCTCGGCACCGAGACCGGCGGCAATGCGTCGAGCACCGCGGTGCGCGCGCTGATCAAGCAGTTCGTCGCTTCCGAGGACGACAGGAAGCCGCTGTCGGACAGCCAGATCTCCGAGATGCTCAAGGAGCAGGGGATCGAGTGTGCGCGCCGCACCGTCGCCAAATACCGCGAGGCGCTGCGGATCGCCCCGGCCAACCTGCGCAAGGCGCTCTGATGCAACTCCAACTGCAACTGTTCCTGCCCTGCGCGGGCGGGGTCGAAACCTATCTCTCCGAAGAAGTGGCGCGCATCTGCGGCGCGGCGGCGCGCGACTTGCGCACCGCGCGCGGCGGCGTGCAGCTGGTGGCCGGCTGGGCCGAGGTGATGAAGCTCAACCTGCACAGCCGGCTTGCGCAGCGCGTGCTGGTGCAACTGCGGCACGGGCCGTATCGCGCCGAGCAGGACATCTACGAGGCGGCCGCCGCGGTCGCCTGGGAAGAGTGGTTCACGCCGCGCGACAGCTTCAAGATCGAGCTCACCTCGCACCAGAGCCCGCTCAAGAGCCTGAACTTCGCGGCGCTGCGCATCAAGGACGCGGTCGCCGATCGCTTCCGCGCGCGCGGAGGCGTTCGGCCGGACGTCGACACGCAGTGGCCGGCGGTGCGCATCTTCGCCCACCTCGCCGCCGAGACCGTCACGCTCTACATCGACAGTTCGGGCGAGCCGCTGTTCAAGCGCGGCTGGCGCGAGGACAAGGGCGAGGCGCCGCTGAAGGAGACCCTGGCCGCCGCGATGATCGCGGCCAGCGGCTGGGACGCGACCGTCCCGCTGTACGACCCCTGTTGCGGCAGCGGCACCATCGCGATCGAGGCGGCGCAGGTCGCGTGCAACGTCGCGCCGGGCCTGCTGCGCCGCTTCGGCTTCGAGCGCCTGCGGCAGCACGCGGCCGCCGACTGGACGGCGCTGAAGGCCGAGGCGCAGGCGGCGCGGCGCGCCCCCACCGCGCCGGTGTTCGGCAGCGACGTCGCTTTCCGCATGGTCGACTTCGCGCAGCGCAATGCGCAGCGCGCGGGCGTCGAGCACGCCGTGCAGCTGCGCGGCGGCGACGCGCTGCAGCGCATGCCGCCCACCGACACGCCCGGCATCATGCTGCTCAATCCTCCGTACGGCGAGCGCATCGAGGTCGGCGGTGTCGCAGGGGCGGGGCGCGGCGGGCGCGAACGCGCGCAGATGGAAGAGGCCGGCGATTTCTTCACCCAGCTCGCCTCGCACTGGAAGAAGAACTACGCCGGCTGGACCGGCTGGGTGCTGGTGCCCGATCCCAAGCTGCCCACGCGCATGCGCCTGAAGGAGTCGCGGCGCGTGCCCATGTGGAACGGGCCGATCGAGTGCCGCCTGTTCCGCTTCGACATGGTTTCGGGTTCGGCCCGCGCGCGCGATGCAGCTGGTTCTTGACACCAACATCGTGCTGGACCTGCTGGTCTTCCGCGACCCGCGCGCGCAGCCGCTCTCGGACGGGCTGCTCGCCGGCCGCCTGCGCTGGATCGCCACGGCGGCGATGCGCGAAGAACTGGCGCGGGTGCTCGGCTATCCGAAGCTGGCCCCGCGCATCGCCTTCCACCGCGGCGAACCCGGCCACGTGCTGGCCGACTTTGATCGCCACGCGCAGCTCGTCGACGTGCCGGCCAAGGCCGAGGTGACCTGCGGCGATCCGGACGACCAGAAGTTCATCGACCTCGCCGTGGCGCATCGCTGCACCTTGTTGAGCAAGGACGACGAGGTGCTCCGCATGAGGAAGCGGCTGGCCCGCCTGGAGGTCACCGCCGCGGACCGCCTGCCGCACTGAGGCGGGGTACTACGCCGGAGGTAGGCGGCCGCCAACGGCAGACCCGCTTCCTTCCGACAAGCCGCGGTACGGGCACGTGTGATGCTTGGAGCATTCCAACGAAAGTGCCGCCGTGAAGCCCGCCTCCTCCAACGACGAATGCAATGCCCGCCTGGTGCGCAACCTGCTCGCCCTGCGGACCGTGCTGGCCCTGGAGCAGATGCAGACGGGGCGCGGGAGCGACCGCATCGAGGAGATCGACGAGGAGCTGGCCGCGCTCGGCCACGACATGAAGTCCACCGCCGCCTGCGCCGCGGACGGGCTGCGCCGGATGTTCCTGCTGCCGCGGCTGGTCAAGCGAAGAAGCCGCGCAGCGCATCGGCCGTCGGCCCGGGCAGTTCCTCGGGAATGAAGTGCCCGGCGGGCATCTCCTGCCCGCCGACCGCGCCCGCGCACTGCGCCTGCCATAGCGCGATCGGCTTGAACACCCGGCCGACCAGGCCTTTCGCCCCCCACAGCACCAGCATGTCGCATTCGATGCGCCGCGATCGTGCGCGGCTTTCGCGATCGTGCTCCAGGTCGATGCCTGCGCTCGCGCGGTAGTCTTCGCAGGCGGCGTGGATGGATTCGGCGCGGCAAAAGCAGCGTTCGTATTCCGCCAGCGCCCGCGGCTCCAGGTGGCCGAGGCCGCCCGCGCCCCAGCCTCCCAGTTTCGTGTGCAGGTAGAAGCGCGCATCGCCGCCGATCATCTTTTCCGGCAGCGGCGCCGGCTGGATCAGGTGGAACCAGTGGTAGTAGGCGCGGGCGAACCGCATGTCCGTCGACTCGTACATGTCCAGCGTCGGGGCGATGTCGACCAGCGCCAGCTTGCGCACCCGCTGCGGATGATCCAGGGCGAGCCGCGCCGCGACGCGGGCGCCGCGATCGTGGCCGCACAGGAAGAAGGTGGGATGCTGCAGCGTGACCATCAGGTCCACCATGTCCTGCGCCATCACCCGCTTGCTGTAGTTCGCGTGGTCGGGATCGCCGTGCGGCTTCATCGAATCGCCGTAGCCGCGCAGGTCGGGGAGGACCAGGAAGAAGTCCTGGCGCAGGGCCTGCGCGACGCGGTGCCACATCGCGTGCGATTGCGGGAAGCCATGCAGCAGGAGCAGCGGCTGCCGGTCGGGGTTGCCGCCGGTGCGCACGTGGATGGAGCCGCCGGGCAGCAGCAGGTGGCGAGCCTCGAAACCTTCGAACCACTCCATCACGGACCTCCTAGCCGATCAGATGCAAAAGCCTTTCCAGTGCGTGCACCACCGTGGCGGAACGCACCGCCGCGCGGTCGCCGTCGAAGCGCCGCGTCTCGCTCGTGAGCTGGCCGTCCACCTGGAAGCCGAACCAGACGGTGCCGACCGGCTTCTCCGCGCTGCCTCCCGTGGGGCCGGCGACGCCGGTGACGGCCACGCTCACCTGCGCCTTCGAGTGGCGCACGGCGCCGAACGCCATGGCCCGCGCGACCACCTCGCTGACCGCGCCGTGCTGCGCGACGAGAGCGGGAGCCACGCCCAGCTGCTCCGTCTTGGCCACGTCCGAGTAGGTGACGAAGCCGCGCTCGAACCAGTTGCTGGAGCCGCTGAGGTCGGTGCAGGCGGCGGCGATCATGCCGCCGGTGCAGCTCTCCGCCGTGGCCAGCATCCAGCCGCGCGCGAGCAGGGCCTGCGCGAGCTCTTCGACGAGGGCTGGTGTGCTCACGCGAAATGCCTCCAGAACGCCAGCACCAGCAGCGTGCAGAAGGCGGCCAGCAGGTCGTCGGCCAGGATGCCGAAGCCGCCGCGCCAGCCCACGTCCTTGAAGCGGCGGTCCGCCCAGGCCATCGGGCCGGGCTTGAAGGTGTCGAAGAAGCGGAACAGCAGGAAGGCGGCGAGCTGCCCCGGCCAGCCGGCGGGCATCACCAGCCACAGCACGATCCAGAAGCAGACGATCTCGTCGCAGACGATGGACTGCGGGTCCATCACGCGCATGTTGCGGGCCGTGACGGTGCACGCCCACCACGCGAGCGGCAGCGACAACAGGATGATTTCGCCGATGCGGGCCGGTGCCAGCCAGTGTTGCATGGCGAGGAAGGCGATCCAGGCCCACAGCGTGCCGCAGAAGCCGGGCGCGACGCGCGACAGGCCGGAGCCGAATCCCAGCGCGACGAGGTGCGCGGGATGCGAGAACATGAAGCCCACGGTGGGCAGCCGCGGCGGCAGCGTATCGGGGACGGCGAGGACGGTTTCGGACATGCAGGAGCGATGGTAGCGGCAGCTCGCCCGGACTCCTACTGGCAGCGGCCGAAGCGCTTGCGGAAACTGCGCGGATCCAGCGCGCCGGGCAGCGCCCACAGGCCGCGCTTCTCGCGGCGCGCCTTCGCCTCCAACGGCGCGTAGGGGCCGGACTTGCCGCGGAAGGTCATCGACCAGGCATAGCCGTGGCGCACCATCCAGCCGCCGACGTCTTCGCCCCGGTGCTCCACCTTCGCCAGCTGCCGCCGGTAGTCGTCCAGCCCGCGGGTACGCACCCGCACCTGCTGGTGCAACACGCGCTCGCGCAGGGCGGTGCGCGATTCCGCGCCGAACGACTGGCAGCCTTCCGGCGCATCGAGGTCCAGCAGCCGCAGCTCCACCGGCTGGCCGCCGGTGGCCGGCCGCACCCACAGCGTGTCGCCGTCGGTGACGTGGGTGACCGTGCCGCGGAAGGACTCCGCCTGCACGCAAGGCGCGGCCAGCAGGGCCAGCGCGAGCAGCCAGGCCTTGCTCACGTCGCGAAGTGGTCGAAGCTGGCGAAGCGGCGTTCGAGCGCCCGGCCCTGCGCATCCAGCAGGCGCAGTCCGGGCTCGGCATCGATGCGGCCGATGCGCGTCACCGGGGTGCCCGCCTGCGCGGCGGCCGCTTCGACCGCGGCACGCTGGTCGGCGGGCGCCGTGAAGGCCAGCTCGTAGTCGTCGCCGCCGGCGAGCACCAGGGCTTGCAGCTGCTCCAGCGGCAGTTGCAGGCCGGAGCGGGTCGCGGCCAGCAGCGGCGTCACCGCCGCGGTCTCGACGGTCGCACCGGCGCCGGAACGCGCCAGCACGTGCCCGAGGTCGCCCAGCAGGCCGTCGCTGAGGTCGATGGCGGATGTCGCGATGCCACGCAACGCGCAGCCGAGCGCCACGCGCGGCTCGGGCTGTTCCAGGCGAAGGCGTGCGGATTCGAACATTGGCTGCGGCAAGGACACCGTGCCGCGGAACGCTTCCAGCGCCAGCCGGGCGTCGCCCAGGGTGCCGCTCACCCAGAGGTCGTCGCCCGGCCGCGCCCCCGAGCGCAGCAGCGCGGCGCCGGCCGGCACCTCGCCGAAGACGGTGATGTTGATGCACAGCGGCCCGCGGGTCGTGTCGCCGCCGACCAGTTCGCACTGGTGAGCGTCGGCCAGCGCGAACAGGCCGGCCGCGAAGCCGGCGAGCCAGGCTTCGTCGACCTGCGGCAGCGACAGCGACAGCGTGAAGGCAAGCGGCCGCGCGCCGCAGGCGGCGAGGTCGCTCAGGTTGACGGCCAGCGACTTGTGCCCGAGCCGGCCGGCGTCGACCGTGGACAGGAAGTGGCGGCCCTCGACGAGCAGGTCGGTGGACACGGCGAGCTGCATGCCCGCCGCGGGCTGCAGCAAGGCGCAATCGTCGCCCACGCCCAGCGGGCTGCGCCGCACGGGGCGCGTGAAGTAACGCGCGATCAGGTCGAATTCACCCACGGGCGGAGCTTAACGCGCGCCGCGGCCGCGGAAGCGCTCGGCGGCCTGCCGCACCACTTCGGCCAGCAGGCGCTCCCGCGCGTGGGTCTCGCGCAGCCAGCGCGCGTCGTTGGCGCCGCGATCGGCGCTCGCGCGCAGCTGCTCGATGGCCGCGCCGGCCCCGAGCTGGCGCGCATGCGGCTCCACCTTGTCCATGGTGCGCAGGATGTGTTCGCGCAGCGGCAGGTGTTCGCCGCTTTCCGGCTCCACGTACACCGCCTCCAGCCCGAAGCGGCAGGCCTGGAAGCGGTTGTAGGTGTAGACCATGTAGTCGTCTTCCTGGGGCGTGAACGGCTGCTCGGTGAGGAACCAGCTGCCCAGGGCCTGCACGAAGCCGGCCAGCGCCGCGGCGCGCTCGATGGTCAGCGGCGTGTCGAACACGCGGATCTCGATCGTGCCGTACTCCGGCTTCGGCCGGATGTCCCAGTAGAAGTCCTTCATGCTCTTGACCACGCCGGTGCGCGTGGTCTTGGCGAAGAACTTCCCGAACTCGTCCCAGCTGAGCGTGTAGGGCGCACGGCCCGACATCGGAAAGGCGAACACCGAGTTCAGCCGCGCCGAATCGAACTGCGTGTCCTGCCCCTGCACGTAGGGCGAGCTGGCCGACAGCGCGATGAAGTGCGGGATGTAGCGCGACATCCGGTGCAGCATCAGCAGCGCCGAGTCGGCATCCGGGCAGCCGATGTGCACGTGCTGGCCGAAGATGGTGAACTGCTTGGAGAGGTAGCCGTACAGCTCCGACAGCTGGCGGAAGCGCGGGCGGTCGTAGATGCGCTGCTCGTGCCACTGCTGGAAGGGGTGGGTGCCGCCGCCGACGCAGGCGATGTTCAGCTTGTCGGCGCAGCGCACCAGCGCGTCGCGCATCTGCGTGAGCTGGCCCAGGACCTCCGCGCTGGAGTGGCAGACGCCGGTGGACACCTCGATCATGCTGGAGGTCATCTCCGGCACCACCGCGCCGGGCAGCGGCATCTTCGCCATCAGCCGCAGCATCTCGTCGGAGTAGGGCGCGAGGTCGTAGTCGTGGGTGTTGACCAGCTGCAGCTCGAGCTCGACGCCGAGCGACAGCGCCTGCGAGTGCTGGAACGGTTCCAGCACGGGCGCCGCCGCCGGGGCGGCCGCGGGCGCTTCCATCACCGGTTCGACGCGCCTATCCACGCAGCTCTCCCGCGGGCACGCCGGTGCCGTGCGGCTCCCAGGGCTTGACGCTCTCGCCCGCCCTGTAGATCGCGAAGGTGGCGATGATCGCGCCCAGGATTTCCATCAGCAGGATGGCGGGCAGCGCGATGCTCGCGATGCGCGGGCCGATGGTGATCGAGGAGGCGATGAACTGCGACACGAGCAGCAGCGCGATGGCGGACATGGAGCTCATCGCGCAGCCGGTCCAGACGGCCTGCTTCCAGCTCAGGCCGCTGCCCCAGTTGGCGGCCGACACGCCCAGCACCTTGGCGACGAGGCGCGCCACGACGACGGCGACGACCAGGCTCACCAGGGCGGGGTTCCAGTCGGCCTTCGCCGCCACCACCGAGACCAGCACGAACATCATCATGGTGAGCAGCGAGGCGGCGGTGCCGAGCTGGCGGGTCCAGGCCCAGGGCCGCGGATGCAGCTGCTTGAGCATCAGTCCGCCGATCAGCGCCGCCAGCGGCGCCGAACCGCCGAAGGCCGCGGCCAGCGCGGTGCAGGCCGCGATCAGCGAAATCAACAGGATGGAGGTGTTCTCGCTGGTGGGGCTCATGAAGCGCAGCGCCGAGCGGGTGGCGAGCGCCAGCAGCGCGCCAACGATGAAGGAGATGCCCAGCACCACGGCCACCGGGTAGAGCGTCGCGAACAACGTGGTCTCCTCGCGGTGCAGCGTGCCGGCGCGGGCGGCCACCAGCGTGAGCGCGTAGAAGGTGTTCAGCGTGGACAGCACCATCGCCCGCTCGGTGACCGGGCCGGCCGCGCCCGTGTCCATGATCACGCGGCTGAGGACGGCGGGCGAGGCGGCCATCGAGATCAGCGCGACGCCTTCGGCGACGCTGGCGCGCACGTCCAGCCAGCGCAGCACGTAGTACACGACGATCGCGGTGAGCACCGATTCCAGCAGGCTTTGCAGCAGCACCATCGGGTTGTGCCGGAACCAGCGCAGCGCGATGCGGCCACCCGACTCGAACAGCACGGCGGCCACGCCGAGTTCCAGCAGGAACAGCGCCACGCCCTGCAGGGGCCAGGCGGCACCCGAGAAGCCGGCCAGGCCGGCGATCGTGCCCACCAGCGAGTAGCCCACGACCTTGGGCAGGCCGGTGTGCCGCTGCAGCAGGTGGCCCGCGGCAGCCGCGACCGCGAGCAGCAGCGACCACTGCACCGTGGGCAGGCCGGCCGAGGGCTTGACCCACTCGGCCCAGATGACCATCACTTCATCCATCGAATCTCCGGAAAGGGGATCACCGAAAAGCCGCTTGCGGCGACCTTCCAGGGTTCTTAGTGCAGCACGCGGCTGCTGCCGTCCTCGAGCATGAACAGCGCGATGTCGACCTCGAAGCGCTCGCCGTCCTCGGCCACGCAGAAGTAGCTGCCGCGCATGGTGCCGCTGGCGGTGCGCAGGCGGCAGCCGCTGGTGTACTCGAAGGACTCGCCGGGCCGCAGCAGCGGCTGCTGTCCCACCACGCCGAGGCCCTTGACCTCCTCGACCTCGCCGAGCTCGTTGGTGATGATCCAGTGGCGCGAGATCAGCTGCGCCGGCACCTCGCCGGTGTTGCTGATGGTGATGGTGTAGGCGAAGCTCCAGAGGCCCTGCGCGGGCGAGGACTGCTCCGGCAGGTAGCGGGGCTCCACCTGGACCTGGAAGGCATAACGGGGCATGGGGCCAATGCTAACCGCACCGGAAGGCCGGGCTGCGTCGGCGACAATCCGGGCATGAGCACGCGCACCTTCCGCATCGCACCGTCCATCCTGTCCGCCGACTTCGCCCGCCTCGGCGAAGAGGTCCGCAACGTGATCGCGGCGGGCGCCGACTGGATCCATTTCGACGTGATGGACAACCACTACGTGCCCAACCTCACCTTCGGCCCGATGATCTGCTCGGCCCTCAAGCCGCACGCGAAGAAGGCCGATGGCAGCGCGGTGCCGATCGACGTCCACCTGATGGTGCAGCCGGTCGATGCGCTGGCGCAGGCGTTCGCCGAGGCCGGGGCCGACTACATCAGCTTCCACCCGGACGCGTCCACGCACGTGCACCGCAGCGTGCAGGCGATCAAGGCGGCCGGCTGCAAGGCGGGGCTCACCTTCAATCCGGCGGCGCCGCTCGACGGGCTGGACTGGGTGATCGACGACATCGACCTCGTGCTGGTCATGAGCGTGAACCCCGGCTTCGGCGGCCAGGGCTTCATCGATTCGGCGCTGCGCAAGATCGAGCAGGCCCGCAAGCGCATCGACGCGAGCGGCCGCGACATCCGGCTGGAAGTCGACGGCGGCATCAAGGCCGAGAACATCGCGCGCGTGGCGGCCGCCGGCGCCGACACCTTCGTGGCCGGCAGCGCGATCTTCGGCAAGCCGGATTACAAGGGCGTCATCGACGGCATGCGCGCGCAGCTGCGCGGCTGACGGCGCGGCGCCGGACGCGTCAACCGCGCCCGGGCTTCTCCGCGTCGTTGCGCACGCGGTGGTAGGTCGCGTCGAGTTCCTGCGACTTGCTGGTGTCCTGCAGGCCTTCGGCCACGTCGTCGTGCGCGATCTGCCCGATGCGGCGAGCGCCGGCGTTCTCCGCCGCCTGGCTGTCGTCCGATTCGTCGCGCTCGTGCGGCATGCGCGCCTTGGGCGCCTGGTTCTCGCCTTGCGCGGTGATGGTCTTGCCCGGGCCGGGCTGGACTTCCACGTCCCGTTCTTCCTTGCGGTCGCTCATGCGTGTTCTCCTTGTCCGCATGGTGCGGCGCGGAGCGCGGCGCGGCGGTAGGACGCGGCCGCGCCGAACGGCGTGCCGGCGATCCGGAAGACGGCGGGATTCTCATGCCACTGTGGGAAGCGTCCTACGGGCGCAGGCGGCGGCGACTCACAAACTCGCCCGCTGCAGGGCTACGGGGTGCCCGGCTGAGGCTTGCTCCAATGCGGCAACGATAAGCATGCAAGGGAGTCAAGCGGATGGAGCTCGCACCTGTTGTTGTCCCCGCGTGGTTGACGTGGACCGCCGCCGCTACGGTCGGCGTGGTGGCCATAGCCGCGCTCGTCCGCATGCTCGAAGCCGTGTTCGACCTCGACCCGAGCTGACCGCCGGGCGCGCGTCAGCCAGCCGCGAACGCGCCCCTTTTCCCTTTCCCTTTTTCTCGACCCGGCCACCCAGGAGTCATACATGGCCTCTTCCCGCACGGAGGGCTCACGCAAAGCGAAAGCGGCCGACGCGGTCACGAACCGGCAGAAACAGCTCGAAGCCTTCACGCAGGGACCGGAGAACGTCCTCACCACCAACCAGGGCGTGGTGCTGCCCGACAACCACAACTCGCTCAAGGCGGGCCTGCGCGGCCCGAGCCTGCTGCAGGACTTCATCCTGCGCGAGAAGCTGACCCATTTCGACCACGAGCGCATCCCCGAGCGCGTGGTGTTCGCGCGCGGGGCCGCGGCGCACGGCTACTTCGAGCTGACCCGGCCGCTGGTGGAATACACCAGGGCCGATTTCCTGCAGGAAGTGGGCGGCCGCACGCCGGTGTTCGTGCGCTTCTCCAACATGACCGGCGCGCGCGGATCGGCCGACACGGTGCGCGACGTGCGCGGCTTCGCGGTGAAGTTCTACACCCGCGAGGGCAACTACGATCTCGTGGGCAGCAGCATGCCGGTGGCCTTCGTGCAGGACGCGATGAAGTTCCCCGACCTCGTGCATGCGATGCAGCCCGAGCCGCACCACGACATGCCGCAGGCCTCCAGCGCGCACGACACCTTCTGGGATTTCATGTCGCTGATGCCCGAGAGCTCGCATGCGCTGATGTGGCTGATGTCGGACCGCGCGCTGCCCCGCAGCTACCGGATGATGGACGGCTTCGGCGTGCATGCCTTCCGCTTCGTGAACGCGCGCGGCCAGTCGCACTTCGTCAAGTTCCACTGGAAGCCCAAGCTGGGCAAGCACGCGCTGCTGTGGGACGAGGCGCAGAAGATCGCCGGGCGCGACCCCGACTTCCATCGCCGCGACCTGTGGGAGGCGATCGAACGGGGCGACCATCCGGAGTGGGAGCTGGGCGTGCAGCTGGTCGACGAGGACCGCGCGGAGAAGCTCGGCTTCGACCTCCTGGACGCGACCAAGCTGCTGCCGGAAGAAGCGGTGCCGATCTCCTGGGTCGGCAGGCTGGTCCTGAACCGCAATCCCGACAACTTCTTCGCCGAGGTGGAGCAGGTGGCCTTCCACCCGGGCAACCTCGTGCCCGGCATCGACTTCACCAACGACCCGCTGCTGCAGGGACGGCTGTTCTCGTACACCGACACCCAGCTCGCGCGGCTCGGCGGCCCCAACCACCACGAGCTGCCGATCAACCGCGGCGTGTGCCCGGTGCACAACTTCCAGCGCGGCGGCGTGGGCCGCATGACGATCCCCAAGGGCCGCGTTTCCTACGAGCCCAACACCCTGGGCAGCGGATCGGAGTTCCGCGTCGACGGCGGCGAGCAGGGCTTCCAGACCGTCTCCGAGGACATGGAGTCGCCGAAGGTGCGGCGGCGCAGCCCCGGCTTCGACGACCACTTCAGCCAGGGCACGCTGTTCTGGAACAGCCAGAGCGCAGCGGAGAAGGAGCACATCATCTCCGCCTTCCAGTTCGAGCTGTCGCGGGTGGAGACGCCGGCGATCCGCCAGCGCCTGGTGGACAACCTCGCGCACGTGGATGCGCGGCTCGCGCGCAAGGTGGCGGAGCCCCTGGGCATCGGCCCGCCCGATGCCAAGGCGGCCGCCGGCCAGGCCGGCTTCCGCGAGCCGAAGGGCAAGCCGCCGCTGGAAGCCGCGCCGTCCCTCAGCATGGAAGGCAACGGCAACAGCATCCAGACCCGCAGGGTGGCGATCGTGATGGCGCCGGGCGTGGAACTGGGGGCCTACAAGGTGGTGCAGCAGGCCCTGCTCGACGCCGGCGCCTGCACCAAGGTCGTCGCGGCGCACCTGGGCTTCGTCGCGTCGTCCTCCGGCCAGCAGGTCCCGATCGACCACACCTTCCAGAACATGCCCTCGGTGATGTTCGATGCGGTGCTGGTGCCGGCGGGGGCGGCCTCGGCCCAGGCGCTGCTCAAGGACGGCGACGCCAGGCATTTCGTGCTGGAGGCCTATCGCCACTGCAAGCCGCTGTGCATCATCGGCGAGTCGGTCGAGATCCTGCGCTCGGTCGGCGTCGCGCTGGAGGATGCGCCCATGCCGGCCGGCGTGGTGATCGGCACCAACGAACCCACCGCCCGCCTGCAGATGGCGCAGGACTTCATCGCGGCGATCGCGAAGCACCGTCACTGGGCCCGCGCGCTGGTGGAGCAGGTGCCTGCCTGAGCCGTCGGCTTTCGCTCGGCCGTACGTGGGACAAATCCTACGCGGGCTGGCCCGCTTCGCTGACTCCTGCGGCGGGGGACGCGGGCTTGAATGACGGCGTGGCCGGGCTCCCCGGCCACGGTTTCGACAGGAGTTTCCCCCCCATGGCATCCCCTTCCCAAGGCACCGTTCGCACCGGCAGTACCGGACGCGGATTCGCGTCGATGGATCCGGAGCGCCAGCGCGAAGTCCCCACCGGCAGCCCGATCCGCACCGCCGAGGACTGGTCTCCGATGCGGTCGATCCGTCCGGCGTCATCCGGGTGGATGCGTGCGCATGCGGACCGCGACGCGGGCGGCTTCGAAGGCAGCAGCAGCCGCCGCAGCCGCTGAAGCGCTTTTGGCGTTTCCACCGAGCCAGGGCACCCGCCCTGGCTTTTGTTTCGGGCGAGCCGCTATCCTCGGCCGGATGCCCGCGTCCTTCCCGCAGCCGCCGCAGGCGGCCATCATCGATCTCGACGGAACCCTGGTCGACACGCTCGGCGATTTCACCGCCGCCCTCAACGCCATGCTGCGCGCGCTGCACCTCGGCGAGCTGCCGGCCGGCGTGGTGTCCGGCTTCATCGGCAAGGGTTCGGAACACCTGATCCGGCAGGCGCTGGCCCATGTGGGCGCGCCGCGCGACCTGTATCACCGCGCCTGGGACCTGTACCAGGGTGCCTACCGCGGACTGAACGGCCGCTGGGCGCAGGTCTATCCCGGCGTCCCGGAGGGGATCGCGCAACTGCGGTCGGCCGGCGTGCGCCTGGCCTGCGTGACCAACAAGCCGGGCGAGTTCGCGCGCGAGCTGCTGGCCGCCAAGGGCCTGGCTCGCGACTTCGAGCTGGTGTTCGGCGGCGACGCGTTCGAGCGCAAGAAGCCCGATCCGCTGCCGCTGCTCAAGACCTGCGAGGCGCTGGGCACCCCGCCCGCGGCCACCTGGATGATCGGGGATTCGGGCAACGACGCGGCCGCGGCCCGCGCCGCGGGCTGTCCGGTGCTGCTGGTGACCTACGGCTACAACCATGGCGAGCCGGTGCGCGAGGTGGACGCCGATGCCTTCCTCGACTCGCTGGGGGAGCTCGGCCCGCTGCTGGCGCGGTGACGCTCAGGACGGCTTGCCGAGCAGGCTGTCCTTCAGCTTCCAGTCGGCGGGGACGGCGCCGATCCAGATGCGCAGCAGGGCATTGAAGAATTCGGGTTCGCGGAACGGTTCGCCCTGGGGCTGGCCGCGCAGCACCAGCACCGTGCCGGTGCCGGGGATCCAGTCGATCGCGAAGGTCTCGCCCGTCTGCAGCTTCTTGTGGTCGCTGAAGACCTGGCTCATGCGCATGATGCCGGGGATCAGCTTCACCACGGCGGCGCGGTCCATGTTGTCCTCCATTCCGCGCGTGAACATCTTGCCCATCTCGGTGGCATCGATGTCGCGCAACATGGTGACCGTGATGCGCTTGGCGCCGGACTGCGCGATCACCTCCTCGGCGGTGCCGCTCTTCTTCGGCAGGTAGAGACCCGCCGTGTACACCTTGAACGGGCCCTTGTAGCGCGTGCCCGCGCCATTGAGCTGCAGGCGCGACCCGCCCAGCTGGAGGGCGTCGTCGTACTTGACGCCGCTGATCGTCGTCTGCGCCCCGGACAGGCAGGGCAGGGCGCAACAGGCGCACAGAAGTGCGGCGCGCAGGAGGCGGATCGCTCTCATCGTGGGTTCTCCGGAAAGTAAAACGAACGCCCGTTCGTTTTTCGGATTGTCCCGAGCGGTCGGCGGCAAAACAACGCGGGTATTCTCGGTACGACGACGTACCTAGTGCCATTGACGAGGGCGCGCAAATCGGTTTGCTACACTGCGCCCATGTTCATCCACCGCACGATGATCACGGGTCGCAGCGACCGGGGAGCCTGGCCCTGGCGCAAGCCTGTTCAAGTGCGTCATTGACCCGCACGGGGCAGCCCGTGCCCCCGCGCCTCCCACGGAGGCACTGTCCGGATCCATGCGGCGCGAGCGGCGCCGCCGAGCTTGTGGAGGCTCACCCTTGATCACCGAACTCGAATTCAAGAGCCTTGCGCTGCAGGGCTTCAACCGCATCCCCCTCATCGCCGAGGCATTCGCGGACCTCGAAACCCCGCTTTCCCTCTACCTGAAACTCGCGCACGCCAAGGGCGGCGGCAAGCTCAGTTTCCTGCTGGAGTCCGTCGTCGGCGGCGAGCGCTTCGGGCGCTACAGCTTCATCGGCCTGCCGGCGCGCACGCTCCTGCGCACGACCGGCTTCGGCGAAGAGGCGAAGACCGAAATCGTCACCGACGGCAAGGTGGTGGAGACGGCGCGGGGCAATCCGCTGGATTTCATCGAGGCCTACCAGAAGCGCTTCAAGGTGGCCTTGCGCCCCGGGCTCCCGCGGTTCTGCGGCGGCCTGGCCGGCTACTTCGGCTACGACGCGGTGCGCTACATCGAGAAGAAGCTGGAGAAGAGCTGCCCGCCCGACACGCTGCACTGCCCGGACATCCTGCTGCTGCAATGCGAGGAGCTGGCGGTCATCGACAACCTGTCGGGCAAGCTGTACCTGATCGTCTATGTCGATCCTTCGAAGCAGGAAGCGTATGCGGGCGGCAAGCGTCGCCTGCGGGAGCTGAAGGACCAGCTGAAGTACTCGGTGAGCGCGCCGATGGTGCGGCAGACCGAGACCTTCCCGGCCGAACGCGAGTTCGCCAAGGCGGACTACATCAAGGCGGTGGAGCGGGCGAAGGAGCTGATCGCCGCGGGCGACTTCATGCAGGTGCAGGTGGGCCAGCGCATCAAGAAGCGCTATACCGAATCGCCGCTGTCGCTGTACCGCGCGCTGCGTTCGTTGAATCCCAGCCCCTACATGTACTACTACAACTTCAGCGGCGCCGATGCGAACGGCAGCGACTTCCACGTGGTGGGCGCGTCGCCGGAGATCCTGGTGCGGCAGGAGCTGACCGAGGAAGGCCAGAAGATCACGATCCGTCCGCTGGCGGGCACGCGGCCGCGCGGCGCCACGCCGGAGGTGGACAAGGCGGTGGAGCAGGAGCTGCTCGCGGACCACAAGGAACGCGCCGAACACGTGATGTTGATCGACCTGGCCCGCAACGACATCGGCCGCATCGCGAAGACCGGGTCGGTCAAGGTCTCCGAAGCCTTCGTGGTCGAGCGCTACAGCCACGTGATGCACATCGTGAGCAACGTGGAAGGCACGCTCAAGGACGGCACGACCAACATGGACGTGCTGCGCGCCACCTTCCCGGCCGGCACGCTCAGCGGCGCGCCCAAGGTGCATGCCATGGAGCTGATCGACCGGCTCGAGCCGAACAAGCGCGGGCTCTACGGCGGCGCCTGCGGCTACCTCAGCTACGCGGGCGACATGGACGTGGCGATCGCCATCCGCACCGGCATCATCAAGGACCAGACGCTCTACGTGCAGGCCGCGGCCGGCGTGGTGGCCGATTCGGTGCCGGAGATGGAATGGAAGGAAACGGAAGCCAAGGCGCGGGCGCTGCTGCGGGCTTCCGAGCTGGTCGAGGAGGGTTTGGAATGAAACTCCTGATGGTCGACAACTACGACAGCTTCACCTTCAACCTGGTGCAGTATTTCGGCGAGCTGGGGGCGGACGTCGAGGTGTTTCGCAACGACGAGATCACGCTCGAGGGCATCGCCGCGCGCAAGCCGGATCGCCTGGTGATCTCGCCGGGTCCCTGCTCGCCGGCCGAAGCCGGCATTTCGGTGGAGGCGATCCGCCATTTCGCCGGCAAGCTGCCGATCCTGGGCGTCTGCCTCGGCCACCAGTCGATCGGCGCCGCCCTGGGCGGGAAGATCGTGCGGGCGCAACAGCTGATGCACGGCAAGGTGAGCGAGATCACCACCACGCGCGAGGGCGTGTTCTCCGGGCTGCCCGAGAAGTTCACCGTGAACCGCTACCACTCGCTGGCGATCGAGCGCGAGACCTGCCCGAAGGACCTGAAGGTGACGGCCTGGACCGCCGACGGCGAGATCATGGGCGTGCGCCACAAGGAGCTGCCGATCGAAGGCGTGCAGTTCCATCCGGAGTCCATCCTCACCGAGCATGGGCACGCGATGCTGAAGAACTTCCTGGAGCAGCGGGCGTGAAACCGGTGGATCTGCGAAGCGATACCGTGACGCAGCCCACCGCGGGCATGCGCGCTGCGATGTCCGCCGCGCCGCTGGGTGACGACGTCTTCGGCGACGATCCCAGCGTCAACGCCTTGCAGGAAAAGATCGCCGGCCTGCTCGGATTCGAGGCCGCGCTGTTCGTGCCGACCGGAACCCAGAGCAACCTGTGCGGGGTGCTGTCGCACTGCCAGCGCGGCGACGAGTACATCGTCGGCCAGATGCAGCACTGCTACCGCTGGGAAGGCGGCGGCGCGGCGGTGTTCGGCAGCGTGCAGCCGCAGCCGCTGGAGCACCAGCCGGACGGAAGCCTCGCGCTGGCGGACATCGAGGCGGCGATCAAGCCCGACGATCCGCATTTCGCGCGGACGCGCCTGCTCGCGCTGGAGAACACGCTGGGGGGCAAGGTGCTGCCGTTCGCGTACCTGCAGCAGGCGACGGCCCTCGCGAAGTCCAGGGGCTTGTCCACGCATCTCGACGGCGCCCGCCTGTTCAACGCCGCGGTGGCGCAGGCTGCGGCCGACGGCGGCGATCCGCGCGGCGAAGCCCGGCGCATCGCGCGCCTGTTCGACAGCGTCTCGGTCTGTTTCAGCAAGGGGCTGGGTGCGCCGGTCGGATCCGCGCTGTGCGGCAGCAAGGAGCTGATCGCCAGGGCGCGCCGCATCCGCAAGATGGCGGGCGGCGCCATGCGGCAGTCGGGCCTGCTCGCGGCAGCGGCCGGCCACGCGCTGGAGCACCAGCTCGATCGGCTGGCGGAGGACCACGCCCTGGCACGCCGCCTGGCCGACGGCCTGCAAGGCATCGAAGGCGTGCAGGTCGAGGCGCCGCAAACCAATATCCTGTTCGTCGATCTGGCCGGGCCGGCGCGGGAGCGTTCCGCGGAGCTGGTGCCGGCGCTGGCGCGGGAAGGCGTGCTGGCAACGGGCCTCTATCGCCTGCGTTTCGTGACGCACCTGGACGTGGACGCCGCCGGGATCGACCGCGCGATCGGCGCGATCCGCCGATTCTTCCGCGCCTGAGGAGCGAGCCATGCCGGATGCGCAACACCTGCTGCTTTTCATCGTCGCCGGCCTGCTGCTGAACCTCACGCCCGGGCCCGACGTCCTGTACATCGTGAGCAACGCGCTGCGCGCCGGGGCGAAGGCCGGTGTCGTCGCGGGGCTCGGCATCACCGCGGGGTGCTTCGTGCACGTGTTCGCGGCGGCGGTCGGCGTGAGTGCGCTGCTGGCGGCGTCGGCGACGGCGTTCACGGTGTTGAAGTGGGTCGGGGCCGCGTATCTGCTTTGGGTCGGCGTTCGCCTGCTGCTGGCGCGGGCTGCGCCCGTTCGCTGGGAATCGCCTGCGGGCTCACCGCCAGCCTACGAAGAGAAGCCCGCCACTCCGTGGGCTGTCTTTCGCGGCGGTTTCCTGACGAATGTCCTGAACCCGAAGGTGGCGATCTTCTTCCTCGCCTTCGTGCCGCAGTTCATCGCGCCCGATGCGCCGCACAAGGCGCTTGCCTTCGTGCTGCTCGGGACGCTCTTCAACATCAACAGCGTCGCGGTCAATTCCGGCTGGGCGGTGGCCGCCGCATGGATGGCCCGCAGCAACGCGGTCCAGCATGGGATGCAATGGCTGGACCGCGTCGCGGGCGCCATGTTCGTAGGCTTCGGCGTGAAGCTCGCGCTGACCGAGAATCCCACCCGATAAACGCATCCCGAGGAGCCAGTCATGTCCATCACCCCCCAGGAAGCGCTGCAGCGCACGATCGAACACCGCGAGATCTTCCACGACGAGATGCTGACGATCATGCGCATGATCATGAGCGGCGAGCTGTCGCCCGTCATGACGGCCGCGCTCGTCACCGGCCTGCGGGTGAAGAAGGAAACCATCGGCGAGATCACCGCGGCCGCGCAGGTGATGCGCGAGTTCTCGACCAAGGTCCACGTCGCCGACAAGGCGCACCTCGTGGACATCGTGGGCACCGGCGGCGACGGCTCTCATACCTTCAATATCTCCACTTGCTCGATGTTCGTGGCCGCCGCAGCGGGCGCCAAGGTGAGCAAGCACGGGGGGCGCAGCGTCTCCAGCAAGAGCGGCAGCGCCGACGTGCTGGAGGCACTGGGGCTGAACATCAACCTGTCGCCGGAAGCGATCGCGAAGTGCGTGGCCGAGACCGGCATCGGCTTCATGTTCGCGCCCAACCACCACCCCGCCATGAAGAACGTGGCGCCGGTGCGCAAGGAGTTGGGCGTGCGCACCATCTTCAACATCCTGGGCCCGCTCACCAATCCGGCCAGCGCGCCGAACATCCTGATGGGCGTGTTCCACCAGGACCTGGTCGGCATCCAGGTCCGCGCGCTGCAGCGCCTCGGCGCGGAGCACGCGCTGGTGGTGTACGGCCGTGACGGCATGGACGAGATCAGCCTGGGCGCGGCCACGATGGTGGGCGAGTTGAAGAACGGCGAGATCCGCGAGTACGAGATCCACCCGGAAGACTTCGGCATGCCGATGGCGAGCAACCGCGCATTCAAGGTGGAGACGCCGCAGGAATCGCTCGCCGTCATGCGCCAGGTGCTGGACAACCTGCCCGGCGCGGCACGCGACATCGTGGTGCTGAACGCGGGTGCCGCGCTTTATGCGGCCAACGTGGCGAGCGACATCGCCGACGGCATCCAGCGCGCGCGCACGGCGCTGGAGTCGGGCGCGGCCAAGGCCAAGCTCGAGCAACTCGTGCGCGTGTCGAAGGCGCTGGGCAGCTGAAATGTCGGACATCCTGAACAAGATCGTCGCCGTCAAGCACGAGGAAGTGGCGGCGGCGAAGAAGAAGAAATCCCTCGAGGCGATGCGCGAGGACGCGTTCAGCCGCGTGCTGACGCGCGATTTCGAAGGCGCGCTGCGCTCGAAGATCGCCGCAGGCCAGGCGGCCGTGATCGCCGAAGTGAAGAAGGCGAGTCCCAGCAAGGGCGTGCTGCGCGAGGACTTCATCCCCGCGGACATCGCCCAGAGCTATGCGGAGAACGGCGCGGCCTGCCTGTCGGTGCTGACCGACCGCCAGTTCTTCCAGGGCAACCCGGACTACCTGAAGCAGGCGCGCGCGTCCTGCGACCTGCCGGTGTTGCGCAAGGACTTCATGGTCGATCCCTACCAGGTGTACGAGTCGCGCGCCATGGGCGCCGACTGCATCCTGCTGATCGCCGCCTGCCTGTCGGATGCGCAGATGGCGGAGCTCGAAGCGATCGCCGGCGGCCTCGACATGGCGGTGCTGGTGGAAGTGCACGATGCGCAGGAGCTGCAGCGCGCACTGAAGCTGAAGACGAAGCTGGTGGGCATCAACAACCGCAACCTGCGCACCTTCGAAGTGAGCCTGGACACCACGCTGGGCATGCAGAAGGACGTGCCAGCGGATCGCCTGCTGGTCACCGAGTCCGGCATCCTCCAGCGCGAAGACGTGCTGAAGATGCGCGCCGCCGGCGTGCACGCCTTCCTGGTCGGCGAGGCGTTCATGCGCGCCGGGGACCCGGGCGAAGCGCTGGCGGAGCTGTTCGCCGCCTGAGATGGTCCAGCAGGGCGCGCTCGATCTCGACGACGGGATCACGGGACCGCTGCGGCGGCCGCTGGCCGAAGCCTGGCGCGACCTGCCGCCGGCCTGGCGCGACCTGTGCGGGGGCCTCGACGCGCATGCGCAGGCGGTGGCCCGCAAGGTGGACGAGGACGCGAAGGCCGCGCCCGTCGGTCCGGCGCGACCCTTTCGCGCCTTCGAGCTGGTCGACCCGCAGGACGTGCGGCTGCTGATCGTCGGCCAAGACCCGTATCCGCGCCCCGGCGATGCCACCGGCCTGGCCTTCGCTTCGCTGCAAGGCGTGCCGCCGTCGATGCGCAACGTCTACAAGGCCTTCGAGGCGCACCTGCCGGGATTCGCGCGTCCGCGGGTAGCGGACCTCGAGCCGTGGGCGCGCCAGGGCGTGCTGCTGCTGAACACCGCGCTGACGGTGCGACTCGGCGAGATTGGCAGCCACATGAAGATCGGCTGGCAGGACTGGACGAAGGGCGTGGTCCGGGCGCTGTACCGGAGTCGCGGACAGTCGGGCCGACCCTATCCGGTCGCGTGGTTGTGGGGGCGCCCGGCGCAGGAGTTCTTCGACGGCGCCGTGGAAGGGATTCCGGTGCCGGCGGAGTGCGTGCTGCGCGCACGCCATCCTTCCAACGATTTCAAGCAGGAGTTCGCGGCGCAGGCCACCGCGCATCTCGCGCAGCTCGCTCGACTGCTGGATCCGCCGATCCGCTGGTGAGTCTTCAGCCGCGGCCCTGGCGCAGCAGCCGCGCGAGCCAGGGCCGGAAGCCGCGTCCCACCGAGCGCATGCCCGGGCGCGCCGGCAGGGGCAGTTCCATCCGCGTGTCGTCCAGGTAGTCGTGGCGGATGTCGATCGTGGAACGGTGCCCGATGGCTTCGAAATGCGCGGCCAGCCACTCCTTGCCGGCGTCCCGGCCCGCGTCGAAAAGCTTGTTGATCATCACGCCGTCGGCCGAGACGCGGCTGGACGTCGGGAAGCGATCGAGGGCCGGTCCGCCTTCGATCCGGTGCACGCGCACGCTGCGGCAGCGCGAGTGCGAGATCGCGCCTTCCTCGAGCAGCCGGTTGACGAAGTCGATCGCGCGCATCTGCGTGAGCAGGCTGGCGTTGAAGGTGAGCTCGTTGATGCGGTCGAGGATCTCGGCCGAAGTCCTGGGCGTGTGCTCGCGGCTCAAGGGATTGATCTGCACCAGCGCGATATCGGAGGCGCTGCACTCCTTGATGAGCGGCGACAGCGCCGGATTCACCGAGTAGCCGCCGTCCCAGTAAGCCTGACCGTCGATCTCCACCGCCTGGAACAGCATGGGCAGGCAGGCGGAAGCGAGCACCGCACGCGCGTCGAGCTGCCTGCCGGTGAAGACGACGGCCTTGCCCGTGTCGACGTGCGTGGCCGACACGAACACCTTCAGCGCGCGCTGCGCGGCGATCGCAGGGAAGTCGATCTCCTCCTCCAGCATCGTTCGCAGCGGGTTGATGTCCAGCGGATTGCTCTGGTAGGGCGACAGCAGCCCGCGCCACGCGTTGCCGATGAAGTTGCCGGGCGAGAGTTCGGGCGGCAGGCCGCCCCACAGCATGCGCGTGAACTGCTGCTGCAAGGCGCCCAGGCTGCCGAGCGCGCTGATGCGGTACCAGATGCCCGCGAGCTTCTCGCGCGCGCCCTCGCGCGGGTCGCGGCCCGCGGCTTCGGCGCGCGCCCACCCGCCGGCGAAGGCGGCCGCATTGACCGCGCCGGCGCTGGTGCCGCTGAGTCCTTCGAAGCCGATCCGGCCATCCTCCAGCAGGGCGTCGAGGACGCCCCAGGTGAACGCCCCGTGGGAGCCGCCGCCCTGCAGGGCGAGATTGAGCATGCGCATGGGCCTCAAGGTAGCAACATCCGTGCGGTCCGGCGATGACAACGCGGACAGCTGTCAGGCGGCTTTCAGGCGGCCGGCAGAGCCTGCGCCCGAGGCGAAACGTAGGCGGGCAACCCGGAAGAGCGTGCGAACCGTGCTATAGTCCGAGGTTCCTCGCGGAGGGGTGCCCGAGTGGCTAAAGGGGGCAGACTGTAAATCTGTTGGCTTACGCCTACGCTGGTTCGAATCCAGCCTCCTCCACCAGCGAGATGTGTCGCATTGATGAGTTTTTGGTGAGCTGGTAGCCGTGACAGGCGCCTGGGTCGGCCGTTGAATCACACCCGACGCGGGAGTAGTTCAATGGTAGAACCTTAGCCTTCCAAGCTAATGACGCGGGTTCGATTCCCGTCTCCCGCTCCATGAAGCGCATCATCGACACCGGCAAGTATTTCGCCCTTGTGGCTCAGTGGTAGAGCACTCCCTTGGTAAGGGAGAGGTCGCGGGTCCGATTCCCGCCAAGGGCACCAAGTCTTTGGGTAGTGATCGTTACTTTTTTCGGAGTCGAAAAAAATGGCAAAAGGTAAGTTCGAGCGGACCAAGCCGCACGTCAACGTGGGCACCATCGGCCACGTGGACCATGGCAAGACGACCCTGACGGCGGCGATCACCACCGTGCTGTCGACCAAGTTCGGCGGTGAGGCCAAGGCGTA
>NZ_DASVNN010000044.1:0-3947 GCF_036383835.1 Ramlibacter sp.
GCAAACACGCAGCAAGTTCGGTCGCGGGGGCCGCCTGCCCGGTCCTCGCAGGTTTGCCGAAGCGCCGAAGGGCGCGAAGGACGCCATGCCAGCGCGACCCCGGCCCCGCCCGTGCGGGGGCTGGCAGCCGGCGCGATGCGACAAAGCGGGAAGCGGCGCAGCCGCTTCAATACAGGAAGCCCTGGATCCCCGCCTGCGCGGGGATGACGAAGAAGCCGCCTGCGCGGGGATGACGAAGAGGCCGGGATGACGAAAGTCAGGCGATCACCGTCGCCCCGGCGTTCCGCAACTTGCCGAGGACGTCGTCCCAGCGCTGCGCATGGTCCGCATGCAGCCGCGTGCCCGACGCCAGCACCGGCTGGAACTTCCAGCCGCGCACCTGCGCCTTGTCGAACCAGGCCCGTGCGCTTTGCCGCACGATCCACACCGGCGTGCGCCAGGCGCCCCAGGGTTCCGCCGTGCGGGCGAGGTCCGGCGTCGCCTCCAGCGAACCGGACGCGTAACTGAGGAGGCCGTAGCGCCGCGGCGTCGAGGGCTGGCGCGGGCCGTCGTCGAAGGTCTCGAAGGTCGTCCCGTCCTCCAGCGCCGCCGGCAGCAGTTCGCGCGCGACCAGGTGGTGCCCCGCTTCGTGCCCTTCGCCGGTCTTGTGGTGCAGCACCGGCCGCAGTTCGAAGCCCGTGAGGCCGCTCGTGCGCAGCGCCTGCGCCGCCTGCGTGCCGACCACGTATTCGCCGGTCCATTCGTCGACGTGGCTGATGGCCGTGTCCGCCGGGGGCTTGCTCAGGTAGATGCGCTGCGGCAGGCGCACCGACCAGCGGCTCGCGGTGGGATGCAGCGTGTCCTGGTGGTAGGCCGCCATCGTGGCCTTCGAATCCGCGCGGGTCTGGCCGATCGTGGAGCGGCAGACCGCCTCGAAATGGGTGGACGCATCGAGTTCGGCGGGCGTGCACTGCACGTCGCGCAGGAAGCTCACGGGTTCGCCGTGCGCCAGTTCCAGCAGGCGCGGCAGCACCGGCCCGGAGGCATCGAAGAACTTCGGGAACACGAAACCCATCGCGGGATGGGCCTTGGCGCCCAGCGCCCGGGCCAGGGCGTCGTCCGCGCCGAGGCGCTGCGCCAGTCCGGGGCTGCACGGTCGCAGCGCGAGCAATACTTTCATGGGTCGTGATGGTAGCCGGATCAGGTGAAGCAGTGCCGGGCATGCCATGCGACACTCGCCGCCCGATGTCCGTTGCTTCTTCCATGCCACGCCCGCTGGCCATCGCGCTCGCCGGCCTCGTGTCCCTCGCCGTCGCCATGGGCATCGGCCGCTTCGCCTTCACGCCGCTGCTGCCGATGATGCTGGCCGAACGTTCCGTCGACCTGCCCGGCGCCAGCCTGCTGGCCAGCGCGAACTACCTCGGTTACCTGCTCGGTGCGCTGGCCTGCACCTTCCAGCCCTGGATCTGGCGGCGCATCGGCTGGGCCGCCAGCGTCAACGGGCCGCGGCTGGTGCGCGGTGGCCTCGTCGCCACCGTCCTCCTCACCCTGGGCATGGCGCTGCACCTGCCCTTCGCATGGGTGCTGCTGCGGTTCGCCGCCGGCGTGGCGAGCGCGGTGGTGTTCCTCTACACGTCCGGCTGGTGCCTGGAACAGCTCGCGCGGCGCGGTGTGCCGGCCATGGGCGCGCTGATCTACGTCGGTCCCGGCGCCGGCATCGTCGCCAGCGGCCTGGCGGCGAGCGGACTGGTCGCGATCGAAGCGCCGGCGGCCGTGGGCTGGGCGACCTTCGGCATCCTCGCCGCCCTGCTGACGGCGGCCGTCTGGCGCGTGATCGACACGCGGCACAACGCGCCGATCGCGCCGCCCACTGCCGCGGGCGACACCGCGCCGGCGCCGCCGGCGCACGCGGGCAGCGCCGAAATGGGCTGGCTCGCGCTCGCCTACGGCCTGGCCGGCATCGGCTACATCATCACCGCCACCTTCCTGCCGGTGATCGCGCGCCAGGCCTTGCCCAACTCGCACTGGCTGGACCTGTTCTGGCCGCTGTTCGGCGTCGGCGTGATGCTGGGTGCGATAGTCGCGTCGCGGCTGCGTCCGGGCGGCGACCTGCGCCTGCGCCTGGCCGGCTGCTACGCGATCCAGGCCGTGGGCGTGGCGGCCAGCCTCGTGAGTCCCACGCTCGCCGGCTTCGCCATCGGCAGCCTGCTGCTGGGACTGCCCTTCACCGCGATCACCTTCTTCGCGATGCAGGAAGTGCGGCGCGTGCGGCCGCTGCAGGCGACCAGCTTCATGGGCCTGCTGACCGCGATGTACGGCCTGGGCCAGATCGTCGGACCGCCGCTGGCGGCGTGGAGGGTGGCGCACGGCGCGACGCCGGCTGCCGGCTTTTCCGCATCGCTGTGGATCGCGTCGGCCCTGCTCGCCTTCGGCGCGCTGCTGTACGTGCTGCTCGCGCGGCGCTATCCCGCCGCGCACCTCACCGGCTCGCCACCTGCGACGCCGGCGCCGCGCGGCTGAGGGCCGGGTAGGGATTCACCGCCTCGCCCTTCCACCACTGCGGCGGATTGCCGAGGCGGAACACGGCGAAGTGCAGGTGCGGCGCCTGCGGATTGGCGTTGCCGGTGCTGCCCACGTAGCCGAGCACGTCGCCGCGCTTGACCTCCATGCCTTCGCGCACGCCGTCCGCATAGCGGTCCAGGTGCGCGTAGTAGTAGGCGAGTTGCGACGCGGGGTCGTACTGGTAGATCGTGAGGCCGCCGGGCTTGCTGGTGAAGAGCTTGGTGATGCGGCCGTCGTCCGCCGCCACCACCGGGGTTCCCTTCGCCGCCATGATGTCGATGGCTTCGTGCACGCGCTGGCCGCCGCCACGCGCGAGCGCGTACTGGTCGGTCAGCCCCGACGGTTCCACCCCGGCCACGGGCAGCAGCAGCGGGCGTTGCGCGAGCAGCAGCGCCCCTTGCGCGTCGCCGACGTCCTGTACCTTGGGCAGCGGCGCCTGGACGCCGGGCGTGGTGGGCGCGGGAGCCGGCATCGGGACGGGGGCGGCGGGTTCGACGGCCGCCGCCGACTGGTCGCCGGACGCCACGGCCGGCGCTGGCGCTGGCGCTGGCGCTGGCGCCGGTGCGGCAGCGGTGTCCGGACCGCGCAACGGCGCGTCCTCCGGCAGGCTGTGGGTCGGCGGATGGACGCGCGTCTGCACCGGCTCGCGGCCGCATCCCTGCAGCACCGCGGCGACGGCCAGCGCCGCAACCAGGGCAACGGGACGCATGGCGGTCACGACTTGGTGGGTTTGGCCGCGTCGCCGGCCTGCGGATCGCGCGGCTTCACCGGGTTGTCCTGCAGGAAGCGGGCGAGTTCCGTGGGAGCCGCCACGCCGTCGGTGGAAGCCGTTGCAGCGGTGCCGCCAGGCGCGGACGTGCCTGCCGTTCCGGCAGCGCCCATCGCGCCGGTGTCGGGCGACACGGGCGCCGGCGTCTGCGCCGCCATGGGGGTGGACGCATCCGCCGGCGGCGTGCTGCCGTCCGCCGGTGCCGCACTGGGCGCGGCCGCGGTGGCCGTCGGCGGCGCCGTGCTCTCCGTCGAAGCCATCGGCGCCGGTGCCGGCTCGCTCGCCGGCGCCGGCTGGCTCGTGGCCGCCGTGGTGTCGGAGCCCGGCTTGTCGCGCACGCTCACGTCGCAGGCCTGCAGGCCCAGCGCCGCAACGGCGGCCAGGAGGGTGAGTTTCCAGTTCTTCATGCCCGCACCTCCACGTTGATGCCCTTGTTGGCCACGGTGGACAGCCGCACCACGTCCCAGTTGGTCAGTCGCACGCAGCCGCTGCTTTCCGCGCGCGACATCTGCGAAGGCTCCGCGGTGCCGTGGATGCCCAGGTGCTCCTTGCTCAGGGCCAGCCACATCACGCCGACCGGGTTGTTGGGGCCGGGCGGCAGCTTGACCTTCTTGTCGGTCTTCGGATTGCGCAGCAG
>NZ_DASVNN010000045.1:0-59876 GCF_036383835.1 Ramlibacter sp.
GAAGGCAAGCTGGGCGGCCAGGCCTACGTGCAGGGCGTGGCCGGCACCTGGAAGGACCTCACGGACAACGTGAACTTCATGGCCGGCAACCTGACCTCCCAGGTGCGGAACATCGCGGACGTGACGAAGGCGGTGGCCGCCGGCGACCTCTCCAAGAAGATCACGGTGGACGTGAAGGGCGAGATCTCGGAGCTGAAGATCACCATCAACACGATGGTGGACCAGCTCTCCTCGTTCGCCTCGGAAGTGACCCGCGTGGCGCGGGAGGTGGGCACCGAAGGCAAGCTGGGCGGCCAGGCCTACGTGCAGGGCGTGGCCGGCACCTGGAAGGACCTCACGGACAACGTGAACTTCATGGCCGGCAACCTGACGTCGCAGGTGCGCGGTATCGCCAAGGTGGTGACCGCCGTGGCCAACGGCGACCTCGAACAGAAGCTGACCGTGGAAGCCAAGGGCGAGATCGCCTCGCTGGCCGACACGATCAACTCCATGACCGACACGCTCGCGACCTTCGCCGACCAGGTGACCACCGTGGCCCGCGAAGTGGGCGTGGAAGGCAAGCTGGGCGGCCAGGCCAAGGTGCCGGGCGCGGCCGGTACCTGGAAGGGCCTGACGGAGAACGTGAACCAGCTGGCCGCCAACCTCACCACGCAGGTGCGCGCGATCGCCGAGGTGGCGACGGCCGTGACGCAAGGTGACCTGACGCGGTCCATCACGGTGGAGGCGCAAGGCGAGGTGGCCGCGCTGAAGGACACCATCAACGAGATGATCCGCAACCTGCGCGACACCACGCAGGTGAACACCGAGCAGGACTGGCTGAAGACCAACCTCGCCAAGTTCTCGCGGATGCTGCAGGGCCAGCGCGACCTGGTCGCCGTGGGTCACCTGATCCTGTCCGAGCTGGCCCCCGTGGTGGGCGCGCAGCAGGCCGAGTTCTACGTGCTGCGCTACACGCAGGAGCAGCCCAAGCTGCGCCTGATGGCGTCGTATGCCTCGGACGGCCACGGCGCCTACGGCAAGGAGGTCGACCTGGGGCAGGGCCTCGTGGGCCAGGCCGCCTTCGACAAGAAGAAGATCATGCTCACCTCGAGCTTCCCGGAGACGCTCAAGATCGTCTCGGGCCTCACGGAGAGCGCGCCGCTGAACGTGCTGGTGCTGCCGATCATCTTCGAAGGCCAGGTGCGCGGCGTGATCGAGCTGGCCTCGGTGGAGCGCTTCAACCCGACCCACCAGGCCTTCCTGGACCAGCTGACGGAATCGATCGGCATCGTGATCAACACGATCGAGGCCAACATGCGGACGGAAGACCTGCTGTCGCAGTCGCAGTCGCTGGCCCAGGAACTCCAGTCGCGCCAGGAAGAACTGCAGCAGACCAACGAGGAGCTGCAGGAGAAGGCGCGCCTGCTGGCCCACCAGAACCAGGAGGTGGAGCGCAAGAACGCGGAAGTGGAACAGGCCCGGCAGGAGCTGGAGAACAAGGCCAAGCAGCTGGCCCTGACCTCCAAGTACAAGTCGGAGTTCCTGGCCAACATGTCGCACGAGCTGCGCACGCCGCTGAACTCGCTGCTGATCCTGTCGGACCAGCTGTGCAAGAACCCGGAAGGCAACCTCACGCCCAAGCAGGTGGAGTTCGCCAAGACGATCCACTCGTCGGGCAACGACCTGCTGATGCTGATCAACGACATCCTGGACCTGTCCAAGATCGAGTCGGGCACCGTGGTGGTGGACGTCAACGAGCTGCGCCTCTCGGACCTGCAGCTGTACGTGGAGCGCACCTTCCGCCACGTGGCGGAAGCCAAGAACGTGGACTTCACCGTCCGCACCGGCCTGAACCTGCCGGCCTCCATGGTCACGGATGCGAAGCGCCTGCAGCAGATCCTGAAGAACCTGCTGTCCAACGCCTTCAAGTTCACGCACCAGGGCCACGTGACGCTGACCGTCGAGGAGGTGTTCGCCGGCTGGAGCGCCGACAACGACGACCTCAACCGCGCCCAGCAGGTGCTGGCATTCTCGGTGTCCGACACCGGCATCGGCATCTCGCCCGACAAGCAGCAGATCATCTTCGAGGCCTTCTAGCAGGCCGACGGCTCCACCAGCCGCAAGTACGGCGGCACGGGCCTGGGCCTGGCGATCTCCCGCGAGCTGTCCAAGCTGCTGGGCGGCGAGATCCGCCTCGTGTCCGCGCCCGGACAGGGCTCGACCTTCTCGCTGTACCTGCCGCTGGTCTACATGGCCACGCGCATGGCGCGCCGCGTGACGGGCGATTTCCGTCCCGACCAGACGATCGCGCCGGTGCCCAAGCGCCTGCCCAACCCGCAGCTGCCCTTGGTGGACGAGCTGATCGAGGACGCCGTGGAAGTGCCGGTCGAGCCCGACGAGGCGCTGGCCGCCGACAACGTGGCGAACGACGACCGCGACAACATCCAGCCCAGCGACACGGTGCTGCTCATCGTCGAGAACGATCTGGCCTTCGCCCGCTTCCTGCTGGACGCCGCGCGCAGCAAGGGCTTCAAGGGCCTGGTGACCACCGCGGGCGCCGGCGCCCTGACGCTCGCCAGCCAGCACAAGCCCTCGGCCGTGACGCTGGACATGCACCTGCCCGACATGGCCGGCTGGCGCGTGCTCGACCGCATCAAGAACGACCTGACGCTGCGCCACGTGCCGGTGTGCGTGATCTCCACCGACGACAGCAAGGACCGCGCCTTCCAGTCCGGCGCGCTCGCCTTCCTCGAGAAGCCGATCCGCTCCAAGGAGGTGCTCGATGCGATGCTCGAGAAGCTGCACGCCTACGTGTCGCGCACCGGGAAAAGCCTGCTGGTGGCGCTCGCCGACGAGAACGCGCGCACCGGGCTGCTGGCCGAGATCGAGGACGAGCAGATCGATGTGACCGTGGTCGCCACGGGCCCGCAGCTGCTGCAGGCCCTCGACGACGCCCGCTTCGACGCGGTGGTGCTGGAGGACGGCTTCGGCGGCACCGACCCGCGCGAGTTCCGCCGCGCCATCGCGACCCAGGCCGGCATCGGCCCGGTGCCCCTGGTCCTCTATCGCGGCGACGAGGGCGTGCGCAACGCCTGGCATTCGGACGAGGGCATCACCGTGCAGGAAGTGCAGGGCGGGGCGCGGCTCTTCGACGCCACGCTGATCGCGCTGCACCGCAGCCTCTCGCGCCTGCCCGAGGCCAAGCGCAGCGTGATCGACGACGTCTACGAATCGGCCAAGCCGCTCGCCGGCAAGCGGGTGCTGATCGTCGACGACGACATGCGCAACATCTTCGCGCTGGCCACCGTGCTCGAGGAGCACGGCATGGACATCGTCTGGGCCGACAACGGCCGCGAGGCGATCAACCGCGTGGCCAACGACCCCGGCATCCAGGTGGTCCTGATGGACATCATGATGCCGGAGATGGACGGCATGGCGACCATGAAGGAGATCCGCAAGCTCCCGCAGGGCCGGAATCTGCCTATGATCGCGGTCACCGCGAAGGCCATGAAGGGAGATCGCGAAAAGTGCATCGAGGCAGGCGCCTGGGACTACCTGGCCAAGCCGGTGAACACACCGGACCTGCTGGCGGTGCTGCGCGCGTGGCTGCAGCAGTGAAGCGGCAAAGGCAGTAAGGAGAACAGGTGACGAGCGCTGCGAGTCCTCCGCAGGAGGCCCCCGAGAAGGTCAACATCCTGGTGGTGGACGACCTGGCGGAAAAGCATGTCGTCTTCCGCACCATCCTCGACGAGCTCGACCAGAACATCGTCAGCGCCCGGTCCGGGCAGGAGGCCCTGAAGTTCATCCTCGAGATGGAGTTCGCGGTCATCCTGCTCGACGTGAACATGCCGGACATCGACGGCCTGGAAACCGCGAGCCTGATCCGGCAGTACAAGAAGTCGTCGCAGACCCCGATCGTCTTCATCACCGCCTACGTCGACGAACTCCAGGCGCGCCGCGGCTACGCGCTGGGCGCGGTGGACTACATCCCGTCGCCCGTGGTGCCGGAAGTGCTGCGCTCCAAGGTGCGGGTGTTCTGCGAGCTGTTCCGCATGAACCGCCAGCTGCAGAAGCAGGCGGTGCAGCGGGAAGCCCTGGCGCGCTCCGAGGCGGCGCGTGCAGCCGCGGAGGAGGCGATCCACCGGGCGGACTTCCTGGCCGAGGCCAGCCGCGTGATGTCCCGGTCGCTGAACCTCGACGACACGCTGGCCGCGATCCTGGACCTGTCCGTGCCCATGCTGGGCGAGCGTGCCGTCCTCGGCATCCCCGGCAAGGACGGCGGCGTGCGGCGGCTCGAGATGCATCCGGCGCCGCGCGCCGACGACCCCGAAGTCTTCACCCCGGAGCTGCGTGCGGCGGCCGACCTGGTGATCCGCGACAAGGAGTTCCGCCTCGCGAAGTGGGACACCGGCCGTGCGGCCGCGATCTGCCCGCTGATGGCCGGCGACGAGATCCGCGGCGCGCTGGCGCTGCTGGGCGACGACACCGTGTTCGACGGCAACCGCGTTTCGCTGATCCGCGAGTTCGCGAGCCGCGCCTCGATCGCGATGGAGAACGCGCGCCTGTATTCGGCGGTGCAGGAAGCCGACCGCCGCAAGAACGAGTTCCTGGCGATGCTGGCCCACGAGCTGCGCAACCCGCTGGCGCCGATCCGCAATGCCGTGCACATCCTGTCCAGCGCGGAGGAACTCGCGCCCAAGCTCGCCTGGGCCCGGGACGTGATCGGCCGGCAGGCCGACCACATGGCGCGCCTGATCGACGACCTGCTGGATGTCTCGCGCATCGTCCAGGGCAAGGTGGCCGTCAAGCCGGAGAAGCTGCAGCTGTCCACGCTGGTCGAGCGTTCGGTGGAAGCCAGCTCGCCGCGCCTGGGCGCGCGCGAGCAGGTGCTCGACGTCGTGCTGCCGAAGGAGAACGTGGAACTGGACGGAGATGCGGTGCGGCTGTCGCAGGTGCTCTCCAACCTGATCAACAACGCCTGCAAGTTCTCGCCGCCGCGCAGCCGCATCCGGCTGGATGCGAACTACGGGGACGGGGAACTGCAGATCGCGGTGAAGGATGAAGGCGCCGGCATCGCCGCCGAATTCCTGCCGCGGATGTTCGACCTGTTCGCCCAGGCCGACCAGTCGCTGGACCGCTCCCAGGGCGGCCTCGGCATCGGCCTCACGCTCGTGAAGCACCTGGTGGAACTGCACGGCGGCCGGGTGTGGGCGTCGAGCGAAGGTCTGGGGAAGGGGGCGCAGGTCACGATCGCGCTGCCGGCGCACATCGCCACCCAGGGGGTCGCCCCGGCGCCGCAGCCGACGCAGCGCCCGTCGCCCGCGCGCATCGAAAGCTCCCGCATCCTGGTGGTGGACGACCTCGCGCCTTCGGCCGAGACGCTCATGACGCTGCTGGAAATGGAGGGCTTCCAGGTGCGGGTGGCGCACGAAGGCCAGGACGCGCTGCGCATCGCGCGCGAGTTCCGGCCCGACGTCGTGCTGCTGGACATCGGCCTGCCGGGCATGAACGGCTTCGAGGTCGCCCACGGCCTGCGCAGCCAGCCCGAGTCGAAGGACGCCTTGCTGATCGCGCTGACGGGCTACGGCGAAGCCGAGAGCCGCTCGCGCTCGGCCCAGGCCGGCTTCGACTTCCACATGGTCAAGCCGGCCGACGTCGACCTGCTGCTGTCGATGCTGGCCGATCCGCAGGAGGCGCGGAAGTCGCAGAATGCTGCCGCGGCGGCGGCCGCCTGAATTTCAACTGCTACAATCGCGGGCTCTGCTGGAGAGGTGGATGAGCGGTTTAAGTCGCACGCCTGGAAAGCGTGTGAGGGTTAATAGCCCTCCGCGGGTTCGAATCCCGCCCTCTCCGCCAGACAGAACAGGAACCCGCCGCGAGGCGGGTTTTTTGTTTTCGATCGAGAAGGGCGAGCCGCCGCTCCTTCTCTGTCCAAGAGTGTCTAGACACTTAGACAGTATTGGACAATAGCCTAGACAGTTAGGTAGACAGATTAAGCTCATTGCTTAGACTGTCCGTGGCGTGCCTGCCGAGCCATCGCCCGCCCGCAGGCCCGCGGCAACCCTCATCCATTGCCAAACCGCGTCGCGACACAACCACGTCCTGTCGTGCTGTCCGGACAAACGGTATTACACAGTCTTGACGAACTGTCCAATGAGTTACATAGTCTGCCTATACAGTCTAAGACAGAGGCAACTCGTTGCTCACCAGCAAAGAGATCATCGAGCGGACTGGCATCTCGCGTGCCACGCTCAACAACTACATCGCTAGCGGACTCGTCCCGCGGCCGCAGGTGCTGCCGCCGGGTCCGGAGCATGGAGCTGCGCCTCGCATCGGCTATTTCCCGGACGACACGATCGCCCGGATCGAAACGATCCAGCGCTTCAAGCGCGAAGGCTGGAGCATCACCCGGATCGCCGAGCACCTGGCGGCGCACCCGCCGGCGCCCGACGCAGCCGCGCCCGCGCCGGCGGTTCCCGTTCCCGCACCCGCGGTTCCGGCCCGGGGGGCGTCCGTCACGGCGCCGATCGCCGATCCGTCCGGCCGCCTCTGGCTGCGCGACATCCGCCACCCCGCCTACATCGTCGACGAGTCTTTCCGCGTCGTGTGGATGAACGACGAGGCGCGGTCGGCGGGCCTGTCCCCGCTGTCCGGCCCGGCGGACGCCGGCACCAGCGTGTTCGCATCGCTGCTGGAAATCGACCCGGCGAAGGGCCGCGACGCGATCCTGCGTTTCCACCTGGCCGTGGCCCGCCAGCGCTCCACCGACGCGGCCGACCTGTTTCGCGACCTCCCGGCCGCCGACGCCGCGGCGCTGGAAGCCATGCTGCGCGACGCCCGCTCGCAGGACGCGCGGCTGGTCAGCCACGCCGTAGTGCCTGCCGGCCCGGGCGTACCCGCGCGCCTTGCCTATGCCGTCCACCTGCGCGACGGCGTGCTGTTTGCCTATGCGCCGGGCACCGCCGCGGAAACGCTGCCGGCGGCCCCGCGCGCCAACGGCAAGTCCCCGGCTGCCCCGGTCCTCACGCCGGTGGCCGTGCTGGTCGCCTCGCTGCAGGACGCCAACGGCCTGTGGGTGCGGCTGACCGCCCAGGAATATTTCGAGCTCCTCAACGAGGTCTGGACCGAGCTCGATCGCATCTTCCGCCGCCACCACGGGGTGCGCGGCGCGCAGACCGGCGAGGTGCTGGTCTGCTACTTCCTCCCCTCGGAGGGGCAGAGCTACCTCGGGAACGCCTTGGCCGCCGCGCAGCAGACACGCGACGCGATGCGGCAGGTCAGCCGCCGGTGGCACCTGCGCAAGAGCTGGGACATCGAGCTGGCGATGAACGTCGGCGTCGACGAAGGACAGGAGTGGATGGGGGGCGTTGGGAGCGCAGCGCTCGGCGCGGTCCGGGTGCTGGGGGACGCCCCGGACCGCGCCGAGCAGCTCGCGCGTTCCGCCCGCATGGGCGCCGTGCTGCTCACCCGCAGCCTGGTGGGCAAGTTGCCTCCCGGGGACCTGCAACGGGCGACCTATGGCGTGCCGGCCCAGGACGGCAGCGAGGCCCGCGTCCTCTTCACCTTCGCCCGCCTCGAAGACATCGCTTCCCCCTCGACGGTCCCTGCGCGCTTCGCCGACCTCGCCGTCGCCGAACTCCTGGACCTCAAGTTCCCGAACCCCGACCCCGGCGCCGGCGGCGCAGTCTGACAAGAAAGAAAAGGACAGCCATGTCTTGGTTCAACACGAAAGACCTTCGCAGCAGCATCTACGCGCTGCTGAGCGTCGGCGTGCGCCGCACCACTCCCAAGGACGACCACGAGCTCAGCCGGACCGAAGCGATCCGGCAGGCGATGCTGGGGATGGTGGAACTCGATGGCAGCGAACGCGCCGAGAAGCTGGCCCGCCGCATCCGCTATGCGGACCTGGAGGCCCTGTGGTTCATGCGCGGCGAGCTCATGGGGATGATGGCGCGCTCGCACGGGGAGGTGGCGGCGCGGGAGCGGCTCGACACCCTCAGTTCGCTGTTCGAGGACCTGTTGCCCAGCGGGCTGCGCTCGCGGCCCAGCCCGCTGAACCGGGATTACCGCAACTCGCGCCCCCATTCGGACGAAAGCTGAGACCCTGCCGGCGCCGCCGGCGTGGCGGCAGGCAAGGGCGCCGGCCCCTTGGAGGCGGAGATCATCTTCATGGCGGAAGCGATCAGGCCCGACACCTCGCTCATGTTGGCGGGAATGACCAGCGTGGTCGTCGAGTCTTCCGCCACCTTGCCGAAGGCATCGACCGCACGCTCGGCCACCTTCAGCTGCACCGCCTGCTCGCCGCCCGGCAGGCGGATCGATTCGCCGACCTTGCGGATCGCCTCGGCCGTCGCTTCGGCCACGGCCAGGATGGCGGCGGCCTCGCCCTGGGCCTTGTTGATCTCGGCCTGTTTCTCGCCCTCGGACCGCGCGATGAAGGCCTCGCGCTCGCCGGTGGCGATGTTGATCTGCTCCTGGCGCCGGCCCTCGGAGGCCGCGATCAGCGCGCGTTTTTCCCGCTCCGCCGTGATCTGGCGCTGCATGGCGTGCAGGATCTCCTTGGGCGGCGTGAGGTCCTTGATCTCGTAGCGCAGCACCTTCACGCCCCAGTTCAGCGCCGCCTCGTCGATGGCCTGGACCACCTGCGCGTTGATGATGTCGCGCTCCTCGAAGGTCTTGTCCAGTTCCAGCTTGCCGATCACGCTGCGCAGCGAGGTCTGGGCGAGCTGGGTGACGGCGACGACGTAATTGGAGCTTCCATAGCTGGCGCGCGTCGGATCCGTCACCTGGAAGTACAGGATTCCATCGACTTGAAGTTGCGTGTTGTCCCTCGTGATGCAGACCTGGCTGGGCACGTCCAGCGGGATCTCCTTCAGGCTGTGCCGATAGGCGACGCGGTCGATGAAGGGCGCCAGGAAGTTCAGTCCCGGGGTGAGGGTGCGGTGGTACTTGCCCAGGCGCTCCACCACCCAGGCGTTCTGCTGCGGCACCTGCTTGACGGACTGCGACACGAAGATGCCGGCAATGACCAGCAGGACGATTCCGAATTCCATGCGTTCTTCTCCTTCTTCAAATCTTCTCGACGACCAGGCGGCTGCCGTCGACGTGGCGCACGCGGTGCGCTCCGGTGCCTTGCGGGGCGCCTTCGACGGGCACGGCCGTCCAGACCGCGCCGCGGTAGCGCACCTGCGCCGTGTTCTCGCTGGTCCAGGCGTCCACATGCACGTGCTCGCCGCTGTCGAAATCCAGGTTGGTGCCAGCCGTGCCCGCGGACTGGCGCCCGCGCAGGAAGTGCCAGCCGGCCACCGCCCCGCCGCCCACCACGGCCGCGGCGACCAGTTGCGTCGGCATGGAGGCGCCGAGGTGCGCGGCGAGGGCGCCGGCGGCCAGTCCCACCGCGAACATCAGCAGGTAGAAAGTGCCCGTCAGCAATTCGACGGCCACGGCCGCACCGGCGAGCAGCCACCAGAGAGTCGAGTCAGCCATAAGTCCCCTTTGGCCGGATTGTGGGCGAAAACCCCGGCCGCGGCCCAAAGCGCTGCTGCGGATTTCATACACTTCGCCCCTCGTTCGCCTTTTTCGCCCCTGGACACCTGCTCATGAAGTTTCGTTTCCCCATCGTCATCATCGACGAAGACTACCGGTCGGAGAACCTCTCCGGCCTGGGCATCCGCGCCCTGGCGCAGGCGATCGAGGCCGAGGGTTTCGAGGTGCTGGGCGTCACCAGCTACGGCGACCTGTCGCAGTTCGCGCAGCAGCAAAGCCGCGCCAGCGCCTTCATCCTGTCGATCGACGACGAGGAGTTCACGCCCGGACCGGACCTGGATCCGGCGGTCGTCAACCTGCGCAACTTCATCGCGGAAGTCCGCCGCAAGAACGCGGACGTGCCGATCTACCTGTACGGCGAAACCCGGACCTCGCAGCACCTGCCCAACGACATCCTGCGGGAACTGCACGGCTTCATCCACATGTACGAGGACACGCCGGAGTTCATGGCCCGCCACATCATCCGGGAGGCGCGCGCCTACCTGGAGGGCATCCAGCCGCCGTTCTTCAAGGCGCTGCTCGATTACGCGGAAGACGGCTCCTATTCCTGGCACTGCCCCGGGCACTCGGGCGGCGTGGCCTTCCTGAAGAGCCCGGTCGGCCAGATGTTCCACCAGTTCTTCGGCGAGAACATGCTGCGCGCCGACGTCTGCAACGCGGTGGACGAACTGGGCCAGCTCCTGGACCACACCGGCCCGGTGGCGGCCAGCGAGCGCAACGCGGCGCGGATCTTCAACGCAGACCACTGCTTCTTCGTCACCAACGGCACCAGCACCTCCAACAAGATGGTCTGGCAGCACCAGGTGGCGCCCGGCGACGTGGTGGTGGTGGACCGCAACTGCCACAAGTCCATCCTGCACTCGATCATCCTCACCGGCGCGATCCCGGTGTTCATGAAGCCGACGCGCAACCACTTCGGCATCATCGGCCCGATCCCGCAGAGCGAGTTCTCGCCGGAGTCGATCAAGGAGAAGATCCGGGCGAACCCCTTGCTGAAGGGGGTGGATGCCGAGAAGGTCAAGCCGCGCATCCTGACGCTGACGCAGTCGACCTACGACGGCGTCCTGTACAACACCGAGACGATCAAGGGCATGGTCGACGGCTACGTCGATGCGCTGCACTTCGACGAGGCCTGGCTGCCGCACGCGGCCTTCCATCCCTTCTACGGCAGCTTCCACGCCATGGGCCGCAAGCGCGCCCGGCCGCAGAAGTCGCTGGTCTATTCCACGCAGTCCATCCACAAGCTGCTGGCCGGTATCAGCCAGGCGAGCCACGTTCTGGTGCAGGACGCCAAGGAAAGCAAGCTCGACCGGCACCTGTTCAACGAGTCCTTCCTCATGCACACGTCGACCAGCCCGCAGTACGCGATCATCGCGAGCTGCGACGTGGCGGCGGCCATGATGGAGCCGCCCGGCGGCACCGCGCTGGTGGAGGAATCCATCGCCGAGGCCATCGACTTCCGCCGCGCCATGCGCAAGGTGGACCAGGAGTACGGCAAGGACTGGTGGTTCAAGGTCTGGGGGCCGGACAAGCTGGTCGAGGAGGGCATCGGCCGCGCCGACGACTGGATCATCAAGGGCGAGTCGCGCACGGCCAAGTGGCACGGTTTCGGCAACCTGGCCGAAGGCTTCAACATGCTGGACCCGATCAAGTCCACCATCGTCACGCCCGGCCTGGACCTGAACGGCAAGTTCGCCAAGACCGGCATCCCGGCCTCGATCGTCACCCGCTTCCTGGCGGAGCACGGGGTGATCGTGGAGAAGACCGGCCTGTACAGCTTCTTCATCCTGTTCACCATCGGCATCACCAAGGGCCGCTGGAACACGCTGCTGTCGGCGCTGCAGCAGTTCAAGGACGACTACGCCAAGAACCAGCCGATGTGGCGCATCCTGCCGGAGTTCTGCCAGCAGTTCCCGCGCTACGAGCGCATGGGCCTGGCCGACCTGTGCCAGTACGTCCACGAGCTGTACGCCAAGTACGACATCGCGCGCCTGTCCACCGAGATCTACCTGAGCGACCTGACGCCGGCGATGAAGCCGAGCGACGCCTTCGCGCACATCGCCCATCGCAAGACCGAGCGGGTGGAGATCGACCACCTGGAAGGCCGGATCACGACCGCGCTGATCACGCCTTACCCGCCCGGCATCCCGCTGCTGATCCCGGGCGAGGTGTTCAACAAGCGGATCGTCGACTACCTCAAGTTCGCCCGCGCCTTCAACGAGGAGTGCCCCGGCTTCGAGACCGACATCCACGGGCTCGTGAGCGAAGTCGACGAGAAGACCGGCAAGGTGCGGTACTACGCGGACTGCGTGAAGCAGGGCGGTTCCATCGGGAACAAGTAGCCGTCATTCCCGCGCAGGCGGGAATCCAGAGCATCCAGTAACGAGAAAGGGCCGCAGTGCGGCCCTTCTTCAATGCCCTGGGCCCCCGCCTCCGCGGGGGTGACGGATCATTCCTCCACCGCGATCGCGGTGTGGCTGAAGCCCCCATCCACGTAGGTGATCTCCGAGGTCACGCCGCCGGCCAGGTCGCTCAGGAGGAAGGCGGCGACGTTGCCGACGTCCTCGATCGTCACGTTGCGGCGGATCGGGGCGATGTCCGCCACCACCTTCAGCAGCTTGCCGAAGTCCTTGATGCCGCTGGCGGCCAGCGTCTTGATCGGCCCGGCGCTGATGCCGTTGACGCGGACGCCCTTGGGGCCCAGCGAGCCGGCCAGGTAGCGCACCGACGCTTCCAGCGAGGCCTTGGCCAGGCCCATGGTGTTGTAGTTCGGGACGATGCGCACCGAGCCGAGGTAGGACAGGGTCAGCAGCGCCGCCTTGTCGTTCAGGTAGGGCAGCGCCGCCTTGGCCATCGCCGGGAAGCTGTAGGCGCTGATGTCGTGCGCCACCTTGAAGGCCTCGCGCGACAGGCCGTCGAGGAAGTCGCCGGCGATCGCCTCGCGCGGGGCGAAGCCGATGCTGTGCACGAAGCCGTCGAACTTGGGCCACACGGCCGAGAGGTCCTGGAACAGCTTGGCGATCTGCGCGTCGTCGCCGACGTCGCAGTCGAACACCAGGTTCGAGCCGAACTCGGCCGCGAATTCGGTGATGCGGTCCTTGAACCGTTCACCCACGTAGCTGAAAGCCAGCTCCGCGCCCTGGTCCTTGCAGGCCCGGGCGATGCCGTAGGCGATGGAGCGGTTGGACAACACGCCGGTGATCAACAATTTCTTGCCAGTGAGGAAGCCCATGGAACTCTCGTGTGAAAAAACTCGGCAGAATTGTCTCATGCGAGGTTTGCTCTTATTGCTGGCCTGGGGCCTGAGCCCGGCCGCCTGGGCCGCTCACGGCTATGCCCTCTGGGGCGACCTGAAGTACCCGGCCAACTTCCCGAACTTCTCGTACGTGAACCCGCAGGCCCCCAAGGGCGGGGAACTGCGCCTGGTGAGCAACCTGCGCTATTCCACGTTCGACAAGTACAACCCGTTCACGATCAAGGGTTCGCCGCCGGCCTACCTGTCGACGCTGATGTTCGACTCCCTGCTGACCGGCGCGGCCGACGAGGTCGGCTCCGGCTATGGCCTGCTGGCGGAGGACGTCGACGTCCCGCCGGACGGCCTGTCCGCCACCTTCCGGCTGCGGCCGCAGGCGCGCTTCCACAATGGCGACCCCGTGCTGGCCGCGGACGTGAAGCACAGCTTCGACACCTTGCTCGGGCCCTACACCTCGCCGGCCTACAAGACCTCGCTGGAGGACCTGGACGGCCTCGACGTGATCGACGAGCGCACCGTGCGCTTCCGCTTCAAGCGCAAGAACCGCGAGATGCCGCTCACGGTGGGCGGCATGCCGATCTTCAGCCGCAAGTGGGGCGTCGAGAACGGCAAGGCCAAGCGCTTCGACGAAGTCGTGATGGACAAGCCGATCGGCAGCGGTCCCTACAGGATCGGGGACGTGAAGTTCGGCAAGGACATCACCTACGTGCGCGACCCCAATTACTGGGGCCGCGACCTGAACGTGCGCCGCGGCAGCGCGAACTTCGACCGCATCACGGTCAAGATCTACACCGATCCGGCCGCGCGGCTGGAGGCGTTGAAGGCGGGCGAGTTCGACCTGATGCGCATCAACATCTCCAAGGACTGGGCGCGCGCGATGATCGGGCGGAAGTTCAATTCGGGCGAGCTGGTGAAAGGCGAATTCCGCCACCAGTTGCCGGCGGGCTTCCAGAGCTACATCCTGAACACTCGCCTGCCGAAACTGCAGGACGGCCGGGTGCGCGAAGCGCTGGGCCTGGCCATGGACTTCGAGTACATGAACCGGCAGCTGTTCTACAACTCCTACCAGCGCGTGCAAGGCCTGTTCGGCAATACCGAGTGCAAGTCGACGGCGACCCCACCGCCCGAGGAACTGGCCTTACTGGAGCCCTGGCGCGGCAAGGTGCCGGATGCCGTGTTCGGGCCGATCTACGTGGCACCGCGCACGGATCCGCCGCATTCGCTGCGCGACAACCTCCGCAAGGCGCGCGAGCTCCTCAAGCAGGCGGGCTGGGAGGTTCGCGACGGCGCCCTGCGCAACGCCAAGGGCGAACCGATGGTGCTGGAGTACCTGGACAGCCAGGAAACGGGCGCCCGGGTGGTCACGCCGTGGATCCGGAACCTGGAGAAACTCGGCGTGACCCTGAAGTTCCGTCCGGTGGACTACGCGCTGTACCAGCAGCGGCTGCAGAAGAAGGAGTTCGAGGTCATCTCCCTGAACATCCTGGGCACCCACACGCCCGGCCAGGAATACGTGGACCTGTTCGGCAGCAAGGCCGCGGACATCGAGGACTCGGGCAACTACACGGGCATCAAGAGCCCGGCGGTCGACGAGCTGCTGCGACGGATGACCAGCGCGCAGACCAAGGCGGAATTCCTGCCCGCCTGCCGTGCCCTGGAGCGCGTGGTCATGCACTCGCACATCCTGATCCCGCAGTGGACCGCACCCACGCACCGCATGGTCTACAACGCCTGGCGGCTGCAACCCAGCGGCGCCATGCCGCCCTATGCGCAGGGCGAAGGCTGGGTCATCGACAACTGGTGGGCGAAGGGCGGCCGACAGGGCGCCAACGGCAGGGACGGCTGATGGGATCCTATATCGCGAAGCGCCTCCTCCTCATGGTGCCCACGCTGCTCGGCGTGCTGCTGGTGACGTTCGTCGTCACCCAGTTCGTCCCGGGCGGACCGGTGCAGCAATACCTCGCCGAAGCGCGAACGAGCGTGGGCGGCGGCGGCGAAGGCGGCACCTTCAGCTACCGGGGCGGGCAGGGCGTGGACACCAAGCGGATCGATGAGATCAAGAAGCTGTACGGCTTCGACAAGCCGGCGCACGAGCGCTTCCTGCAGATGCTGGGGCAGTACGCCCGCTTCGACTTGGGCAAGAGCTTCTTCCAGAACAAGGAAGTCTGGCAGCTCATGGTCGAGAAGCTGCCCGTATCGGTCAGCCTGGGACTCTGGACCTTCTTCATCAGCTACCTGATCGCGATCCCGCTGGGCGTCGCCAAGGCGGTGCGCGCCGGGTCGCGCTTCGACCTGTTCTCGACCCTCGTCGTGCTGGTGGGCTACGCGATACCGGGCTTCGTGCTGGGCGTGGCGATGCTGGTGATCTTCGGCGGCCAGCTCGGGTGGTTCCCGTTGCGCGGCCTGACGTCCTCGAACTGGGACGAACTGAGTATCGGCGGCAAGATCGTCGACTACCTGTGGCATATCGCGATGCCCGTCACGGCCATGGTGGTGGGGAGCTTCGCAGTCACCACGATGCTGACCAAGAACTCCTTCCTCGAGGAGATCCGCAAGCAATACGTGCTGACCGCGCGCGCCAAGGGACTCGACGAAAGCCGCGTGTTGTGGAAGCACGTGTTCCGCAACGCCCTGATGCCGATCATCGCGGGCTTTCCCGCGGCTTTCCTCGGCGCGTTCTTCACCGGCTCGCTGCTGATCGAGACGCTGTTCTCGCTCGACGGCCTGGGCCTCCTCAGTTACGAGAGCGTGATCCGCCGCGACTATCCGGTGGTGCTGGGCACGCTCTATTTCTTCACGCTGATCGGCCTGCTGACCAAGTTGATGAGCGACCTCATGTACGTGTGGGTGGATCCGCGTGTCAAGTTCGACTAACCCGAATCTCCTTGCCGATCCGACCGCCGTCGGCCAGACGCAGGGCGGGGGCGCCGCCGCCACGCCGGCGTCGGTCATCGAACCGTGGGTGCACGTGTCGCCCGCGCGGCGGGCCTGGCGGCGCTTTCGCAAGAACCGGCTGGGCTTCTGGAGCCTGGTCCTCTTCGTCACCCTGGTGGTGCTGAGCCTGTTCGCCGAGGCGATCTCCAACGACAAGCCGCTGGTGGTGCGCTACCAGGGCCAGTACTACTACCCGCTCGTCCACAGCTATCCCGAGACCACCTTCGGCGGCGACTTCCCGACGGAAACGGATTACCTCGATCCCTTCATCCGGCAGCAACTGGGCCAGGGCGGCAACTTCGCGATCTATCCGCCCAACCCCTACGGCGCCAAGACGCTGAACTACTTCGCCAGGGAGCCGAATCCTTCGCGGCCGACGACCGAGAACCTGCTCGGCACCGACGACCGCGGCCGCGACATGCTGGCGCAGCTGATCTACGGTTTCCGCCTGAGCGTGCTGTTCGCGCTGGCGCTGACCTTCATGGGCGTCGTGATCGGGGTCGTCACCGGCGCCATCCAGGGTTTCTTCGCCGGCAAGACGGACCTCGCGTTCCAGCGCTTCATCGAGATCTGGGATTCGATGCCGGAGCTGTACCTGCTGATCATCTTCAGCGCGGTGTTCGCGCCCAGCGTGGCGCTGCTGCTGATCCTGCTGTCGCTGTTCGGGTGGATGGGCCTGTCCCAGTACGTGCGCGCGGAGTTCCTGAAGAACCGGCAGATGGATTACGTGCGCGCCGCCCGCGCCCTAGGTGTCGGCAACGGCCGGATCATGTGGAAGCACATCCTGCCGAACAGCATGACCCCGGTGATCACCTTCCTGCCGTTCCGCATGAGCGCGGCCATCCTGGCCCTGACCTCGCTGGACTTCCTGGGACTGGGCGTCCCGCCCGGCACGCCCTCGCTGGGCGAGCTCCTGAGCCAGGGCAAGAACAACATCGATGCCTGGTGGATCTCGTTGTCCACCTTCGGCGTGCTGGTCATGACGCTGCTGCTCCTCACCTTCATGGGCGACGCGCTGCGCGATGCCCTCGATCCGCGGAAGGCCGACACGTGACCCACGAACAGAAGCACGCCTTGCCGCCGCTGCTCGACGTCCGCGACCTGCGCGTCTCCTTCGGCGGCAAGGAAGTGGTGCACGGCGTGGACTTCTCCATCGCACCGGGCGAGAAGCTGGCGCTGGTGGGCGAGTCGGGGTCCGGCAAGACGGTCACGGCCCTGAGCCTGGTCCGTCTCGTCCAAAACGCGCACATCGCGGGCTCGGCGCGCCTCGCGCCCGCCCAGCCGAACGGCCAGCCCATCGAGCTGCTGCAGGCGTCGGAACGCGAACTGCTCGGCATCCGCGGCCGCGACATCGCGATGATCTTCCAGGAGCCGATGACGGCCCTGAACCCGGTCTACACGATCGGCGACCAGGTCGCCGAAGTGCTGCAGGTCAAGCAGGGACTGACGGCGAAACAGGCCTGGGACGGCGCGATCGAGGCGCTGGCAGCCACCGGCATCCCCGAACCGGCCCGGCGCGCCGCCAGCTATCCGCACCAGCTCTCCGGCGGGCAGCGCCAGCGCGCCATGATCGCGATGGCCCTGGCGAGCCGGCCGCGCCTGCTGCTCGCCGATGAACCGACCACCGCGCTCGATGTCACCCTGCGCGGCCAGATCCTCGAGCTGCTGGCCGACCTGCAGCGGCAGGCCGGCATGGCGGTGCTGCTGATCACCCACGACCTGAACCTGGTGCGCCGCTTCGCCGACCGCGTGGCGGTGATGGAGAAGGGCCACCTGGTGGAACAGGGCCCCGTCGGTTCCGTGTTCCAGCAGCCGCAGCATCCGTACACCCGCAGGCTGATGGAGAGCCGGCCGGCGCGCGACGTGGAGGAGCCGAGGTCCGGCAACGCGCCCGTGATGAAGGCGCAGGCGATGAAGGTGAGCTACCCGGTGCCCATCCCCGGTTTCAAGGGATGGTTCCGCAAGGGCGCTTTCGTCGCGGTGCACGGCGCCGAATTCCAGGTGCCGACCGGCGGCACGCTGGGCATCGTCGGCGAATCGGGGTCCGGCAAATCCACCATGGCGCTGGCGGCGCTGGGCCTGATCAAGCACGAAGGCGAGCTCGATGTGGTCGGCCGGAAATGGGGCCCGGACAGCAGCCGCAACCGCGGCATCCGCCGCCTCGTGCAGGTGGTGTTCCAGGACCCGTTCTCCTCGCTGTCGCCGCGCATGACGGTGGAGGAGATCGTGGGCGAGGGCCTGCTGGTGCACGAGCCGTCGCTGTCGCTCGAGCAACGGCGCGAGCGCGTCGTGCGGGTGCTGGAGGAAGTGGGTCTCGCCGAGGCGCAGTTCCCCGGCCTGCTCGGACGCTACCCGCACGAGTTCTCCGGCGGCCAGCGCCAGCGCCTGGCGATCGCGCGCGCGCTGATCGTCGAGCCTCAGTTGCTGGTGCTGGACGAGCCGACCAGCGCGCTGGACGTGACCATCCAGCAGCAGGTCCTGCGGCTGCTGCAGCGGCTGCAACGCGAGAGGGGATTGAGCTACCTCCTGATCACGCACGACGTCGACGTGATCTGGGCGATGGCCCATGAAGTGCTCGTGATGAAGGACGGCAAGGTGGTGGAGTCGGGGCGGGTGGACGAGGTGCTGCAGAACCCGCGCGATCCGTACACGCAGACGCTGGTCGCCGCCGCCCATTAAAGAGCCATCCAGAGTCCCGCCCCGCCGGCGAGCACCAGGCTGGCCGCCCAGGCGAGGTCCAGGTTGAACCAGGCACGCCGCAAAAACTGCAGGCCGAGGTAGCGGTACACCGCCCAGGCCACCGCCAGGCCGGCCAGCACCATGGCCAGCGTATGGACGGCCGCGATCAGCAAGGCCGTCACGAGATCGGAGCGGGCCAGGACCTGCTCGACGCGCGCGTGCGCTGCGCCCTCCGCCGGCCCGCACAGTCCCAGCATGAAGGGCACCAGCATGAGGCCGGCGCCGTGCGCGGTCGCCATGAGGAAGGACCACCAGGCGAGCCGGCTGGGCGGGATGCGCGCCAGCGCCCGCGGATGCCGCGGCCGGGCCAGCCGCACGAGCCCGAAGGCCAGCACCAGTCCGGCGGCACCGACCCGGATGGCCGTGCTCCATTCCACCAGCCACCCGAGCAGGGCCACCGGCACCAGCACCACCGCCATCGCCGCGAAATGCCCGCCGCCCAGCGGCAGCACCGTGCGGAAGACGGCGCCGGCACTGCGTTCGCTCAGCCCGTTCGCGACGGCGAGCGGCCAGCCCATCGCCGGACTCAGGCCGTGGTAGAGGCCGAGCCCGACGACCGTGAGCCAGAGCGCCGCGGCGGCGCTCAAGCGGACGGGTAGCAGAAGGAGTCGGTGGAGCAGTCCCCGCCTTGCAGGCGCACCTGGTGCGCGCCGTAGTGCGGCCCGAAGTCCACGTAGAACTCCTTGTCGAGAACGATGCCGCCGGCGCCGCCCACCTTGCACATCGCCTGCACGCCGGGGATGCCCTCGGGATAGAACTGCGTGTCCCAGGCGCTGTACAGCGAGTTCGTGAAGTACACGCGCTGGGCATCGCGGCTGATCTCGATCATCTGCGGCCCGCCGCCGAAGGGCTTGCCGTTGGCGTGCGGCGCATGCTGCACGATGCCGCCGACGCGCACGCTGCCGCTTTGCTTCGGCTCCATCGGGTCGCTCACGTCGTACTGCCGCAGCTCGCCGGTGCCCCAGCAGGCCACGTAGAGGTGCCTGTCGTCCAGCGACAGGTCGATGTCGCTCACCAGCGGCGGCACGGCGCCGAAGCCCTTGAGCAGCGGCGGCAGGTTCTCGGCCTTCGCCGGCTCCGGCGGGATGGTGATGGTCTTGCGCGCCTGGAACTTGCCGTTCTCGCGGTACCAGGTCCAGATCGAGGCTTCCAGGTTGGTCGTGTCGACCACCACGCCGACGAAGCCGTACTCGCGCGTCGGGTCGTGCGCGGGCCGGATCTCCAGCGCCATCTGGTGGTTCGCGCCGAGGTCGATGGTCTGCACGTGCTTGCGCTCGCGCAGGTTCCAGAAGTGCAGCGCGTGGCCGTACTTGTTGCCCAGCAGGTCCTCGGGAACGATGCCGTTCTCGAACTGCGGCGGCACCGCCCATTCGCTGGACACCATGTAGTCGCGCGGCAGGTTCCACCAGAAGTCGTAGTGCAGCTTCTGCGGCCCGCGGTCGATCTCCCAGCGCCCCAGCACCTCGAAGGTCTCGCAGTCCATGATGAAGATGCCGGGCGGCCCTTGCGTGCCGTCGGGGCCGGCGCCGCCCAGCGTGCTGACGTAGATGCCTTCCGGCCCGCAATGCACGGTGTGCGGGCGCGAGTAGCCGGTCTTCCGCAGGATCTCTTCCGGCTCGATGGTCTTGACCAGCTTGGGATGCACCGGGTCGTGCTGGGTGTCGAAGACGTAGATGCGCGAGGATCGCATGCCCGGGACGATCAGGTAGCGGCGCTGCAGGAAGGCGTGGCCCGTGAGCGGCGACAGCGCCGAGCTGCACGCGTTCCAGCCGAAGTGGTGCAGCTCGTCACCCGTGTTCGGCAGCTCCAGCTTCTTCAGCACCTGGCCGTACTTCCTCGAGGACGGGTCGACGTCGACGACCGCCAGCGCATCGGGCCGCGAGCGGTCCGGCGAGAGCAGGGCGGTGTAGCAGATGTGTTCGGGCTCGGCCTCCATCGCCAGGCGCGGCGAAGGGTGGAAGGTCGGGTCCGGGCGCAGGCGTTCGGTCATGGCAGCTCCTCGGACGTTGGGACTCGGATACTGGACGTTTCGCATCCGGAGTCAAGCCGACAGCACGCGCGGAACGGGCTTGCGGGGCCGGGGCGATCGGAGTAGCTTGGTCCGGTCGTGAAGACCTGCCCCTACGGCGTCGAGCCGGCCGCGCCCTCCAGTTCCTGGCTGTACCTGCTGGAGCGCTTCGACGTGGGCGTGGTCCACATCGATCGCGAGCTGCGCGTGGTCGGCATGAACGACTTCGCGCGGCGCAGCCTGCCGGTGCAGGAGAAGCTGCCCTTCGGCAAGATCGTGACGTCCTTCCATCCCGAAGCCGCGCGCGCCAAGCTGAAGTTCCTGCTGGGGCAGGCCGAGTGCCCGGTGAACAACGCGCCGCCGATGGCGCTGATGATCAACATCCCCGACCGCGTGCTGCTGATCAAGGTGTCGAAGATCGGGGACGGGCAGGGCGCCCTCATCGGCTACACCCTGGTCTTCTACGACATCACCGAGGTCGTGGCCCACAAGGTCGAAGACGGCCGCGCCCGCGACGCCGAAGGTGCCGAACGCCGGCGCCTGCGCAAGATCCCGACCATCAAGCAGAACCGGGTTCTGCTGGTGGACGTGCCCGCCGTGCAATTCATCCGCTCCGAAGGCCACTACACCTGGGTGCACACGCCGCAGGGCAGCCAGTTCTGCAACCTGAACATCGGCGACCTGGAAAGCCGGCTGGACCCGCAGCTGTTCCTGCGGGTGCACCGCAGCTACATCGTCAACCTCTCGCAGGTCGACGAGATCGTGCGCGACGACGGCCGCATGATGCTGCGCATGATGGGCTCCACGCCCGTGGACATCCCCGTGTCGCGCGCCAGCGCCCCGCACCTGATGGAGCAGCTGGGGCTGGGCGACGCCGTCCCGCTCGCGCCGCGTTCCTGACCGTTCGTGCAGCGCGGCTGCCGTTCGTGCAGCCGTCAGGCCGTTGGTTGCGCGACCGGCGCGCCCGGCCGCGCAGTGCCTACAGTCGGTCGCCCGGGCCGCGTCCGGCCGCATCAGGAGACGAGCGTGATCCCCAGTGCTTTCGAATACCACGCCCCGACCAGCCTGGCCGATGCGATCGCGCTGCTCGGCAGCCTCGGTGACGAAGCGCGACCCCTGGCCGGCGGCCACAGCCTGCTGCCCATGATGAAGCTGCGCTTCGCGGCTCCGGGGCACCTGGTGGACCTGGGACGCATTCCCGACCTGCGCGGGATCTCCGAGGTCGGGAGCTTCATCCACATCGGCGCCATGACCACCGAGAACGAGCTAGTCTGGTCCGCGCTGCTGGCCGAGAAGGTGCCGCTGCTGGTGGAAGGCGCGCGCGCCATCGCCGACCCGCAGGTGCGCTATCGCGGCACGGTCGGCGGCGACCTCGCCCACGGCGACCCGGGCAACGACCACCCGGCACTGATGCTGGCGCTGGGCGCGGGTTTCGCGCTGCGTGGCGCGCGCGGCGAGCGCATGGTGGCCGCCGCGGATTTCTTCCATGGCCCCTATGCCACGGAACTGCAGCCCGGCGAGGTGCTCACGCGCATCGAAGTGCCGATCCCGCGCACCGGCACCGGCTGGGCTTACGAGAAGCTCAAGCGCAAGATCGGCGACTTCGCCACGGCGGCGGCGGCCGTGCTGCTGCGCATGGATGGAGAGCGCGTCGCCGCGGTGAGCATAGTCCTCACCAACGTCGGTCCGACACCGTTGAAGGCAGCCGACGCGGAACGAGCGCTCGTCGGCCAGCCGCTGGACGAGGCGGCGCTCGCCGAAGCGGCGAGCCTGGCCATGGAGATCTGCGATCCCGTGCCCGACCAGCGCGGCGACGCCGAGTACAAGCGGGCGATGGCGGGCGAGATGACCCGCCGGGCGCTGCTCAAGGCGCGTTCGCGCGCGGCCTGACCACCCGAGGAGCGGAGCATGGCGAACAAGCACGTGGTGTCGTTCCGGCTGAACGGCAAGGAAGTGGACGTGGCGGTGGAGGGGCGCGAGCTCCTGATCCACACGCTGCGCGAGCGGCTGCTGCACACCGGCCCGCACATCGGCTGCGAGACCTCGCATTGCGGGGCCTGCACCGTCGACATGGACGGCATGTCGGTCAAGGCCTGCACCCTGCTCACGGTGCAGTGCGACGGCAGCAGCCTGCTGACGGTGGAGGGCCTGGAGCAGGGCGGCGTGCTGCACGCCTTGCAGGAAGCCTTCCACGAGCAGCATGGCTTGCAGTGCGGCTACTGCACGCCCGGCATGCTGACGCGCGCGTACCGGCTGCTGCAGGAGAACCCGAACCCGAGCGAGGAGGAGATCCGCTACTGGATCTCCGGCAACCTGTGCCGCTGCACGGGCTACCAGAACATCGTGAAGGCGGTGCAGGCGGCGGCGCAGAAGCTCGCGGCCCAGCCGGCCTGATGGAGGATGCCATGGACCTTTCCGAAATTCGCGAACGCGAAGACAGGCTGCAGGGCCTGGGCACCTCGCTGCCGCGCAAGGAAGACGCCCGCTTCATCCGCGGCCAGGGCAGCTACATCGACGACGTGAAGCTGCCGGGCATGCTGTTCGGCGCGCTGGTGCGCAGCCCTTACGCGCATGCGCGCATCAAGGGCATCGCCAAGGACAAGGCGCTGGCCTGCCCGGGCGTGGTGGCGGTGCTCACGGCGGACGACCTGAAGCCCGTCAACCTGCACTGGATGCCGACGCTCGGCGGCGACGTTCAGGCGGTTCTGGCCGACCGGAAGGTCTGCTTCCAGCTGCAGGAAGTCGCGATGGTGCTGGCCACCGACCGTTATGCGGCGGCCGATGGCGCCGCGCTGGTGGAAGTGGACTACGAGGAACTGCCGGCCATCGTCGATCCGAAGAAGGCGATGGCGGCGGACGCGCCCGTCATCCGCGAGGACATCGCGGAAAAGAAGGAGGTCGGGCACGGGCCCCGCACGCATCCCAACCACATCTTCACCTGGGAAGCGGGCGACAAGGCGGCGGCCGATGCGGCCTTCGCCGGCGCCGCCGTGACGGTGCGCGAGGAAATCCTGAACCCGCGCGTGCATCCCTGTCCGCTGGAGCCGTGCGGCTGCGTGGCGTCCTTCAACAAGGTCACGGGCCAGCTGACGGTGTACCTCACGACGCAGGCGCCGCACCTGGTACGCACCGTGCTGGCGATGCTTTCGGGGATCGCCGAGAGCAAGATCCGCGTGGTGGCCGGAGACATCGGCGGCGGCTTCGGCAACAAGGTGCCGGTGTATCCGGGCTATGTCGTGGCGATCGTGGCGTCCATCGTCACCGGCGTGCCGGTGAAGTGGATCGAGTCGCGCATCGAGAACATCTCCACCACCGGCTTCGCGCGGGACTACCACGGCGTCGGCGAGCTGGCCGCCGATGCCGACGGCCGCATCAAGGGCCTGCGCTTCACGGCGCTGGCCGACCACGGCGCTTTCAACTCGCACGTGTCGGCGAGCAAGTTCCCGGCGGGCCTGTTCTCCATCTGCACCGGCTCTTATGCCATCCCCAATGCGTACTGCCGGGTGGACGCGGTCTATACCAACAAGGCGCCCGGCGGCGTGGCCTACCGCTGCTCGCTGCGGGTGACCGAAGCGGTGTACCTGATCGAGCGCATGGTGGACGTGCTGGCGCAGAAGCTGGGCATCGACAAGGCCGAGATCCGCCGCCGCAACTTCGTGCAGAAGGAGCAGTTCCCGTACACCACGTCCCTCGGCTGGACCCTGGACAGCGGCGACTACGTGCCCGCGCTGGAGCGGGTGCTGCAGGCGGTCGATTACGCAGGGCTGCGGCGCGAGCAGGCCGAAAAGCGGGCGAAGGGCGAGCTGATGGGCATCGGCCTCTCCACCTTCACCGAGATCGTGGGTGCCGGGCCGACCAAGGCCTGCGACATCCTCGGCATCGGCCTGTTCGACAGCTGCGAGATCCGCGTGCATCCCACCGGCGGCGTGATCGCCCGCCTGGGCACCATGAGCCAGGGGCAGGGCCACGCGACGACCTACGCGCAGATCATCGCGAGCGAGCTGGGCCTGCCGGCGAGCGACATCGTGGTGGAGGAGGGCGATACCGACAAGGCGCCTTATGGCGCGGGTACCTGGGGATCGCGCTCCACGCCGGTGTCGGGCGCGGCCACCGCCAAAGCCGCGCGCAAGATCAAGGACAAGGCCCGCCAGATCGCGGCGCACCTATTGGAAGTCGGCGAGGGCGACCTGGAGTGGGAGGTGGACCGCTTCACGGTCAAGGGGAACGCCGGCCAGGCCAAGACCATGAAGGAGATCTGCATGGCGGCCCACCAGGGTGACCTGCCCGAGGGCATGGAGCAGGGCCTCAACGCCGTCGCCTACTACGACCCGCCCAACCTGACCTATCCCTTCGGCGCCTACGCGTGCGTGGTCGACATCGACAAGTACACGGGCGAGGTGAAGGTGCGGCGCTTCTACGCGCTGGACGACTGCGGAACGCGGATCAACCCGATGATCATCGAGGGCCAGATCCATGGCGGCCTCACCGAGGCCTTCGCGGTGGCGCTGGGGCAGCAGATGCCTTTCGACGAGAACGGCAACCACCTGGGCAACAGCCTCATGGACTACTTCCTGCCCACGGCCGTGGAAACGCCGCGCTGGGAGACGGACCACACGGTCACGCCCTCGCCGCACCACCCGCTGGGCGCCAAGGGCGTGGCGGAGTCGCCGCACGTGGGCGGCATTCCCTGCATCAGCAACGCGGTGGTCGATGCGTTCGCGCACCTGGGCGTGACGCACATGGACATGCCGCACAACGCCTTCCGGGTCTGGCAGCAGTGCCATGCGCTGGGCCTGGACCGGCACGAGGGCTGAACGATGAAGGTGCAACTGGAGAAGTCCTTCGCGCTGGCGGCGCCGGCCGAAGCGGCCTGGGCGATGCTGCAGGACGTGGAGGCGGTGGCGAATTGCATGCCGGGCGCGCGCATCACCGAGAAGGTGGACGCGGCGCACTACAAGGGCACGGTGGCCGTGAAGCTCGGTCCGGCGAGCCTGTCCTTCCGCGGCGAGGTGGAAGTGAAGGAGCTGGATGCGGCGGCCCGCGCGCTGCACCTGGTGGGCCGCGGCACCGACACGACCGGCACCTCCGGCGTTTCGATGGACCTGCGTGCGCGCATCGAGCCGGTGGACGCGGCTTCGTGCCGCCTGGTCGGCGCGAGCGAAGTATCGGTGAGCGGCAAGGCGGCGACCTTCGGCGGCCGCCTCATGTCCGGCGTGGCCGACCAGGTGCTGCGGCAGTTCGTCGCGAACTTCGAGGAGCGGCTTTCGTCCATGCGCGCCGCGCCGGCCGAAGCGGCACCGGCGGCGCCCGCGCGCGAGCTCAACGGACTCGCCACGCTCTGGGCCATGGTGCGCGACTGGGTGCATCACCTGTTCGCTCGCAGCGCATGAACGCAGGCCGGATGCCCGAGGTCGCGGCGCTGCAGGACGCGCTGGCGGGGGCGGGCTACGTCGCCGAAGCGCCGCTGGCCGCGGCCCTGCTGCTCATGCGCGAGCTCGAGCGGCCGCTGCTGCTGGAAGGCGACGCCGGCGTGGGCAAGACCGAAGTGGCGAAGGCGCTGGCGGCGATCCGCGGCACGCGCCTGATCCGGCTGCAGTGCTACGAGGGCCTGGACGCGCAGGCCGCGATGTACGAGTGGAACTACCAGCGGCAGCTGCTGGCGATCAAGCTGCTGGAGCGCGACGGCCGCGATATCGCGCAGAAGGAGCGCGACATCTTCTCGGAGCGCTACCTGCTGCGCCGGCCGCTGCTGGAGGCAATCAGCTGCGAGCAGCCGCCCGTGCTCCTGATCGACGAAGTGGACCGCGCCGACGAGGCCTTCGAGGCCTACCTGCTGGAACTGCTGTCGGACTTCCAGCTCTCGATCCCGGAGCTGGGCACGGTGCGCGCGACGACTCGGCCTCTGGTGGTGATCACCTCCAACGGCACGCGCGAGCTGTCGGATGCGCTGCGCCGGCGCTGCCTGTACCAGTACATCGAGTACCCGGACCACGAGAAGGAGCTCGCCATCGTGCGCATGAAGGTGCCGCAGGCGGCGCCGGGACTCGCGCGCCAGATCGTGAGCTTCGTGCAGGCGGTGCGGCGGCTGGAACTGCAGAAGAAGCCCGGCATCGCCGAAACGCTGGACTGGACGGCGGCCCTGCTGCGGCTGGGCATCACCGCCGTCGACCGCGACGGCACCGAGCGCATCCTCGAGACGCTGGGCGCGCTGATCAAGACACGGGGGGACCGCGGCGCCCTGCAGCGCGAGACGGTCGCCCGGCTGGCCGCGGCATGCTGACGAGCCTCTCCCTTGAGGACCGGGCCGGCCAGCGCCTGGCGGGCTTCCCGGGATTCCTGCATGCCAACGGTTTCGCGCTCGGCGCGGGCGATGCCGTGGAGGTGCTGCGCACCGCGCGCACGGTGGGCGTGCTGGACCCGCAGCTGCTGCGCTGGTCGCTCAAGGCCTTGCTGTGCGGACGGGGCGAGGAGTGGCGGCGCTTCGATGCGCTGTTCGATGCCTGGTTCCTGCCGGCCAATCGCTGGGCCGCGCCGGAGCAGCGCCGCGTGGAGCACGAAACCACAGCGGCCATGGCCGCCGGCATCGGCGACGCAGCCGGCGAGGGCGAAGGCCTGCGTCCGCGCGACGCCGCGAGCCGCGACGCATCGCTCGCCTCGACCGACTTCCGCGAACTGGACGAGGGCGAGCAGGTGCTGGAGATCGAGGCGCTGATGCGCCGCTTCGCCCGGCGGCTGAAGCACCTGCGCTTGCGGCGCGAGGCCCGCGCGCGTCTCGGCCGCAGGCTGGCGCTGCCGCCCACCATCCGCCGAAGCATCGCCAGCGGCGGCACGCCCTTCCACCTGTGCTGGAAGGCGCCGCGCCGGGTGCGGCCGCGGCTCGTGCTGCTGCTGGACGTGAGCCGCTCCATGGCCGCCTACAGCTTCTTCTACCTGCGCCTGGCGCGTGCCCTGAGCGGCGAACTGGCGGACGTGCACAGCTTCATCTTCCACACGCGCATCACCGCCGTGTCCGAGGCCCTGCGCGACCCGGATCCATTCCGCGCCCAGGAGCGCCTGCACCTGCTGGCGCAAGGGTGGGGCGGAGGCACGCGCATCGGCGAGAGCCTCTTGCAGTTCGAGCGTGAACACGCGCCGCGCCTGCTGCACTCGCGCACCGCGATCCTGGTGATGAGCGACGGCTACGACACGGGCGAGCCCGCGCAACTGGCGCAGGTGCTGGCCCGGCTGCGTCGGCGGGCGCGCCGCGTCGTCTGGCTCAACCCGCTGTGCGGCCGGCCGGGTTATGCCCCGGTCAGCGAGGGCATGCAGGCGGCCCTGCCGCACCTGGACCTGCTGGCGCCCGGCGGCAGCCTGGCCGCCATCGCGGGCGTGCTGCCCGAACTGCTGGAGGCGCTGGCATGAACGAGTTCCGCTTCTCGGCCATCGTCCTGGCGGCCGGCGCGTCCTCGCGCATGGGCGGGCCCAACAAGCTGCTGCTGACGATCCTGGGCGAGCCTCTGGTGCGCCGCACCGTGCGCACCGTGCTGGCCTCGGGCGTGCAGGAGACCGTGGTGGTGGCCGGACACCAGGGCCGTGAAGTCATGCGTGCCGTGGCGGACCTGCCGGTCACGGTGCAGCCCAACCTGCGCCACGAGGAAGGCCAGATGCGATCCGTCGCCGCCGGCGTCGCCGCGCTCACGCGGGCCACCGACGCGATCCTCGTCTGCCCCGGGGACATGCCGCTGCTCACGCCGCAGGACCTGCGGACGCTGATGGACGCCTACGTGGCCCATGCGGACCACTCGATCGTGATCCCGCGCCGCGACGGCGAGCGCGGCAACCCGATCGTGTTCGCCGCGGCCCATGCCCCCGAGGTCGCCGCGGGGCGGCGCCTGATCGGCTGCCGGAAGCTGGCGCAACAGTATCCCGAGGAGACCTGGTACTTCGAGGCGGACCACGATCGCTACACCACGGACCTCGACACGCTCGAGGATTACCGGCGGGTGCTGGAGCGGCTGGGCCAGCCGCAGGAGGCTTGAAATGTCCGCGCTCGCCTGGACCGCCGCCGGCCTTGTCCTGGTGCTGGCAGGGCTGCTGGCGCTCGGTCGCCTGCGACCCCGCCGCGGCGGCCTGACCTCGCCCCAGTGGATGCTGCTGCTGGGCGCCATCGGCATGCTGCTCGGCCTCGCCTGGGACGTGCGCGCGGGCGGCCTGCAGGTGCTCGCCGCGCTCTGCACGGGGCCGGCCGACCTGGCCGCGATGTTGGCCTTGCACCTGCAGCAACTGCCATGGGCCCATATCGGCATGGCGGCCGGCGGCGCGCTGGTCGTGCCCCTGATGCCGAAACTGCGCCGCGGCTGCCGCCGCCAGCTCTGCGCGCAGGCGGGGCAGAACGCCGTCTGTTCGGCCTGGATGGTGGTGGGCATGGCGGCCGGTTCGCTGCTGTTTCTCGAACTCGCAGGCTGGTTGCAGGCCGTGCGCGAGCCCGCGGCCGTCCTCGCCGGAATGGCCGCCGGCATGGTGTGGGGCATGGTGGCCAGCGTCGCGCTGGTGCAGGCACTGATCCGGTTGAGCTACGGGCCCGCGCCCTATGCGGGCGGCGGCGCTTGAATTCCGCGTCGCGGCCGCAATCTGACAGGTCGCCCGGATTGCGCACGCAACCGGTCCCGCCGGCCCGATGCCTTGCGGGACAAGGCCTTAGCCGTTACAATACCGGCTTCACGACCAAACGGGCGGGTACTCACCGCCCGTTTTTTTTGGCTGATCGACTCTCGAACTTGGCACTGCAGGACATCGTCTCTCAAACCGTGGCCGGCCTCGGCTACGAACTGGTGGAACTCGAACGTTCCGCCGGCGGAACCCTGCGCGTCACGATCGACTTCCCCTGGCAGCCCGGGGACGAGAAGTCCGTCAACGTGGAGGACTGCGAGCGCGTCACGCGCCAGCTGCAGTACACGCTGGAAGTCGAGGAGGTCGACTACAAGCGCCTGGAGGTTTCGTCGCCCGGCATCGATCGCCCCTTGCACGGCGAGAAGGACTTCGAGCGATTCACCGGCGAGGTGGTCGACCTCACGCTGAAGGCGCCGATCGGCGCGGCGGGCGCCGGCCAGGTCGCCGCAAACCGCCGCAAGTTCCGCGGCACGCTGGAGCAGGCGCCTGACGGAAAAGGCTGGCAGATCACCTGGAGCGACGAGCCGGCGCCGCTGCCCGGCCAGAAGGTTTCGAAAAAGAAGAAGGAGCCTGCACCGTTGCAGGTGCTGGGTTTTACGCTGGACGAAGTCAAGGACGCGCGTCTGGCACCGATAGTGGATTTCAAGGGGCGCAAGCGCGCCGGGGTACAGGAGTAGGACATGAATCGCGAACTGTTGATGCTGGTGGACGCCATCTCGCGCGAGAAGAACGTCGAACGCGACGTGGTCTTCGGCGCGGTGGAGGCCGCCCTCGCGCAGGCGACGAAGAAGCTGTACCAGGGCGAAGTCGACATCCGCGTGGCGGTCGACCGCGACACCGGCAACTACGAGACCTTCCGCCGCTGGCTGGTGGTGCCCGACGAACAGGGCCTGCAGAACCCCGACGCCGAGGAACTGCTGATGGACGCGAAGGACCGCGTCGGTGAAGTCGAGCCGGGCGAGTACATCGAGGAAGGCATCGAATCGCTGCCGATCGGCCGCATCGGCGCCATGGCCGCCAAGCAGGTGATCCTGCAGAAGATCCGCGACGCCGAGCGCGAGATGCTGCTGAACGACTTCATGTCGCGCGGCGACAAGATCTTCGTGGGCACCGTCAAGCGCATGGACAAGGGCGACATCATTGTCGAATCCGGCCGCGTCGAGGGACGCCTGCGCCGCGGCGAGATGATCCCCAAGGAAAACCTGCGCAACGGCGACCGCGTCCGCGCCATGATCATGGAGGTGGACCTGACGCTGCGCGGCGCACCCATCATCCTGTCGCGCGCCGCCCCCGAGTTCATGATCGAGCTGTTCCGCCAGGAAGTGCCCGAGATCGAGCAGGGCCTGCTGGAGATCAAGAGCTGCGCCCGCGACCCCGGTTCGCGCGCCAAGATCGCCGTCGTCTCGCACGACAAGCGCGTCGACCCGATCGGGACCTGCGTGGGCGTGCGCGGCTCCCGCGTGAACGCCGTGACCAACGAGCTGGCCGGCGAGCGCGTCGACATCGTGCTGTGGTCCGAGGATCCGGCGCAGTTCGTGATCGGCGCGCTGGCGCCCGCCAACGTGAGCTCCATCGTCGTCGACGAGGAGAAGCACGCGATGGACGTGGTGGTCGACGAGGAGAACCTCGCGATCGCCATCGGCCGCGGCGGCCAGAACGTGCGCCTCGCTTCCGAGCTCACGGGCTGGAAGATCAACATCATGGACGCCAACGAGTCGGCGCAGAAGCAGGCCGAGGAGCAGTCCACGATCCGCGTGCTGTTCATGGAGAAGCTGGACGTCGACGAGGAGATCGCCGACATCCTGATCGTCGAAGGCTTCACCAGCCTGGAAGAAGTGGCCTACGTGCCGCTGCAGGAGATGCTGGAGATCGAGTCCTTCGACGAGGACACGGTCAACGAGCTGCGTACGCGCGCCAAGGATGCGCTGCTGACGATGGAGATCGCGCGCGAGGAGAGCGTCGAGGAAGTCTCGCAGGACCTGCGCGACCTCGAGGGCCTGAACCCGCAGCTGATCGCCAAGCTCGCCGAGAACAACGTGCACACCCGCGACGAACTGGCCGACCTGGCCGTCGACGAACTCACGGACATCACTGGCCAGTCCGCGGAAGAGGCCAAGACCCTGATCATGAAGGCGCGCGAGCACTGGTTCAACCAGCCCGCCGCCGCTGCCGCCCACGAGTGATGGGAGGAGCCGAATACACATGTCTAGTACCACCGTCGCCGAGTTCGCGAACGAACTCAAGAAATCGACCGAGACGCTGCTCGAACAGCTGAAGAGCGCCGGCGTGGCCAAGTCAGCGCCGACCGATTCGCTGACCGACGCCGACAAGCAGAAGCTCCTGGGCTACCTGCAGGCGAGCCACGGCACCGCCACGCCCGAGCGCAAGAAGATCACCCTGGTGAAGAAATCCACCAGCGAGATCAAGCAGGCCGACTCGTCGGGCAAGGCCCGCACCATCCAGGTGGAAGTGCGCAAGAAGCGCACCTTCATCAAGCGCGACGAAGGCGCCGACACCGCCGTGGTCGAAGCGCCCGACGCCGCGCAGCCGCCCGCGCCTCCCGGCCCGGACGAGGCCGACCTCACGCGCCGCGAGGAGGAAGCCCGCCGCCAGGCCGAACTGATCCGCCGCCAGGAAGAAGAGCTGGTCGCCAAGCGCCGCGAGCGCGAGGAAGCGGAAGCGCGCCAGCGCGCCGAGGAAGAGGCCCGTGCCGCCGCGGAGCGCGAAAGCGAACGCGAGCGCGAGGCGCAAGCCCGCGCGGAAGCCTATTCGAACGCGCAGGCCGGTGCCACTGCGGCCAAGGCCGCCGAAGCCGAGGCCGCCCAGGCCGTGGCCAAGGCGCAGGCCGAAGCGCGCGACAAGGCTGCCGCCGAAGCCCGCGAGAAGGCCGCCGCCGAATCCAGGAAGCGCGCCGAGGAAGAGGCCGCCCGCGCCCACGACCTGCAGGAGCGCCGCCGCAAGGCCGAAGCCGAAGCCGCCGCGATCCGCTCGATGATGAGCGCGCCCAAGAAGGTGCTGGTCGCCAAGGCGCCGGAGAAGCCGGTCGCGAAGGCGCCGGAACCCGGCAAGCCGGGCGTCAAGGGCACGCTGCACAAGCCGGCCACCACGGGCACTCCGCGCCCGGGCACGGCCGCGCCCGCACCGGGTGCACCGGGCGCCGGCAAGGAAGTCAAGTCCGCCAAGCTGTCCTCCAGCTGGGCGAACGATCCGGCCAAGAAGAAGGAAATCAAGACCCGGGGCGATGCGTCCGGCGGGGTCGGCCGCAACAACTGGCGCGGCGGGCCGCGCGGCGGCCGCCGCGATCACCGCGACCGCGACGACCGCCAGCAGATGGCGGCGCCGGTGGAACAGCGCATCGTCGAAGTGCACGTGCCGGAAACCATCACGGTCTCCGAGCTCGCCCACAAGATGGCCGTGAAGGCCTCCGAGGTGATCAAGGCCCTGATGAAGATGGGCCAGCTCGTGACGATCAACCAGTCGCTGGACCAGGACACGGCCATGATCGTGGTCGAGGAAATGGGCCACAAGGCGGTCACGGCTGCCCTGGACGATCCCGAGGCGTTCACCGAGGAAGAAGTGTCGACGCAGCAGGCGGACGCCCTGCCGCGCGCGCCGGTCGTGACCGTCATGGGCCACGTCGACCACGGCAAGACCTCGCTGCTGGACTACATCCGCCGCGCCAAGGTGGCGGCGGGAGAAGCCGGCGGCATCACGCAGCACATCGGCGCGTACCACGTGGAGACGCCGCGCGGCGTGATCTCCTTCCTGGACACCCCGGGCCACGAGGCGTTCACCGCCATGCGGGCCCGCGGCGCGCAGGCGACGGACATCGTGATCCTGGTGGTCGCGGCCGACGACGGCGTCATGCCGCAGACCAGGGAAGCCGTGAAGCACGCGAAAGCGGCCGGCGTTCCGATCGTGGTGGCCGTCAACAAGATCGACAAGCCCGATGCCAACCCCGACCGCGTCAAGCAGGAACTGGTGGTCGAGGAAGTCGTGCCGGAAGAGTACGGCGGCGAGTCGCCCTTCGTGAGCGTGTCGGCCAAGACCGGCCAGGGCGTCGACGAACTGCTGGAGCAGGTGCTGCTGCAGGCCGAAGTGCTGGAACTCAAGGCGCCGGTGGATGCCGCCGCCAAGGGTCTCGTCATCGAAGCGCAGCTGGACAAGGGCCGCGGCCCGGTGGCCACGGTGCTGGTGCAGTCCGGCACGCTGAAGGTCGGCGACGTGGTGCTGGCGGGCCAGACCTACGGCCGCGTCCGCGCGATGCTGGACGAGGACGGCCGCACGATCAAGACCGCGGGTCCGTCGATCCCGGTGGAGATCCAGGGCCTGACCGAGGTGCCGCAGGCCGGCGACGAGTTCATGGTCATGACCGACGAGCGTCGTGCCCGCGAGATCGCGACCTACCGTGCCGGCAAGTTCCGCAACACCAAGCTGGCCAAGATGCAGGCCGCCAAGCTGGAGAACATGTTCTCGGACATTGGCGCCGGCGAGGTGAAGACGCTGCCGATCATCGTGAAGGCGGACGTGCAGGGCTCGCAGGAAGCGCTGTCGCAGTCGCTGCTGAAGCTGTCGAACGAAGAGGTCAAGGTGCAGATGGTCTACACGGCCGTCGGCGGCATCAGCGAGTCGGACGTCAACCTGGCGATCGCCTCCAAGGCCATCATCATCGGCTTCAACGTGCGGGCCGACTCCGGCGCGCGCAAGCTGGCCGAAGGCAACGACGTCGAGCTGCGCTACTACAACATCATCTACGACGCCGTGGATGAGCTGAAGGCGGCGATGTCCGGCATGCTGGCCCCGGAGAAGCGGGAAGAGGTCATCGGCGCGGCCGAGATCCGCACCGTCTTCGTGGCCTCGAAGATCGGCACGGTGGCCGGTTGCATGGTCACGTCCGGCATGGTCACCCGCAGCGCGCACTTCCGCCTGCTGCGCGACAACGTGGTGATCTACACGGGCGAACTCGAGTCGCTGAAGCGGATGAAGGACGACGTGCGCGAGGTCAAGGAAGGCTTCGAGTGCGGCATCAAGCTGAAGAACTACAACGACATCAAGGAAGGCGACCAGCTCGAATTCTTCGAAGTCAAGGAGATTGCGCGTACGCTGTAAGACGAACAGTCGAAGACGGACAACCGGACGCAGAAGACGCAAAGGTTACGCAGAAGACGCAAAAGAACTTCCTTGAGGATTTTCTTGGCTCCTTCTGCGTCTTCTGCGAAATCTCTGCGTCCTCTGCGTCCGGATGTTGGTCGTTCAATTCGCGCAAACCAGGCCATGCCCAAGAAGTCGTCCAAGCCCAATCGCTCCTACCAGATCGCGGACCAGATCCAGCGCGACTTGACGGAGCTGGTCGCCCGCGAGTTGAAGGACCCGCGGGTGGGCATGGTCACGCTCAGTGCGGTGGAGGTCACGCCGGATTACGCGCACGCCAAGGTGTTCTTCAGCATCCTGGTGGGGGACCCGCAGGAAACCGAGGACGCCCTGAACCAGGCGGCCGGCTTCCTGCGCAACCACCTCTTCAAGCGCCTGCACATCCACACCGTGCCCACGCTGCACTTCCAGTTCGACCGCACCACCGAGCGCGCGGCGGACATGAACGCCCTGATCGCCAAGGCCGTTTCCTCCCGTTCCAAGGACGACTAGCCCGTGAACGCGCCACGCACCAGGGTGCAGCGGCGCCCTGTGCATGGGGTGTTGCTGCTCGATAAACCGCTGGGCTTCTCCAGCAACGACGCGCTGCAGAAGGCCAAGTGGCTGCTGCGCGCGGAAAAGGCGGGCCACACGGGCACGCTGGACCCGATGGCCACCGGCGTGCTGCCGCTGTGCTTCGGCTCGGCGACCAAGTTCAGCCAGCTGCACCTCGACGCTGACAAGACCTACGAGGCCGTGGCCCAGCTGGGCGTGCGCACCGCAACCGGCGACAGCGAAGGCGAGGTGATCGCCCGGTGCGAAGTGCCGGCGATCGCGCCTCGGCGGCTGGCCGAAGTGCAGTCGCAGTTCACCGGCGCCATCGCGCAGGTGCCGCCGATGCACAGCGCGCTGAAGAAGGACGGCAAGGCCCTCTACGAATACGCGCGCGCCGGCCAGGAAGTGGAGCGCGCCCCGCGCAACGTGACGATCTTCGACTTGCGGCTGGAGCTCCTGGAGCCCGCGCTGCTGAGGATCGTGGCCAAGGTCAGCAAGGGGACCTACATCCGGACGCTGGGCGAGGACATCGGCTCTGCCTTGGGATGCGGGGCGCACCTCGTTTCCCTGCGAAGAATTGCCACGGGGCCGTTCGGCATCGCGCAATGCGTCACCCTCGGGGAACTCGAGGCGCTGGCGGAATCAGACAGGATTGCGCGCCTGTTGCCGGTGGAGTCCCTCCTGCCCGGTCACGCGCGCGTCACGCTCGGCACGGAAGATGCTGGGCGCTTTCTCAGCGGCATGCGCAGGCGGGGAGCCTGGGCAGAAGCCGAACAGGTGGCGGTGTTCGCCGACCATCCCCGATCACTTTTAGGAACGGCCCACGTCAAGGGCGGTGAGCTGATTCCTTCCCGCCTCCTGAGCCCTGTCGAAATCCAACAAATCCTGGGTTCAGTAGAGCCCGTAGCCACACCATGACCACGCAGATCCGCAACATCGCCATCATCGCCCACGTCGACCACGGAAAGACCACCATGGTCGACCAGCTCCTGCGCCAGTCCGGCACCTTCGCCGACCACGAGAAGGTGCAGGACACCGTGATGGACAACAACGCCATCGAACGGGAGCGCGGCATCACCATCCTGGCCAAGAACTGCGCCGTGAGCTGGAAGGGCACGCACATCAACATCGTCGACACCCCCGGCCACGCCGACTTCGGCGGGGAGGTGGAGCGCGCGCTGTCCATGGTCGACGGCGTGCTGCTGCTGATCGACGCCCAGGAAGGCCCGATGCCGCAGACGCGCTTCGTGACCAAGAAGGCGCTGGCCCTCGGCCTGCGCCCGATCGTGGTCGTGAACAAGGTCGACAAGCCGGGCGCCAATCCGGACAAGGTGATCAACGCCGCCTTCGACCTGTTCGACAAGCTCGGCGCCAACGACGAACAGCTGGACTTCCCGGTGGTGTACGCCTCCGGCATCAACGGCTGGTCCTCGATGGAAGAGGGCGCGGCCGGCGCGCAGTGGGGTCCCGACATGTCGGCCCTGTTCGACACCATCCTGAAGCACGTGCCGCAGCACGAGGGCGACCCGCAAGCGCCGCTGCAGCTGCAGATCTCGGCGCTGGACTACTCCAGTTTCGTGGGCCGCATCGGCGTGGGCCGCATCAACCAGGGCACCATCCGCCCGTCGATGGACGTGCTCGTGATGGAAGGCCCGGACGGCAAGCAGCTCAAGGGCCGCATCAACCAGGTGCTGACCTTCGAAGGCCTGACGCGCGTGCAGGTCAAGGAAGCCGGCCCCGGCGACATTGTGCTGATCAACGGCATCGAGGAGATCGGCATCGGCGTGACCGTGACCGACCCGCTGAATCCGCTGCCGCTGCCGATGCTGAAGATCGACGAGCCGACGCTGACGATGAACTTCTGCGTCAACACCTCGCCGCTCGCCGGCCGGGAAGGCAAGTTCGTCACCAGCCGCCAGATCTGGGACCGCCTGCAGAAGGAACTGCAGTCCAACGTGGCCCTGCGCGTGAAGGAGACCGACGAGGAAGGCGTGTTCGAAGTGATGGGCCGGGGCGAACTGCACCTGACCATCCTGGTCGAGAACATGCGCCGCGAAGGCTACGAACTTGCGGTGTCCAAGCCGCGCGTGGTGTTCCGGGACATCGACGGCGTGCGCAGCGAGCCGATCGAGCTGGTGACGGCCGACGTCGAGGAGCAGCACCAGGGCGGCGTGATGCAGGCCCTGGGCGAGCGCAAGGGCGAGATGGTCAACATGGAGCCGGACGGCCGCGGCCGCGTCCGCCTGGAGTACCGCATCCCCGCCCGCGGCCTGATCGGCTTCTCCAACGAGTTCCTGAACCTGACCCGCGGTTCGGGCCTGATCTCGAACATCTTCGACGGCTACGAGCCCTTCAAGGGCGAGATCGCCAGCCGCAAGAACGGCGTGCTGATCTCCATGGACGACGGCGAGATCTTCACGTATGCCCTGGGCAAGCTGGACGACCGCGGCCGCATGTTCGTCAAGCCGAACGACAAGGTGTACGAGGGCATGATCGTGGGCGTGCACAACCGCGACAACGACCTCGTGGTGAACGCCACCCGCACCAAGCAGCTGACCAACTTCCGCGTCTCCGGCAAGGAAGACGCGATCAAGATCACGCCCCCGATCGACCTCACGCTGGAATACGGCGTGGAGTTCATCGAGGACGACGAGCTGGTCGAGATCACGCCCAAGACCATCCGCCTGCGCAAGCGCTACCTGAAGGAGCACGAGCGCAAGCGTTCCCTGCGGGAAGCGGCGTAAGCCAAAGGAAAAGGCCCCGCATGCGGGGCCTTTTTCATGGTGCCGCGTTCAGCGGCGGTGCGGCGGGCGATTGCCGCCGCCCGGCGGGCCCGGCCTGCGCTCCGGCAAGTGCCGGAACATGATGCGGCCCTTGGTGAGGTCGTAGGGCGACAGCTCCAGCGTCACGTCGTCGCCGGCGATGATGCGGATGCGGTGCTTCTTCATCTTGCCGCCGGTGTAGGCCACCAGTTCGTGGCCGTTGCTCAGGACGACGCGGCAGCGCGAATCGGGGAGGATTTCCTCGACGCGTCCGCGCATCTCGATCAGTTCTTCCTTGGCCACGCGATCGCTCAGTAGCGGGGACGGCCGCCGGTGCGCGGTTCCATCGGCTTGGCGATGTTGACGGTCAGGCCGCGGCCGCCGTAATCCTTGCCGTGCATGCCCTGGATGGCGGCCTGCGCCTCGGCGGCGCTGCCCATCTCGACGAAACCGAAGCCCTTGGAGCGGCCGGTGTCGCGTTCCATCATGACCTTGGCGCTCTGGACGCTGCCGAACTGGCTGAACGCCTGTTCCATGTCGCCGTCGCGGAAGGAATAGGGCAGGTTGCCCACGTAAAGTTTGTTGTCCATGGGGACTCCATTGAAGGTTGGTAAGCGATGGAGCCCGACGCAATCACAAACTCATGGCATTCATTCGAAAAACGCGAATCTGACCGATCACCGCACTGGCGCGACGGGTGCGATGTCCCGCGCGTCTCCCATTATCTTACTTATCGGCCCCCCGCGCTTGATAACATCCGGCGCTTCCGGAAGAGAACCACGACCCCTTGAAACTGACGCATACGAAAGCGGTCTTCCTCATGGTCGCGGTGACCCTCATGTGGTCCATCGCGGGCGTGATCACGCGCCACCTCGAGCACGCGCGCAGCTTCGAGGTGACCTTCTGGCGCAGCTTCTTCACCGTGCTGTCGCTGCTCGTCATCCTGCCGTTCTTCCAGGGACGTGTCGTGTTCGCCAGGATCCGCCGGGGCGGCTGGCCGCTATGGCTGTCGGGGATCTGCTGGAGCGTCATGTTCACGGCGTTCATGGTGGCGCTCACGCTCACCAGCGTGGCCAACGTGCTGGTGACGATGGCGATCGGCCCGCTCCTGACCGCATTGATCGCGCGGGTGTTCATCGGCCACCGCATTCCGCTGCGCACCTGGCTCGCGATCCTGGTCGCCGGGGCCGGCATCGCCTCCATGTACGGCGCGCAGATGGAGCGCGACCAGCTCGCCGGGACGCTGGTGGCGCTGCTCGTGCCGCTGGCGGGTGGCATCAACTGGACGATCACGCAGCGCGCGCATGCGCAGGGCCAGAACGTGGACCTCGTGCCGGCGGTGCTGGTGGGCGCCGTGCTCTCCTCGATCGCGACGCTGCCGCTGGCCATGCCGCTGCGCGCCTCGGCGCACGACATCGGCCTGCTGGCGCTGCTCGGTCTCGTGCAGCTCGCCATCCCCTGCGCGCTGGCGGTGATGTGCGCCCGCGTGCTCAAGGCGCCCGAGATCGCCTTGCTGGCGCTGCTGGAAGTGATCTTCGGCATCGTGCTGGCCTGGTTCGGCGCCGACGAAGTGCCGGGCCAGACCGTGCTGGCCGGCGGCGCGCTGGTGATCGGCGCGCTGGTGGCGAACGAGCTGCTCGGATGGAGGCAGCGGGCATGAGCCGCCGGGCCGCTCCCGAGGCGAATACCGCAGCGCACCGCGCGGAGGTTTCCTGATGAGTCATGTCGTCGCCGAAGTCCGCGGCAGTGCGGGACTGATCACGCTGAACCGGCCCAGGGCGCTGAACGCGCTGTCGCTCGACATGATCCGCGAGCTCACCGCGGCGCTGCTCGCCTGGCGCGACGACCCGCGCGTGGAGCGCGTCGCGGTCCGTGGCATGGGCAAGGAAGGCCCGTTCGGCGCCTTCTGCGCCGGCGGCGACATCCGCTTCTTCCACCAGGCGGTGCTGGCCGGCGATCCGCGGCTGGAGGATTTCTTCACCGAGGAATACACGCTCAACCACCTGATCCACGTGTATCCGAAGCCGTACGTCGTCTTCCTGGACGGCATCGTGATGGGCGGCGGCATGGGCATCTCCGCGCACGGCGGCGACTACAGCCTGCGCATCGCCACCGAGCGCACGAAGATGGCGATGCCCGAGACCAACATCGGCCTGTTCCCCGACGTGGGCGGCGGCTGGTTCCTGGCGCGCTGTCCCGGGCGGCTGGGCGAGTACCTGGCGTTGACGGGCAACCCGATCACGGGCCAGGATGCGCTCGCGGCCGGCCTGGCCGACCTCCTGGTGTCCTCGGCGGAGCTGCCGACGCTGTGGGAGCGCATCGCCGACGGCGAGGGCTTCGCGGCGCTGCGCGAGCGCACGCGGCAGCAGGCCACCGGCACGAGCGCGCTCGCCGCGCAGCGCGCCGACATCGACCATTTCTTCGCGCTGCCGACCGTGAGCGCGATCGTCCACGCACTCGAGGCGGACGCCTCCGGCTGGGCGCAGCAGACCGCCGCTGCACTGCGCCAGCGTTCGCCCCTGATGCTGCACGTCACGCTGGAGCACGCGCGGCGTGCCCGCCACATGAAGCTCGCCGACGACCTGCGCATGGAGCGCGACATGGTGCGCCACTGCTTCCAGCTTCGTCCCGGCGCGGCCAGCGAGACCTTCGAAGGCATCCGCGCCCTCGCGATCGACAAGGATCACGCGCCGCGGTGGAACCCGGCGCGCATCGAGGAGGTCGCGCCGGAAATGGTGCAGGCCTTCTTCGCGAGTCCGTGGCCCGCGCACGCGCATCCCTTGCGGGACCTGCGCTAGTCCGCGGTCGACGTAGGGTGGGCAACGCCCGTTGCCCACCGGGCATCCGGGAAACGGTGGACAGCGGAGCTGCCCAACCCTACGCGACGCGAAACGTTCACAACTGCCGGTACACCGACTCCGCGAGCACCAGCAGCCCCTGGCGCGGCAACTTGCCCGAAAGCGCGTAGCCGAAACCCTGGTCGACCCAGTAGAAGCTCGCCACGTCGCCCTGGGTCGAATAGCGGAACGTGGTTTCTGCCGTGCCTTTCGCATCGACCGCGCCGACGTAGAGCGTCACGCGCTGGCCGCTGCCGTTCTGGTACATGAACTGCGCCCGGGCGCCGCTTTCCCCCGGCAGCAGGCGGCCGCCGACCAGCTCGTAACCCATGGCACCGAGATTGGGGACCTTCAGCGGCCGGTTCAGGCGCTTGGACAGCCACTGCACCAGGTGGTCCTGCTGCGCGGCGTCCACTTCGACCGGATGCCGCACTTCGGGCAGGTACACCGAGTGCGCCAGCACGGCCTGGCGCGCGAACTCGCCCGGGCCGCGCGCCCGCGCGATGGGCTGCACCTCGTGCTGGGACTGCCATTGCGTGTTCGCCATCCATCCCGCGGCGAACGCGAGCAGCACCGAAGCGGCGATGCCGCCCCAGCGGACCCAGCGCAGAGCGCTGTCGCTGCGGTGGTGGAGCCGCTGCGCCGCCTGCGCCAGCAAGGGCGGCGCGGGTTCGTGCAGCAACTGCGCGTGCAGGGCGCGCAGCGCCAGCTTCTGTTCCGTCCACGCGGCCACGGTGCGGGCGGCTTGTGGATCCGCGTCCAGCCGCGCCTGCACCGCCGCGCGCGCGGCTGCATCGAGGCGTCCGTCCACGAAGGCGTGGAGTTCGGCCTCGTCCTGCTGCAGTCGCTTGTCGTCGTTCATCTGCGACCTACTTTCACTTCAAACGGCGCAGCGAAGGCGCCGCTCCCGACGCGGGCGGTTGCCGCCCTTCCATCAGTTCGCGCAGGCGGCTGCGTGCGCGCGACAGCCGCGACATCACCGTGCCGATCGGCACCCCGGTGATCCGCGCCACGTCCTCATAGGCAAGGTCCTGCAAGGTGACCAGCAGCAGCACTTCGCGCTGCTCCTCGGGCAGCCGCAGCAGGCACCGCTGCAGGTCCAGCGCCTGGTCCGGGGCGCCGCCGGGCGCCGCCAGCTCCTGCGCCACGTCCTCCACGTCCACCCGGTGCGCCTGCTGGCGCAGCGCGCGTCGCGCACCGTCGACGAACAGGTTGTGCATCAGCGTGAACAGCCAGGCGCGCAGGTCGCTGCCCGCCGTCCACAGCTTCCAGCGCTCGCAGGCACGCTCCAGCGTGTCCTGCACCAGGTCGTCCGCCGCCCAGGCGTCGCCGGTGAGCGAACGCGCGTAGCGGCGCAGGTCGGGGATGTGCCCGACCAGCCCCGGGCGCGAGGAGGAACCGGCCAGTCCGGGAGGCGACGACGACGTGGCGTGCATGGTGCGAGCCTAGCCTGGCTGGACGGTATGCCTCGGGCGCGCACCGCCCCACGGGGAGCGTTGCGGCCGCAGCGGGATCAGGGGCGAGCCAGACGCCAGACGTTGTTGACGCCGTCGCCGGTGCGGTCGCCGGGCTTGGTGTCGCGCTGCCAGAAGTAGACCGGCTTGCCCTTGTAGGCCCACTGGCGGGCGCCGTCGTCGCGCACGACGATCGTCCAGTCGCCCGACGCGCTGTCGGAAGCGCTGGCCATCAGGGGCGGCCAGGCGGTCGCGCACTGGCCGTTGCAGACCGACTTGCCCGAGCCCATGGTGTCGCGGTCGAAGGTGTACAGCGTCATGCCGTTCGAGCCCACGAAGACGCCGTCGGACACCTTGGCGGGAGCGTGGGACATCATCGAGGCGCAGGCTGCGAGCAGGGTGCCGCAGGCGAGGGTGACAGCGAGGCGAGGCAGGTTCATGGTCTTCTCCTGGATGGGGTTTTCGTACCTGCATGAACGACGGCCGGGACGCGTTTATTCCCGCACCCGGGTTTTTCCCCGATCAGCGGTGGCGCTCCTTCATCGCGCGCTCCACCTCGCGCTTGCCTTCGCGGTCCTTGATCGTGTGGCGCTTGTCGTGTTCGGCCTTGCCCTTGGCCAGCGCGATCTCGCACTTGACCTTGCCCGCCTTCCAGTACAGCTGCAGCGGCACCAGGGTGTGGCCCTTCTGCTCCACCTTGCCGATCAGCCGGCGGATCTCGTCCTTGTGCATCAGCAGCTTCTTGGTGCGGGCCGATTCGGCCTTCACGTGGGTGGAGGCGGTCCTGAGCGGGTCGATGTGGCAGCCGATGAGGAACAGTTCGCCCTCGCGGATGACCACGTAGCCTTCGGTGATTCGGGCCTTGCCTTCGCGGACGGCCTTGACCTCCCAGCCTTCCAGCACGATGCCCGCCTCGTGCCGCTCCTCGAAGAAGTAGTCGAAGGCGGCTTTCTTGTTGTCGGCGATGCGGGAGGGCGTTTCTTTCTTTTTCGTCATGAGCTGACAGGTGAGGCCGGCGGCGGCTCTCTACAATCCCGCGCGGGCCCGCAATTCTCCATGAAAACAGTCCACAAGTCCGTGCTCATCTGGTACAGCGCCGAAGAGATGTTCGCGCTGGTCACCGACGTCGCGAAGTACTGCGAGTTCCTGCCCTGGTGCGACCGCTCCACGGTGATCGCGATCGAGCCGGATGGCATGAAGGCGGAGGTCGGCATCCATTTCTCGGGCATCCGCCAGACCTTCACCACCCGCAACACCCACGTGCCGGGGCGCGAGGTGCGCATGAAGCTGGTGGAGGGACCTTTCTCCAACCTGGATGGCAGCTGGAAGTTCCAGCCCGTGGGCGAAGCCGACCAGCGCGCCTGCAAGGTCACGCTGGAACTGCACTACGGCTTCAAGAGCAGTGCCCTCGCGGCGCTGGTGGGCCCCGTGTTCGACAAGATCGCCGGCAACCTGGTGGACGCTTTCGTCAAGCGCGCCGAACAGGTCTACGGCTGAAGCCATGCGCGTGGTCGTGATGTATTCGCCGGCGCCGCGGCAGGTGCTCGAATGGGCCGTGGACGTGCCCGCGGGTGCCACGGTGGGCGACGCGGTCCGCGCCAGCGGCTGGCCGGAGGCCACGCAAGGGCAGGATGTTTCCGCGCTCGACCTGGGTATCTGGGGCCGCCGCAGCAGCCTGGAGCAGGTGTTGAAGGAAGGCGACCGCGTGGAAATCTATCGTCCGCTACTGGTGGACCCCAAGGTGGCGCGGCGGGAACGCTTCCAGAAGCAGGGCGCGCGGGCGACGGGCCTGTTCGCCAAGCGCAGGCCGGGCGCCAAGCCGGGGTATTGAAAACGTGGATCCCCGCCTGCGCGGGGATGACCCTGCTGGCGGCGCGTCGCGCCGCCGCGCACGGTCATTTCGCGCAGTCGCGCGCGATGATGTCGTTGAGGTGCTTGACCTCGGCGGCCCGCTGGCCCTCGTCCATGAATTCGCGCTCGCCCTTGTCGTTGGTGCGCACGACGCGCAGGCCCGAATCGAAGGTCGCCTTGGCGTTCTTCGCGCGGCTGCAGTTTTCCGTGCGGGTCGCCGCGATCTTCTCCTCGTCGGCCTTCTTCTTCGCCTGGTCGCCCGCTTCCTTTTCCTTCTTCTTCGCCTCCAGGTCCTTGTCCTTGCCGGAAGGCTTGGGCAGGCTGGTGGCTGCCGCGGCGGCGGCCGGGGCCTCCGTGGCGGCGGCCTGCTGCTGGATCGCGGTGGCGGCCGCGCCACGGCCCGTCTTCACGATGCGGTTCGGCGCGATGTCGGGCGGCGGCGGCTGGTCGCTGAAGACCTTGCGCCCGCTGTTGTCCAGCCATTGCCACTGGGCCGCGGCGGCCAGGGGCAGGGAACAGGCGAGAGCGAGCAGGGCAAGGCGGGCAGCTTTCATCGTTCGAGTTTAGCCCGACCGTCGGGAAACCGCGTAGGGCATCGGCCTGGCCGTGGCGCGCAAACCCCGGCCGGGTCGTGCAAAAGTGCACGCGGGTACAATCCTTTTTTTGGAGCGATCAGATGCGGCTTCTCGGAAAAGCGCTCACCTTCGACGACGTGTTGCTGGTGCCGGCGTTCTCCCAGGTCCTGCCCAAGGACACTTCCCTCTCCACCCGGCTCTCCCGCAACATCCAGCTGAACCTGCCGCTGGTTTCCGCCGCGATGGACACCGTGACCGAGGCGCGCCTGGCGATCGCGATCGCGCAGGAAGGCGGCATGGGCATCGTCCACAAGAACCTCACGGCACAGCAGCAGGCGGCCGAGGTGGCACGGGTGAAGCGCTATGAATCCGGCGTCCTGCGCGACCCGGTGGTGATCACGCCCCAGCACACGGTGCGCCAGGTGCTCGCGATGCAGGAACAACTGGGGATCTCCGGCTTCCCGGTGCTCGATGGCGGCAAGGTGGTGGGCATCGTCACCGGCCGCGACATGCGCTTCGAAACGCGCTACGACGTGCCGGTCAGCCAGATCATGACCCCGCGCGACAAGCTGATCACCGTGCGCGAGGGCACCAATGCGGCCGAAGCCAAGGCGCTGCTGAACAAGCACAAGCTGGAACGCCTGCTGGTGATCAACGAAGCCTTCGAGCTCAAGGGCCTGATCACCGTCAAGGACATCACCAAGCAGACCAACTTCCCGAATGCCGCGCGCGACCCCAGCGGCCGCTTGCGCGTGGGTGCGGCGGTCGGCGTGGGCGAGGGCACCGAGGAGCGCGTCGAGGCGCTCGTCAAGGCCGGCGTCGACGCCATCGTGGTCGACACGGCCCACGGCCACAGCAAGGGCGTGATCGACCGCGTGCGCTGGGTGAAGCAGAACTATCCGCAGGTCGACGTGATCGGCGGCAACATCGCCACCGGCTCGGCCGCGCGGGCGCTGGTGGAAGCCGGCGCCGACGCGGTGAAGGTGGGCATCGGCCCCGGCTCCATCTGCACGACGCGCATCGTCGCGGGCGTGGGCGTGCCGCAGATCATGGCGATCGACAGCGTCGCCACGGCGCTCGCCGGCAGCGGCGTGCCCCTGATCGCCGACGGCGGCATCCGCTTCTCCGGCGACATCGCCAAGGCGATCGCGGCGGGCGCCAGCACCGTCATGATGGGCGGCATGTTCGCCGGCACCGAGGAAGCGCCGGGCGAGATCGTGCTGTTCCAGGGCCGCAGCTACAAGAGCTACCGCGGCATGGGCTCGATCGGCGCCATGCAGCAGGGCAGCGCCGACCGCTACTTCCAGGAAGCGACCAGCACCAATCCGAACGCGGACAAGCTGGTGCCGGAAGGCATCGAAGGCCGCGTGCCGTACAAGGGCTCGCTGGTGGCGATCGTGTACCAGCTCGCCGGCGGCGTGCGCGCGGCGATGGGCTATTGCGGTTGCGCCGACATCGAGGAGATGCGCAACAAGGCCGAATTCGTGGAGATCACGTCGGCCGGCATGCGCGAGAGCCACGTGCACGACGTGCAGATCACCAAGGAAGCCCCGAACTATCGGTCGGAGTGACCCTCCCGAACTTCGGAAAAAGGCCAGAACTTTCTGGCCTTTTTTCTTTGTCGGCGATAAAATCTGACCAGATTGCGGTGCAGTCGAACCAGAACTCATGCAAACCGTCCCCATTCATCAGGCCAAGAGCCAGCTTTCCGAGCTGATCCGTGCCGTCGAGAACGGCGAGGAGGTCGTGCTGACGCGCCACGGCAAGCGGGTGATCCGGCTGATCAAGGAACCGGAATCCGAGCAGCCGAGCATCGAGGCGCGGCGCCAGGCGATCGCGCAGGAGCTCGAAGCGCTGCGCGCCAAGGTGGGCCGCGGCGAACCCTTCCAGGCGCTGTGGGACGAGCACAAGCGCGAGCGCGACGCGCGGGGCGAGGGATGGACCGACGACCCGAAGGCGAGCCGTGCTGGTCGTTGACGCTTCCGCGTTCGCGAGCTGGGTCTTCCCCGACGAGGGCGGCGACAAGGTGTCGCAAGCCCTCGTGCGCGTGATGACGGAGGAGGAGAGCGCCACCAGCGCCGCGATCTTCCCGCTCGAGGCGCTGCATGCCGCGGGCCGCGCGCTGGCCCGCGGGCGCTTCAGCCCGAGCGCGCACCAGCACGTGCTGCGGCTGCTGAGCCGCCTGCCCGTGGCGCTCGCGCCCCTGCGCGTCTCGCCGCTCGAGTTCTGGAACTGGTCGCAATCGCTCGAACTCACTCCTTACGACGCTGCCTACCTGAAGGTCGCCGTCGACCTGAAAGCGCCCCTCGTCACCATGGACCGCGCCCTGCGGCGCGCCTGCCTGAAGCTCGAACATCCCCTGATCACCGACCTGGTTTGACATGCAACACGACAAGATCCTCATCCTCGACTTCGGCTCCCAGGTCACGCAGCTGATCGCCCGCCGCGTGCGCGAAGCCCACGTCTATTCCGAGGTCCATCCCTGCGACGTCAGCGACGAATGGGTTCGCCAGTACGCGGCCGACGGCAAGCTCAAGGGCGTGATCCTCTCCGGCAGCCATGCCAGCGTGTACGAGGAGAGCACCGACCGCGCGCCGCAGGCGGTGTTCGAGCTCGGCGTGCCGGTGCTGGGCATCTGCTACGGCATGCAGACCATGGCGCAACAGCTCGGGGGCAAGGTCGAGGCCGGCCACAAGCGCGAGTTCGGCTTCGCCGCCGTCCGCGCCCGCGGCCACACCGAACTGCTGCGCGACATCGCCGACTACACCACGCCCGAAGGCCACGGCATGCTGGACGTGTGGATGTCGCACGGCGACAAGGTCGCCGAGATGCCGCCCGGCTTCAAGCTGATGGCGTCCACCGAGAGCTGCCCCATCGCCGGCATGGCCGACGAGGCGCGCCGGTTCTACGCGGTGCAGTTCCACCCCGAGGTCACGCACACGGTGCAGGGCCACGCGATGCTGGAGCGTTTCGTGCGCGGCATCTGCCAGGCCAGGCCCGACTGGGTGATGCGCGACCACGTCGCCGAAGCGGTGGAAGCGATCCGCCGGCAGGTGGGCGACGAGGAAGTGATCCTGGGCCTGTCGGGGGGCGTCGATTCCTCCGTGGCCGCCGCGCTGATCCACCGCGCGATCGGCGACCAGCTCACCTGCGTGTTCGTGGACCACGGCCTGCTGCGCCTGGACGAGGGCGACATGGTGATGGACATGTTCGCCGGCAAGCTCCATGCGAAGGTGGTGCGGGTCGACGCGAGCGACCTGTTCCTCGGCAAGCTCGCCGGCGTGAGCGACCCGGAGAAGAAGCGCAAGATCATCGGCGGCCTGTTCGTCGACGTGTTCAAGGCGGAAGCCGCGAAGATCAAGGAGACGCATGCGCGCCACGTCGCGTGGCTGGCGCAGGGCACGATCTACCCCGACGTGATCGAGTCCGGCGGCGGCAAGAGCAAGAAGGCCGTCACCATCAAGAGCCACCACAACGTGGGCGGCCTGCCGGAGCAGCTGGGCCTGAAGCTGCTGGAGCCGCTGCGCGACCTGTTCAAGGACGAAGTCCGCGAGCTGGGCGTGGCGCTCGGCCTGCCGCCCGAGATGGTCTACCGCCACCCCTTCCCGGGTCCGGGCCTGGGCGTGCGCATCCTCGGCGAAGTGAAGAAGGAATATGCCGACCTGCTGCGCCGGGCCGACGCGATCTTCATCGAGGAGTTGCGCAACTTCCGCGACGAGAAGACCGGCAAGAGCTGGTACGACCTGACCAGCCAGGCCTTCACCGTGTTCCTGCCGGTCAAGAGCGTGGGCGTGATGGGCGACGGCCGCACCTACGACTACGTCGTGGCGCTGCGCGCGGTGCAGACCAGCGACTTCATGACCGCCGACTGGGCCGAGCTGCCCTATGCGCTGCTGAAGAAGGTGTCCAGCCGCATCATCAACGAGGTCCGCGGCATCAACCGCGTCACCTACGACGTGAGCAGCAAGCCGCCGGCGACCATCGAGTGGGAATGACACACCTCGCGCCCCTGCCGCATCCCAAATACCGACCGGACATCGACGGACTGCGCGCGGTGGCAGTCCTCTCCGTCGTGGGATTCCACGCCTTTCCGCGCTGGGTGCAAGGCGGGTTCATCGGCGTGGATGTGTTCTTCGTCATCTCCGGATTCCTGATCTCGACCATCCTGTTCCAGGCACTCGAGAACGGGAGCTTCAGCTTCGCGGAATTCTATGCACGCCGCGTGAAGCGGATATTCCCCGCGCTTCTGCTCGTGCTGGCCGCCAGCTTCGCGCTCGGGTGGTTCGTGCTGCTGCCGGACGAATACAGGCAGCTGGGCAAGCACATCATGGCCGGAGCCGGATTCACCGCCAATCTGGTCTTGTGGAACGAGTCGGGCTACTTCGACAACTCCGCGGAAACCAAGCCATTGCTCCACCTGTGGAGCCTCGGGATCGAGGAGCAGTTCTACCTGGTCTGGCCGCTCCTGATCTGGATCGCCTGGAAAGGCAAGTTCAACCTGCTGACGATCACCGGCCTGGTGGCGGCGGTCTCATTCGCGCTCAATGCAAAGGGCGTGAAAACGCACCCGGTCGCCACCTTCTACTCGCCGCACAGCCGGATCTGGGAGCTGCTTTGCGGAAGCCTGCTGGCATGGGCCGGCGTGTTCCGGAAGGATTCGTGGACGCCATGGAGGCTCCGGCTCGATGCATGGCTGACCCGCGCCCTGTATCGCGTGCGACGCGAGCCCGACGGAAGCGCGATCGCCAATCTGCTTTCATCGCTGGGAGTGGCGCTTCTTCTGTACGGCTTCTGGCGCATCGACAAGACGTCCAGCTTTCCCGGCAAGTGGGCTGCGATTCCCGTGGCGGGAGCCGTACTGCTGATCGCGGCCGGTCCCAAGGCCTGGGCCAATCGCGTGATCCTCTCCAACAAGGTCATGGTCTGGATCGGGTTGATCAGCTTTCCCCTGTACCTGTGGCACTGGCCCCTGCTGTCCTTCGCCCGCATCGTGTCGACCGACGCTCCCAGCGGCAAGGTGCGTGTCGCCGCCGTCGCGGCGTCCATCCTGCTGGCCTGGCTCACGTACCGCGTGGTCGAGCGTCCCATCCGCGGGGGCACCAAGGGTGCACGCAAGGCTCTCGTGCTGGTGTTCTCCATGGTCGTCGTGGGATCCGTCGGCTACGGCACGTTCGCGCAAAACGGGCTGGGTTCGCGGTTTCCGCCGATCATCCAGGAGCTGACGCAATACAAGTACGACTACAAGCGCGGTTACCGGGAGGGCACCTGCTTCCTGAGGCCGGAGCAGGACTTTCGGCAGTTCTCCCAGTGCCCGACGGAGGCCCCGAACGGCAGGCCGACGCTCCTGCTCTGGGGGGATTCGCATGCGGCACACCTGTATCCTGGCTTGAAGACCCACTTCGGGGATTCCCTCGCCCTCGTGCAGAGGACGGCCAGCGCCTGCCCGCCGATCCTCGGCACGGATCCTCCCGACCGGCCTCATTGCACGGAGATCAACCGGCATGTGCTGTCCCAGCTGGCTGTCCAACGTCCCTCTCGGGTCGTCCTCGCTGCCATCTGGACCGACTATGACCTGTCCGGACTGGAAGCCACGGTCCAGATGCTCCGCAAGGCGGGCGTTGCGGACATCGACCTGGTGGGGCCGGTGCCGCAATGGAACGGCGGCCTGCCGAAGCAGCTCTACGCGTATTTCAGGCAGAGCCTTCCGCACATCGTGCCGTATCGGATGACCCTGGGCTTGAGCCCGAAATCCGTCCAGATGGACGCTGCCCTGCGCGGAAGGGCTGCGGCCCTTGGCGTGAACTACATCTCCCCCATGCAGATCATGTGCGACGCCACTGGCTGCCTGGCCCGGCTCGGGGAAACGGGTGACAAGCTGACGGCGTGGGACGAGGCGCATCTGACGACGGCTGGATCCGAGTTTCTGGTCTCGAGGTTCCCGAAGCCATAGGACGCGAGGCAACGGAACGCGTCGTGCACTTTCCTCATAATCCGGCCATGCACCAGCCGCCGCAGTTCAAGTCAGACGACCCGGCCATCGCCGCGGAGCGGATGCGCTCCCATCCGTTCGCCACCCAGGTGTCGACGGACGACGGCGGCTTCGAGCGGGAGTGACGCAGTGCGCGCCGCAGTCCGCACCACGGTCATCGTCGTCGAGGACAACCCGCTGCATGCGCAGCGCTACCGGGAGAACCTCGCGCGCGACCCCAGCCTCGTGCTGGCCGGCGAATTCGCCAGCGCGGCTGACGCGATCCAGGCGGCCGGAGCCCTCGCGCCCGACGTGGCGCTGATCGACCTCGGCCTGCCGGACGGCAGCGGCTTCGACGTCATCCGCCACATCCGCCAGGCCTCGCCGCACACCGCGATCATGGTGGTCTCGGTGTTCGGCGGCGAACGCAACCTGTTCGAGGCCATCGAAGCCGGCGCCACCGGCTACCTGCTGAAGGACAGCCTGCCGGAAGACTTCAACGCCAGCATCCACGCGCTGCAGGCGGGCGAGTCGCCGATCAGTCCCGCCCTGGCGCGCCTGCTGCTGGTGCGGCTGCGGCCCGGTGCGGCGGCGCCTGCGCCCGCTCCCGCTCCGACGGCCGTACCCGCGCCCGAAGCGGCGCTTTCAGGCGATGCCGCCGTGCCGTCGCCCCTGTCGCCGCGCGAGACCACCATCCTCGAAGCCATCGCGCGCGGCCGCAGCGTGCTGGAGATCGGCGAGAGCCTGCACATCTCGCCGCTCACGGTGAAGTCGCACGTGCAGAAGATCTACCGGAAGCTCGAAGCCACCTCGCGGCAGCATGCGGTGTACCTCGCGCACCAGCGCGGGATCCTGAAGCTGTGAGCCGTCTCGCCGGTGCGCTGCTGCTGCTCCTCGTCCTGGTGCTCGGCGGCGCCGCCGCGCTGCTGCAGCTCGGCGCGCCGCCGGCGGAGGCGCATCTCGTCGACATCACGCAGGCCGCCTTCCTGAAATCGGATGCGCCGCAGCCGCCCGCGGCCGACGCGCCGTGGACCGTGCGGTCCCTGCCGGACAACTGGAACCGCAGCAATCCCGGCCAGTCCGGCTACGGCTGGTACCGGGCGGTGTTCGAGCTGCCGCAGGCGCCCACCGAAGCCTGGGCGGCCTACCTGCCCACGGTGGCGACGACCCACCAGCTCGTGATCAACGGCGTCACGGTCGGCGGCGGCCCCATGACGGGGATTTTCGTGCGGTCCTTCGGGCGCCCGCAGCTCAATGCCATCGCGCCGCAGCTGCTGCACGCGGGCCGCAACGAGCTGCTGCTCCGGCTGCGGGTCGCGCCCAACCTGCGCGGCGGACTGGGCCCGCTCACGCTCGGGCCGCAGCCGCTCGTGGAGCCGATGTACCACCGCGACCTGGCCTTGCGCGTCACGTTGCCGCGGTCCCTGAACATGGCCCTGGTGTTCGTCGGCGTGCTGGTCCTCCTGCTGTGGCTGCGTCGCCCGGAGGAGGGCATCTACGGGCTGTTCGCGGCCCTGGCGCTGGTCTGGTCGCTGCGCAACTTCCACTACACCGTGGACAGCTTCGGCGTGCCGTCGTCCATCTGGGAAGCCTTCGTCCTGGGCAGCCTCGGGCTCGTCGTGGTGCTGCAATGGACGTTCATGCGGCGCTACACCGGGCATCCGGCGGTCGCGATGGAGCGCTTCGTGCTGGCGGCGGCCGTCCTCGCGGTGCCGGTGTTCGCCTTGCTGGACCCGTTGCTCGTGCGCGCCTTGCGCCTGCCCTGGTACGTCCTGTGCGCCGCGATGGGCGCCTGGAGCATCCTGCTGCTGGTGCGCCACCTGCGACGGCCCACGACGACGGGTGCCGGACCCTGGGTGATCCTGGCCGGCATGGTGCTCACGCTGTTGCTGGGACTGACCGACCTCGGCGTGTCCGCGCAGTTGCTTCCCTTCGGACCGGCCGCGCGCATGGCCTACGGTGCGCCGCTGCTTCTGTGCGCGCTCGTGTATGCGCTGGCCGAGAACTACTTCCGGACCTACGACGATGCGCGTGCGCTCAACGCGGAACTGGAACGGCGCGTCCAGGAACGCGCCGAGGAGCTGCAGCGCACGCACGAGCGCCTGCGGGCCCTCGAACGCGAAGCCACCGTGGCGGCCGAACGCGACCGCCTGATGCGCGACATGCACGACGGCATCGGCTCGCAGCTGATCACGACGCTCGATGCCGTGCAGCGCGGCAAGGCGGACAGCCGGGAGGTGGAGCGGCACTTGCGCGACTGCATCGACGACCTGCGCCTCGTGATCGATTCGCTGGAGCCCGAACGCGATTCCCTGCAGCTCGCGCTGGGCAACCTGCGCTATCGGCTGGAGCCGCGCCTGCGCGCGGCCGGCCTGCACCTGGAGTGGGCTGTGGACGACGGCGTGGCGTTGCCTTCGCCGAGTGCGGCGCTGCAGGTGCTGCGCATCGTCCAGGAGGCCGTGACCAACGTCCTGAAGCACGCGGGCGCCGGCGTGCTGCGCCTGGCCTGCCGCAGCGAGGGCGACGAGCTCGTCCTGCACGTGGAGGACGACGGCCGCGGCTTCGACGACGGCGGGCAGGGGGCATCCCCGGCCCACCGCGGATTGAAGAACATGCGCTTGCGCGCGCAACAACAGCTGCACGGTTCGCTCGAGATCGCCAGCAGCGGCGCCGGCACGCGGCTCACGCTGCGTGTGCCGCTGCAGGCGGGACTGTCCGCTGGCGGGAATACTCTTTTCAGCGGATAGGTTCTCTCCGTCACCGATAGTTACAGTCGGCTGGCCTTGCCGCGTGGCGGGGCAGTGCCGCGACTTTTGCGGAGACGTCATTGGAGAGATCAGTGAAGAAGTTGTTCACCATCGGCCTGGGCCTGCTCGCCATCGCCGGCGCTGCGAACGCGGGCGCTTGCAAGGACCCCTGGGTTACCCGCGCGATCCAGGAAGTGAAAGGTCGTGCCCCGCAAGGCTCCGGCAGCAGCGGCGAATGCGACATCCACCGCTATGGCGGCGGCCGATGGAGCAGCTATCCGGACCTGGTGGGCAAGGTGAAGACGGCCTTCGGCATGAACATCGCGGGCTCGGCCAGGCCGGGACCGGCCGGCAACGGCCTCGTGAACGGCCGGCCCGTCATGTCGGGCGGCAACGTCATCGCCCCTGGCGGCGCCAACGTGGTGTCCCCCGGCGGCGGCAACGTGGTCGCGCCCGGTGGCGCCAACCTGATCCAGCGCTGATGCAAGGCGCCGCCATGATGAGGAAATTCGTCACCACGGGCCTCGGCCTCGCCGCGCTCGCCCTCGCGGGGAGCGCGCATGCCGGCCGCTGCCAGGACCCCTGGTTGACGAAGGCCTTCGAGGAAGTGCACGGCCGCGCGCCGTACGACTCCGGCACGATCGGAGAATGCGATCCGCGCCGCTACGGCAACGGCCACTGGGGCAACCATGCCGACCTCCTGGCGAAGGTCCGCGCGGAGGCGGCCAAGCCGCCGGCGACGCGGGAGCAGGTCGTGCGCCCAAACGACCAGTTCGCGGCGCAGGCGCGCTACGACCAGAAGCGCTACCCCGAGGCGCAGCGCGCGCTGAACCAATGCGCGAATTTCCGCAACATCGACCCCACGCGCAAGTCCGCGCCGTCGTACGAGGTCGTGCCGCATCCGGCGGTGAAGCATGCCGCGGAAGTGGACATGCCGGCTCACGGCGGCAACGGCGGCGGCCTGTGCAGCTACGTCCGCAAGCCGGACGTGCAGCAGTGGTATCGCCAGAACTTCCGTCTCTGAGCTGAAAGGGCCGTCCCCGCGAGGGGGCGGCGATCCAGCGCGGCCGCCGGGGCACAATGCGGCCATGTACCAGCCGCCGCAGTTCAAGTCCGACGATCCCGCCATCGCCGCGGAGCTGATGCGCTCCCACCCGTTCGCGACCCTGGTGTCGACGGACGACGGCGGCTTCCCCTTCGCCACGCACCTGCCGCTGCACCTGGAAGAGCGCGACCCCGGATCAAGCCCGGGGCAGGCGGCCGGCTTCGTGCTGCTCGGACACTGCGCCAAGCCCAACCCGCACTGGCGCTACCTGCAGGCGCGGCCGGCGGCCCTGGCCATGTTCATGGGGCCGCATGCCTACCTGTCGCCGAAGGTCTATCCGGACCTGCAGCGCGTCCCCACCTGGAACTACCTCGCCGTGCACTGCAAGGTGCAGGCGCGGCTGGTGGAAGACCCGCTCGCCAAGGACCGCCTGCTGAAGAAGCTGATTGGCGACCACGAGCCGCCCTACGCGGAGCAGTGGCGCAGCCTCGGCGATGAATTCGCCCACAAGATGCTGGCCGGCATCGTCGGTTTCGAGCTGGACGTCGTGGAGTGGTCCTGCAAGCTGAAGTTGAACCAGCACCGGCGCGAAGCCCACGCGAAGATGCGCGAGGTGTATGCCGCCGGCAGCCAGGACGAACGGCAACTCGCCGCGTGGATGCAGCGGCTCGGCATGGAGGGTGCGTGATGCGGGGAATCTTCGGATTGATCGGGCTGCTCGTCGTGGTGGCCATCGTCGGCCTGTTGGCGAAAAAGCAGCTCTCCGCGGGCGTGGCGCCCGTGGCGAATGCACCGGGGTCGAGCGCGCCGGCGGCCACCCCCAAGGCGCAGGTGCAGCAGTTCGAGCAGGCCGTGCAGGGCGCGCTGCAGCAGGCCCGCCCGATGCCGGACAACGAGAAGTGAGCGCAGCAGCGCGCGACGAAGGCTTCATGCGCGAAGCCCTCGCGCAGGCCCGCCTGGCTCTGGCCGCGGGCGAGGTCCCGGTGGGCGCCGTGGTGGTCCATGGCGACCGGGTGATAGCGCGTGGGCACAACGGCCCGGTCGGCAGCCACGACCCGACCGCCCACGCCGAGATCCGGGCGTTGCGCCAGGCCGCGCAGGTCCTCGGCAACTACCGCCTCGACGGCTGCGAGCTTTTCGTGACGCTGGAGCCCTGTGCGATGTGCAGCGGCGCCATGATGCACGCGCGGCTCGCACGCGTCGTGTACGCCGCCGCCGATCCGAAGACCGGCGCCGCCGGCTCGGTGGTCGACCTGTTCGCCCAGCCGCAGCTCAATCACCAGACGCAGGTGCAGCCTGGCGTGCTCGCGCAGGAAAGCGCTGCCGTGCTGTCGGACTTCTTCCGCTCGCGCCGGCAGGAGGCGCGGGTGAACGCGCGGCCGTTGCGGGACGATGCGGTGCGCACGCCGGAGGAACGCTTCCGCGACCTGCCGGACTATCCCTGGGAGCCGCATTACGTCCACGACCTGCCGTCGCTGGCCGGCCTGCGCATGCACTACCTGGACGAAGGTCCGCGCGAGGCGCCGCTCACGTGGCTGTGCCTGCACGGCAATCCGGCCTGGAGCTACCTGTACCGGCGCATGATCCCGATCTTCCTGGCAGCGGGCGGGCGCGTGGTGGCCCCGGACCTGATCGGCTTCGGCAAGAGCGACAAGCCGAAGAAGGACGGCGCCCACACTTTCGAGTGGCACCGCCAGGTGCTGCTGGAATTCGTCGAGCGCCTGGAGCTGCGCAACACCGTGCTGGTGATGCAGGACTGGGGTGGGCTGCTGGGACTGACCCTGCCGATGGAGGATCCGCAGCGTTACCGCGGCCTCCTGGCGATGAACACGGCACTGGGCACCGGCGATGTGCCCTTGAGCCTGGGCTTCGTCGCCTGGCGCGACATGTGCCGCAAGAAGCCGGATTTCGACGTGCCGCGCCTGTTCGAGCGCGGCAACCCGCACCTGCGGCCAGAGGAATGCGCGGCCTACGGGGCGCCGTTCCCGGATGCCGGCCACCGCGCCGCGCTGCGCGCATTCCCGCTCATGGTGCCGGACAAGCCGGAGGCGCCCGGCGCGGCGATCTCCCGCCAGGCGCGCGACTTCCTGTCGCGGCAATGGAAGGGGCGCAGCCTGATGTTCGTCGGCGCGCAGGACCCCGTGCTGGGCGTGCCGGTGATGGAAGCGCTGCGCCAGCAGATCCGCGGCTGCCCCGAGCCCATCGTGCTGCCGCACGCGGGCCACTTCGTGCAGGAGCAGGGCGAGGAGATCGCGCGCACGGCAGTGGGATACTTCCGCCCGTGACGAAACAGCGCATCTACATCTTCTCCCCCTCCAGTGCCGTCGGCAACAAGGCGGCGGTGCGCCGCGGCATCGCGCGGCTGAAGGCCATGGGCCACGAGGTCGAACTCGATCCCGACGTGTTCGCGAGGCACATGCGCTTCGCCGGCGACGACGAAACCCGGCTCGCCGCGATCGAACGCGCGGCGGCGAGCGGCGCCGACGTCGCCATCATCACGCGCGGCGGCTACGGCCTCACGCGGCTGCTGCCCCGCATCCCCTACAAGGCCGTGGCCAAGGCGATCGACCGCGGCATGCAGTTCGTGGGCCTGAGCGACTTCACCGCCTTCCAGAATGCGGTGCTGGCCGAGACCGGCCGCGTGACTTGGTCCGGGCCCGCCGTCGGCGAGGATTTCGGCGTGGATGCCGATCCCGACGAGATCATGCAGGCCTGCTTCGAGGATCTGCTGACCGGCCAGGGCGAGGGCACCGGCTGGCAGCTGCCGGCGGCCGAGCGCGTGGAGAAGCCCATCCAGCAGAAGGGCGTGCTGTGGGGCGGCAACCTCGCCATCGTCTCGGCCCTGGCGGGCACGCCGTGGCTGCCGCAGGTGAAGGGCGGCATCCTGTTCCTCGAGGACGTGCACGAGCACCCGTATCGCGTCGAGCGCATGCTGACGCAGCTGCTGTACACCGGCGTGCTGCAGAAGCAGAAAGCCATCCTGCTGGGGCACTTCACGAACTGGGTGCCCGTCCCGCACGACAAGGGCTTCAAGCTGAAGACCGTGATCGACTGGCTGCGCACGCAGGTGAAGGCGCCGGTGTTCACCGGCCTGCCGTTCGGCCACGTGCCGACCAAGGTCTGCCTGCCGGTGGGTGCGGAGGTCACGCTGGCCGCGGAAGGCCGCGACGCCTTTCTCCTTTGGGGCCACCGGCACTGAAGGCGCGCTACCGGTGGGCAAGCCAGCTTGCCCACCCTACGGACGGGGCAAAAAATAAAGCGCGGCAGGTCCGCGCTTTATTCATGGGGCCGGGCCGGCTCAGTTCATGAGCGGGCTGGGCCGGGAATTCAGGCTACCGGGCAGCAGGCCCTGGAACATGCGGGTGATCCTCTGCACCTGGCTGCGCGCTTCGGCTTCGCCCGCGATCGTGGCGAGGGCCGCCATCAGGTCGCCACGCAGGTACCAGAGGCCCTGGATGTCGTTGGCGTAGCGGATGCGCCGGGTGACGTTGGCGAACTGCTTGGTGCCGGCTTCGCCCAGCAGCGACAGCATCGCCTCGCGGATGTCCTCGGTCCCGCTTTCCAGCACGGAGTCGCTCGGCGTAGCCGGATTACCCAGCAGGCCGTAAATGCTGTTGCGGATGCCACTCTTCAACCAAGCCATAGTCCAGCTCCGATCTCACCAACGTTTTATTTGGAACAGGGGGTCCGAAAGTATTGCAATTGTGAGGGCTTGACAAGGCTCCGCTGTGACGAAGTTCACGATCCGGCACGCAGAGCCAGCCCATTTCGTAACCGAAGGTGAGCTGCGTAGCGATCCACCGCGCGCGCCGGGCGTCCACGCCTGTCCTAGGACGATTCCTAGCCGCGCTCGGTGCAGCGACCAGGCCGTTTCGGAGTTCTCCGAGCCGCCGATTCAGCCGCCGCCGATGTCGCGAAAAGCGCCCGGCCGCGAAGATGGCTCCCATGAATCCGAACGGCTCCTTGAAGGTGTTCCTCGCCGACGACTCGCTGCAGATCCGCCAGCGCGTCAACGCGCTGCTGGATGCCGCGCACATGGCCGTGGTGGGCGAGGGCGCCACGCCCGACTCGTGCATCCACGGCATCCTGGCCTCGCAGCCGGACGTCGTGGTGCTGGACCACCAGCTCGATGGCGGCACCGGCCTGCAGGTGCTGAAGGCCGTCCGCGAGGCCGACCCGCAGGTGGCGTTCGTGGTGTTCAGCAACAACTCGGCGCCCGCCTACCGCAAGCGCTACCTGAACGACGGCGCCGCCCGTTTCCTCGACAAGAGCACGGAAATCGACCAGCTCGCCCAGGCCGTCGCCGCGGCCGGCCGCCGCCCGGTGCACTGAACGACCAGAGAACAACCATGCAGACCGCCACCCGCCACACCGCCCCCCTCCAGTTCGTTCCGCGCGAGGACGCCCGCCGCGATGCCGCGCCGGCGCCGCTCCGTACGCTGTGCTCCACCTGCCACCTGAAGGACCTGTGCCTGCCCTGCGGCCTCAACGGCACCGACATCGAGCGGCTCGACGGCCTCAAGTTCGCCCGCCGCCGGATCAAGGAAGGCCAGGCGCTGTACCACGAGGGCGAGAAGTTCCAGTTCATCTACGCCGTGCGCAGCGGCACCTTCAAGTCGCACCTGACGCTGAAGGACGGCCGCGAGCAGGTGACCGGCTTCCAGATGGCCGGCGAGCTGCTGGGCCTCGACGGCCTCGCCTCCGGCCAGCACGCCAGCAGCGCGATCGCGCTGGAGGACGCGGAGATCTGCGCGATCCCGTACGCGCACCTGATGGAACTGGCCAGCACCAGCACCGACCTGCAGCACGTCATCTCGCGTCTCATGAGCCGCGAGATCGTGCGCGAGCACAGCCTCATGATGCTCCTGGGCAGCATGAACGCCGAGGAGCGCCTGGCCGCCTTCCTCCTCAACATCTCGCAGCGCATGAAGGCGCGCGGCTGGTCGGCCAGCGAGTTCCACCTGCGCATGTCGCGCGCCGAGATCGGCAGCTACCTTGGGATGAAGCTGGAAACCGTGAGCCGCACCTTCTCGGCCTTCCAGCACCAGCGGCTGCTGGAGGTGGACAAGAAGCACGTGCGCATCACCAGCCTCGAAGGACTGCAACAGGCGTTCGACATGCGCGTACAGTAGGTCCGTGCCTTCCCAAGGAGGCCGGTCATGACCGTCCACGTACCCGAGCTCTGGGGCCTCGAGGCCCATCACCGCGTCGAGCTCGAAGACCTCGCCTCGATGTGCAGCCTGAGCGCGGCCGAACTGCGGGAGCTGGTGGACTACGGCGCCCTCGTGCCGCTGCTGGGTGAAAGCGGCGACGCCGGGTTGCAGTTCAGCGCCGCCTGCGTCCCGCCGCTGCGCGAGGCGATGCGCCTGCGCACCCACTACGACCTGGACCTGTTCACGGTGAGCCTGCTGCTCGGGTACCTGCAGCGCATCGCCCACCTGGAGCAGCAGGTGCGGGCGCTGCAGGCGAACCTGCCGCATCCCTCGCTCCTGCCGCGCGAGGGGCCCACGCCGTGGAGGGAGCCGCACGCGTAGGACCGAACCAGCGGTGGGCCAGCGAGCTTGCCCACCCTGCGCATCAAGGCGCCGCGCAGGCCTGCCCCAGCGCGTCGGCCAGCAGGCCCGCGACGCCGATCGCATTGGTCGGATGCGGCACCGTGTCGCAGCTGGCGATGCGGCTGATGCCGGCACGATGCAGCATGTCGATGCCGGCCGCGTCGGTCAGCGCATGCACGGCCACGCACACGGCCTGGCCCCAGCCCGCGGCGCGCAGCACCTGGCTCGCGCTGGCGATGGTGTTCCCGGTGGAGATGAGGGCGTCCAGCAGCACCGGCGTGGGCCCCTC
>NZ_DASVNN010000046.1:0-29307 GCF_036383835.1 Ramlibacter sp.
TATTTTTGCCACCAACGCTTCGGCCGCTTGGACCTGCGCCACAAGCCTGTGGATACTTGAGCCCAGGGTGTTACCTATGTCCTCGCACACCCGTTACCCATGTCCCCGGTCCAAACAGGTGGGCAAGCTTGCTTGCCCACCATGGGCCGTCACGGTGGGCAAGCGAAGCTTGCCCACCCTACGCCGACTACGCCGACAGCGCAGCGAGAGTCAGCGAGCCGCCGAGCGCGGAGCGGCCGGGGGGTGCCCCTTGGTCTCGCGCGTCTCCGCCCACACCCACAGCAGCACGCCTGCCAGGATCATGGGGATCGACAGCCACTGCCCCATGCTCATCTTCAGCGCGAGGACGCCCAGGTGCGCGTCCGGCTCGCGGAAGTACTCCGCGATGAAGCGCATGGCGCCGTAGCCCGTGAGGAAGGCGGCGGCGACCTGCGCCTCCTTGCGCGGCTTGCGCGCATACAGCCACAGGATCACGAACAGCAGCAAGCCTTCGAGCAGCAGCTGGTAGATCTGCGAGGGATGGCGCGGGATGTTGCTGCCGCTTTGCGGGAAGATCATGGCCCAGGGCAGCGACGGGTCGGCCGGGCGCCCCCACAGCTCGCCGTTGATGAAGTTGCCCAGGCGGCCGGCCGCGAGCCCCAGCGGCACGCAGGGCGCGATGAAGTCCATCAGCTGCCAGAAGGGCTTGCTGCGCGTGCGGGCGAACCACACCTGCGACAGGATCACGCCGATCAGGCCGCCGTGGAAGCTCATGCCGCCCTGCCACACGTAGAGGATCTGCAGCGGGTTGGCGAGATAGAACTCGGGCTTGTAGAACAGGCAGTAGCCGAGGCGCCCGCCCAGCACCACGCCGAGCACGCCCGCGAACAGCATGTCCTCGATGTCCTTGCGGCTCCACGCGCCGGGACCCTGGATCGAGCGGAAGGGTTCGTGCTTCAGGCGCAGGTGGGCGCACAGCATGAACAGGCCGAAGGCGAGCAGGTAGGTCAGGCCGTACCAATGGATGGCGACGGGGCCGAAACTCACGGCCACCGGATTGAACTGGGGATGCACGAGCATGGCGGGATTGTGGCATCGCCGTCCTTCCCGCGGAGGCGGGAATCCAGGGCGTCCGTGCCACCCTACGAACTCACGACCTCCATGAAACGGGACAAGACCGGCGACTCCACGCTCCACACGAGCGTGGTCTCGCATCCCGGCACCTGCGCCGCCTGCCGTCCGCCCAGCTGGCGGTAGACCACGCCGCTGCGCTGGAACTCGCGCACGCTCTGCGGCACCCAGGCCACGCCCAGCCCCGCCGAGACCAGGTTGACGATGGTCTGCATCTGGATCGCCTCCTGCACGATGCGCGGCTCGCGCCCGCCGTCGTGGTACAGGCCGAGGATCGCATCGTGCAGCGAGGGCACGATGCGCCGCGGAAACAGCACCAGCGGTTCGGCCAGCACCTGCGCAAGCCGCAGGCGGGCCGAAGACGCCAGCGGATGCGCCTCCGGCAGCGCCAGCACCAGCGGCTCGCGCGCCACCTGCATGTGCGACAGGCCGGGCGGCGCGAAACCGGGCGAATGGAGCATGAAGCCGGCGTCGATCCCGCCGCGCGCGAAGGCGTCCAGCTGCACGTCGCCGGTCGCTTCGATCAGCTCCATCTGCACCTGGGGATGGCGGGCGCGGAAGCTGCGCAGCCATTGCGGCAGCAAGGCGAATCCGACGGTGGAGACGAAGGCGATCCGCAGGCGCCCCAGCTCGCCGCCGGCGGCGGCACGGGCCTGCGCCGGCAGCACGCGGGCGCGGGCGAGGAGCTCGCGCGCCTGCGGCAGCAGCGCCTCGCCGGCGGCCGTGAGACGCACGCTGCGCTTGCTGCGCTCGAACAGGCGCACCTCGAGCAGGCGCTCCAGCTGCGCGATCGCCTGCGTCAGCGGCGGCTGCGTCATGTGCAGGCTGCGGGCCGCGCGGCCGAAGTGGAGTTCTTCCGCGACGGCCGCGAACTGGCGCCACAGCCGCAGCTCGATGAGGGGTTCGGCCATATGCCGCGCATATTAATCCGGCCTGGAAAACGGATTGGAAAGAATCAGCCACCGGGCGCATACTGCGGCCCTTCCCTCCCCGGACGAACCGAATCATGGACAAGAAGACCATCCCCATCCAGGCGCTGCGCAGCGGCAACATCACCGAAGGCAAGTCGCGCGCGCCGAACCGCTCCATGTACTACGGCATGGGCTACAAGGAGACCGACTTCGGCAAGCCCATGGTCGGCGTGGCCAACGGCCACAGCACCATCACGCCCTGCAACTCGGGCCTGCAGAAGCTCGCCGACGCCGCGGTGCAGGGCATCGAGGATGGCGGCGGCAACGCGCAGATCTTCGGCACGCCCACCATCTCCGACGGCATGGCGATGGGCACCGAGGGCATGAAGTACTCGCTGGTGAGCCGCGAAGTCATCGCCGACTGCATCGAGACCTGCGTGCAGGGCCAGTGGATGGACGGCGTGGTGGTCGTCGGCGGCTGCGACAAGAACATGCCCGGCGGCATGATGGGCATCCTGCGCGCCAACGTACCGGCGATCTACGTCTACGGCGGCACCATCCTGCCGGGCAAGTGGAAGGGCCAGGACCTGAACATCGTCAGCGTGTTCGAGGCCGTGGGCCAGAACGCCGCCGGCAGGATCAGCGACCAGGAGCTGAAGGACATCGAGCAGCACGCCATCCCCGGCACCGGCTCCTGCGGCGGCATGTACACCGCCAACACCATGAGTTCCGCCTTCGAGGCGATGGGCATGTCGCTGCCCTACTCCTCCACGATGGCCAACCCGCACGACGAGAAGCAGAACTCGGCCAAGGAGTCGGCCAAGGTGCTGCTGCAGGCGATCAGGAAGGACCTGAAGCCGCGCGACATCGTCACGCGCAAGTCGATCGAGAACGCGGTGACCGTGATCATGGCCACCGGCGGCTCCACCAACGCGGTGCTGCACTTCCTGGCGATCGCCCATGCCGCCGGCGTCGAATGGACCATCGACGACTTCGAGCGCGTGCGCCGCAAGACGCCGGTGATCTGCGACCTGAAGCCCTCGGGCAAGTACCTCGCCGTCGACCTGCACGAAGCCGGCGGCATCCCGCAGGTGATGAAGGTGCTGCTGAAGGCCGGCCTGCTGCACGGCGACTGCATCACGATCACCGGCAGGACCATCGCGGAAACGCTGGCCGACATCCCGGACGAGCCGCGCGCGGACCAGGACGTCATCCGCCCGATCGCCGACCCGATGTACGAGCAGGGCCACCTGGCGATCCTCAAGGGCAACCTGTCGCCCGAAGGCGCGGTCGCCAAGATCACCGGCCTGAAGAACCCGGTGATCACCGGCCCGGCGCGCGTGTTCGACGACGAGCAGACGGCGCTGCAGGCGATCCTCGACGGCAGGATCAAGGCCGGCGACGTGATGGTGCTGCGCTACCTGGGCCCCAAGGGCGGACCGGGCATGCCCGAGATGCTGGCGCCCACCGGCGCGCTGATCGGCGCCGGTCTCGGCGAGAGCGTCGGCCTGATCACCGATGGCCGCTTCTCCGGCGGCACCTGGGGCATGGTGGTGGGCCACGTCGCGCCGGAAGCGGCCGCAGGCGGCACCATCGCCTTCGTCAGGGAAGGCGACTCGATCACCATCGACGCGCACCAGCTGAAGCTGGAGCTGAACGTGTCCGACGCGGAACTGCAGCAGCGCCGCGCCGGCTGGAAGGCACCGGAGCCGCGCTACACGCGCGGCGTGCAGGCGAAGTTCGCGTTCAATGCGTCGAGCGCCAGCAAGGGCGCGGTGCTGGACCTGTTCTGACGAGTTGACGGCTGTCGTCGGCGTCCTACGAGCCGAGCCTCGCCGCCTGCCTAGCATGAGGTGTTTCGCTTCGGAGGACCCCTCATGGAGACGCTTTCCGTCTGGCGCGGAACCGCCGCGCCCACCGGCTACGCAGCGCTGAGCGGCGACGTCACCGCCGACGTGCTGATCATCGGCGGCGGCATCACGGGCGTGACGCTGGCGGACCTGCTGGCCGAGCAGAAGTCGGCCAGCAAGCCGCGCGTGGTGCTGCTGGAAGCCGGCGAGATCGGCTGCGGCACCACGGGCAACTCCACCGGCAATCTCTACGAGACCGTCTCCGGCGATGGCCTGCGCGGCATCGCGTCCAAGTGGGGCGACGACGTCGCGCGCCAGGTCGCCAACGAGCGGCGCACCGCCGTCAACTTCGTCGAGGAGCGCTGCCGGCAACTGCCCGACGTGGGCTTCCGCCGCTGCGCGCTGGTGGAGTGGGCCGATGCGGCCAACAACGACGCCATCCGCGAGGAATTCCGCGCGCTGGAGGCGGCCGGATGCGCGGTCGAACTCGGTGGCGGCATCCCGTCGCCGCTGCCGCCGCAGGAAGGCGAGGTGCTGGTGCTGCGCAACCAGGCGCAGTTCCAGCCGCAGGCCTACGTGGTGGCGATGGCGCGCCGCGCGGCCGACGCCGGTGCCGTCATCCACGAACACTCGCGCGTGATCGAGCTCGATACGAAGGCGAAGCGCGCCGTCACCGCCACCGGCTCCGTCACGGCCAAGGAGATCGTGATGGCGACGCACTCGCCCAAGGGCATCCACCTCGTGCACACCGAAATGCCCGTGCACCGCGAGTACGCGATCGCCTTCGAGTGGACGCCCGATGCGCCGCCGGGACCGGGCGTGTTCTGGTGGAAGGCCACCGACCACCTGTCCATCCGCACGCTGCAGGCCGGCAACCGCCACTTCCTGATCTGCGCCGGCCAGGAGCACAAGGTCGGCATCCACAACGCCACCGCGGGCCTGATGGCGCTGGAGCAGCAGGCGCGGCGCTTCTTCGGCGAGCGCCCCATCACGCATCGCTGGTCGGCGCAGAACTACCGCGGCGCCGACGCCCTGCCCTACATCGGCCGCAACCACTCGGGCTGCTTCATCGCCACCGGCTTCGCCACCGACGGCCTCACCTGGGGCACGGTGGCCGCGCGCCTGATCGCCGCGGAACTGCTCGGGCACGCGGCCGCGTTCGCGGAACTGGTGCGGCCCAACCGGCTGTCGCTGGTGAAGGGCGCGAAGACCATCCTCGAAGAGAACGTCACGGTCGTGAAGCAGCTGGTGAAGGACTACCTCACCAGCCGGCAGGACGAGAAGCTGTCCGACCTGAAGCCGGGCGACAGCGCGATCGTCGATGCGGCAGGCGAGACCTTCGCGGCGTATCGCGCGCCGGACGGCGAGCTGTTCGCGGTGTCCAGCGTCTGCACCCACGTGGGCTGCAAGGTGCACTGGAACAGCGTGGAAACGAGCTGGGATTGCCCCTGCCACGGCAGCCGGTTCCGGCCGGACGGCACGGTCATCGAGGGACCCGCGCTGGCTCCCCTCAGGCGCAAGCACGCGCCGCCACTTGGCGGCGGCGGAAGCGGATCAGCGCCGGCCTGACTTGCGGGTGCCCATGCCGAGGTTCTCGCGCTGCTTGTCGAGGCGCGCCTGCTTGCGGGCGTTTTCGCGGTCCATCGCCTTGCGCTTGGTGTAGCCGGACCAGTCGGCCCAGGTCCACCACACCACCGCCAGCGCGAACGGCGCGAGCACGACCCACCAGCTCCACCCGGCCACCGCGCCGATCTCCAGGTACTTCAATGCCAGCAGGATGATCCCCAGGCCCAGAAACAGCATTCACCTCTCCGTTTGTCCCAAATGCTTACGGCCGGCGGGGTCAACCGCGAGCCGTACAATGCGTTGAAAGACTGTAACTCAACGGAAGAGGTTTCCCATGAAACGTGCGCTGTTCGCGCTGGCCGCCCTCACGGCCGTGTCCGCCCCGGCGCTGGCCGACCAGGCCCTCGCCACGTCCAAGAACTGCATGGCCTGCCATGCGGTGGACAAGAAGCTCGTCGGCCCGGCCTACAAGGACGTCGCCCTCAAGTATTCCGGCCAGAAGGACGCCGTGGACAAGCTCTCCGCCAAGATCCTCAAGGGCGGCGCCGGTGTCTGGGGCCCGGTGCCCATGCCGGCCAACGCGCAGGTCAACGAGGCCGAGGCCAAGAAGCTCGCCGCCTGGATCCTGACCCTGAAATAAGCGGCTCCCGCCCCGCAAAAAGGCCTGCGCAAGCAGGCCTTTTTCGTTGCCGCTCCGCTACGCTGTGGGGCGATGGACCTCCTCTCCGACCCCAACATCTGGATCGCCTTCTTCATGCTGGCCGCGCTGGAGATCGTGCTCGGCGTGGACAACATCATCTTCATCTCCATCCTGGTGGGCCGCCTGCCGGCCCAGCAGCGCGACAAGGCCAGGCGCCTCGGCCTGCTGTTCGCCATGGGCACGCGGCTGCTGCTGCTGCTGTCCCTCAGCTGGGTGATGGACCTCACCAACGACCTGTTCAGCGTGCTGGGCGAAGGCATCAGCGGGCGCGACCTCGTGCTGCTGGGCGGGGGCTTGTTCCTGCTTTACAAGGCCTCGCACGAGATCTTCCTGGAGGTGGAGGCGAAGGACGAACTGCACGACGAGGAGGCCCAGGCCGCGGCGCACCGCGCGGTGTTCTGGTCGATCATCGGCCAGATCGCGATCGTCGACATCGTTTTCTCGCTCGACTCGGTGATCACCGCCGTGGGCATGGTGGACGACCTGCCGGTGATGATGGCGGCCGTGATCGCCGCCGTGGGCGTGATGATGTTCGCCGCCGGGCCGATCGGCGAGTTCGTGCAGACCCACCCTTCCGTGAAGGTGCTCGCCCTGGCCTTCCTCGTGATGGTGGGCATGGCGCTCACCGCCGAGGCCTTCGACTTCCACGTGCCCAAGGGCTACATCTACGCGGCGATGGCGTTCTCGCTGGCGGTGGAGGCGTTGAACATCCGGGCGCGGAGGAAGAGGAGGCAGTTGAAGGAGGCGGCGGCCAGGAACCGTCATCCCCGCGGCGGCGGGGATCCAGGGCTTCCGCCTGCGTGAATGCAGAAAGCGGCCGGCGGCCGCTTTCCATGAATGCCCTGGGTTCCCGCCTGCGCGGGAATGACGGGGATCAGTTGGTCTGCGCCAGCTGCTCCAGGATCGCCGGATTCTCGAGGGTGGTCGTGTCCTGCGTGATCTTCTCCCCCTTCGCGATGCTGCGCAGCAAGCGCCGCATGATCTTGCCGCTGCGGGTCTTGGGCAGGTTGTCGCCGAAGCGGATGTCCTTGGGCTTGGCGATCGGGCCGATCTCCTTGGCCACCCAGTTGCGCAGTTCGTTGGCGATCTGCTTCGCCTCTTCGCCCGACGGGCGCGGACGCTTCAGCACGACGAACGCGCATACCGCTTCGCCGGTGAGGTCGTCGGGGCGGCCCACCACGGCGGCCTCCGCGACGAGGTCGGTCTTGGACACCAGCGCCGACTCGATCTCCATCGTGCCTAGGCGGTGGCCCGACACGTTCAGCACGTCGTCGATGCGGCCGGTGATGCGGAAGTAGCCGCGGTCGGCACTGCGCACCGCGCCGTCGCCGGCCAGGTAGATCGTGCCGCCCATTTCCTCGGGGAAATAGCTCTTCTTGAAACGCTCGGGATCGTTCCAGATGGTGCGGATCATCGAGGGCCACGGCCGCTTGATCACGAGCATGCCGCCGGCGCCGTTGGGGAGGTCCTTGCCGGTCTCGTCGACGATCCCGGCCATGATGCCCGGCAGCGGCAGCGTGCACGAGCCCGGCACCAGCGGCGTGGCGCCCGGCAGCGGCGTGATCACGTGGCCGCCGGTCTCGGTCTGCCAGAAGGTGTCCACGACCGGGCAGCGCTCGCCGCCGACGTTCCGGTAGTACCACATCCACGCTTCGGGATTGATCGGCTCGCCGACGGTGCCGAGGATGCGCAGCGACGTGAGGTCCCAGTTCTTCGGGTGCACCTTCGCGTCGGTCTCGGCCGCCTTGATCAGCGAGCGGATCGCGGTGGGCGCCGTGTAGAACACCGTCACCTTGTGCTTCTCGATCATCTGCCAGAAGCGGCCCGCGTGCGGGAAGGTGGGGATGCCTTCGAAGATCAGTTCGGTCGCGCCGGCGGCGAGCGGGCCGTAGGCGACGTAGGTGTGGCCGGTGATCCAGCCGATGTCGGCGGTGCACCAGAACAGGTCTTCGGGGCGGATGTCGAAGGTCCAGTCCATCGTGAGCTTGGACCACAGGAGGTAGCCGCCGGTGGAGTGCTGCACGCCCTTGGGCTTGCCGGTGGAGCCGGAGGTATAGAGGATGAACAGCGGGTGTTCCGCGCCCACCGGCACCGGCGCGCATTCGGTGGACTGGCCCTTCAGCGCCTCGTCGAAGGTCTTGTCGCGGCCGGCCACCATGTTGCAGGCGGTGGGCGTGCGCATGTACACGAACACGGTCCTGATCGTGTCGCAGCCGCCCATGGCGAGCGCCTCGTCGACGATGGACTTCAGGCCGAGCTCCTTGCCGCCGCGCATCTGGTAGTTGGCGGTGATCACCGCGACGGCGCCGGCGTCGATGATGCGTTCCTGCAGCGACTTGGCCGAGAAGCCGCCGAACACCACGCTGTGCGTGGCGCCGATGCGGGCGCAGGCCTGCATGGCAACCACGCCTTCGATCGTCATCGGCATGTAGACGACGACGCGGTCGCCCTTCTTGATGCCCTGCGCCTTGAGCGCGTTGGCGAACTGGCTCACGCGCGCGAGCAGTTCCTTGTAGGTGACGCGCGTCACCTGGCCGTCATCGGACTCGAAGACGATGGCGGTCTTGTTTTCCACCGGGGTGCCGATGTGCTTGTCGAGGCAGTTCGCGCTGGCGTTCAGCTCGCCGTCCTCGAACCACTTGTAAAACGGCGCCTTCGACTCGTCGAGCACCTGGGTGAAGGGCTGGGTCCACTGCACGTGCTCGCGCGCGAGGCGGGCCCAGAAGCCCTCGAAATCGCGCTCGGCTTCCTTCGACAGGGCCTCGAAAGCGGCCATGCCGGAAATGCGCGCGGCCTTCACGGTGGCATCGCTCGGGGGGAACACGCGGTTTTCGACCAGGACCGACTCGATGGCGCTCATGCTTGTCTCCGGGTGAGTTGAATTCGGCCGTAATGTCTTGGGAGGCACTTACACCCCACTGACTGGCGCGAGACTTACAAATCTACCGCGCGCCACGCGGAATCTACAATCGCGCGAACCCCTGCTCCCCGTCCATGCAAAAAGAAACTCCCGGAATCGGCCGCAGCTCGCCGCTTCGTCCCCTCCCCAACCTGATCTTCGCCAGCCGCTGGCTGCAGCTCCCCCTCTACCTGGGCCTGATCGCCGCGCAGGCGGTGTACGTGGTGCACTTCGTGATCGAACTGGCGCACCTGGTGGAAGCCGCCGCCGGCAGCCAGGCGGCGCTGCAGCAGCTGATCTCCAGCATCGGCTACAAGGCCACCACGCAGATGACGGCGCTGAACGAGACCATCATCATGCTGGTGGTGCTGGCGCTCATCGACGTGGTGATGATCTCCAACCTGCTGATCATGGTGATCGTCGGCGGCTACGAGACCTTCGTGAGCCGCATGAACCTGGAGGGCCACCCGGACCAGCCCGAGTGGTTGAGCCACGTGAACGCCTCGGTGCTGAAGGTGAAGCTGGCCACGGCGATCATCGGCATCTCCTCGATCCACCTGCTCAAGACCTTCATCAACGCGGACAACTATTCCGAGAAGGTCCTGATCGCGCAGACCGTGATCCACATCACCTTCCTGCTGTCCGCCATGGCGATCGCGTACACCGACCGCATCATGTCGCCGCCGGCGCATCCCAACGCCGAGGAACCCTGACCCGCAAAGTGTCGACAATCCTTGCTGGAACGTCAACACCCTTGCTATCATTGCCGGCATCGCCGCGCAGCGCCGGTGTGTCCCGCAGTCCATGTCCGCCGTACCGCCCATCCCCACCACAGAAGGCCTGTCGCGCAGCATCGCGGAACAGATCAAGCAGTTGATCTACGCGGGCGAGTTCAAGGCCGGCGACCGCATCAACGAGGCGGCGCTGGCCGTGCGCATGGGCACCAGCCGCGGCCCGATCCGCGAGGCCATCCGCATCCTCACCGGCACCGGCCTCGTCACCCCCGTGGTGAACCGCGGGGTGTTCGTGCGCCAGGTGTCGATCCAGGAAATGCTGGAAATCGCCGACCTGCGTGCGCTGGTGTTCGGTTTCGCGACGCAACGCGCGGCCGAGAACATCACCGATGCCTACCGCCGCCGCTTCGAGGCACTGCTCGATGGCATGGACGCCGTCGCCCAGGCCGGCGACAGCGGCCAGTACTACGACCTCAACGTGCAGTTCCACGCGCTGATCCTGGAACTGGCCAACCACAAGCGGGCGCACCAGCTGTACGACAGCTACGTCAAGGAACTGCACCTGTACCGCCGCCAGAACTTCGACGCGCCGGGCAACATGAAGCGCTCGAACATCGAGCACCGCAAGATCTACGACGCGATCGCCAAGGGGAATGCGGCAAAGGCGAAGCAGTACGGGCAGGAGCACATCGAGTCGGGGCGGCAGCGGTTGCTGGCGTTGACGGACGAGAAATAACGGTTCCGTCATCCCCGCGCAGGCGGGGACCCAGAGCATTTCGAAGCGGCGCTGTTGCGCCGCTTCCCGCTTTTGGAATCGGGCCGCGTCGCGTCAGGCGGTGCGCGGTGTGGGCCCGCTGGGGCGGCGTCCCCCTCGCTTCCGCTTCGGGGGCAAACCTGAAAGTCGGATCCCGGCGCCGCCACGCGAAGAACTCCTCTGGAGTTTGCCCGCGCACGGGCAAACTCCAGACTCGAACAGCTTCGCGAGCTAGAAACGTACGCACGGCTCGATCCGCGCTGAAGCGCTCTCGTAGCCGTGCTGCGGCGCCGGGATCCGACTTTCAGGCGCTCGCCCCTTGATGCGGGCCCACACCGCGCACCGCCTGCCGCGACGTCGAGCGCTCTGCTTGATCGAGCAAGTCATGACCCCTGTAGGGTGGGCAAGCATTGCTTGCCCACCATGACGGCCCACGGGGAATGGTGGGCAAGCAAGCTTGCCCACCCTACCAGGACCAACGGCGGCGGTGATGGCAACGCGCCAATGCGCCACCGCCCTCCCTGCTGCCAGCCCCCGTGCGGGCGGGGGCTGGCAGCCGGCGCGATGCTCAAAGCGGAAGCGGCGAAACAGCGCCGCTCAAAGAACGCCCTGGGTCCCCGCCTGCGCGGGGATGACGGGAGATCAGAGATTCGCGAGAACGGCTGCGGTGAAGGACACGGTCGTGCCCTTCCCCCGGATATCCCCGGTGCGCGCCTTCGCATCCCCCAGCGCCGCCGTCAACCCGCGCTCCATGCTTGCCGCCGCCGCCACCGCCTGCGGCACGCTCTTGCGGCGACCCAGCCAGTCCAGCAGCATCCGCGTCGATTCCATCATCGCGTAGGGATTGGCGATGCCCTGGCCGGCGATGTCGGGCGCGGAGCCGTGCGTGGCCTGCGCCATCGCGAAGTCGCCGTCGCCGATGCACAGGCCCGGCGCCATGCCGAGTCCGCCGACCAGCCCCGCGGCCTCGTCGGTGAGGATGTCGCCGAACATGTTGGTGGTGACCACCACGTCGAAGTTCTGCGGATCGCGCACCAGGCGCATCGCCATCGTGTCGACGATCACCTCGTCGACCTCCACGTCCGGGAAGTCCTTCGCGGCCTTGAGGCACTCCTCGACGAACATGCCGCAACCGAGCTTGAAGACGGTGTTCTTGTGCACCACCGTCAGCTTCTTGCGGCGGCTGCGCGCCAGCGCCAGCGCCACGCGCGCCACGCGCTCGCTGCCCAGGCGGGTGATAACGCGCACCGAGATCGTCATGTCTTCGCTGGGCCGGAACTCGCCCGAGCCGGCGACGACGTTGCGGTCCGGCTGGAATCCCTCGTTGTTCTCGCACACGATCACCAGGTCGACGTCGTCGCGGAAGCACCCGATGTCGGGATACGACCGCGTCGGCCGCACGTTCGCGTACAGGTTGAACTGCTTGCGCATGATCGGATGCGGGTTGATCGCGCCCGGTCCCTTCGGGTAGTCGCGATGGCCGATCGGGCCCAGCACGAAGCCGTCGTAGGTGCGCAGCGTCTCCAGCGTGCCGGCCGGCAGCGTGGAGCCGTGCGTGTCGAGCGCCTTGCGGCCGATCGGCATCGGCTTCCACTCGATGCGCAGGCCGTGCTTCTCGGCGGCCGCCGCGGCGACCTGCACCGAAGCGGGCACGATTTCATGGCCGATGTCGTCGCCGTTCAGTGCGCCGAGGGTCAGGTGGGGCTGGTTCATGCTTTCGTCCGCTTGGCCGCGGCCATGCGCGCCGCGATGCGCAGCGCGTGTTCGAGCGCACCGGTATCGGCCTGGCCCTGCCCCACGATGTCGTAGGCGGTGCCGTGCGCCGGCGTGGTGTAGATGGTGGGCAGTCCCGCGGTGACGGTCACCCCCTTGGAGAAGCCGAGCAGCTTGGTCGCGATCTGGCCCTGGTCGTGGTACATCATCACCACGCCGTCGAACTCGCCCTTCATCGCCTTCAGGAAGATCACGTCCGACGAGATCGGGCCGGTGCAGCCGATGCCCTGCTCCTTCAGCCGGTCCACCGCCGGGCGGATGATGCGGATCTCCTCGTCGCCGAACAGGCCGCCCTCGCCGTTGTGCGGATTGAGCGCGGCCACGCCGATGCGCGGCTGCGCGATGCCCCGCGCGCGCAGCGTGGTATCGGCCAGACGCACGGCCGACTCGATGCGCTCGGGCGTCACGAGGTCGAGCGCCTTGCGCAGCGACACGTGCGAGGTCACGCGGAAGGTCGAGAACTGCTCGATCACGTTCATCTCGCCGAAGAAGCCGCGATGCTCGTTCCAGGCGGCGAACATCTGGTGCTCGTCGAGGTAGTTCCAGCCGCCCTTGTGCAGCGCGCCCTTGTTCAGCGGCGCGAAGCTCACGCCCTCGAGCTTGCCCTGCAGCGCGAGCTGCGTCATGTGGTGCAGCGTCTCGCCCGAGAGGCGCCCCGACTCCGCCGACGCCTCGCCGCGCGGCAGCCGGGCCGGGTCGATGTTGCCCAGGTCGACGACCGGGATCTCGTCGCGCGACCAGTCGATCGCGTCGACGCTGGACACCTTGCTCCACGAAGGCTGCACCCTGGCGTCGCGGCACCCGAGCTCGAAGACCCGCGCATCGCCGATCACGGCGATGCGGGCGACGTCCTTCAGGCTTCCGCTGGCCAGCAGCTTCGCCGTGATCTCGGGGCCGATGCCGGTCATGTCGCCCGGCATCAGGCCGAGGACGGGAAGGCCCTGGGCCCCCGCCTGCGCGGGGGTGACGGTGGCGCTCATTTCGCCAGCGCCTGCATCAGCTGCGAGATCGACGGCAGCGACTCCAGGTCGCGCACCATCGCCACCACTTCCTCCGCCTGCTTCTTCGGGAACTTCGCGAACTCGGCGTTCTCGCGGAACTTGTCGGCAACGTCGTCGTAGCTCATGGGCATCGCGGGACTGCCCTTGCCGAAATCGGCGCGGCCCGACACCTTGCGGCCGTTGGCCAGCTCGATGTCGATGAGCGTCGTCATCTTGTGATAACCGGCGGCCTCCGCCTCCTTGTCGACCACGAAGTCCACCTTCTGGATCATGGACTGCACGTCGGGACGCAGCACCACCTCGTCGGTGAACTCGTTGAGGCCCGCGCGGCGCTCCAGCAGCAGGATCGCCATGCAGAACTCCATGGAGAACTTGGCCTGCAGTTCGTTCGTGGGACGATGGTGGATCAGCGCATTGGGCATGTTGTGGTTGGTGCCCACGCGCACCCGCACGACGTCCTTCGCGCGGATGTCGTTCTGCTGGATCAGGCGCAGCATCTCGGTCATGCCGGGGTGCGTGAGCGAGCCCGACGGATGCGGCTTGATCGACACGCCCGGCTCGGCGAAGGTCCAGGGCTTGCCCAGCCGGCCGGCGATCGCGTTGGCGTCGTAACCGCCGCCGGCCGCGCTGAAGAAGCCGCGCCGCGCTTCCAGGATCCTGTCGGTCGCGGTCCAGCCGTAGGAGGCGAACTGCGCCGCCGCGACGCCGCTCTCGGAAGAACGTCCGGCGTGGAAAGGCTTGGTCATGGTGCCGAAGTTCTCGCGCAGGCCGGCCGATTGGCTGCCGGCAATCGACAGCGCGCGGCAGGTCGCTTCCTCCGTCATGCCCATCAGCTTCGCGGCCGCCGACGCCGCCGCGAAAGTGCCGCAGGTGGCGGTGGAGTGGAAGCCGGTCTGGTAGTGGCGCGGGTTGATCGCCTCGGAGATCTTGCACTCCACTTCCACTCCGATGTGATACGCAAGCATTGCCGCGGCACCGCTCGCGCCGGTCGCTTCCGCCACGGCCAGCGCCGCCGGCAGCGCGGGCGCCGTCGGGTGCGTCAGCAGGCCGTAGACGCGATCGGTGGCGACGGCGAGCTGCGTGTCGTCGTAGTCGTCGGCGTGGATGCCCACGCCGTTGGCGAAGGCGGCGAAGCGCGGCGCGATCTTGAGGTTGGTGCCGATCACGGTCGCCGGGCCGGCGCCGAGGTGCAGGTCGCCCAGGTGCTGGCGCACCAGCTGGCCGCAGTGGCTCGCGCCGCCGGACAGCGCGAGTCCGAGGCCGTCGAGGATGGACTTCTTGCCCAGCGCGACGACGTCCTGCGGGAGATCCTGCAGGCGGGTGTTGCAGACGAAATCGGCGACGTAATGCGTCAGGTGTTCGGCCGCCTGTTGCTGGATGATGCTCACTCGGGACTCCTCGTTGTGTGACAGGTATTCGATTCAGTGCGCCAGGGCGCGGCAGTTCCCGGGCGCGAGGTGCAGCCAGACCGACGATCCGGCCGGGATGCTCGTGGTGGAAGGCGCGACCGCCCGCACCGTCTCGCCGTCGGGCAGCGCGACCAGGTAGTCGCGGTGCGAGCCGAGGTAGATCTGGCGCGTGACGGTGCCCTGCACCGCGTTGGTCTCGCCGGCGGGCTTGCCCGCGCTGAGGTGCACGTCGTGGTGCCGCACCGAGACGGCGGTAGTGTTCTCGCCCGAGAAGTCGCCAGCGCCGCAGCGCAGGAACAGGCCGTTGCCGCAGGCCACGCCGTCCTGCCCGTCCCAGCGGCCCTTGAAGACGTTGGTGCCGCCGATGAAGCGCGCGACGAACTCGGTGCGGGGGCGCTGGTAGATGTCCTCGGGCGAGCCGGCCTGCTCGATCCGGCCCTGGTTCATCACCACGATCACGTCGGCGGTGGTCATCGCTTCGGCCTGGTCGTGCGTGACGTACACCGTGGTGTAGCGGTACTGGTCGTGCAGGCGCCGGATCTCGAAGCGCATCTCCTCGCGCAGGTTGGCGTCGAGGTTGGACAGCGGCTCGTCGAGCAGGAGCGTCTCGGGTTCGACCACCAGCGCGCGCGCCAGCGACACGCGCTGCTGCTGGCCGCCGGACAGCTCGCCGGGATAGCGCTGCGCCAGTTGCGACAGCTGGGTCACCGCGAGGATCGTGTCGGCGCGCTGCTGCGCGGCCTCTTTCGCGAGCCCGCGCAGCTTGAGGCCGTAGGTGACGTTCTCCAGCACCGTCATGTGCGGCCACAGCGCGTAGCTCTGGAAGATCATCGACATGTTGCGGCGCTCGGGCGCCACGCTGTCGCCGGGCGCCGAGACGCGCCGGCCGCCCACGCGGATCTCGCCGCCATCCGGCTCGACGAAGCCGGCGATCAGCCGCAGCGTCGTCGTCTTGCCGCAGCCCGAAGGCCCCAGCAGGCAGACCAGCTGGCCCTTGTCGACCGAGAGCGAGACGTCGTTCACCACCGGCGCGGTGCCGTACTTCTTGGTGAGTCCCTTGAGTTCGAGGAATCCCATGCGTCGTTCTTCGTTGAGGGTTGAGCGTCGAGCGCGGTTCAGCGGAGCGAAGGCAGGCGCTGGCTGCCCAGCATCGGCAGGCGGTTGGCGATGAACACCACCGTGAAGGACACGAGCAGGAGCATGAGACCGAGCACGGAGATCGCGCCCAGGTCGCCGCTTTCGTTGAGGTCGTAGATGATCACGGACACCAGCTTGGTGTTGGCCGTGGTCAGCAGGATCGTGGCCGACAGCTCGCGGATGGTGCCGATGAAGATGAAGCACCACGTCGCGATCACGCTGGTGCGCAGCAGCGGCGCGGTGATCAGCCGCAGCGTCTTGAGCCGCGTCGCGCCGAGGATGCGGCTCGCCTCCTCCAGCTCCGGGTGGATGCCGTGGAAGGCGGCCGACATCTGCTGGTAGCCGGCCGGCATCTCGATGGTGAGGAAGCCGATCAGCAGGATCCACAGCGTGCCGTACAGCATCAGCTGCGGATGCGAGTAGGTCAGGAACAGGCCCACGCCCAGCACGATGCCCGGGATCGCCACCGGCGCCGTGGCCAGCGTGCCGAGCAGCGCCGCGCCGCGGATGGGGCTGCGCGACACCATGTAGGCCGCCAGCAGCGCGATGCCCGTGCCAAGCGTGGCGGTGGACAGCCCCAGGATCATCGTGTTCCACATCGCCAGCTTGGTCGCCGAGAACTCGAAGAACACGAAGTGGAAGTTGTGCAGCGTGAGGCCTTCGACGCCGTTCTTCGTGAGCGAGGCCTTCAGCAGCGCGCCATAAGGCAGCAGCACGGTGAGTGCCAGCACGAGGACCGCGAAGGCCACGGCCAGCGGCATCCAGCGGCCCAGCCGCAGCACGCGCGGCTCGCCGCTCTTGCCGCCCAGCACGGTGTAGCCCTTGCGGCCCAGGATCCAGCTCTTGCCCTGCAGCAGCAGCACCGTGATCAGCAGCAGCGGCAGCGATGCGGCCGCGGCCAGCCCCGGCTTGGGCGGAAACTGGAACAGGCTCCAGATCTTGGTGGTGATCACGTGGAAGCCGGCCGGCAGCGCCAGGATGGCGGGCGATCCGAACATCGTGAGCGCCTGCAGGATGGCGATCATGGAACCCGCCAGCATCGCCGGCAGCACCAGCGGGATCGTGACCTTTCGCAGCGTGGTCCAGGCCTTCGCGCCGAGGATGGACGAGGCGTCCTCCAGGTCGGAGGGCACGCGGTCCAGCCCGTTGGCCACCAGCGTGAACACGTAGGGGAAGGTGTAGCAGGCGATCGCGAACACCAGCCCGGTGAAGGTGTAGATGTTGAACAGCGGCGCGTCGTACGGCAGTCCGCCGGTCGCCGCGCGCCACCACACGTTCAGCAGGCCGCTGTTGGGCGCCGCCAGGATCTCCCAGGCGATCGCGCCCAGGAAGGGCGGCGTCACGAACGACGCGGTGACCAGCGCGCGCACCAGCCGGCGGCCCGGCAGGTCGGTGCGCGAGACCAGCCAGGCGAGCGGCGTGGCGACGGCGCAGGACAGCGCGCCCACGCCCAGCGCCATGCCGATGGCGACGAGGAAGGGACGCCGCAGCGTCGCGTCGCCCACCAGCGCGGCGAAGTTCGCGATCGTCAGCTGCCCGTTCTTGTCGACGATGCTGTAGTACGCGAGCCAGGCCAGCGGCAGCACCACCAGCACGGCCAGCAACGCGGCCAGCGTGTAGAACGCGGGCCGGAGCAGGTCGATGCGGAACGGCGGCTTGGCGAGGGTCTCGGAGGCGGGGACCGCAACCGTCATCTACGCCTCACGTGCCGAAATATTCTTCGTACTTCTTCTTGATGGCGTCGGGATCCAGCTTCTCCGGATCCGAGTGCAGCAGCTTGATCTGCGACAGCGGTGTGCGGCCGGCCTTCTCCTTCACCTCGGGGTGGAAGGAGCGCAGGCCGCCGACGTCGCTATTGAGCTGCTGGGCCTCGCGCGTGAACATGAAGTGGTAGAACAGCTTCGCCGCGTTCGGGTTGGGCGCGTTCTTCAGGAGGGCGGCATTGCCTTCCACCAGCGGCGTGCCTTCCGGCGCGTACACCGGCTCGATCGGCACCCCGCTCTCCTTCAGCAGGAACACGTTGTATTCGTTGCCGTCGGCCATGACGGGGCGCTCGCCCGCGGCCAGCTTCTTCGGCGGCTCGGTGGAGGACTGCACCTGCATCACCTTCTGCTTGCCCAGCGCCTCGAAGTACTTCCAGCCCAGGGGCGACTGGCTCAGCGCCTGGGTGCCCGTCATGATGGTCCCGCTGTAGCCGGGGTGCGCCTTCACCAGCTTGCCGTTCCACTTCGGGTCCAGCAGGTCGGCATGCGACTTCGGCGCCTGGTCCTTCGGGACCAGCTTGGTGTTGTATGCGATCACCGAGAGGTGGGCGCGGTAGACGGCGAACTGGCCGTCCGGGTCCTTTTCGTCCTTGGGCCAGAACTTCGCGACGTCGCTCGGCACGGCGGCCTGCAGCCAGCCCTGCTTCTTGAAGTGGATGAAGTGCACCGCGTCGGAAGTCTCGACGACGTCCGCGTTGTGGATCCTGCTGCCGTATTCCTGGTTGATGCGCTGGAAGATGCGCTCGGCGCCGGAGCGCTCGACCTGCACCTTGATCCCGGGGTACTTGGCCTCGAAGGCGCGGGCCAGTTTCTCGGCCACCTGCACGTCGGTGGCGGAGTACCAGACGACCTTGCCTTCCTTCTGCGCCGCGGCCACGAGTTGCGGCGTCGCATCGTAGGGGGCGGGGGCCTGGGCATGGACGGCACCGGCCGCGAGGGCGGCCACGGTTGCCAGGATGGCGAGGGCGGGTTTCGCAAGCATGACAGGGTCTCCTAGACACGGTTTCGGACCGAACCGCTGGCCGGAGATCTTGGTCAGGCTTTTGGAAAGTGTCAACAGTTCAGACCATAACGTCGACACTGATGGAAAAGGTTGCAGGGTTCTCCCGGGGGTTCGGGCCCCTCAGGCCAGCACCTCCATCATGGTCCGCCGGGTGTTGGTGAACTTCGGCCGCACCTTGTCGCTCCAGGCCGTGCCGCGCACGGCAAGCCAAGGCAGCGAGCCCAGTGTGTCCTCGGTGACGAGGTCGTAGCAGGCGAGCGAAAGCGGACCGTGGTCGGAATCGAGCAGGCGCATTGCGTGCACCGTGCCGGGCACGCCTGCCAGGCCGGGCATGTGCTCCTCGTCGTACCAGCGCGAGATCTCGTCCTGCCAGCCGGCCTGCGGATCCATCTGCACGACGTAGTGGAAGGCCGCCCGCTCACCGTGCGAACGGCCCGGCGCATCGAACACGCGCTCGAGGCGCGAGACGCGCACGTCGCGCGACTGCGGCACGGCCTCGCGCCAGTGCGCCGCGAGGCGCTCGCCGGTCCTCGCCGTGAGAGCGGCACGCTGCGGCAGCCGCCCGTAGAGGAAGGTGATGCCGGTGTCCGGCTGCCGCGCGAGGCGATGCAGCGTAAAGCCGGCCTGCGTGCACCAGGCGAGCGCTTCTTCGGCGAGCTTGCGGCTCTCCGGCGTCACGCAGCGCAGCAGCACGAAATCGGTCCAGAGGGCTTCCATCGGTGTCGGTCCCGCGCAGGCTCAATCCGGCTTGATGCTCTTGACCTTCACGACGCGCGCCCACTTGGCGCTGTCGCTGCGCAGCAGCGCGGCGAGTTCCGACGGCGTCGACGCCGAGGGCTGCGCGCCCGAAGCCAGCAGCTTCGATTGCGTGTCCGGATGCGCCAGCGCGCGCCGCACGGCCTGGCTCACGCGGTCCACTTCAGACGCGGGCGTTCCCTTCGTCGCGAACAGCGCATACCAGTTGTCGGAGTCGACGCCGCTCACGCCCATCTCCTCGAAGGTCTTCACCTCGGGCAGCAGCGGATGGCGCTTCGGCGCCGCGATGCCGATCGCCTTGAGCTTGCCGCCGCGGATGTGGCCGATCAGGCCCGGGATGTCGCCGAAGAAGCCCTGCACGTGGCCCGCGATCACGTCGGTGATGGCCGGCGCCGCGCCCTTGTACGGCACGTGCAGGATGTTCACCTTGGCGGCGTCGTTGAGCAGTTCCATCGCCAGGTGCGGCACGCTGCCGGTGCCGGAGGACGCCATGCTCAGCTTGCCCGGCTGCTGGCGTGCCGCGGCCACGAACTCGGCGCCCGTGCCGTACGGCGCGTTCGCCGGCACCACCAGCACTTCGACGTTGTTCACCACCAGCGAGACCGGCACGAAATCGCGCTGCGGATCGTAGGCCAGCTTGTCGTACAGCGACGGGTTGATCGCCACCGCGCCCACGCTCGTCAGCCACAGCGTCGTCGCATCCGGCGTGGAGCGCGCCACGTACTCCGCCGCGATCGCGCCGTTGGCACCAGCCTTGTTCTCCACGATCACCTGCTGGCCCAGTTCCTTCGCAAGCGGCTCGGCGATCGTGCGGGCGACGAAGTCGACCGGCCCGCCGGGCGGGAAGGCAACGATCAGCCGCGTGATCTTGCCCTGCGACCAGGCGGGTGCGGCCAGGGCCGCGGCAGCCGTGGCGGCCAGCAGGCTGCGGCGGCGGATGGGGAATGCGCTCATGCGATGTCTCCTTTGTCGATGTTCAGTGGCCGCCCTCGAAGCGGTAGAAGTCCTGCGGGTTGGTCACCAGCAGCAGCTCTCGCAGGGCGGGCGTGGGCGCGATCTGCGCCAGCGCGTCGACCAGCGTCGCGTCGTCGGGCACGTGCGTGTGGTTCGGGTGCGGCCAGTCGCTGCCCCAGAAACACTGCGAAGGAAAGCGCTCGACCAGCCGCTTGGCCAGCGCGATGCCGTGCGCGTAGGGCGGCGCCGGATCGATGCGGTCGATGCCGCTCACCTTCACGCGGAACAGCGGGTTGCGCAGCAGCGCCTCGAGCGCGGCGAAGTCGGGATGGTCCGGCCTCAGCCGCGCATCGACGCGGCCCATGTGGTCGATCACCACCGGCACGCGGCTGCGCGCCAGCGGCTCCGCCAGCGCGTGCACCAGGCTGCTTTCGAAGTGCACCTGCAGGTGCATGCCGACGGCGGCGAGCCGCTCCGTCAGGCGCAGCACCTGCGCGATGTCGACCTGCGGCCCGAGGTGCTGCATGAAGTTGAAGCGCACGCCGCGAAAGCCTGCCGAGGCGAGCCGCTGCAGTTCGGCGTCGGTCACCTCCACCGGCACCAGCGCGACGCCGAGGTAGCGGCCGCCGCCGGCGCGGATCGCGTCTTCCACCACGCGGTTGTCCAGGCCGTGCACCATCGACTGCACGATCACGCAGCGGCCGATACCGAGCGTGCGGTGCAGCGCGAACAGCGCCTCCTTGGGCGCGTCGGCCGGCGCGGGCGAGCGCCCCGGCGCCAGGGGAAAGCGCTCCGCCGGCCCGAACACGTGGACGTGCGCGTCGCAGGCGAGCGCGGGCAGCTCCAGCGCCGGCCGGCGCTGCTGCGGGTTCCAGGTGAGGATGCGTTCGTCCATGGCGCGGATTGTGGTCGGCCGGCGCCCGCCCGGATCGCCGCCGCTTCAATAGCAGCTATTTGCGCAACGCATAATCCGGCCGTGGACCTCACCCGCCTGTCCTACTTCGTCGCCGTGGCCGAGGCGCGCAGCTTCAGCCGCGCGGCGGCGGCGCTGCACCTGTCGCAGCCGGCGCTGAGCCGGCAGGTGCGGCTGCTGGAGGAGGAAGTCGGCCAGCGCCTGCTGGAACGCACCGGCCGCGGCGCGCTGCCCACCGAAGCGGGCGCCGCGCTGCTGGCGCATGCCCGCGCGATCTTCGAGCTGGCGGATCGCGCGGCGGCCGACATGCGCGAGCGCGGCACGCAGCCGCGCGGCCGCCTCACCGTGGGCCTGCCGCCGCGGGTGGCGCGCGTGCTCGCCGCCGACCTGGTCGAGCGCTTCCACGCGCAGTTCCCCGGCGCCACCATCACCGTGGTGGAGGACCTGAGCATCCGCCTGCGCGAAGCGATGATCGCCGGCCGCCTGGACCTGGCGCTCGCCTTCGAGCCGCCGCGTTCGCCGCAGCTGCAACAGGAAGTGCTGGTGCGCGAGCCGCTGGTGCTGGCCAGCCGCCAGCCGCTGCCGGCGCGCGTGCGCCTCGCGGAGCTGGCGGGACGCCGCCTGGTCATGCCGAGCGGTCCGCATGCGCTGCGTCGACTGCTGGAAGAGCAGGCCCTGCCCCGGCGCGTGCCGCTGGAGGTGATCGCGGAAGTGGATTCGGTGCAGACGGTGCTGGCGATCGTGGCGCGCGGCGTCGCCGACAGCGTGCTGCCGGCCAGCGCGATCGGCTCGCTGCCCGAGAGCGCCGGCGTGCACGTGGCCGCGATCCACTCGCCCGTGATCCGCAGCGCCCTCGTGCTGCTGGTGCCGATGGCACGGCCCGCGACGCGCCTGAGCCGCCACGGCGCGGAGCTCCTGAAGGAACTGGCGGTGGAGCGCTTCAGCCGATCATCTGCTCCGGCTTCACCCACTGGTCGAACTGCTCGCCGGTGAGGTGACCGGAGGCGATCGCCGCCTCGCGCAGGCTGGTGCCTTCCTTGTGCGCCTTCTTGGCGATGAAGGCCGCCTTGTCGTAGCCGATGTGCGGATTGAGCGCCGTCACCAGCATCAGAGAACGCTGCACCAGTTCGGCGATGCGTTCGCGGTTCGGCGCTATGCCCGCCGCGCAGTGGTCGTTGAAGCTGCGCATGCCGTCGGCCAGCAGCCGCACGCTTTGCAGGAAGTTGTGCGCGATCATCGGCCGGAACACGTTGAGCTCGAAGTTGCCGGAGGCGCCGCCGAAGTTGATCGCGACGTCGTTGCCGAACACCTGGCAGCACAGCATCGTCATCGCCTCGCTCTGCGTCGGATTGACCTTGCCCGGCATGATGGAGGAGCCGGGCTCGTTCTCGGGGATCGTCAACTCGCCGATGCCGCTGCGCGGGCCGCTGGCGAGCCAGCGCACGTCGTTGGCGATCTTCATCAGGCTCGCCGCGAGCGTCTTCAGCGCGCCGTGCGCATGCACCAGCGCATCGGCCGCGGCCATCACCTCGAACTTGTTGTTCGCGGTGATCAGCGGCAGTCCGGTGAGCCGTGCGAGTTCCTCGGCGACCTTTTCCGGATAGCCCTTGGGCGCGTTGAGCCCGGTGCCGACCGCGGTGCCGCCCAGCGCCAGTTCGCACAGATGCGGCAGCGAGGCGTGCAGGTGGCGGTCGGCCTGCTCCAACTGCGCGACGTAGCCGGAGAACTCCTGGCCCAGGGTGAGCGGGGTCGCATCCTGCAGGTGGGTGCGGCCGATCTTCACGATGTCGCGGAAGTCGCGCGACTTCGCCGCCAGCGTGTCCTTCAGCCGCGCCAGCGAGGGCAGCAGCTGGTTGCGGATCGCATCGACCGCGGCGATGTGCATCGCGGTGGGGTAGACGTCGTTGGAAGACTGGCTCTTGTTCACGTCGTCGTTGGGATGCACCTTGCGGCCCTCGCCGCGCGCGCCGCCCAGCAACTCGCTCGCGCGGTTGGCGAGCACCTCGTTGACGTTCATGTTGGTCTGCGTGCCCGAGCCGGTCTGCCAGACGACCAGCGGGAACTCCTGGTCCAGCTGGCCGGCGAGCACTTCGTCGGCGGCGGCCACGATGGCCGCGGCCTTCTGCTGGTCCAGCAGGCCCAGCAGGTGGTTCACGACGGCGGAGGACCGCTTGACCTGCGCCAGCGCACGGATGATCTCGCGCGGCTGCCGCTCGCCGGAGATGTCGAAGTTCTGCAGCGAGCGCTGGGTCTGCGCGCCCCACAGGCGGTCGGCGGGGACGCCGATGGGACCGAAGGTGTCGTGTTCAATGCGGGTGGCCATGCGCCGACCCTAGCAGCTTTGCCCCGGGACGGTGACTTTTTTGGGGGTCCGGCGCTCCGCGCGACGGACGAGAGGCCCGGTCGTGCCGGCGCGGGGTTTCCGCTCCGTAAAGTCGCTCTCCTGCTCATCCGACGCTTGCACGATGCCAACTTCGAACCGAGACAAGGCCCTGCGCGCCTACCAGGCCGCCATGGTCCGGGAGCAAGAGGCGCAGGAACGCGCCCTGGCTTCCGGCGACATCGACGAAGCCCTCAGCGACTGGCTGGAGGCGATGCACGCCACCCGGCGGGCCTCGCACGCGCTGCGCTCCTCCGGCCAGGAAGGCGGCGAGGAGTCGTCCACCGGCTGACCACCGCTTTTCCACAGCTTGCGCGGGCCGATGTCCCCTGCTTGCGCACAGGGTTGTCCGCTCAGGCCGTATAGGCGTAGACGAGGTACAGGTGCAGCATCGCACCCGCCGCGACCAGGCACGAGAGGCTGATGTGCGCGACCAGCAGCGTGCGCGCGAGGGCACGCGATGCTTTCGTCCCGAGCACCGAACGCAGGGCGCCCGCCGCGACGCCGGCCGCCAGGACATGGAAGGTGTACTGCAGGAAGCCGCTCGGCGCCCGGCCCATGTGGAAGGCCAGCAGCAGGAGCAGCAGCAGGCCGCTGAACTGGTGGCATTCGTTCAGCCAGGCCTGGTGCCGCGCCATCGCGGGTGCGCGGCGCAGCGGGCCGAACACCATCGCCAGCACCATCAGCGTGACCATCGCATAGCCTGTGAGCTGCTTGGCCCAGTGCGCCGCCTGCATCGGGTCGAGCAGCAGGCGCTCCGGGAAGAACAGCAGGGCCGCTTCCAGCAGCAGCACCGTGACCAGCACGCAGCCGCCCAGGCGCGCCTGCGAGGCCCGGCGCACGCGCGTCGCGGGCTGCCGCGTACGCGCCGCGGACTTGCGCCTGCGGACCGGCGCCGGCCCCGCGGGGACGAAGGGAACGAAAGAAGACGTCATCGCTTGGCTCCGGCGGCCGCCTTCGCGTCGGCGGCGGCGAACAGGCTGTTGAGGGTGTTCACCGAGTTCTGCAGTTCCACGGCCCGCCGGAAGGTTTCGCGATCGGGCAGGAAAAAGCCGTCGCGCGGCCACTTGTCGCCGACGGCGGGACGCGCCTCCGGCGCGAAGCCGCCGACCTTCTGCAGATAGGAGCCGTAGGCGTCGACCGCGGAGCGGCGCAGCTGGTGCACGAGGTGCAGCATGGTCTCCGGGCTCACCTGCCTGCCCGCATAGGACCAGGTGGTCGCACCCATCGGTTCGTTGAGCACCCAGTCCTTCTTCGGCGTGCCGGGATGCTCGTTGTGGCAGGTGACGCAGGACTGCGCCGAAGCGCGGTCGGGGAACATCGCGGTGGTACGGCCCTGGGCGGCGTCGAAGAAGAACTTGGGCCGCAGCGTCTTCTTCACTTCCTGGTAATGGACCGCCTGCTGTCCCTTGAACAGGTTCTCCTTGACCAGCGGGTAGTCGGAGCCGAGGAACAGGCCGATCTCGGGCACCTGCATCTGCAGGCGGTTCGATGTTTCGCGCAGCAGCAGCGCCGGCAGCGGGCCCGCCGCGACGCCGTCCTTCTTCCAGTCCTCGCGGAAGGCCAGCCCGCGCTTGCTGCCCTCGCCCACGATCTCGCGCGCGTAGATGGCGCGGATGGCGGCGTTCTCCGCATCGAGCAGCGCCAGCGCCGTCTCCGCCGGAACCATGCGGCCCTGCACCGTGGCGCGGTCCGGCAGTTCGGGCGGCGCCGAGACGAACAGGTAGATGCCCAGCAGCACCGTGCCGGCGCAGATCGCGAGCGTGCCGCGCGAGACTTTCACGAGGGTTTGCCTTCCTTCGCCTTGACGATGGTCTTGCCGAAGGGCGAGGCACCGTCCTTCAGGTACTTGTGCAGCGACTGCAGCGTCGGCGCGTCTTCCAGCCGCAGCGGCGCGCTCCAGCGGTGGTTGCCGTGGTAGTCGTGGCACTGCAGGCAGGTGTCCCAGCGCTTGTTGCGCACGAGGAAATCGTGCGTCGGCGAGGTGCGGTCGTTCTTCACCTGCAGGTCCTGGTGGCAGCTCACGCAATACGTCGCCGTGGGCGCGGTGACGCGCGTGCCGGAGTGCTCGCGATGGCAGCTGACGCACATCTGGGCGCCGGTCTCCGCCCTCGCCTTCTCGAAGCGCGGCTCCAGGAAGCGGTTCGGCGCGTGGCGGTCGTCCGGGTTGGCGTGGCACTGGATGCAGGTGGCCGACGTCACCGGCTGCATGCCCAGCACCGCGCCGGACTGGCGCATGCCCAGCGCCTGCTTGGCCTTGGCCTGCAGCGCCTGCCGCGTCGACGCGGGCGACTCGACGTGGCAGGCGACGCACTGCAGCCTCTCGTGGCCCACGTTCGGGTGGCCGTGCGGGCGCAGCTCCTGCAAGTCGGGCAGCAGCAGGAACAGCGGCAGCGCGGCGAGCATCGCGCCGGCCATGTAGGCTCGCGAGCGCGGCGTCTGCGCGGGCTTGCCGCTGGCCGCGAGCGCGAAGCGTTCGACGTGGATGCGCGCGGGATCCACGCCCGCGGCGCGCAGCGTGCGCTCCACGTGCGCGACGTAGCCCTCGGGCCCGCAAATCGTGAACAGCGCGTCGGGGTAGGCCGCCATGCGCCGGCGGATCGACTTGCGCGGCAGCTTGCCCTCGATGGACGTGTCGCGGATCGAATACGAGAAGCCCGGGCGCGCCTTGGCGCCCGCGGCGAGTTCCGCGCGGAACGCGACGTCGTCGGCGTCGTTCACGCTGTAGTGCAGGTGCAGGGTCGCGCCGGCCGGCAGCGCGTTGATCATCGCCATGGCGGGCGTCACGCCCACGCCGCCGGCGAAGAACACTTCGGGGCGCTTGCCGCCCGAGCCCAGCGGCCGCCCGCCGGGCACCGACACCTCGATGCGCCGCGGCGGTTCGCTCTCCGGCGGCGTCAGCAGCCACGGCGTCATGCGGCCATCGGGCTTGCGCCGGATGGCCACGGTGAGGCGGCCCGCCGGCCGGTCCTGCGCGACCACCGTATAGGTGCGCTCCACCAGCTCGCCGCCGATGCGGGCGCGCAGCACCACGTGCTGCCCGGGCAGGACGGCGGGATAGGCGCTGCCGTCGGCGAGCGCCAGCTCGACGCGGTAGATCAGCCGCTCGTGCCCCGCGAGGTTGCGCGCCCGGGTGAGCGGCGACACGGCGACGCCGGCCGGGAACCAGGCGACCTCGCCGAGCGCTTCCTTGATCGCCGGGATGCAACTGCCGCACTGCACGCCGCAGCCCAGGAGCTGCCCCAGCGAGCGCACGTCCGCATCGGGATCGGCCGCGACCGCGTCCTCCAGCTCGGCGAAGGTCACGCCGGCGCACTGGCAGGCGAGGCAGTCCCGCCGGCCGGGGGCCGCCATGCCGTCGTCGTCGGTGCGCGAGCGAGCCACGGTACTGCCGCCCGCCTCAGACGTTGCGGTCGGCCAGCGGATAGAGCTGCGTGTTCTCGCGCTCGATGCGGTGCGCCAGCGCGCCGAACACCTTGCGCGTCTCGCTGGCGAAGCCGGCCGGATCGGCCTTGATCGCCGCCAGCGGCCATCGGGTGTTGTAGTCGAGGAAGACGCCCGCCAGCCCGCCCATCTCCTTCTGGAACCGTGCGGCCAGCTTGCTGGCCTGCGCATCCTGTTCCATCAGCCGCGGATACAGCGCCTTGTCCTCCATCGCGAGGTGGAAGTTCACCTTGCCCGCCAGGTTGGAGAGGAGCTTGCGCATGGCGCCCGCGTCCGCTTTCCCCTGGAGCTGCTCGGTGATTTCCGTCGCCAGCCCGAGGATTTCGTCGTGCTGGACGCGGAACTTGTCGGTGAATCCCATCGCCATCTCCCGTCGTTAAACGAAACCAACTGTAAGCAGCCTTAGGGCACTGCCCTAATCCAAAGGCGTGAAGGAGTACGCACACGCGCGGGGACGCGCGATGTACGGAGGGACTGGCTGCGCGAACGGCAGGCCCGGCTCGTCTTGCGAAAGGCTGACTCGGCACGCGCCATGGCCGGGGAACACTTCAGGCGGCGCCCGCCAGGCCTCCCGTGCGGAAAGGGGTGCTCGGCAGCGTCTGGGATAATCGGGATCGCCTCCCTGCCCCTCCCCCGTCCCGAGCATGACCACGACCATCAAGGCCGCCGACCTGATCGAATCGATCTCGGCGGCGCTGCAGTACATCAGCTACTACCACCCCGCCGACTACATCGCCCACCTCGCCCGCGCCTACGAGCGCGAGCAGAACCCGGCGGCGAAGGACGCGATCGCGCAGATCCTCACCAACAGCAAGATGAGCGCGACGGGCCAGCGCCCGATCTGCCAGGACACCGGCATCGTCAACGTGTTCCTCAAGATCGGCATGGAGTGCCGCCTGGAAGGCTTCAGCGGCAGCCTGGAGGACGCGGTCAACGAAGGCGTGCGCCGCGGCTACCTGCACCCGGACAACACCCTGCGTGCCTCGGTGGTGGCCGACCCGCACTTCGAGCGCAAGAACACCAAGGACAACACGCCCGCCGTCGTGAACGTCGAACTCGTTCCGGGCAACAAGGTGGACGTGACGGTCGCGGCCAAAGGCGGCGGCAGCGAGAACAAGAGCAAGATGGCGATGCTCAACCCGAGCGACTCCATCGTCGACTGGGTGCTGAAGACGGTGCCCACCATGGGCGCCGGCTGGTGCCCGCCCGGCATGCTGGGCATCGGCGTCGGCGGTACTGCGGAGAAGGCGGTGCTCTCCGCGAAGGAAGCGCTGATGGAGGACATCGACATGTACGAGCTGCAGGCGAAGTCCTCGCGCGGCGAGAAGCTGTCGAAGCTGGAGGAAATGCGCCTGGAGCTGTACGAGAAGGTCAACGCGCTGGGCATCGGCGCGCAGGGCCTGGGCGGCCTCACCACCGTCCTCGACATCAAGATCAGGATGTTCCCCTGCCACGCCGCGGGAAAGCCGGTGGCGATGATCCCGAACTGCGCGGCGACGCGCCATGCGCACTTCGAGCTCGATGGCTCCGGCCCCGCCTACATCGATCCGCCGAGCCTGGACCTGTGGCCGAAGATCGACTGGGCCCCGGATACGAAGAAGAGCAAGCGCGTCGACCTGAACACGCTGACGAAGGAAGAGATCGCCACCTGGAAGGCCGGCGACACGCTGCTGTTGAACGGCAAGATGCTCACCGGCCGCGACGCCGCGCACAAGCGCATCCAGGACATGCTCGCCAAGGGCGAGCAGCTGCCGGTGGACTTCACCAACCGGGTGATCTACTACGTGGGCCCGGTCGATCCGGTGCGCGACGAGGTGGTGGGCCCCGCGGGCCCGACGACGTCGACGCGCATGGACAAGTTCACCGAGATGATGCTGGCGAAGACGGGCCTGATCGGCATGATCGGCAAGTCCGAGCGCGGCCCCGAGGCGATCGACTCCATCCGCAAGCACAAGGCGGCGTATCTGATGGCCGTCGGCGGCGCGGCCTATCTTGTATCCAAAGCCATCAAGCAGTCGCGAGTCCTCGGATTCGGCGATCTGGGCATGGAAGCGATCTACGAGTTCGACGTGGTCGACATGCCGGTGACGGTGGCGGTGGACTCCAGCGGCACCAGCGTGCACACGACGGGCCCGGCGGAGTGGTCGAAGAAGATCGCCACCGGCGAATTCAAAAACATCCCCGTCGCCGCGGCGTGATGCACCGCATGCGGACGCATCGCGTCTGCATGCGGCCCGCGTAGAGCCCGGC
>NZ_DASVNN010000047.1:0-34160 GCF_036383835.1 Ramlibacter sp.
ATCCGCGCTGGATCCACGTGCTGCCCAATGGCGACGTCACCGTGGCGGAGGCCATGCAGGCGCTCCGGACGCCGAAAAACGTGTTCGACCACGCGATGGTGGCGACCCTGCAGCGCGCCGCCGCCATCGGCACCAGCCCGAACCGCATCACCCTCCTGCGCGACGCGGACGGCGACGGCGTGGCGGAGGTGCGCGACACGTTTCTGCAGGGCCTGCGCCAGCCCTTCGGCATGGCACTGGTCGACGGCACCTTCTACGTCGGCAACACGGATGGCCTGGTGGCCTTCCCGTACACCCCGGGAACGACACGCATCGAAGCCGCGGGACGCCCGCTGGCGAAGTTCAAGCCCGGTGGCCACTGGACCCGCAGCCTGCTGGCCAGCCCCGACGGGCGCCGCCTCTATGTCGGCATCGGATCCCTCACCAACATGGGCGACCTCGGCTTCGACGTGGAGGAAGGCCGTGCCTGCATCGTCGAACTGGACCTGGCGAGCGGCCGCGACCGCGTCTTCGCCGGCGGCCTGCGCAACCCGGTGGGCATGGCGTGGGAACCGCAGACCGGCGAGCTGTGGACGGTGGTGAACGAGCGCGACGGCCTGGGCGACGAGACGCCGCCCGACTACCTGACCTCCGTGCGCGAGGGCGGCTTCTACGGCTGGCCGTATTGCTACTGGGGCCGCACGGTCGACGACCGCGTGCAGCCGCAGGACGCCGCGCGGGTGGCGCAGGCGATCACGCCGGACTATGCGCTCGGCGGGCACACCGCCTCGCTCGGCCTGTGCTGGATGCCGCGCGGCACGCTGCCCGGCTTCGACGAGGACGGGATGGTCATCGGCCAGCACGGCTCCTGGAACCGCAGCGTCCTCAGCGGCTACCGGGTCGTCTTCGTGCCGTTCGCGAACGGCCGCCCGAGCGGGCAAGCTCCACGCGACATCCTGACGGGCTTCCTGTCCCCGGACGAAAGCGAGTCCTACGGGCGCCCCGTGGGCGTGGCGATCGGGCCGGACCGGCAGTCGCTGCTGGTCGCGGACGACGTGGGGGACGTCATCTGGCGCGTCGGGCCGCGCTAGCCGAGGCGCGGGATGTTCGCGCGCCAGTGATCAGCCGGGCGCGCCTACAGCCGCGCAGGATTCCGCGCACAAGCCATCGGCCGAAGCACCGCTGCCGCTAGTCCGAGCCCCGGGCTGCAATAACTTCAAGCGGAAAGTTCCGCGCAGGAGCAGCCCATGAAGAAGTTCATCTTGTCCGCGGTCGCGGTGGCGGCGTTCGCGATCGGCGGAGTCGCGCAGGCCGACGTGATCGACAGCGTGGGGAGCACCATCTCGCGCATCTTCGGCGTACCGTACGATGCCAGCCGGCCCGCCGCCGCGCCCATCGTGAACGTCTACACCGACGCCTACGGGCGGCGCTTCCAGGTCGATGCCGCCGGGCGCCACATCCCGCTCGACCAGTTCGGCACCTATCGGGACCAGTGGGGACGCACCGTCTATCTCGGCGCCAACAACCAGCCGATGTACATCGAGCAGAACGGGCAGCTGATCCCCTACGCCAGCCTGGCGGGGACCTACGCCATGGGCCCGATGCAGGACCAGGACGGCGACGGCGTCGCGAACCAGTACGACCGCTATCCGAACGATCCGCGCTACCGCTGAAGCCGCGGAGTTCAGGCCAGGGCAATGCCGGAAAGCCTGCCGTGGTGCGCCAGCTCGCGCAGCAGCACCACGTCGGCGACGGCGGCACGGTCCCCGGCCCGGCCACGCACCACCGCATCGTGCGTGCGGTCGAATTCCAGTTCCAGTTCGGCGACGGTGAAGCTGGCCTGTTCGCCCAGGAGCGGGCGGAGGCGGCCCGTGGCGTCGTGGACCTGCAGTTCGAGAGCGTGGAATCGCTTGCTGGACGGCATGAGCCATTCCTCCGATCGTTCGATCGCGGCTTCGATGTCGATCTCGCGCAGCCGCTCGCCCGCGCCGGCGAGCAGCGCCGCCGCGCCCCCATCGAGCCGCGCAAGGACTTCCTCGTCGAGCCGAAGCTCGTACGCGTCCGTCCGGATCTCGAGGTGGAGAACGCTCATGGCTGGGTGAAGCGTAGCGCACGACGGCGATCGCAAGCCGGCCGCACGCCTACCCCGGCAACCGCAGGAGCCGCTCCAGGTTCCCGCCGAGGATCGCCAGGCGCTCCTGCTCCGGCAGGAAAGCGGCGGCCGCCACGATGTCCGCGGTCTCGGGCCAGTTGTACGGCATGTCCGAGCCGTAGACGACGTGGTCGGCGCCGCAGGTCGCGACCAGGTGCCGGAGCCCTTCGGCCGAGAACACCATCGAGTCCACGTACAGCTGGTCGCGGAAGTACTCGGAGGCGCTGCGCTTGTTCGCGCATTTCGCATTCGGGCGCACGGCGCAGGCGACATCGGTGCGGCCCAGGTAGGAAGCGAGATAGCCGCCGCCGTGCGCGAGGATCACCTTCAGCCGCGGGAAGCGGTCGAGCGTGCCGTCGAAGATCATGCGCGTGGCGAACATCGTGGTCTCCAGCGGATTGCCCACCACGTTCACCAGGTCGCCGCGTCCGTCCAGCGCGCCGGGGCGCACGACGTTCTCGGCGCCGCCCGGGTGCATGAACACCGGCACGTCGAGCTCCTGCGCCTTGGCCCAGAAGACGTCGAACTCGGGGCCGGAAGGAACGCGCCCGTTGACGTGGCCGCCGACCGACGCACCGCGCGCGCCCAGGTTCTTCACCGCGTATTCGAGCTGTTGCGCGGCCAGCGCGGGATGCTGCAGCGCGGGCGAGGACAGGAACGCGAAGCGGCCGGGATGGCGATCCACGATGGCGCGCAGGCCTTCGTCCTGGTAGCGGATGAACCGCGCGGCGTCGTCGGGGGACGCGGCCGCGTACCACCAGTACTGGTTGACGCTCAGCACGCCGACGTCGATGCCGCGCGCGTCCATCTGCGCGATGCGCGCGTCGCCGATGGTGAGGGACTTCGCCACCGGCGCGTTCTCCGCCGGGTTCGCCTGCGCCGCCACGTCGGCCGCCGCGATCGTCTTCGCCGAGCCCGGGATGTAGCAATGGCTATGGATGTCGATCACGCGCGCGCGCCGGCCGCCCACCGTGATCGTCTTGCGCGGGCCGGGCGCGGGCGCGGCCTGCTGCGCGAAGGCCCAGCGCGCGCCGGGGAGGGCCGACAGGCCGGCACCGAGCAGCAGGTTGCGGCGGGCCAGGTTCGTGCCGGGCGGAGTGGATGTGCGGGTCATGGGTCTCCTCGTTCGAATCGCTGCGGCGGTCCGCGTTTCGAGGCGCATTCAACCACGGTCGAGACCCGGATGGCATCCCCGGAAACGATGAAGTGCGCCGCCGAGCAGCCGTGACCTTTTGTCACCCGGCTTTCACATTGCTCAAAGAAAAACCGGACGCGATGTACTACTTATTGTGAACCGGCGAAAGCTTTATCGCTGGCGAAAAGCAGGACCCGAGGGAGGGGCACCCCATTCGCGACAGTCATGTTCATGGCGGCGCCAGCCATGGCGTCCCGTGCGCATGCGAGTTGTCCGCTGCCGGCGGCAGGGGCGGGTTTTACACGTACAGAGGAGGGGTATCGTGCGCGCGCAAGTAAGAATCTTCGAGAACGGCAACGAGCCCTCGCCGCGACGGGCCTTCCTCCAGAGGCTGGCCGCGCAGGGGGTGGCCCTCCCCGCCGCGTACTTCGCCCTGCATCGCGATGCGCACGCCCACCAGCCCGGCGAGAAGTACGACGCCTCGCCCGGGAACGCAGGACGCAAACACATCGTCCGCGAGTTCGCCGAGCCCTACATCGAGCTGCTCCGCCTGCTGCGCCAGGCCGCGGAGATCGAACACGCCCTGATGGTGCAGTACCTGTACGGAGCGTTCTCGGTGAAGCCCCAGTACTCCGGGATCGTCGGGTCCGGCCTTCCGAACTCGAACGACCTGTTCGGCGTCTCGGCCATGGAGATGCAGCACCTGCGGGACGTCAACAGCCTGCTGGTCGCGCTCGGCGCCGGCCCGAGCCTGGCGCGCCAGGGCTTCCCGTTCGAGCCGGAGGTGTACCCCTTCGAGTTCAACCTCGAACCGCTCACCGAGGAAAGCGTCGCGAAGTACGTGTACTGCGAAGCCGCGGCAGGCAGCATCGATCCCGGGCAGGCGAACGATGGGGATCGCCACTTCCTGGCCAGGCTCGATCGCGCGCTCGGCGGGAACGCCAGGCCCAATCACGTGGGCAGCCTCTACGACGCCATCATCCACACCCTGCGCGAATACATCGCCGGCGCGCCCGGCACGGAGGCCAGGCTCGCGCCCTGGCTCGGAAAGCTCGAGAACATCAAGATCGAAGGCGAGGAAGGCCATTTCCAGTTCTTCCGGCGCGTCTTCATGGCCACGCACGACGGTTTCAAGGGACGCGACGATGCCTGGAGCCGCTCAAGGAGCGACGCCGCGTATCCGTCCTATCCCCTGCCGGTCAATCCGACGGCCTTCATCGGGGAGCAGAACCTGATCAGGAACCCGGAGGCGCTGGGCATTGCGTGGCTCGCGGACCTGCACTACTGGCTGATCCTGCTGCTGGCCGACGCGTCGTACAGCGAGAACAGTCCGGACTACGCGGCGCTCGCCAGGATCCAGATGCTGGGCCCCTTCCTGTCGCTGGCGCGGCACCTGCCCAAGCTCGGCGCCGGGGTGCCCTTCGACCCCCTGGTCACGGGCTACGGCCCCTGCCCCTCCGGCCTGGGACGCATCGAGTTCCTGACGTGCATGGTGCGCGAGACCGACCAACTGGCGGCCAGGCTGAAGCAGCGGCTTCCCGACGACTACCCCATCGGACTGGGCCAGATGATGCTCGGCGCCTTGAACGACAAGCGCACCGCCTACGCGAAGCCCCCGGGCCGCGCCTCCTGAGGGGGCTGCGATGCTTGCCGGAACCAGTTCCTCCATGCGCAGGTGGTGGATCGACGAATCGACCATCCTGGCCACGAGCAACCCCAGCGACGACGACCTCTCGGCACTGCGGGCCGAGGGATTCGGGGTTGCCGTGTCGTTGCTCGACGCCAGCCACCAGCGCCCCGGTTACGACCCGAGGTCGGCCGCCAGCAGCGGCTGGATGCTGTACACGATTCCCATCGACCAGCGGGCCGCCACTCCCACGCTGGTCCAGGCCTGCGAGTTCGCCGCGCTGCTGGGCGCGGTGTGCAACGTGACGAAGAGCCTCGTCTTCTGCAAGGACGGCGTGGCGCGCTCGGCCTTCATGGGGGCCGTCTACTGGATCGCGAAAGGCGTCCCGGTCAACACGGCCATCGCCCGCGTCACCACGAGCGCCAACGTGGAGACGGCGTGGGGAAGGAGCTCGGAAGAAGTTCTTCGCAGCTTCGAGAAGCTGGGGTGGCGCATCCCCTCCTGAGAGGGGGCGTTCCTTGCGCCAGGCGATGCCTGCGCGCGGCCGCGTCCGCGGCGAGGGACTCAGGCCTGGCTCAGGTGCTTGCCCACGAGCCCGGTCATCTCGAACATCGTGACCTCGTCCTTCCCCATGACCGCCTTGAGCTTGTCGTCGCAAAGGATGTTGCGCTTGTTCGCGGGGTTCTGCAGGTTGTGCTGCTTGATGTAAGCCCACAGCCGCTTGGTGACCTCGGTGCGCGGCACGGGTTCAGGGCCGATCACGGCAGCCAATTGGGGGCTGGGCTTGAGTGCCTTCATGAAGGCGGAAGTCTTCTGGGGTGATTCAGATTGCGTCATTCGCTCCCTCCGATACGAAAGCCGGCAGCATACTCGACCCGTTCCGGCCGGGCGGACGGGGCTCCCGCCCTTTGCAACTAAACTGTGGCCGCCGGTGAAGAACTCCGATGGGAGGCAACTTCGCCAGGCGGATGAAGCACCATCGGAGCAGTCCGCCGACTGCCCAAGGGACTGGCCGCACCGGTGCGCGCCTGTCGACCAAGAACATGACCACGACCCAAGACTCGACCGTTACTGCCCAGGCTTCGCGCGGGCAGGCCGCCGCGCGCAAAGCGCCGCGGCCCGTGCCCCCCCTCCTCCACAAACTGTTCGAGCTGTATCCGCGGCTGTTCGGCGCCCGGTTCCTTCCCCTCAAGGTCGGCGTCTTCGAAGAGCTCGTGGCGGCGCACCCGGAGGCGCTGCCCGCGGCCGAGCTCAAGGTAGCGCTCGGGGTGCACACGCGTTCGACCCGCTACATCGAGGCCGTGGCCTCCGGCCTGGCCCGCCACGACCTGCAAGCCAGGCCGGTGGAGCCCGTGGCGCCGGAGCATGTGCATCATGCAATCCTGGAGCTGTACAAGCGCCGCAGCGGCAAGGCGCCGGAGCGGGCGCGCCAGCATGCCGTCGAGCAACTGGCGGCCGCCATCGAGGCGTCCGGGCTGAGCCGCGAAGACTACCGCGAGCGTTTCACCTCGCCCGACGACAAGCTGCAATCGCTGCTGGAAGACGCCCTGGCCATCGTGGCGCAAAAAAGCGCGCGCCGCGAAGCCCTGCAGAACGCGTTCAAGGCCAGCGGCAAGACGGTTGCCGAGTTCGCCGAGATGTACGGGGTGGACCCGCAGGAAGCGAAAAGGCTGCTGGCGTAGGGAGCCGCCGAGGCCGCACGCCAGCGTGATCAAGCAGGCAAGCCACCGGATTCGCGGCGCCGCCTCCTTGGCGCGCCCGGGATGGATCTGGGCCGCAGCCGTCGCGATGAACGCGCCCGCCATCGGGGCCGCCGCAATTCTCGGCTGGTTCACTTTCACCGCCGACGCCGCGGCGCTCGCCGCCGTCGCGGGCGTGCTCTTCGTCCTGACCCTTGCCTGGTCGGTCCTCGTCACCCTGGAATCGTGGCACGTGCTGCGCCGTTTCTCCCGCCGGACATCCGGCAGCCCCTCCCCGTAATCCTTATGTACACTCGGCCCTGCTCCGGGGTGCGAGCGGCCGCAAGCCGCATCGCTGAGATGGCAAGACCAAACCCGTGAACTTGAACCGGTTCGTACCGGCGTAAGGAGAGCTGAAGGCCTCGCCCGCCCACGGGCCGGTCCGTCGTCCTTCCGGAGCACTTCCGCAACTCTGGACAGGATGGACGATGAACGCTCCCGATACCATCGCGCAACGGCTGGCACGCACGCGCGAGCCCCTTCCCGCCTCCCGCAAGACCTTCGCCCCGGGCGAACTCCACCCCGACGTGCGCGTGCCGATGCGCGAAGTCGGCCTGTCGAACGGCGAGCGCGTGACGCTGTACGACACCTCGGGGCCCTACACCGATCCCGCGGCGGACATCGACGTGCGACAGGGACTGCCGGCGCCGCGGGCCGCGTGGATCGCAGCACGCGGCGACACCGTCGCCTACGAAGGACGCGCGCCCCAGCCCCGCGACGACGGGCTGCGCGGCGAAAGCGAGGACCCGCGCCTGCACGGCTTGCGGGAGCAGGCACGCGCGCTGGAGCGCCAGCCGCGCCGGGCCGTTGCCGGCGCCAACGTCACGCAGATGCACTACGCGCGCCGCGGCATCGTCACCCCCGAGATGGAGTACGTGGCGATCCGCGAGAACGGCCGGCGCGAATGGATGGCGGAGTACCTGGCGGACCCCGAGCGGGCGGCCCGCCTGCGCGGCAACCCCATGGGCGCGCAGATCCCGGAGCAGATCACGCCGGAGTTCGTGCGGCAGGAGGTGGCGCGCGGACGCGCCGTGATCCCCGCGAACATCAACCATGGCGAGCTGGAGCCGATGGCGATCGGGCGCAACTTCCTGGTGAAGGTCAACGCCAACATCGGCAATTCGGCCGTGACCTCCAGCATCGAAGAGGAAGTCGAGAAGCTGGTCTGGGCGATCCGCTGGGGCGCGGACACGGTGATGGACCTCTCCACCGGGCGGAACATCCATACGACGCGTGACTGGATCGTCCGCAACTCGCCGGTGCCGATCGGCACCGTGCCGATCTACCAGGCGCTCGAAAAGGTCGGCGGCGTGGCGGAGGACCTCACCTGGGAGATCTACCGCGACACGCTGATCGAGCAGGCCGAGCAGGGCGTGGACTACTTCACCATCCACGCCGGCGTGCGGCTGCCCTTCATCCCGCTCACGGCGAAGCGCCGCACCGGCATCGTCTCCCGCGGCGGCTCGATCCTCGCCAAGTGGTGCATCGCCCACCACCGGGAGAACTTCCTGTACACGCACTTCGAGGAGATCTGCGAGATCATGAAGGCCTACGACGTGAGCTTCTCGCTGGGCGACGGGCTGCGGCCCGGCTCGGGCGCGGACGCGAACGACGAAGCGCAGTTCGCGGAGCTGCGCACGCTGGGCGAGCTGACGCAGGTCGCGTGGGAGCACGACGTGCAGACGATCATCGAAGGCCCGGGCCACGTGCCGATGCACCTGATCCAGGCCAACATGGAGGAGCAGCTCGAGCACTGCCACGAGGCGCCCTTCTACACGCTGGGGCCCTTGACCATCGACGTCGCGCCGGGCTACGACCACATCGCGAGCGCCATCGGCGCGGCCATGATCGGCTGGTTCGGCACCGCCATGCTTTGCTACGTCACGCCCAAGGAGCATCTCGGGCTGCCGGACCGCGACGACGTGAAGCAGGGCCTGATCGCGTACAGGATCGCAGCGCACGCGGCGGACGTCGCCAAGGGCCACCCCGGGGCGCGCGCCTGGGACGAGGCGCTGTCCAAGGCGCGGTTCGAATTCCGCTGGCAGGACCAGTTCAACCTGTCGCTGGACCCGGAAACGGCCAGGGACTTCCACGACGAGACCTTGCCCGCGGACGGCGCCAAGGTGGCGCACTTCTGCTCGATGTGCGGGCCGAAGTTCTGCTCGATGAAGATCACGCAGGAGGTCCGCGACTTCGCCCTGGCCCAGGAGGGGATGGCGCGCAAGAGCGTCGAATTCCGCGCGGCGGGAGGACGGATCTACGTGCCCGTGAAGCCCGGCTGAGCCTCGGAGGCGGGGCTCGGCAGGCCGTTCAGCGATCGTTCATGGAGGTCTCGTTATCCTGAACGCAACCTCAGAAAAGGAGCCTCATGCCCCGCATTCCCCGCTCCAGCGTCGCCGTCCTCCTCGCGCTGGTCTTCCTGCTGCCCACTGCGTGGGCGGGGGTCGGCCGCGAGGAAGCCGCTTCCATCGCCCAGCGCAAGGCACCGGGCCGCGTGCTGGCGGTGGAGCATGGCGTTCACGTGGACAACAGCCTCATCTGGCGCGTCAAGCTGCTCACCTCCACGGGTGAGCTCCGCCTCGTCGTGATCGATGCGCAGACTGGGCGGTATCGCTAGCTGTCATGTATGGCTTGCCAGTGAATCAAGCTGCAAGCCACTACCGCACGCGCGATCGGCTCCCTACAGTGGACGTACTGCAAAAGGACGGATCACTGCATGCAACGAGTCACACTGAACAACGGCGTCGAGATGCCCATGATGGGCTACGGCGTCTTCCAGATCCCGGATGCGCAGCAATGCGAGCGCTGCGTCGTCGACGCGATCGGCGCCGGCTACCGCCTCATCGACACTGCCGCGTCCTACCTCAACGAGGAAGCCGTCGGCAGGGGCATCCGCCAGGCTGGCGTGCCGCGAAACGAACTCTTCGTGACGACGAAGCTGTGGGTGCAGGACACCGGCTTCGACCGGACCACCCGGGCCATCGACAAGTCCCTCCGCCGCCTGCAGCTGGACTACCTCGACTTGTACCTGATCCACCAGCCGTTCGGGGATGTCCACGGGTCGTGGCGAGCCATGGAGCAAGCCTTGAAGGAGGGCAAGGTGCGGGCGATCGGCGTGAGCAACTTCCATCCGGATCGGCTCATGGACATCAAGGCCTTCAACGAGGTCGCACCCGCCGTCAACCAGGTGGAGGTGAATCCATTCCACCAGCAGGAAGAGAGTGTCTCGTTCATGCGCGGCAACGATGTCCAGGCGCAGGCCTGGGCTCCGTTCGCCGAGGGTCGGAACAACCTCTTCCAGAACGAAGACTTGGCGGACATCGCCCGAAAGCATCGCCGGTCCGTCGGCCAGGTCGTCCTTCGATGGGTCGTCCAGCGCGGGATCGTGGCGCTCGCCAAGACGGTCGGCAAGGCGCGCATGGAAGAGAACCTCCGGATCTTTGACTTCGAGCTCGACGCCGCCGACATGGAGCGCATCGCGCAGCTCGAGACCGGCCGGAGCAGCTTCTTCTCGCACCGCGATCCGGCCATGGTGAAGTGGATGAGCGAGCGGAGACTGGATGTCTGAGGCTGCCCACGACGCGGGAACAACCGGCTCCAGCTCCCCTGAGGGCTAAGGAGCAGGGTCGAGGCTGGAAACGTGGGCGCGGCCCTTCGCTTCGGCTTTGGCGAGTTCCTCGGCGGCCAGAACGAATTCGGTGTTGCCCGCGAGACGCTTCACCGCCAGGTCGATGAAGGCGCGGACGCGCACCGGCTGCGCGGCACGGCTGCCGTAGTAGACGAACGCGCTGGACGCATCCGCCACGTGCTGCGTCAGCAAGGGCACCAGGCGGCCCGCGCGAATGTGCGAAGCGGCCGCGATTCCGGTGAGTTGCCCGATCGCATGACCGGCGAGGACTGCCTGCGTTTCGAGCTCCTCGTCGTTCACGCAAAGCGAGGGCTGCACCTGCAAGTCCGTGATGTCCTCGTCGGTCTTCACGCGCCAGGGGAGCACCCGGCCCGTCCCCGGACTCCGGAAGGCGGTGCAGCGGTGGGTACCCAGTGCCTCCACCGACTCCGGAGCCCCGTACCTGGCCAGGTACCCGGGTGCCGCGCAGACGATCAATTGCAACGGGAACAACTTCCGGGCGATCACCCCCTCGGCAGCGGACAGGCCGATGCGAAATCCCACGTCGACACGGTCCTCCACCCAATTGCCGATGCGATCGTCCAGCTCGACATCCGGCTGCACCTCGGGGTAGAGCTTGCAAAACTCATCCAGGAGCGGCCAGAAAACAGGTCCGAACACGGAGCGCGGTCCGACGATGCGCAGTGGCCCTGCGATCTCGTCGGTGGTTCGCCGCGTCACCTCCAGGGCGCGCTGCAGGTTCGTCAGCGCCGGGAGAGCCATGTCCAGGAAGTGCCGGCCTGCGTCCGTCAACGACATGCTGCGGGTCGTGCGATGAAACAGCCGCACGCCCAGGTGCTGTTCGAGCTGCGCCAGCGCCTGGCTCGCCGCCTGCGGCGTCATGCTCTGAGCCTCCGCTGCCTTTCGCAAACTGCCCAGTTCGGCCGTCTTGGCGAAGATCGTGATCGACCGAAGTTCATTGATGGGCATGCGCCAATTATCAAGCCGCAGCTTGCGAATCCTTCAAGACTTTCGTGGCTAGTCCGGGCTGGGAGCTGCTCCTAAAGTGCTTCGACCGCTGCTCCGGCGCGCTTCCCACCCGAACCTGCTCTTCGATGAATTTCCTCTCCACGGCCATCACGTCCCTTTCATTCGCTGCATCGGCGCTGGCGCAGCCGGACCAGGGACTACGCATCTCCCGCCACGGCAGCCAGCATGCGACGGCGGGTTCTTCCCAGAACTTCACGGGCCGCGTGCGCGTCGAGATGCCTTTCCGCGCGGACGCTCCGGCGCGCGTCGGCGGCGCCCTGGTCACCTTCGAGCCGGCAGCCAGGACGGCGTGGCACACCCATCCCCTCGGGCAGACGCTCATCGTGACGGGGGGAGTCGGGCGGGTGCAGCGCTGGGGTGGCCCCGTTCAGGAGATCCACCCCGGTGACGTGGTCTGGATTCCCCCGGGGGAGAAGCATTGGCACGGGGCGGCGCCAAGCGCCGGCATGAGCCACATCGCCATCTCGGAGAACCTCGATGGCAAGTCCGTCGACTGGCTGGAACAAGTCAGCGACCTCCAGTACGGAAGTCCCACGTCGAACACAGGAGAGACCCGATGAAGAAGTCGATGGCAAGCCGGCTGGCGAGCGCAATGCTGGCGACGCTGGCCGCCGCCGGCGTGAGCCACGCCCAGGCTCAGTCTCCGGCAACGTCGCCGCAACCGACCCGTGCACAGCAGCTCATGGGAGACATCAATCCGAAGCTGGCCGACCTCACGGACACCGTTCTTTTCGGAGACGTCTGGGCCCGGCCCGGCCTCTCTCCACGGGATCGCAGCCTGGTCACGGTGAGTGCCCTGATCGCGATGAACCGCCCGGACCAGCTGCGTTCCCACCTTGCGCTCGCACGCGACAACGGCCTGACGGAAGCGCAGTTGATCGAAGCCATCACGCACCTCGCCTTCTATTCCGGCTGGCCGAACGCCGTCACCGCAACCTCGGTCGCGCGCGAGGTGTTTCGGGAGAAGAAGCAATGAGCACGCGCCACGGGCAGGAAGGTTGCAGCCCCATGACTACCCTGGACGACCTCACGCTTTCACGTCGAGACCTCCTGATCGCCGGAGCCGCGTCGGCAGCCGCGACCGTGCCGGCATCCGCTGGGGCACAAGCGCGCGGGCCAGGAGCTCCGGTCTTCGCGAACGTCACCCTGGAGGTGAACGGCACCGCGCGTACGCTGCAGGTCGACACCCGCACGACCCTGCTCGATGCGTTGCGCGAACACCTGCACCTGACCGGAACGAAGAAGGGCTGCGACCAGGGCCAGTGCGGCGCCTGCACCGTGCTGGTCAACGGACGCCGCACCGTTTCCTGCCTGAGTCTCGCGGTCATGCACCAGGGCGCGAAGGTCACGACCATCGAAGGGCTCGGCACACCCAAGTCGCTGCACCCGATGCAGGCGGCCTTCATCAAGCACGATGGCTACCAGTGCGGTTACTGTACGCCCGGGCAGATCTGTTCCGCAGTGGGCGTGCTCGACGAGATCCGTCGTGGCGTGCCGAGCCACGGCGCGGCCGACATCACCGCGCAGCCGCTGATTTCGGCCGCGGAACTCCGTGAGCGCATGAGCGGGAACATCTGCCGCTGCGGCGCCTACGCGAACATCCTCGACGCGATCGGCGAGGTGGCGGGGGTGCGGTCATGAAGCCCTTCAGCTACGAACGCGCCCTGTCCCCGGCCCAGGCTGCGGCCGCCGTTGCCGCGCGACCCGGTGCCAGGTTCCTTGCCGGCGGCACCAACCTGCTCGACCTGATGAAACTGCAGATCGAGACCCCCACGCACCTGGTGGACGTCAACGGCCTGGCGCTGGACAAGATCGAGGCGACCGCCGACGGCGGCCTGCGGATCGGCGCCCTGGTGCGCAATGCCGACCTCGCTGCCGACGCGCGCGTGCGCCGGGACTACGGCGTCCTCTCGCGCGCGTTGGTGGCCGGCGCGTCCGGTCAGTTGCGCAACATGGCCACCACGGCGGGCAACCTGCTGCAGCGCACGCGCTGCCCTTACTTCTACGACACCAACATGCCGTGCAACAAGCGGGTCCCCGGCAGTGGGTGTTCCGCCCTCGGCGGGTTCAGTCGCCTGCACGCCATCGTCGGTTCCAGCGAGGCCTGCATCGCGACGCATCCGAGCGACATGGCAGTGGCACTGCGCGCGCTCGATGCCACCGTGGAAACCGTGCGAGGCGACGGCGCGACGCGGGTGATCCCGATCGCCGATTTCCACCGGCTGCCGGGCAACACGCCGCACATCGACACCAACCTGCACGCCGGCGAACTGATCACTTCCGTGACGCTGCCGCGACCCGTCGGCGGCACGCAGCTCTATCACAAGGTGCGGGACCGGGCGTCGTACGCCTTCGCCATCGTCTCGGTCGCCGCGATCATCCAGCGGGACGGCACCGGGCGGGTGGCGCTGGGCGGCGTCTCGCACAAGCCCTGGCGGGTGGAAGCGGCCGAATCGGAGATGCCGCGCGGTGCCCGCGCTGTCGCAGCCGGCCTGCTCGCAGGCGCGCAACCGACGCACGAGAACGCCTTCAAGGTGCCACTGGCCGAGCGCACGCTGGCCGCCGTGATGAACCAGGCCAGGAGCTGAATCCATGAAGTTCGACACCCCCGCCACCACCAATCCGATCGACCAGCTGAAGATCGTCGGCAAGCCGGTCGACCGGGTCGAAGGCGTCCTCAAGACCACCGGCACCGCCCCCTATGCGTACGAGCGGCATGACGCGGTGCGCAACCCGGCCTACGGGTACGTCGTGGGCGCGCCGGTCGCCAAGGGCCGGATCCGCTCGCTGGACCTCGCCGCGGCACGGCGGGCGCCCGGCGTGATCACCATCGTCACCGCCGAAACCGCCGGCAAGCTCGGCAAGGGACGGATGAACACCGCCAGCTTGCTGGCCGGTTCCGACATCGACCACTACCACCAGGCGCTGGCCCTCGTCGTCGCGGAGAGCTTCGAGCAGGCCCGCGCGGCGGCGGAGCTGGTGCGCGTCACCTGCGACCGCGCCCCCGGGAAGTACGACCTGGAGGAAGCGAGGAGCTCCGCCTTCAGGCCCAAGAGCATCACGGCGGGCGCGCCGGATTCGGCGGTGGGCGATTTCACCGGCGCCTTCGCCGCCGCCCCCGTGCAGGTCGACGCCACGTACACGACCCCCGACCAGACGCACGCCATGATGGAGCCGCACGCGACGCTCGCGGCGTGGAAGGGAGACCAGCTCACGATCTGGACCTCGACCCAGATGGTCGACTGGAACAAGGGCGAGATCGCCCTGACGCTCGGCATCCCGAAGGAGAAGGTGCGAGTCATCTCCCCCTTCGTCGGCGGCGGCTTCGGGGTCAAGCTGTTCCTGCGCGCAGACGCCCTGCTGGCCGCCTTGGGCGCGCGGGCGGCGCGTCGTCCCGTGAAGGTCGCCCTGCAGCGAGCCCTGATCGCCAACAACACGACCCACCGGCCTGCGACCATCCAGCGCGTGCGGATCGGCGCGACGAGGGATGGCAGGATCACGGCCATCGGACACGAGAGCTGGTCGGGTGACCTGCCGGGTGGCAAGCCCGATGGTGCGGTTCACCAGACCCGCATGCTGTACGCCGGCGCCCACCGCATGACGGCAACCCGGTTCGCGGTCCTGGACCTGCCGGAGGCCAATGCCATGCGAGCCCCGGGCGAAGCGACGGGACACATGGCACTCGAGGTGGCCATGGACGAACTGGCCGACAAGCTCGGCATGGATCCGGTCGAACTCCGGGTCCGCAACGACACGCAGGTTGTGCCGGACCACAGTCCGCCCCAGTCGGCTGACGATCCCCAGGGCCGCAAGCCGGAGGCGGCAGAGAACGATGCGAAGTCCGCCGGCCAGCCGTTCTCGCAGCGCCAGTTCGTCGAGTGCCTGCGGGTGGGGGCCGATCGCTTCGGCTGGAATCGGCGCCATGCGCGACCGGCCCAAGTGCGGGACGGACGATGGCTGGTGGGCATGGGCGTCGCGTCCGCCTACCGTGGGGCGCCCGTCACCAGGTCCGCCGCGCGCGTGCGCCTGGATGCCCGCGGCCGGGTCACGGTGGAAACCGACATGACCGACATCGGCACGGGCAGCTACACCATCATCGCCCAGACGGCCGCCGAGATGATGGGTGTGCCCTTGAACAGCGTCTTCGTGCGCCTGGGCGACTCCACTTTCCCGGTCTCCGCTGGTTCGGGTGGCCAGTGGGGCGCGGCGAGCGCCACGGCAGGTGTGTATGCGGCATGCGTGAAGCTGCGCGAAGCCGTGGCCAACAGGCTCGGGATCGACCCCGCCAAGGCCAGCTTCTCGGACGGCGAGGTCCGCGCCGGCTCGCGCGGCGTTCCGCTGCGGCAGGCCGCCGCCCACGGTGAGCTGGTGGCCGAGGACTTCATCGAGTTCGGTGACCTGGCGAAGAAGGCACAGCAATCCACCTTCGGCGCCCACTTCGTGGAAGTGGCCGTGGATGCGTTCACGGCGGAGATCCGTGTGCGCCGGATGCTCGCGGTCTGCGCGGCCGGCCGCATCCTGAATCCCAAGTCGGCCCGCAGCCAGGTGATCGGCGCGATGACCATGGGCGTCGGCGGCGCGATCATGGAGGCACTGGCGGTGGACGAACGCCACGGCCTGTTCATCAACCATGACCTGGCGAGCTACGAGGTTCCGGTGCATGCGGACATTCCGCGCCAGGACGTCATCTTCCTGGACGAGGTGGACCCCATGTCCTCGCCGATGAAGGCGAAGGGTGTCGGCGAGCTGGGCATGTGCGGTGTCAGCGCCGCGATCGCGAACGCGATCCACAACGCCACGGGCGTGCGGGTGCGCGATTACCCGGTGACGCTCGAGAAACTGCTGGCCGGAATGCCGGCCCCTGCCTGAACGCCGCACCCATGAAGCAACAACGCAACCTTCTCACCCTGGCCTCTGCTGCCCTCCTGTGCGCCGCCTGTGCGGTGCCGGTCGGCATGGGTCCTGGCAAGCCCGCTGCCCTGGCGATCCAGGAGCAAGGCAGCTTTGCGGTCGGCGGCAGCGTCAAGCGGACGCCCGGCAACTTCGACCCGATCGCCCAAGGAGCCTACACGCCAACGCCCAACCCGCAGGGGCAGACGCTGCATGGCGACCATGCCTACGTCTTCTACCAGGTCCCCGCGAATGCCCGCGCATTGCCGCTGGTGTTCTGGCACGGTCACGGGCAATCCGCGAAGACGTGGGAATCGACGCCTGACGGCCGCGAGGGGTTCCAGAACATCTTCCTGCGGGAACGCTACCCCGTGTACTTGCTCGACCAGCCGCGGCGGGGGCGCGCTGCCAGAAGCATCGCCCCCGTCGAGATCCCGGCTACGCCCGACGAGCAGATGTGGTTCGGCGTATTCCGCCTCGGTGCCTGGCCCGATTTCTACCCGGGTGTCGCCTTCTCGAAAGACGCCGGCGCGCTGGAACAGTTCTTCCGCCAGGCGGTGCCCAACACCGGGCCCTACGACGTCGAGGTCAACACCGACGCCGTTTCCGCCCTGTTCACGAAGATCGGTCCCGGCATCCTGGTCACGCATTCGCAAAGCGGCACGCTGGGGTGGCGCACGGCCATCAAGAACCCGAATGTCCGCGCGATCGTCTCGTTCGAACCCGGAGGGGACTTCCTGTTCCCGCAAGGAGAAGCGCCCACGCTGACCTTCGCGGGCCGGCCCTTCACGCCGCCCACGATCCCGCTGGCGGACTTCCGCCAGCTCACGCGCCTGCCGATCGTCGTCTACTACGGCGACAACATCCCGGACCAGCCGAGCGCCAATCCCGGCCAGGAGCAATGGCGCGTATTCCGCGAAGCCGCCCGCCGCTGGCGCGACACCGTCAACCGTCACGGCGGCGACGTGACCCTGGTGGAACTGCCGGCGGTCGGCATTCGCGGCAACACCCACTTTCCCATGTCCGACCTGAACAACGTCGACGTTGCAAGGCACATGGCAGGCTGGCTGCAACAGAAAGGTCTGGGCCGCTAGCGACGCAATCCAGGTACGGGGATGGAGCGCTCTCAGCCGGGCCCCGGCAGCTCCCACCCCAGGATCTCGGCGATCCGCGTCACGACCCACGCGGGCTCGGGCGCCTGCAGCGGGCCCCCCTCGGACGACAGCGCCGTTCGCATGCCGGCCAACACCTCGCCCTCGGCGGCGCCGGACTTGAAGGCCGCGGTGGAGGCCTGCTCGCAGAGCATCTGCGCCAGGTCCTCGCACAGCTCGTAGCGCTCGCGCACTTCGGCCATGGGCCGCGTCAGGCGATACCCGCCGGACCCCGTGAACAACGCCACGAACGAGGGAGGCACCTCGATCTGGTTGGGGTCGTCCACTCAGGCGTTCGCGAGGTGGCTGCCCAGGGCGAACACGGAAACGGGGATGCGGCCGGCCAGCTCTGCCGCCGTATGCCCCAGCCAGGCCTTGCGCTTGTGCTCCTCGATGGCTGCCTTGCGCTCCTGCGCGAGTTCCTTGGCCGTCAGCTCGGCCTCGTCCTCCAGGATCACCTGGATCTCTTCTTCGACCAGCGGGGCCGCTTCTTCCTTGTTCTGCATCGGCAGGATTGTCGGGGAGACGGCGCCAGGACGCCACTGCGGAGGGCAATACCCCGCGTAACCACCGGATGCTTGACCGGGAGCCGGTGACTGGCGTAGCCCCGCCGGCCGCTTACTTCGCTGCCTTGCTCCAGTCCGCGAGCCCCCGCGCGGCGCCCGTCAGTTCGAGGATATGCATGCCGGTGTTGGCGCGATCCACGATGTAGACGTAGCCGCGGTCGTCCACTTCGACGTTGTTGGTCTGGATGGCGCGGCGATCGGCGGCGGCGGTGAACGGCAGGCCGCCGGCGCGCTGGGCGGCGGGGGTTTCCAGCACCACGGTGTTCTCCGTCATCGCGGGGATGTAGTGCGCCACTTCCTTCAGCGCCAGCGGGTTGCGCACGTCGAGCACGCGCACGCCGGCGTTGAAGTGCGCGAAGAACATCAGCCGCTTGTAGTACAGCGGCGTCATGTTCTCGTTCGACGAATGGGTGCCGAAGCGGCCACCGCGCGAGCAGAAGTTGCCGCTGCCCTCCGGGACGGTGAAGTTGGAAACCCCGAACGGCCTGGTTTCCGTGCTGATGTCCACCACCCAGACCATCTGGCGCCCCTCCAGGCACTCCTTCTGGATCGCTTCGTCGGTCACCACGATGAAGTCGCGCACGCGCCCGAGGTAGTTGCGCGCGAACTCCGGCACGTCCACCTGCAGCAGCGGGAACACGGTGTGCGCCCCGTGCATCGGCGGCAGGTCGATGCGCGCGACCTGCGGGGCCAGCAGGTTCTCCGGCGTCGGCTCCTTCGCGCCCGTCAGGAGCTTCTGCCGGTCGACGATCTGCAGCACGCCGTCGGTGCTGGTGCCGTAGCCGAAGTACACGCGGTTGCCCTTGGGGCCCGTGGAGATCGGGCCGTGCAGCGAGATCGGCACCGGGCCGGTGGCGCCGGGCTGCTGCCCGACCAGGCCGAAGTTGCGGATGAACACGGGCTTCGCGGGATCCGACAGGTCGTAGATCTGCGTCATGCGCGTGGTGCGCCACTGCGGGTCGCCGGACACCAGGTAGGCGATGCCGGTGTCGCACTCCCACCAGTTCTTGTGCGTGCCCTTCAGGCCGGAGCCGATGCGCGTGACGAGCGACGGGCGCTCCGGCGTCGTCACGTCCCAGACCTCGTGCGCCTGGTTGCCGAACGTGCGCAGCATGTAGAACTTCGACTTGTCGCCCTTGGGCAGCGTGGCGCCGGGACAGATGCGCACCATCTGGGCGCCGCCCTGTTCGGCCCGGCCCGTCTCGCCGGGGACGTGCGCGAGATAGCGGGGGCGGGCGGGATCGGTGACGTCGACGATCGACGTGCCGTTGTCCTCCGGCGCTCCCGAGAGCGGATTGGGCTTGCGGTCGCCGTGGTGGCCGACGTAGGCGATCCAGCGGCTGCCCTGCTGCTGGATGGTGGGCTGGTAGGCCGTGCGTCCCTGCAGGTCGCTGTAGCCGACCAGGCGCATGTTCGAAGCCTCGGCACCGGCGCCGGCGCCGGCGGCAGCGGGCGGCACCTGGGCACAGCCGCCGAGGGCGGCCAGGCACAACGCGATCAGCAGTACGCGCATGTTGTCTCCTTGTCGGGACTGCAGTGGCCGGCCGTGCCGGGGTGGCTCGCACTGTAGCGACGATTCGGGAGCTGCGCCCAGCCGCTCGTCCTCAAACGGGAGTATTCGGGACGTCCGGCTTGCGCACGCAGATCTTGCGTCAGCTCTCGCGCTTGAAGTTGATCGACTTCGCCACGCCCAGCCACTGCTCGCGATCGGCCTTCAGGAACTTCGCGAAATCGGCGGGGCTGCTCAGCACCGGCTCGAGGCCGTCGCCGATCATCTTGTCGCGCATGGCGGTGGGACGGGCGCCGGCGTGGATGGCGCGCGCGATCATCTCCACTTGCGCAGGCTGCATCTTCGCGGGCCCGAACAGGCCGTACCACGTGGCGATGCTCACGCCGGAAATGCCCAGTTCGGCGAAGGTCGGCACGTCGGGCGAGATCGGCGAACGCTCGGCGGAGGCGATCGCCAGCGCGCGCAGCTTGCCGGACTTCACGTGCGGCATCACCGCCGCCGGCGTATAGAAGCCCATCTGCACCTGGCCGGACAGCAGGTCCATCATCGCCGGCCCGCTGCCCTTGTAAGCGACGTGCGTCACCTCGATTCCCGCGCGCTTGAGGAACACTTCCATCGCGAAGTGGGTGATGCCGCCGGCACCGCCCGACGCGTAGTTCATCGCACGCGGCTTCGCCCTGGCTTGCGCGAGCAGCTGCTGCAGCGATTCGATCTTCGAGCCCGTGTTGACCATCAGCAGCAGCGGCGTCGACGCCAGCAGGGAGATCGGCGTGAAGTCCTTCTGCGCATCGAAGACGTACTTGTTCGACAGCGTGGCATCGAGGAACTGCGAAACGCTGAAGAAACCGAGCGTGTACCCGTCCGGCGCGGCGTCCGCCACCATGTCCAGGCCGATCATCCCGGACGCGCCCGAGCGGTTGTCGACCACGACCGATTGCTTCCACGCGTCGCTCGCCAGCTTCGCGTACGCGCGCGCCGCGAAGTCCGTTCCGGCGCCCGCGGACGTCGGGCAGATCCAGCGCACCGGCCGGCTCGGGTAGTCGGATTGCGCGCGCGCGGCGAAAGGAGAAGCGAGGAGCGCCGCGGGCAGCAGCAGCCGGGCGCGCATCGGCAGCATGGCGCCGCCACGGGGGAACGACTGGGTCATGGCTTTGTCTCCGCGCCTGGAAACCACCCAGGCTTCATTGTTGGAGCCCATGCTAGCATGCCAACATGAGCTCAACGACCCTGCGCCGCCTGCTCGAGCGCGGCTCGGTGGTGCGGCTGCCGGGGGCCTACGACGGGCTCACGGCGCGCATCGCGCAGCAGATCGGGTTTCCCGCCGTCGCCTTCTCCGGCAATGCGGTTTCCGCCAGCATCCTGGGCGCACCCGATGTCGGGCTGCTCGGAATGGCCGAGGTGGTGCAGCACGCCGGCCGCATCGCGCGCAACCTCACGATCCCTCTCTTGTGCGACGCCGACACGGGATACGGCGGCGTGCTGAACGTGGTGCGCACGGTGCGCGACTTCGAAGCCGCGGGCATCGCCGGAATCCACATCGAGGACCAGGTCACGCCCAAGCGCTGCGGCCTGCTGCCGCAAGGCATCCCGGTCACCTCGCGCGAGGACATGGTCACCAAGATCCGCGCGGCGGTCGAGGCGCGCAGCTCGCGCGAATTTCTCGTCATCGCGCGCACCGATGCGAAGTCGATGCACGGACTGGAAGATGCCGCCGCGCGCGGTCGGGCCTATGTCGAAGCCGGCGCCGATGCCGCTCTCGTGATGGGCGCCAACACGCCGGAGGAGCTGCGCTACGTGGCCGACGTCGTGCGCGCGCCGCTGGTGGCGGTGATCCAGGAGACGCCGCCCACCACCCTGCTCACCGACGACGTGCTCGATGCCGTCGGCTGCTCCTTCGCGATCCACGCGGGCGTGGTGCGCTACGCGGTGGTAAAGGCCGTGCAGGATGCGCTGGGCGCGCTGCACCGCGACCGCGACACGGCCGCCGTGCGCGACCTGATGGGAAGCTTCGGCGACTACAACGGCGTGCTGGGCCTCGACGACTGGCTTTCGATGGAAGAGCGCTTCCTGGGCGATGCGCCCAGGGCCTTGTGAGGCGCGCATGAGCCAGACGCTGTTCGACAAGATCTGGGATTTCCACCACGTGGGCACGCGCGGCGACGGCCGCGAGCTGCTGTACATCGACCGCCACGTGGTGCACGAGCTCCACGCGCCGCACGCCTTTCACGAGCTGGATGCCAACAAGCACACGGTGCGCCGGCGCGACCTGACGCTCGTGGTGCAGGACCACACGGTGCCCACGCGCAGCGGCATGCCGCTGCGCTCTGCGCACATCGACGCCACGAAGCTCGGCGCGCAGAAGCACGCGGTGTCGCTGGTGGACGTGGAGTCGCCGGAGCACGGCATCGTGCACGTGGTCTCGCCGGAACTCGGCATCGCGCTGCCTGGCCTCACCCTCGCCTGCCCCGACAGCCATGCTTCCACCGTCGGCGCGCTGGGTTGCCTCGCTTTCGGCTGCGGCACGACGGAGCTGGTGCACGTGCTGAGCACGCAGGTGATGGCGCTCACGCGACCGCGCCAGATGCGGGTGAACTTCACGGGTCGCCTCGCGCGCGGCGTCGGCGCCAAGGACCTCGCGCTGCACCTGATCCGCACCGTCGGCGTGGACGCCGGCCGCGGCCATGCCGTCGAATACGCGGGCGAGGCGATCCGCGCGCTCGACATCGAGGCGCGCATGACCCTGTGCAACATGACCATCGAATGGGGTGGCCGCACCTGCCTGATCGCGCCGGACGAGAAGACGATCGAATGGGTCCGCGGCCGTGCCAATGCGCCGACCGGCGCCGCGTGGGACGAAGCCGTCGCCTGGTGGCGCACGCTCCCCACCGACGCGGATGCGAAGTTCGACCGCGAGATCACCGTCGACTGCAGCCAGGTCGCGCCGCAGGTCACCTGGGGCACCGATCCTTCGCAGGCCATCGGCGTGGATGAGCCGGTGCCGGGCGGCTCCGAGGAACGCACGACCGCGGCGCTCGCCTACATGGGCATCGAAGCCGGTGCGCCGCTGGCCGGCGTGCCGGTCGACCGCGTGTTCATCGGCTCGTGCTCCAACAGCCGCCTGCCCGACCTGCGCGCTGCCGCCGCGGTGGTGCGCGATCGCAAGGTCGCGCCGGGCGTGAAGGCCATCGTGGTGCCCGGCTCCAGCACAGTGAAGCGCGAGGCCGAACGCGAAGGCCTGGACCGCATCTTCGTGGACGCGGGCTTCGAATGGCGCAATGCCGGCTGCTCGATGTGCGCCGGCGCCAACGGCGACGTCGGCCAGCCCGGTGAACGCGTCGTGTCCACCACCAACCGCAATTTCGAGAACCGGCAGGGCCGCGGCGTGCGCACGCACCTGGCGAGCGCCGAGATGGCCGCGGCCGCCGCCCTCGCGGGCTACATCGTCGACGTGCGCGACTGGCTGCCGGCGGAGGACGCCTGATGGAACCCTTTCGCAGCGTGACGGGCGCGGCGGCACCGCTGCCGCAGGACGACGTCAACACCGACCAGATCATCCCCTCGGCCTGGCTGAAGGACCTGAACGCCGACATGGCCGAGGGCTTCCTCGCCTACATGCGCCGCCGTCCCGACGGCACATCGATCAGCGACTTCGTGCTGGAGCGGCCGCAGTACGCGGGCGCGCCCATCCTCGTCACGGGCCAGAACTTCGGCTGCGGCAGCTCGCGCGAGCACGCGGTGTGGTCGATGCGCGCGTTCGGCGTGCGCTGCGTGATCGGCGAGAGCCCCGCCGAATTCTTCCGCGACAACTGCCTGAAGAACGGCGTGCTGCCGGTGACGCTGGACGCCGAACGCATGCGGCAGGTGCGGGAGCGCGTGCAAGCGGTGGACGGGCTCGAGCCCTTCACGGTGGACCTCGAGGCCTGCCAGATCCGCGGGCCCGGCGGTTTCGTGATGCCGTTCGAGATCGCGGCGGGTGAGCGCGAGGCGCTGCTGGAAGGGCTGGACGAGATCGGGATGACGCTCAAGTCGCTGGGTGCGATCGAGGCGTGGGAAGAGCGGGCCACGCAGTTGCGGCCGTTTTTGCAGGCGGCGATCCGGAAGGCGTAAGGTAGGCTGCGCCGGAGGCTTCGCGCGGATTGCGTTGCGGACGGCAGCTACTGGCCGAAAGCGGACATCGCGGCATCCACCTATTCGCCGATGGGGACACGATGGTCTACTGGCAACCCAACTGGCTGCGAACGTCCAGTAGCTTTCTGCGCTGCCGGTCTGTAGTTCCGTTCGACGCCGCAGCACACTTCAGGACCTCGCAGAAAGTTCCCTGCGGCATAGTCCCAACGAAGATAAGTAAGCCTGCGCGAAATAGGCGTTCCCAGTGCTGGATATCGTCATCGTCGCGGAAGGAAAGGTCCACCCACGTGGGGAGCGGCAAGCACGCGAGCAAACCTGGACCGACGAAGTACGCAGGGCGGTACTGCGGCTCATGACCGCAAGGTGGCGTCGTAGCTCTGGCGCGTTCGACCTTGGTAAATGGTCTATGGGTTACGTCATATTCGTCGACCGCTAAGACGAGAATATGCTTCCGATGCCACTTGCCATTGTCGTCTTGGTAGTAGCGTGGATTGGTCCAAACCTGGCCGGCTTGCAGCTTAGGCTGCATTGCCAAAATGCGTATTCAGGGTTCGCAGGTGTAGTTGATCTTCCCGGTACCGCTCTAGAGCGTACTCTGCATGAGGATCGTCCATAGAAATGGTTCGTACCAGGTCAATGACACGACCGTGCCCTCTACCATGTGCCCATGTCGCAGCGTATGCGCCGTTGTCAGAGTTGACGTCGACCTCTGCCCAATGCGCCTCGCGATATCGCTCGAAGAGCGAATTCGCTAGATCGACCTGTTGTGGAGTGAAGTCTGTCCGGAGTGGTGGTTGCTTGGGCAACAGCAGTCGCCCAAACACGTCAATACTCTCGTCGGTGCGTACGGCCAAAGACTCATCAAGAGGTGCCCGCGGGTGGCCGCGCTCAAAGAGGCTGGAAAGGTAGCTAGGTTCAGGACCAACGCTGTACGCTAGATATGTCTGCCCTGTCACAGTAGTGCCTGTCCGCTGCAAATGCGTCACGTCAAGCAGGTAAGTGAGTCGGTACAGCTTCACGATCCCGCAGAACCGAGTGCGCGCGAACAGCGCGGCAGCATTGAGTAGCCGTGCCTGTTGCGAGCGTGTAGGGATCGGGGACTCCATGGCACCATTCTGATGAGAATTGCTCTGTTCGTCACGACTGGCCCGATGGGCACGTTGTGAGAATCCCTACAGAGCGCCTGTAGGTCATTGGCGATGCCGCGCGTCATCACGTGTCGCCAACCTGTACAGTCATACAGGTCTCCGCGGAACGCAAGCGACGCATTCCACCCTTGCTTTCGCCAGACAGGAGAGGAGGCACGGCTGCTTCCGACCCCAAAGCAGTCCCTCGCCCCGTGCTGAACGCACTCTGCTGCCGGTCGGAGACAAGGCGCGATGGGTACCGCAGGAGTTTTACCCCGGGCGCGATCGGACAGACCGGCTCCCCCTACTCCGTCGCATCCGCATTCGCCGCCCGCAGCGGATCCGACACCTCCATCCAGTCCAGGTCGTTCTCCAGCGTGTGGAAGGCGTCGTCGCCGATCTCGCCGCTGTTGCGCATCGCGAGGAGCACTTCGCGCGCGGCGCGCAAGGCCCCGCGGTAGGCCGCGTCGTACTCGGCGCCGAAGGACCCTTGCGGGCCGTCGCGGCGGTGCACGTGCCCCAGCCACATCTTCAGGTCCTTGCGCACCAGGTCCACGGCCGGCGAGCCGTTCGGTGGCAATTGCGCGTAGGCCGCTTCGAGCAGGCGGCGGCGCGCTGCATCCTCCTCGTGCCCCACGGGGTCGCCGTCACGCAGGTTCAACGCCCGCAGCAGCGGCTTCAGCGTGAGGCCCTGGATCAGGAGCGTGCCCAGCACCACCGAGAACGCCGTCAGCACGATGAGGTCGCGCGCCGGGAATCCGGCGGGCAGCGCCAGCGCCGCCGCCAGCGTGACGATGCCGCGCATGCCGGCCCAGGAGATCACCAGCCCGCTGCCCACGGTGGGCCGCAGCATGGGCCGCGGCGGATGGAAGCCGAAACGGCGGTCGCGCCAGCGGATCGCGAAGTTGAAGGCCATGTGCCAGGCGATGCGCACGAGGATCACCGTGGCCAGCACGGCGGCGGCGACCAGCAGGTATTGCTCGCGCTGCACCGGCGCCAGTTCCACCAGGATCGGGCGGATCTGCAGGCCGATGAAGATGAAGGCGAAGATGTTCAGCGCGAAGATCACCGTCGCCCACACCGCATTGGTGGGAAGGCGGATGCGCGCCGGCGTGCGGCCCGGCGCCGTGCGTCCCAGCGTCATCGCGAAGCACACCGTGGTCAGCACGCCCGAGAGGCCCGCGTGCTCGGCGAGCAGCCACACGGTGAAGGTGCCCACGAACTGCAGGATGATCGCCGTGGGGATGTGCTGCACCTTTTCCAGCAGGCGCTGCACCAGCCAGCCCAGCACGGGGCCGGCGACCAGGCTGCCCAGCACCGCGAGCAGGAAGGTCGGCGCCACCGTCTGCACCGAGAAGCTGCCCGCTGCCACCGCACCCACGGCCAGGCGATAGATCAGCAACGCGCTGGCGTCGTTCAGCAGGCTCTCGCCTTCGAGGATGCCGAGGATGCGCTGCGGCGGATGCAGCGGCCGCAGCACCGCGGTGGCCGCCACGGCATCGGGCGGAGCCACGATGGCGCCCAGCGCGATCGCGGCGGCCCAGGGCAGGCCCGGCACCAGCGCGTGCGCAACGACGGCCACGGCCGCCGTCGTAAGCCCCACCGCGACGACGACCAGGCCCAGGAGCGGCGCCCAGTTGTCGCGCAGGTCGCGCAGCGAGGCGTCGTAGCCGGCATCGACCAGGATGGGCGCGACGAACAGCGCCAGCACCAGTTCCGGCGGGAAGGTGGGACTCGGCACGCCGGGGATGAACGCCAGCAGCGCGCCGCCGATCGCCAGGAACACGGGATACGGCGCACCCGCCCGCCGCGCGGCGGCGGCGAGCAGGACCGCTGCGGCGAAGAGGGCCAGGATGTGTTCGAGTTCGCGCACGAACGCGAATATATTGGACGCCACTCCAACCCACACGATCGAAAATGCCCGACCGTCTGATCGACTGCACCGAAGCCGAACACGCGCCGGCCATCCTCGACATCCTGAACGAGGCCATCGTCAACTCGACGGCGCTCTACGACTACGTTCCCCGCCCCCCGCATGCCATGGCGGCATGGTTCGCGACGAAGCGCGCGAACGGCTTTCCCGTCGTCGGGGCCGTCGACGCGGCAGGAACCCTGGTGGGCTTCGCGAGCTGGGGCACCTTTCGCGCGTTCCCGGCCTACAAGTACAGCGTGGAGCACAGCGTCTACGTGCACCATGCGCATCGCGGGCGAGGCCTCGGCCGCTTGTTGACAAACGAACTCATCCTGCGGGCACGCGCGGCGAACGTGCACGTCATGGTCGCCTGCATCGACGCCAGCAACACGACCAGCATCGCATTGCACGAACGACTGGGCTTCGTCCACGCGGGCACCTTCCAGCAGGTCGGGTTCAAGTTCGGAAGGTGGCTGGATGCGGCGTTCTACCAGCTTGTCCTGGAAACGCCGGCGAACCCCGTGGACGGTTGAGGCCGGGTCAGTCGAAGTCCAGCACCACTTTCATGGCCCGCGAGCGGTCCGCCGCCAGCGCGAACGCGCGGCTGGCGTCGCGGTAGGGCAGCGTGGCGGAGATCAGCGGCTTGACGTCCACCAGCCGCTTGTTCAGCAGCGCCACGGCGGTCGCGAATTCCTCGTGGAAGCGGAAGGCGCCGCGCAGGTCGAACTCCTTGGCCACGATGGTGTTGACCGGCAGGTTCATGGGGCCGCCGCCCAGGCCCACCTGCACGATGACGCCGCGCGGGCGCAGCACCGCGAAGGCGCCGGCGAGCGCGCGCTCGTTGCCGCTCGCTTCGAACAGGACGTCGAAAAAGCCCTTGTCCGCCTCGTAGCGGGCCAGCGCCTGCGCGTCCTGGCCGACGTTCAGGGTCTCGTCGGCGCCCACCTTCAGCGCGGTGCGCAGTGGTGCTTCGGCGACGTCGGTCACGGTGATGTGGGTGGCGCCGGCGCGGCGCGCCGCGATCACCAGCAAGGCGCCGATCGGTCCGCTGCCGGTGACGAGGACGTTCTTGCCCACGAGCGGCCCGGCCCGGCGCACCGCGTGCAGGGCGACCGAGAGCGGCTCGGCGAGCGCGCCCTCGGCATCGCTCACGCCGTCGGCCAGCAGGTGCACCTGCGCGGGGTTCACCACGATCTGCTGGCGGAACGCGCCCTGCACGTGCGGCATGCGCATGGCGCTGCCGTAATACTGCATGTCCAGGCAATGGTTCTGCAGGCCTTGCTGGCAGTAGCGGCACAGGCCGCAAGGGCGGCTGGGAGTGATCGCCGCCCGCTGCCCCACGCTGAAGCCGGTGACATCGCCGCCGACCGATTCGATCACGCCCGCCACTTCGTGGCCGAGGATCATGGGCTGCTGGATGCGCACGGTGCCGAAGCCGCCGTGCTGGTAGTAGTGCAGGTCGGAGCCGCAGATGCCGCCGCAGCGCACGCGCACCAGCAGTTGCTGCGGCCCCATCTGCGGCGTGGGGACGTCCTCGATGCGCAGGTCGCCGGGGGCGTGGATGACGAGTGCTTCCATGGTGTTCAGAGGGTGGCGGTCACGCCGCCGTCGACATAGAGGATGTGGCCGTTGACGAAGTTGGAGGCGTCGCTCGCCAGGAACACGGCGGCGCCCACCAGGTCTTCGACGTCGCCCCAGCGGCGCGACGGCGTGCGGCCCACCAGCCAGGCGCTGAATTCCTTGTTGTCCACCAGCGCCTGCGTCAGCTCGGTCTTGAAGTAGCCGGGCCCGAGGCCGTTGACCTGGATGCCGTACTGGCCCCAGTCGATGGCCATGCCCTTGGTGAGCATCTTCACCGCGCCCTTGCTGGCGGTGTACGGCGCGATGCCGGGCCGCCCCAGCTCGCTCTGCACGGAGCAGATGTTGACGATCTTGCCGCGGCGCCGCTCGATCATGGGGCGCGCCACCGCCTGGCCGACGAAGAACACGCTGTCCACGTTGGTCTTCATCAGCGTGTGCCAGTCGGACTCGGCGAACTCCTCCAGCGGCGCGCGGCGCTGCAGGCCCGCGTTGTTCACCAGGATGCCGATCGGGCCGATCTCGCGCTCGATCCGCGCGATGCCCTGCGTGACCGCTGCCTTGTCGGTGACGTCGAAAGCCACCGCATGCACCTGGGCGCCCTCTTCGCGCAGCGTCGCCGCGGCCTGCTGCAGCTTGTCCTCGTTGCGTGCGTTGAGCACCACCTCGGCGCCGGCCGCTGCGAGGCCGCGCGCGAGCGCCAGCCCGATGCCCGTGCTCGAGCCGGTGACCAGCGCGATGCGCCCTTTCAGGCTGAAACTGTCCAGGACCGATTGCATTCAGACTCCTTGTCTTTGCTCCCTCCCCTTCCGGGGGAGGGCCGGGGTGGGGGCATCCCCCGCCAGCCAATATGCCACGGCGCCCACCTGCACTTCCGTGTCCTGCAGCGCCGACACCTCGAACACGCCCTCTTCCCCCACCGGCGACTCCAGCGCCGCGAACTGCGACGTCACCAGGCTCGTGGGAAACAGGTGCGCCGTGCGCGCGGCCACGCGCCGCGCCGCGGTCTGCACGTCGATCTCGATATACACGAAACGCAGGCCCGGCACGTGCGACCGCAGCCGCTCGCGGTACTTGCGTTTCAGCGCGGAGCAAGCCAGCACCAGGTCGCCGCTGCCGATCGCCAGCAAGGCGCCGAGGCGGTCCAGCCAGGGCTCGCGGTCGGCGTCGTCCAGCGGGATGCCGGCGCGCATCTTGTCCTGGCTGCCCGCGAGGTGGAAGTCGTCGCCCTCCACCATCGGACAGCCCAGATGGCGGGCGAGCTGCTCCGCCAGGACCGACTTGCCGCTGCCCGCGACGCCCATCACCACCACTTTGTTCATGGCGGTGTTCAGTCGAGCGCCTTGACCGCGCGCGCGATGCGCCGCGCCCCTTCCTCGAGGTTGTCGAGCGAGGTCGCGATCGACAGCCGGAAGAAGGGCGACAGGCCGTAGGCCGTGCCGGCGATCACGGCGACGCCCTCGCCTTCCAGCAGGTACATCACCACGTCGGTGTCGTCCTTCAGCTTCTTCCCCTGCGGCGTCGTGCGCCCGATCAGGGCGGAGCAGTTGACGTACAGGTAGAACGCGCCGTCGGGCGTGCGGCAGCTGAGGCCCGGGATCGCGTTGATGGCCTGCACCATGAAGTCGCGGCGCTGCTTGTAGATGGCAACGCTTTCGGTGACGAAGCCCTGGTCGCCGTTCAACGCGGCCGCGGCCGCGGCCTGGCTGATGGAGCAGCAGTTGCCGGTGGACTGCGACAGCAGCGTGTCCAGCGCCTGGATGTAGGCACGCGGGCCGGCGACCCAGCCGATGCGCCAGCCGGTCATCGCATAGGTCTTGGACACGCCGTTGATGGCGAGCGTGCGATCGCGCAATTGCGGCGCCGCGTTCAGCAAGTGCGGCGTGCGCTGGCCGTCGTAGCGGATGTGCTCGTAGATGTCGTCGGTGATCACCTGCACCTGCGGATGCCGCTCCAGCACCGCGGCAAGTGCCTGGTATTCGGCGACGGTGTAGCTGGCGCCCGTGGGGTTGCTCGGCGAGTTCAGCAGCAGCCAGCGCGTGCGGTCCGTGATGGCCGCTTCCAGTTGCCGCGGCGTCAGCTTGAAGCCACTGGCCTCGGGGCAGGCGATGGTGACGGGCGTGCCGTCGCAGGCCAGCACCATGTCGGGGTACGACACCCAGTAGGGCGCCGGGATGATCACTTCGTCGCCGGACTCGATGGTGATGGCCAGCGCGCTGTGGATGGCCGACTTGGCGCCGCTGGTGACCATGATCTCGTCCATCCCGTAGCGCAGGCCGTTCTCGCGCTCCAGCTTGGCGACGATCGCCTGCCGCAGTTCCACCGTGCCGGCCATCAGCGTGTAGCGGGTCTGGCCCTTGTTCATGGCTTCGGCCGCGGCAGTGCGGATGTGCGCCGGCGTGTCGAAGTCCGGCTCGCCGATCACGAGGTTGGCGATCGACCTGCCCTGGCGGCGCAGCTCGCTGGCGCGGTCGGCGGCGGCGGTGCTGGGGGACGGCTTGATGCGGCGCAGCCGGGCCGCGAATCGGGGGGTGTTCATGGCGTCCTAGGGGATGTGACGGGCCTAACGGTAGGTGGCCCCGCGCGGAAACGCCAAGACGGTTTGGGTCTGCCTTGATAGGCAATCCTTATGGATGGAGAATGGCCCGCATGAACCTCCGGCGGCTGAAGTACTTCGTGAAGATCGTCGACGTCGGCAGCCTCACGCAGGCCGCGGACCTGCTGCACATCGCCCAGCCCGCCTTGAGCCAGCAGCTCGCCACCCTCGAGGGCGAGGTGGGGCAGCAGCTGCTGCTGCGCACCAAGCGCGGCGTCACGCCCACCGAAGCCGGCAAGGTCCTGTACCGCCATGCCCAGTCCATCCTGCGGCAGTGCGACCAGGCCGTGGTGGACATGCACGCGGCCAGCCGCGGCCTGTCCGGTTCGGTCTCCGTCGGCCTCGCGCCGGGCACCCTGGCGGCGACGCTGGCGCTGCCCCTGCTGCGCATCCTGCGCGCGCGCCACCCGGGCATCGTGCCCTACCTCAACGAGAACTACGGCACCACGCTGTCCGAGCTGATCATGTCCGGCCGCATGGACCTCGCCGTGCTCTACGGCGGCCGCACCGCCGTCCACGGCCTGCTGTTCGTGCCGCTGCTGCGCGAGCCGCTGTACCTGGTCGGCCCGGAATCCCTGAGCGCGCCGGAGGAAACGGTGCCGCTGGCCGCGCTGGCCGACTACGAGCTCTACCTGCCGCGCGGCTACAACTACGTGCGCAAGCTGGTCGACGAAGCCTGCACCGTCGGCGGCGTCGCGGCCCGCGTGGTGGCCGAGATCGAATCGGCGAAAACGCTGGCGGCGGTGATGCGCGAAGGCCTGGGCGCGACCATCGCGCCCGCGTCGCTCGCCCGCGAGCTGGTGGTGGAGTGCGACGCCTGGCAATCGCGCATCGTCGAGCCGGCCATCGAGGCGCCGCTGGCGCTTTGCCAATCGGACCACCTGCCGCTGTCCGAGCCGGCGCAGGCGGTCAAGGAAATCCTGCTGGAGCTGGTGGCGGAGATCCCCGGCAGCTTCCCGAAGGCGAAGGCGCCCGCCAAGGCCGCCACGGTTCCATAAGCGAACCTTATCTGGAAATACGCAATCGGTCTTTGTGCGGACCGGGGGCGGTGCCTACGCTGTCCGTGTTCGGCAGTGTTCGCCGTCCACGACAAGGACCCACCATGACGCAATTCGGCGCCCGCCGCCATCCTTCTTCGCCGCAGGCCGACGCCCGGCATATCGAGGCGCTGCGCCAGATCCCGCTGCCGCTGCTGAGCGACAACCTGCACCGCGGCACCGGCAGCGTCGGCCTCCAGCAGTACAGCAAGCCGACGAAATTCACCATGGCCGGCACCGCGGTCACCGTGCGCTGCCGCGGCGGCGACAACCTCACGACCCTGCGCGCCTTCGATGACTGCCGCCCCGGCGACGTGCTGGTCATCGACGCGGCCGGCGACCTGACCAACGCCGTGCTCGGCGGCATCATGAGCGCCGGCGGCGCCATGCTGGGCCTGGTGGGCATCGTGGTCGACGGCGCGATCCGCGACGTCGGCGAGATCCGCGAGCGCGAGTTCCCGGTGTACGCGCGCGGCGCCAATCACCGCGGCCCGTACAAGAACGGCCCCGGCGAGATCAACGTGCCGGTGTGCATCGGCGGCATGGTCGTCAACCCCGGCGACATCATCGTCGGCGACCAGGACGGCCTGCTGGCGTTCCCGGCCAGCGAAGCCGCGGCGCTGATCGACAAGGCGCTGGCGCAGCAGAAGAAGGAAGAAGCGCAGATGGCGGAGATCCGCGCCGGCCGCTGGGACCGCTCCTTCCTGGATGCGCTCGAGGCCAAGGCGATCAACTGAACGCCATGGAAGCGCCGCAGATCAAGACCTTCATCGACGCGATGGCCGCGTCCGACCTGCAGGAACTGGAGGTCAGCCACGAAGGTTGGACGCTGCGGCTCGTGCGCGGCGGCGCCGCTGCGCGCGCGGAACCCGTGCCGGCGCGCGGGCCGTTTTCCGCCTCGCCAAGCGATGAGGCAGCTCCTGCGGCGAAGACTCCATCCGGCCCCGAAGCCGTGCGCGCGCCCATGTTCGGCGTCGTGCACCTGCATCAGGGGCCCGGCCAGCCGGCCTTCGTGAAGGTGGGCGATGTCATCGAAGCGGGACGGATGATCTGCACGATCGAGGCCATGAAGGTGTTCAACGAAGTCCGGGCCGAGTGCGCCGGCCGCGTCGCGGCCGTCCTCGTGCCCTCGGGCACGGAAGTCGAGGCCGGCCAGCCGCTGGTCACCATCGAGCGGGTGGAACATGTTTGACACGGTCCTGGTCGCCAACCGCGGCGAGATCGCGCTGCGCGTGCTGCGCGCCTGCCGCGGCCTCGGGCTGCGCGTGGTGATGGTGTATTCCGATGCCGACAAGGAAGCGCCTTACCTGGCGCTCGCCGACCAGGCGTTGTGCATCGGCCCGGCCGCGCCCGCCCGGAGCTACCTGAACCAGGCAGCGATCCTCGCCGCGGCGCAGGTGAGCGGTGCGCAGGCCATCCATCCCGGCTACGGATTCCTCTCCGAAAACGCGGGCTTCGTCGAAAAGGTGGAGCAAGCCGGCCTCACGTTCATCGGCCCCAGCGCGGCGTGCATCCGCACCATGGGCGACAAGGTCTCGGCCAAGCGCGCGATGCGCGCGGCCGGCGTGCCCTGCGTGCCCGGCCCCGACGCATCGCTGCCGGACGACGCCGGCCGCATCCGCGCCATCGCGCGCGACATCGGCTATCCGGTGATCGTCAAGGCAGCGGGCGGCGGCGGCGGCCGCGGCATGCGCGTGGTGCAGGAAGAGTCCGGGCTGCTGGCGGCGCTGGCCGTCACGCGCGAGGAAGCCGGCCGCGCCTTCGGCAACCCCGAGGTCTACATCGAGAAGTTCCTGCTGCACCCGCGCCACGTGGAGATCCAGGTGCTGGCGGACAGGCACGGCAACGCCATGTGGCTGGGGTCGCGCGACTGCTCGCTGCAACGGCGCCACCAGAAGGTGATCGAGGAAGCCCCGGCGCCCGGCATCCCCGCGGCGCTTCTGGCCCAGGTGGGCGAGCGCTGCGCCGACGCCTGCCGCCGCATCGGCTACGTGGGCGTCGGCACCTTCGAGTTCCTGTACGAGAACGACGCCTTCCATTTCATCGAGATGAACACGCGGCTGCAGGTGGAACACCCGGTCACCGAGCTCACCTCGGCCATCGACATCGTGCAGCAGCAGATCCGCGTCGCGCGCGGCGAGCGCATCGCGTTCACCCAGGCCGACATCGCCTGCCGCGGCCACGCCTTCGAGTGCCGCATCAACGCCGAAGACCCGCGCAACTTCCGTCCCTCGCCGGGCCGCATCACCGACATGAACGTGCCCGGCGGCTGGGGCGTGCGCATCGACACCCACGCGCGCGCCGGCTACCGCGTGCCGGCCTATTACGACTCGATGGTCGCCAAGCTGATCGTCCATGGCGCCAGCCGCGAAGACG
>NZ_DASVNN010000048.1:0-8193 GCF_036383835.1 Ramlibacter sp.
GTCGCGGTAGTTCCAGTACGCCGCGTAGAACTCCATCATCGTGAATTCGGGGTTGTGCCGGACCGAGATGCCTTCGTTGCGGAAGTTGCGGTTGATCTCGAACACGCGCTCGAAGCCGCCCACCAGCAGGCGCTTGAGATAGAGCTCCGGCGCGATGCGCAGGTACATCTCCTGGTCCAGCGCGTTGTGGTGGGTGATGAAGGGCTTGGCGTTGGCGCCGCCGGGGATCGGGTGGAGCATCGGCGTCTCCACCTCCAGGAAGCCGGCCTGCACCATGAACTCGCGGATGCCCGACATCGCGCGGCTGCGCGCGACGAAGCGCTTGCGCGCTTCTTCGTCCGTCATCAGGTCGACGTAGCGCTGGCGGTACTTCACCTCCTGGTCGGCCACGCCGTGGAACTTGTCCGGCATCGGGCGCAGGCTCTTGGTGAGCATGCGGATGGCGGTGGCGTGCAGCGACAGTTCGCCGGTGCGCGTCTTGAACAGCCTGCCTTCGGCGGCCACGATGTCGCCGAGGTCCCAGTGCTTGAACGCGGCGTAGGCGTCTTCGCCCACCGCATCGCGGGTCACGTAGATCTGGATGCGGCCGCTCGCGTCCTGCAGCGTGGCGAAGCTCGCCTTGCCCATCACGCGCTTGAGCATCATGCGGCCGGCCACCTTCGCGGTCGCGCCTTCGCTTTCGAGCTGTTCCGCGGCCTTCTCGCCGTGCGACCGGTGCAGCGCGGACGCGTGGTCCGATGGCTTGAAGTCGTTGGGGAAGGCCGGGCCGGCGCCCTGGCGATGGGCCTCGCGCAGGGCCTTGAGCTTCTCGCGGCGTTCCGCGATCAGCTGGTTCTCGTCGGTGGGCGGGGTGGTCTGTTCGGACATCGGGGACGGACGCGCGAGGCGCTCCAGGGGGCGAAACCCTCGATTCTAAGTTTTCGCGGGCGGGCGCCTCCCGCCGTGGCCGAGCAGCCCTAGAGCGTGATGCCCGTGCGGGTCAGCACGTCGCTCACCAGCTCCAGCCGCACCAGCGGGTTGTCCAGTTCCATCAGCCGCTGCTTGAGGGTGACGGGCAGGGGCAGCAGCTCGCACCAGCGGTTCGCGACCCAGCCGCAGTCGTCCAGCTTCCAGGGCGGCAGGATGGGCATGGGGCCGGGCTGCTGGGGCTTGAGCTGCAGCGACTGGATCAGGCGCTGCAGCGCTTCGGAGGTGCCCTTCAGGTCGTCGGGAATGGCCACGGGCAGGTCGCCCGCGAGCCGTTCGACGTCAGCCACCCACAGGCCGTGCTTCAACTGGTCGCTGGAGGTGATGCGGAAGCGCTGCGCGCCCGTCGCGCGCACCAGCATCAGGCCGGCCTGCGGCTGCTCGATGTCGAGGATGGTGGCCAGGGTGCCCACGTGGGCGAAGGCTTCGCTCACGCCCGGCTGGCGCACTTCGTGGCCCTGCGTCAGCGAGACCACGCCGAAAGGGGCTCCGGCCTTGCGGCACTTGGCGATCATGTCGAGGTAGCGCACCTCGAACACGCGCAGGGACAGCAGACCGTCGGGAAACAGGACCGTGCCGAGGGGAAACAGCGGAAGGGACTGCAGGGTGAGGGCGGCGGGCACGGGGCGTTCCGGTGGCTGCCGCTATCATCCCACGACTCAGCCTCGTCCATGTTCTTCCAGATCACCTCCTTCCTGCTCGACGTCGCCGCGGGCCTGCTGGGCGGCGCATGCCTGTTGCGCCTGTACATGCAGATGCAGCGCGTTCCTTTCGGCAACCCGGTCGGCCGCTTCGTCTTCGCGCTGACCGACTGGATCGTGCTGCCGCTGCGCAAGGTGCTGCCCGGCTACCGCCGCTGGGACTTCGCGAGCGTGCTCGCGGCCTACCTCATCGAGCTGGCGCAGTTCGGCATCCTGTGGCTGCTGTTCGGCCGCGGCAATGCGGGCCTGGTGCCGCTGCTGGCGCTGTTCGGCCTGGTGCGGCTGGTGGTGTCGGGCGCGATCGGGCTGGTGATCGTCTACGCGATCCTGTCGTGGGTGCGGGCCGATTCGCCGATCACGGACGTGATCGACCGCCTGGCCGCGCCGCTGCTGCGGCCGTTCCGCCGCGTGATCCCGCTGGTGGGAGGATTCGACCTGTCGCCGCTGGCGGCGCTGGTGCTGCTGCAGGTGGCCGCGATCATCGTCGCGTCGCTGCAGGACGCGATCATTCGGTGATTTGTCATCCCGGCCTTGAGCCGGGATCCATGGATTGCGGCTCAAGGCCGCAATGACAAAACCCAATCAGTCGACCGCGTCCGCCGCCTGCCGCGTCAGCATCGCCAGCACGTTGGCCACCGTCTTGCGCAGTTCGCGACGGTCGCAGATGAAGTCGACGGCGCCCTTTTCCTGCAGGAACTCGGCGCGCTGGAAGCCTTCCGGCAGCTTCACCCGCACCGTCGACTCGATCACGCGGGGACCCGCGAAGCCGATCAGCGCCTTGGGCTCGGCGATGACCACGTCGCCCACGAAGGCGAAGCCCGCGCTGACGCCGCCCATGGTCGGGTCGGTCAGCACGCTGATGTAGGGCAGGCCCTTCTTCGCCAGGCGCGTGAGCGCGGCATTGGTCTTGGCCATCTGCATCAGCGACAGCAGGCCTTCCTGCATGCGCGCGCCCCCCGTGGCGGTGAAGCACAGGAAGGGCACCTTCTGCTCGATCGCGGTCTCGACGCCGCGCACGAAGCGCTCGCCCACCACGCTGCCCATGGAGCCGCCCATGAAGTCGAATTCGAAGGCGGCGGCCACGAGGTTGATGCTGTGCACGGAGCCACCGATCACCACCAGCGCATCGGTCTCGCCGGTGTTCTCCATCGCTTCCTTCAGGCGCTCGGGGTATTTTCGGCTGTCCTTGAACTTCAGCGGATCGACCGGCACCACTTCCTGGCCGATCTCGTAGCGGCCTTCGGCGTCGAGGAAGGCGTTGAGGCGGGGGCGCGCGCCGATGCGGTGGTGGTGTCCGCAGGTCGGGCAGACGTTGAAGTTCTGCTCGAGGTCGGTCTTGTACAGCACCGTCTCGCAGCTGGGGCACTTGATCCACAGCCCTTCGGGCACGCTGCGGCGTTCATTGGGATCCGTGGGCTGGATCTTCGGCGGCAGCAGTTTTTCCAACCAGCTCATCTGGGGCTCCTCAAACGAATTTCACGAGTCTAGCGCGGCGCGGATGCCGCTCAGGAAGGCGGACAGCGCCGCCGGGATCTTTTCCCGCGGCTGGTCTTCCACCACCTGGATGACCTTGGTGCCGATCACCACGGCGTCGGCGACGCGGCCGACCGCCCTGGCCGACGCTTCGTCGCGGATGCCGAAGCCCACGCCCACCGGGATCTTCACGTGCTTGCGGATCCGGGGCAGGGCTTCTTCCACCGCGGCGGTGTCGAGGTTGCCGGCGCCGGTCACGCCCTTGAGCGAGACGTAGTAGACGTAGCCGCTGGCGACGCGCGCGACCTGCTGGATGCGCTGGTCGGTGCTGGTGGGCGCCAGCAGGAAGATCAGGTCCAGCCCGTTCTTCTTCAGGTCGGCGGCGAAGGTTTCGCATTCCTCCGGCGGGTAGTCGACGATCAGCACGCCGTCGACGCCGGCCGCGGCCGCGTCGCGCGCGAAGCCGCCCTGGCCGTGGCCGAGTTCGTAGCGCTCGACCGGGTTCGCATAGCCCATGAGCACGACCGGCGTGGTGTTGTCGCGCTCGCGGAAGCTGCGCACCATCGCCAGCACCTGCGCGAGGCCGACGCCTTGCGCGAGCGCCTGCTCGCCGGCCTTCTGGATCACGGGACCGTCGGCCATCGGGTCGGAGAAGGGCACGCCGAGCTCGATCACGTCGGAACCTGCCTCCACCATCGCGTGCATCAGCGCAGGCGTGATGTCGGCGAAGGGGAAGCCGGCGGTGATGTAGGGGATGAGCGCCTTGCGCTTGTCCTGCGCGAGTTTCGCGAAGGTGGCCTGGATGCGGCTCATTGCTTCGGCCCGCCCTTGAGGCTCAGGCCGCGCATGGAGGGCCGGTCGTAGAAGTCGACGCCCGCGAGGTCCGCCACCGTGCCGATGTCCTTGTCGCCGCGGCCGGAGAGGTTCACCAGGATGTGCTGGTCCGCCTTCATCGTCTTCGCCAGCTTCATCGCGTAGGCGATCGCATGGCTCGATTCCAGCGCGGGGATGATGCCTTCGGTGCGGCACAGGTAGTGGAAGGCTTCGAGCGCTTCCTGGTCCGTGATGCCGACGTATTCGGCGCGGCCGGTGTCCTTCAGCCACGCGTGTTCCGGGCCCACGCCGGGGTAGTCGAGGCCCGCGCTCACGCTGTGCGTCTCGATGATCTGGCCGTTGTCGTCCTGCAGGATGTAGGTGCGGTTGCCGTGCAGCACGCCGGGGCTGCCGCGCTGCAGCGAGGCGGAGTGCTTGCCGCTTTCCAGGCCTTCACCCGCGGCTTCCACGCCGATCAGGCGCGTCTTCTCGTGGGGGATGTAGGGGTGGAAGATGCCCATCGCGTTGCTGCCGCCGCCCACGCAGGCGACCACGGCGTCGGGCTGGCGGCCGGCCATCTGCGGCATCTGCTCGAGGCACTCGTTGCCGATCACGCTCTGGAAGTCGCGCACCATCATCGGGTACGGGTGCGGGCCGGCGACCGTGCCGATGATGTAGAAGGTGTTCTCGACGTTGGTGACCCAGTCGCGCATCGCCTCGTTCAGGGCGTCCTTCAGCGTCTTGCTGCCGGACTCCACCGGCACCACGCGGGCGCCCAGCAGGTTCATGCGGTAGACGTTGGGGCTCTGGCGCTTGACGTCGTTGCTGCCCATGTAGACCACGCACTCGAGGCCGTAGCGGGCGCAGATCGTGGCGGTGGCCACGCCGTGCTGCCCGGCGCCGGTCTCGGCGATCACGCGCGGCTTGCCCATGCGCCGGGCGAGCATCGCCTGGCCGATCACGTTGTTGATCTTGTGGGCGCCGGTGTGGTTCAGGTCCTCGCGCTTGAGGTAGATCTGCGCGCCGCCCTGTTCGCGGCTCATGCGCTGCGCGTGGTAGATCGGCGAGGGCCGGCCCACGAAGTGCTTGAGCTCGTAGCGGAATTCGGCGAGGAAGTCCGGGTCGTCCTGGTACTTCGCATAGGCATCGCGAAGCTCGGAAATGGCATGGGTCAGCGTTTCGCTGACGAAGCTGCCGCCGTAGATGCCGAAGTGGCCGGCGGCGTCAGGCTGCTGGTAGGAGGGCATGGGGGGAACCTGCAAGGAGCGCGTCGGCGGCCCGCACGGCCGCGACGAACTGGTGGATCTTCCCGGCGTCCTTGAGGCCCTTGCTGGCCTCGACGCCGGAGCTCACGTCAACGGCCAGCGTCCGGAAACGCGGCCGCACCTGCAGGATGCCATCGCCCACGTTTGCAGGTGTGAGCCCACCAGACAAAACGGCGTGACAGCTGACGCTTGGTGGAAGGCGTGACCATGGGAATGTCTTGCCGGCGCCGCCGTAGCCCTCGACGTGCGCGTCGAGGAGCAGGGCGCTCGCACGGGAGTACTTGGCGGCAAATTCTACCAAGTCGAAGGTTTCGGCCGCGTCGAGCGGGATGCGCGCGGCACGCATGTAAGGGCGCTGGCCGCCGCTCGCCTGCTCGCAGTATTCGGGCGTCTCGTCGCCGTGGAACTGCAGCATCGCGTTGGGCACCAGGGCGCAGGCCGCACGCACGTTGTCCAGCGGCTCGTTGACGAACAGCAGCACCGGCGTCACGAAGGGCGGCAGGCGCTTCGCCAGTTCGGCGGCGCGCTCCGCGCTCACGCAGCGCGGGCTCTTCGGATAGAGCACGAGGCCGATCGCGTCGGCGCCGGCGGCGACGGCGGCGTCGACGTCCTGCTCGCGCGTGAGCCCGCAGATCTTGATCCGTGTCCGGTAGGCGAGGGCGCTGCTCATGGCAACCAATGATACGCAGCGGCCTGGCTCGGCAGCCCCCAGTGGTCTTCGTAGACCGGGCCGAGGAAGTAGAGCCCGTCGGGCGAGAAGGTCGGTGCCGCCGCGTCGCGGCTCTTCGCTTCCAGCACCTCGCCCATCCACGCCGGCGGATGCACGCCCTGGCCCACGTAGACCAGGCAACCCATGATGTTGCGGATCATGTGGTGCAGGAAGGCGTTGCCCTGGAACTCGAAGCGCCAGTAGGGGCCGCGCCGCGAGATCGCGACCGGCTCCAGCGTCTTCACCGGCGTGGGCGACTGGCAGGACGAGGCGCGGAACGAGGTGAAGTCGTGCGTGCCCACGAGGTGCGCCGCGGCCTGCTGCATCGCGTCGGCATCGAGCGGGCGGAAGACCCAGCCGACCCGGCCCGCTTCCACGCTGGGACGCACCGGCGATTCGAGCAGCACGTAGGCATAGCGGCGCGACTTCGCGCTGTTGCGCGCATGGAAGGCATCGGGCACCGGACGGGCCCACTGCACCGCGATGTCGGGCGGCAGGAAGCTGTTGGTGCCGCGCACCCAGGAGAAGTCCTCGCGCCGCACTTCGGTGTCGAGGTGCAGCACCTGCTGGACGCCGTGCACGCCGGCATCGGTGCGGCCGGCGCAGACGGTCGTGACGGGCACGGTGGCGAACTGCTGCAGCGCCGCTTCCAGGTGGTCCTGCACGGTGCGGCCCGACGGCTGGCTCTGCCAGCCGTCGTAGGCCTGTCCGTTGTACGAGATCCCGAGTGCCAACCGCACGGGCCGGCCTCCTGCGTGTGCCGTCAGCCGATTTCGGCGAGCAGGCGCTGCGCGCGCGACTTGAGGTCGCCCGACGCTTCGGCCAGCACTTCCTCGGCGAGGCTGCGGGCGCCATCGGCGTCGCCGATCGCGTTGAACTCCTCGGCCAGCGCCAGCTTGGTGGCGAGCGGGCTGTCGGCGTCGGCGCCGAAATCGGCGGCGGCCGCCGGAGGCATGTCGAGGTCCATCGACGGCGCCGGAGCCGGTGCCTTGGCAGCCGGGGCGGGCGCCGGCGCTGCGCCGCTGCCGGGCAGGTCCAGCGAAAGTCCGCCGAGGTCGAATTCCATCATTCCGTTGTCCGCCGGAGCGGGCGCGGGCGCGGCCTTGGGCGCCGGTGCGGGCACCGGGGAGGGCGAGAAGTCGAGGCTGTTGCCCAGGTCCAGCGAAGGCGCGGGCTCCTCGCGCACCGGCGCGGGGGGCGGCGGCGCGCTGAAGTCCATGTTCAGCGAGGGCATGGGCTCGGGCTCGGCCACGGGGACCGGTGCCGGAGCCGGGGCGGGCGCACGGCGAGCCGCCGGTGCGGGCGCCGCGGCGGGCTCGTCACCGAGGGAGAAATCGAGGTCCAGGTCGACGTCGCCCGGATCGGCAGCCGGCGCGGGTGCGGGACGGGCCGCCGCGGCACCGCCGGCCGCGCCTGCCGCGCCTGCCGCAGCCGCGGTGCCGGGCTGGCCGCCCCGGTACAGCGGATTCGACGGATCCAGTTCGCGGCCCAGGTCGCAGATGTGGTCCCACTCGGTGCCGTTGCCGTGCGTGAGGCTGTACGCCTCGGCGGCGACGACCTCGAAGGCCTTCACGTCGCGGCGCTTGGCGTAGATCTCCAGCAGCTTGGAGTGGATGGCGACGCGCTGCGGGTTGATGCGCAGGGCTTCCTTGAGGATTTCCTCGGCCTGCAGGTCGCGGCCGTAGGCCAGGTACACGTCGGCTTCGGCGACCGGGTCGACGTCGCCTGCGGCATCGAGCTGGCTCGGCGAATAGACCATCGACGAGCCCGTCGGATTGTTGGTCTCAGCGGTGTCGATGCGTTGCCCGCCGCTGGCGCCGAAGAAAGAATCAGGCTGCAGCCTGCTTTCGAGGAAGGAGCTGTCGACGGCAGCGGTCTTGCGCTTCTGCCGCATCTTGTAGAAGCCGAACCCGAGCAGCACGGCCAGCAGGCCGACGCCCAGCGCGGGTACCAGGGGGTTCTCCAGCACGTCGTCCAGCAGGCTGGGTTCCGGCGGAGGCGGAGGCGGCGCCTTGCGGGCGGCTGCCTTCGGTGCGGTCACGGCGGGGGCCGATGCGGCCGGAGCGGCGACGGGCGCGGTGCTGCCGGACGGGGCAGTGGCCTCGGCGGACGCCGGGGCCGGCGTCGCCGCAGCGACGGGCGCCGGAGCGGGCGTGGGCGCAGGCGTCGGCGCGGGGGTCGGAGCCGGCGTCGGCGCCGGGGTCGGAGCCGGGGTGGGCGCAGGCGTCGGCGCCGGAGCGGCGGCCTTGGTCGGGGGTGTCGTGGC
>NZ_DASVNN010000049.1:0-78801 GCF_036383835.1 Ramlibacter sp.
CCGCCTGCCCGGTCCTCGCAGGCGCCATGCCTTCATGCGCGACCCCGGCCCCGCCCGCACGGGGGCTGGCAGCAGGGCAGGGCGGTGGCGCATCGATCGTTGCCATCTCCACGGCGATGGGTCTGGCGTAGGGTGGGCAAGCTCGCTTGCCCACCATTTCCCGTGGGCCGTCATGGTGGGCAAGCAAAGCTTGCCCACCCTACAGGGGGCATGACTTGCTTGATCAAGTACACCGCGCGCCGCCTGACGCGACGCGCCCCGATGCCCAAAAGCGGGAAGCGGCGCAACAGCGCCGCTTCAAGGAAGCCCTGGGTCCCCGCCTGCGCGGGGATGACCGTGGCTTTACTGCGGTTCCAGCCCGATCTTCTTCACCGTCGCCGCGTACTTGGCCATCTCGCTGCGGAAGGCCGCCTGCGCTCCTTCGACCGTGCTGATGTGGATCGAGTTGCCCTGCTTGGCCATCGTCTCCTTCACCGCCGGATCGTTGAAGGCGGCCACCACGGCTTCGTGCGTCTTCTTCACGAGCGCGGGGCTCATGCCCTTGGGGCCGATCACCGCAAACCAGGCTTCCACCGCGAAGTCCTTCAGGCCCTGTTCGGCGAAGGTCGGGATCTCGGGCGCGGCCGGCGTGCGCTGCGGCGCCAGCATGCCGATGGCCTTCAGCGCGCCGCTCTTGATGTGCGCCTGCACGCTGGGCATCGCCGCGACCGCGAAATCGATCTGGCCGCTCAAGAGGTCCGTCACCATCGGGCCGACGCCCTTGTAGGGGATGTGGCGCGCCTTGGTGCCCGTGGCATCCAGGTAGATCTCGGCGGCCAGGTGCAGGATGGTGCCGTTGCCGCCGGAGCCGAAGTTCAGCTCGCCCGGCTTGGCCTTGAGCGCCGCGATGAACTCGCGGCTGTTGGTCGCGTGCACCTTGTTCGGGTTGACGATCAGCACCATCGGCGTGGCGCCGACGACCGCGATCGGCGTGAAGTCGCCGGGCATGTCGAAAGGCAGCGACTTGATCACGCTGGGGAAGATGACGACGTTGTTCGACACCACCGACAGCGTGTTGCCGTCGGGCGCCGAGCGCGCCAGCGTCTGCAGGCCCACGATGCCGCTGGCGCCGGACTGGTTCTCGACGACGACGGAGGCGCCGAGCGCCTTGCCCAGCGCCGGCGCGGCGGCGCGGGTGATGGCGTCCACGCCGGAGCCGGTGGCGTTGGGCAGGACGAATCGGACGGTGCCGGCCTGGGCCAGGGCGGCGAAGGGCAGGCTGCTGGCAGCTGCGGCGAGGACGGCGCCCATGGCGGTGCGTCGCGTGATCTTCTGGGTCATGCTTGTCTCCGGAATCACAGGGGTTGAATGCTTTCGGCCGCCTTGTCGGTTCAGCTGACGACGGCCCTCCGTTGCAGATCATCGATCTGGGCGTGACTGTACCCTGCCGCGGCCAGCAGCTCGCGGCTGTGCTCGCCCAGCCTGGGCGGCTGCAGGCGTACGCCGAGGCGATTGCCGTCCATGGTGATCGGGAACAGGGTGGTCTTCACCTGCTGCCCTGCCTTGTCGCCGTCGGGCAGCGTGATGTCGGCCAGGCCGCCGGTGGCGAGCAGGTGCTCGTCGTCGAACAGGTCCTCGGGGCGGCGGATGGGTGCGAAGGGCAGGCCGGCCTGCTCCATCGCGGCCGCCAGATCGGTCGCGCTGCGGGTCGCGAGGCGCTCGCGGAGCGTCGCCAGCAGGCGGGGACGCTGCTGCACCCGCTGGTTGTTGGTTGCCAGTTCCGGCTCGGCTTCCAGGTCGGCGAAACCGAGGGCGCCGCAGAAAGTCTGCCACTGCGCGTCGCTCACGGCGGCCAGGAAGATCTGCTCGCCGTCCTTCACCGTGAACACGTCGTACACGGCCCAGGGGTTGTCACGCGCGGGCATGGGCGCCGGATGCTTGCCGGTCATCGCGTACTGCAGCATGTGCTGCCCCATGAGGAACACGTTGTTCTCGTAGAGCGCCGACTGCACCTCCATGCCGCGGCCGGTGATGCCGCGCTGGATCAGCGCACCCAGCGCGCCGATCGCGCCGAACAGGCCGCCCATGATGTCGTTGACGCTGGTGCCGGCGCGCAGCGGATCGCCGGGACGGCCCGTCATGTAGGCGAGGCCGCCCATCATCTGCACCACTTCGTCCAGCGCGGTGCGGTGGTCGTAGGGGCCGGGCAGGAAGCCCTTGTGGCTCACGTAGATCACGCGCGGGTCCTTCGCGCTCAGCGACGCGTAGTCCAGGCCGTACTTCTCCATCGTGCCCGGCTTGAAGTTCTCGGCCACCACGTCCGCGCTTTCGCACAGCCGCCGCGCGGCCTCCGCGCCTTCGGGCTGGTGCAGGTCGATGCCGATGCTCTTCTTGTTGCGGTTGAACATGGGGAAGAAGCCGGCGCCGGCGCCGAGCAGGCGCCGCGTGCGGTCGCCGTCCACCGGTTCCACCTTGATCACTTCGGCGCCCATGTCGGCCAGCACCATGCCGCAGGTGGGGCCCATCACCATGTGGGTGAATTCGACGACGCGCAAACCCTTCAGGGGCTGGGGAGCTTGGGTCTCAGGCATGGGCCGGCTCCTGCTTCATCGTCTTGGGCAGCCCGGCGCGCCAGACGCTGCCGTGCAGCGTCTCGCCTTCCAGCCAGCGCGCGACCTTGGCGCGCAGCGCGAGCAACCTGTCGAAATCCAGGCCGGTCTCGATGCCCATGCTGGCGAGCATGTAGTGCAGGTCTTCGGTGGCCACGTTGCCGCTGGCGCCGGGCGCATGCGGGCAGCCGCCGATGCCGCCGATCGATGCATCGAAACGCGCGATGCCCAGTTGCAGGCAGGCATAGATGTTGGCGAGGGCGAGGCCGCGCGTGTCGTGGAAGTGGCCGCAGACGAGCTTGTCGCCGGCGACCTTCAGCACGCGCTCGAACAGGCGCGACACCATGGCGGGATCGGCGTAGCCGACGGTGTCGGCGAGGCTCACCGATTCGACGCCGGCGTCGAGCACGGCCTGCACCAGCCGCACCACTTCGTCCGGGTCGACTTCGCCCTGGATCGTGCAGCCGAAGGCGGTGCTGATGCCCACCTCGATCTCGGTGCGGGCGCCGCTGGCATCCCGCGCGGCGCGCATGCGGACGATCTCGGCCAACACGTCGTCGGGCGCCTTGCGCAGGTTCGCCAGGCTGTGCGCGTGGCTCGCCGACAGCGGCACCAGCATCATCTCGGCGTTCATCTCCAGCGCGCGCTCGGCGCCTTTCATGTTGGGCACGAGCACGGTGGCGCGCAGGCCCGGCAGGGTCTGCGCGAACGCCAGCACCTCGGCGGTGTCGGCCAGTTGCGGCAGCAGCTTCGCGGGCACGAAGGAGCCGACCTCGATCTCGCGCTGGCCGGCGGCATGGGCGTCGCGGATCCACTCGAGCTTGGCGGGCGTGGGCACGACGGTCTGCACGCTCTGCAGGCCGTCGCGCAGGCCCATTTCGCGCACGACCACGCGGCGGGGAAGGGAAGGGGACATGGGGGACATGCGCGCGAGTTTAGAATTTCCGGTTGGAGCCGTAGGCTCAATTTCGGAACTCTGAAGTTCCAATTCGGAATATCTTGCGCGATCTCGACCTCACCACCCTGCGCCTGTTCGTCTCGGTCTGCGAGATGGGCAACATCGCGCGCGCCGGCGAGAAGGCCAGCATCGTCGGCTCGGCGATCAGCAAGCGGCTGGCCCAGCTGGAAGGCCAGGTCGGCACGCCGCTGCTGGTGCGCCGGCGGCATGGCGTGGTGCCGACGGCCGCCGGGCAGACGCTGCTCGAACATGCGCGCGCGATGCTCGATTCGGCCGCGCGCATCGAGCGCGACATGCAGGCCTACATCGAGGGCGGCCAGGGGCAGGTGCGCATCCTCGCTTCGGTCTCCGCGATGACGGAATCGCTGGCCGACGACGTCGCGGCCTTCCTGCGCCAGCCGCCGCATCGCAAGATCCGCGTCGACCTGGAGGAGCGCGTCAGCCCGGAGATCGTGCGCGGCGTGCGCGAGGGCCATGCGGCGCTGGGCGTGTGCTGGGACGCGGCCGACGTCGGCGCGCTGCAGTCGCAGCCCTATCGCCGGGACACGCTTTGCGTGGTCGTGCCGGCGAAGCACGCGCTTGCCGGCCGCCAGACGCTGCGCTTCGAGGACACGCTGGACTTCGAGCACGTCAGCCTGCCGGTGAACAGCGCCGTGCAGGTGATGCTGCAGCGGCAGGCCGCGCAGGCCGGCCGCACCCTGAGCCATCGCGTGGTGGTGACCAACTTCGAGGCGGCGCTGCGCGTGGTGCACGCCGGCCTCGCGATCAGCCTGGTGCCGCACGAAGTGGCCCGGGAGCCCGCGCGGGCCATGGGCCTGCGCCTCGTGCCGCTCGACGAGCCCTGGGCCGAGCGGCGTTTCATCCTCTGTTACCGCGACGCGGCGTCGCTCTCGCCGGCAGCGCAGCTGCTGCTGGAGCACCTCGCATCGCTTGCCCCGCCATGAACGACATCCTTTCCCTCGGTCCCGCGCCGCGCATCCTCTTCCTCTCGCAAGACGTGCCGGCGATGCACGAGCAACTGGCCGGCCGCCAGCTCACGCAGGCGCAGGCCGCGCCGCTGCGCGACGACGTCTCCACCGACGAGATCACGCCGGTGCGCATCATGTCGCACTACGACGAGCAGCTCGCGCGCTATCCCTATACCGGCTACACCTGCGAGGGCGAGCGGCCGGTCGCGGTGGGCGCGGTGCAGGCCGGCGGCTTCCAGGTGACCGTGGGCGGGCGCCGCTACGGCAAGGGCTCGTCGCGCGAGCACAGTCCGGCGGCGGAGAAGCTCGCCGGCATCCGCCTGGTGATCGCGGAGAGCTTCGAGCGCATCTACCGCCAGAACGCCGACAACATCGGCCTGTTCACGTCCACCGACTTCGGGCTGGTCGAGCGGATCCAGCGCGGCGAGGCGATACCGATCGAGGAGCTGGTGGCGGGGCGCGATGCGCTCGCGGCCGCGATCCTGCGCGCCGGCGGCCTGCTCGCCTTCGGCCAGGCGCACCTGCGCGAGGCGGTGCCCGCGAGCGCCGCGCAGGACGCGCGGCCGCTCTCCTTGTTCGAGAAGATCGTGCAGCGCCACCTGCTGCGCACGCCGGTCACTTCCGATGCGCCGCAGGCCGGCGAGGGCTGCTTCGTGCGCGCCGACTGGCGCTTCATCCACGAGTACTACACCGGCATGGCGGCGCACATGCTGCACGCGACGCTGGGTCGGCCCCTCGCGCTGCGCGACCAGGATTCGATCGTGGTCTTCGAGGACCACACCTCCTACATGGAGGAGAGCCCGGCGCATGCCGGCTCGCCGCTGCTGCCCAACATGCATCGCATGTGCGAGGCGCAGCGCGACTTCGTGAATGCGTACGGCCTGCGCAACCACCGCACGCTGACCGAGGACGAAGCGCGCGCGGACGACGGCGGCAATGTCGCCGGCATCTCGCACGCGATGATGGCGGAGCACTACGCGCTGCCGGGCCAGCTGGTGGCCGGCACCGATTCGCACACGCCGCACAGCGGCGCGCTCGGTTGCGTGGCCTTCGGTGTCGGCACCACCGACATGGCCAATGCCTTCGTGACCGGCGCGGTGCGCCTCACCATGCCGCAGGTGCTGCGCGTGGAGCTGGACGGCGTGCTGCCGCCGGGCGTGGCCGCCAAGGACATCGTGCTGCACCTGCTGCAACTCCCGGAGGTGAAGGCCGGCGGTGGCGTCGGCAAGGTGTTCGAGTTCGCCGGCCCCGTGCTGCGCGGGCTGTCCACCGACGAGCGCGCGACGCTCACCAACATGACGGCGGAACTCGGCGGCCTGACGGGCATCGTTGAGCCCGATGCGGAGACGGTGCGCTTCCTGAAGGAACGGCGCGGCGTTGCGTTCGCGCTCGAGCCCTGGATGAAGAGCGATGCCGGCGCGCGCTACAGCGAAGTGGTCCGCGTCGACTGCGGCGCGCTCTCGCCGATGGTCGCGCGGCCCGGCGATCCGGGCAACGGGCTGCCGCTGGATGCGCTCACGGAACGTGTCGCGATCGACATCGCCTACGGCGGCTCCTGCACCGCCGGCAAGCGCGAGGACTTCGACCAGTACCACGCGGTGCTGGCCTGGGGGCTGTCGCAGGGCCTGAAGGTGCCGCAGCACGTGCAGCTGTTCCTGCAGTACGGCACGACGGCGGTGCGCGACTACTGCATGGAGCGCGGCTACGACCGCACCTTCGCCGCCGCCGGCGCGCGCATCCTGCAGCCCTCCTGCGGCGCCTGCGCCAATTGCGGGCCGGGCTCGTCGTCGGAAACGGGGCAGGTGACGGTGAGCGCGATCAACCGCAACTTCCCGGGCCGCTCGGGGCCGGGACAGGTGTGGCTGGCGAGTCCGGCGACGGTAATGGCCAGTGCGCTGGCGGGGGAGCTGGTGTCGTTCGCGACCTTGCGGGCGCGCAGCGATGCACGCTAGGCCGCGGCGGGTCGCCGGGTCGTAGGGTGGGCAAGCTCGCTTGCCCACCGTCGTGGATGCACCAAGGCCGTCACGGTGGGCAAGCAAGGCTTGCCCACCCTACGGTTCGATCGGCGAGCCCGCGGTCGTCGAATAACAGGACTTCGGAAGACGGCACGCCGATCTCCCGCAGCACGTGCTCGGACGCCGGCGGAGCGTCACTCCGCCTTGGCGCCGGAATCCTTCGCCAGCTTGCCCCAGAAGCGCGACTCGTCCTTGAGGTAGTTGCCGAATTCGACGGGCGAGGACGACACCGAGACGTCGGTGCCCTCGCGCGCCAGCGCCGCCTTCACTTCGGGGCGCTGCATGGCCGTCATCGTTGCGTCGTAGAGCTTCTTCACGATCTCCGGCGAGGTGCCGGTCGGCACGAAGAAGCCGTACCAGAAGTCCATCCTGTAGTTGCCCAGCCCGGCTTCCTTCATCCCGGGCAGGTCCGGCACCAGCGGTGAGCGGTCGGGGCTGGAGACCGCCAGGCCCACCAGCCGGCCCGACTTGATGTGCGGCAGCACCGAAGGCGGCGTGGCGAAGGTGACCTGGGTGTCGCCGGCAATCACCGACTGCACCGAGGGCGCGCCGCCCTTGAAGGGGATCGGCGTGAGCTGCGTTCCGGCGAGCTGGTTGAAGTGCACGCCGCCAAGGTGCGGCGCGGAGCCCATGCCCGCATGCGCGAAGTTCATCTTGCCGGGGTTCTTCTTCGCCTGCTCGATCAGGTCGCCGATCGACTTGATGCCGGTCTGCGGGTTGGCGGCGATCACCAGCGGCGAGGCCGTCACCTTGGTCACCGGGATCAGGCTGTTGATGCCCGCCGCCCACTTGGCGTCGAGCGCCGGGTTGACGCTGATCGCGCTGGGGCTCGCGATCAGCAGCGTGTAGCCGTCGGCCGGCGCCTTGGCGACGAAGTCGGCGGCGATGCTGGAGCCGGCGCCGGGCTTGTTGTCGATGACGATCGGCTGGCCCAGTACGCGCGACAGCGCGTCGCCGACGGTGCGGCCCACGTAGTCGGCCGCGCCGCCGGGCGTGAAGCCGACCACCAGCTTGATCGGCTTGTCGGGCCAGGAAGTGCCTTGCGCCAGAGCGGCGCCGTGCAATCCGAAAGCCAGCATGCAGCCGGCCACCAGTGACTTCATCATCGCTTGTCTCCTTTGCTCTCTTGTTGGCTCGCGGCTCTTCAGGCCGCGATGACGATCTTGCCCACGTGCGCGCTGGCTTCCATGTGCGCGCGCGCGGCCGGCAACTGGTCGAAGGGGAACACCTTGTCGATCAGCGGCCGCAGCTTGCCGGAGCGCACCAGCGGCAGCATCTCGCTTTCGAACTGCGCCGTGGCGCGGGCCTTCTGTTCCGCGCTGGTCATCTTGTTCGACACGCCGAACAGCACCAGCCGCTTCGCGTGCAGCGCCTGCAGGTCGATGTCGGCCTTCAGCACGCCGTCGACATAGCCCACCGTCGCCAGCCGGCCTTCGAAAGCGAGGCAGCGCACGCACTCGGCGAATACCGTGCCGCCGACGTTGTTGACGACCACGTTCACGCCGGCGCCGCCGGTGGCGTCCATCACCTGCGCCTGGAAGTCGGGCGAGCGGGTGCAGATCCCGACGTCGAGGCCGAGCGCCTCGAGCTTGTCCAGCTTGTCGCGCGAGCCCGAGGTGCCGATCACCTTCGCGCCGATCGCCTTGGCGATCTGCAGGCAGGCGACGCCGACGCCGGAGGTGATGCCGGTGACCAGCAGCCAGCCGCCGGCCTTCAGGTTGCCCTGCAGCGTGAGCATGTCCTGCGCCACCATGTAGGTGGTCGCGAGGCTGCCCGCCTCTTCCCAGGACAGGTTCGCAGGCACGGTCATGGCATCGCCTTCGTTGACGACGACGTATTCCGCCATGCCGCCGGAGAAGCGTCCCATCACGCGGTCGCCCGTCTGGAAGCGGCGCACCTCGGCGCCGGCCTTCACCACTTCGCCGGCGGCCTCGATGCCCAGCGCCTTCGAGCTGCCCGCCTTGACGAGGCCGCCGATGATGAATTCACCGCGGTTGACGCCGGCGGCGCGCACGCGCACCAGCATCTGCCGCGGACCCGGCTCCGGCACGGGCTGCTCGCGCAGCTCCAGCTTCGCCTCGGTGTCCGTCACGTTCATCCACCATGCGCGCATTTCATTTCCCCCGGAACACCGGCTTGCGTTTGTCCATGAAGGCGCGGCGGCCCTCGGCGTAGTCTTCGCTGTTGAAGCAGTCGAGGATCAGCTGGCGGCACATCTCGCCGTCAAGATCGGCGTCGTCCTTCAGGATCTCCTGCATGATCCGCTTGCCGGCGTAGATGGTGAGCGGCGCGTTCTGGTCCATCGCCATCGTGTATTCGGCCAGCAGCTCCGGCAGCTTGTCGACGCTCGCGGTGCGCGTGACCAGGCCCAGCGACTTCGCTTCGGCCGCGTCGATGCGGCGGGCCGTGAAGAACAGGTCCTTGGCGGCGCCCACGCCCACCAGGTTCACCAGGTTCTTCAGCGCCGAGAGCCGGTAGCCCAGGCCCAGGCGCGCGGCGGGGATGCCGAACACGGCGTCGTCGGCGCAGATGCGGATGTCGCAGCTGATCGCCACGTTGACGCCGCCGCCGATGCAGTAGCCGCGGATGCTGGCGAGCGTCGGCTTGGCGCAGCGGTAGATGCTCATGAGCGCCTCTTCCGCCATCGCCTCGTACACCTTCACCGCTTCGCGGGCGGCGCGCATGTCCTCGAACTGCGAGATGTCGGCGCCGGAGACGAAGGCCTTGTCGCCCGCGCCGGAGAACACCACCAGGCGGATGCCGTCGTCCTTCTCGGCCTGCGCCAGCAGCGGCGGCACCGCCTGCCACATGTCGACCGACAGGGCGTTGTGCTTGGCCACGTTGTTGAAGCGGATGTGCAGGGTGGACCCTTCGGTCCAGGCCTGCATGCGTTCGGTGGGCGACTCGTAGCGGCCCGGGGACTGGCGTTCGGTCATGCGTGCTCCGTGTGGAGCGCGCAGTATGACCGCTGCCGGAAATAGCCGGCTTGGGGTGTTCCCGGCCGCCTCACTCCTGCAGGCAATAGCTGCTGCCGCGCTTGTGGCTGGCGCCCCAGGTGCGGTAGCCGGTGCGGTCGATGTGGATGCGGCCGGTGGGATAGCGGCTCACCCCCATGTTCCAGCCCTTGCCCTGCTGGCGCCAGAACGCGCACAGGCGCCGGCCCGTCTCGGCATCCAGCGGCGCGATGTCGATGGCGAACTGCTGGTGCGAGCTGCCGGGGGCGCCGCCGGCGCAGCGGTTCAGCCGCGGGTCGCGGTACGCGGACACCACTTCGACCGAGGACAGCACGTCCTGGTCGCGCAGCTCCCGCACCAGCAGCAGCACGTCGCGCACCATCGGCCACATGGCACTCGGCGGGATCTCGAAAGGCTCGGCCTTGCATTCCTTCCACATCGACGCGCTGCGCAGCAGCTGGTAGGTGGGCACGACGTCGGCCACCTTTTCGTAGGTGAGGAAGGATTCGAAGGCTTCGACGTCCGCCGCATGCCCGGCGCGCCACTGCGTGAACAGCACCGCGTCGCGCTCGATGTCCGACAGCTTCTCGGGCGTGGGCGGCGGCGCGGAAGGAGGCACGGGCGGCAGCGCCCGCTCGCTGGGTGCCGTGGGGGCCGTCGGTGCGGGCGGCGGCGGAGGCGCGGAAGGACGCGGGGTGCAGGCCACCAGCACCGAAGCGAACAGGACGGGAAGCGCCCGGAGCCCGCGGCTCCGCAGCCAGACGGCCGAAGACATGTGCCAAGACTAGCAAAGGCCCACGCGCCGCGGGGACCGCTGCAACCTCAGCCGTCGAGGGGGAAGGCGAGTTCGAAGCGCACGCCGTCGGCCGTGTTGATCGCCTGGACCATCCCGCCCATCTTGGCCATGTAGGTGCGCGCAACGAACAGGCCCTGGCCGCGCCGCTCGCCCTCGCCCGCTGCCGCGTCGCTCACGCCGTAGTCGAAGATGCGCTCGCGCTGCGCGTCGGGGATGTGCGGCCCGGCGTTGTGGATGCCGATCACGGCGGTGTTGCCGCGCTGCTCCAGGCTCAGCGTGATCGGGCTGCCGGGCGTGCGGTGGCGCTGCGCGTTGCGCAGGATGTGGGTGGCGACGTCCTCCAGCGAGAAGGCGTCGGCCCGCACCGTCAGCGGTGCATGGTGGCCGCTGTAGCGCACCTCTTCGATGCCGGCGAACTGCGCGTTGCCGGCGACTTCGCGCAGGAAGGTGTCGAGGTCCAGCGGCGCGAGCTCCAGCTGCGCGGCGGCCAGCGCTTCGCTCGGCGAGGCCTGGCCGTACAGCACGCGCACCGCCTGCTGCATGCGCTGCACGTAGCGGTGCGCGGGGTCCACCGGGTCGGGATGCAGCACCATCAGCGACTGCAGCGGCGACAGGATCTCGTGGCCCACCGCCTGCAGCATGTCGCGTTCGCGCTGGGCGCGCAGCTGCTCGCGCTGCACGTCGCTCTTCACCCGCTGCAGCAGGTCGGCCAGGCCGCCGGCCAGGATGCCCAGCTCGTCGCGGCCGCGCAGGTCCGACACATCCAGCTGGTCGATGCGGGCGCTGCCGGCGGCATCGTTCTGCACGTTGTGCGACACGGCCGCCGCCCGCCGCGTCAGCACCGCGATGCGGCGAATCAGGCCCACTTCGATCAGCAGCCAGGCCAGCACGATCGCGCCCAGCATGGAGGCGACGTACCACGACATGCGGGTGGCGATCACGCCCAGGCCGCGGTCGATGCCGCGCGCGTCGCCGGCCAGCTTCACGTCGAAGCTGCCGGTGGGCGTGACGATGGTCTCGCGCGCCTGCACCGGGCCGGGCCGCGCCGCCACCGGCAGCCGGTCGATCAGCCGAAGGATCAGCGGCGAGCTGCGTTCGCGTGCGTCGTCGCGGCCCTTGAGCACGATGGGCGTGGCGCGCAGGTCGTGCTGCTGCACGATGGTCAGCACGTCGCCGGGCTGCAGGCCCTTGGCGATCTCGTCCAGCGAGGCGGGCGCCACCGCGTCGGGCGCGTTGCTGTCGAAGAGCGGCGCGCCGTTGCCGGGCGCCAGCATCTGCAGGTGCACGCGGATGCGGTCGAGATCCACCGGCGGCCAGTCGGGGCGGCTGCGTCCCAGCGCCGATTCGCGGAAGGCCTCGACCGGCAGCCGGATGGAATAGAAGACGCGGCGCGGGCAGTCGGCCTGTTCGCCGCCTTCGGCGCAGGTGGCGCTTTGCCACAGGAAGCCGCGGAAACCGCGCAGCGGCTGCGCCTCCGGATCGAGCGCGGTCTCGCCGGCATGCGGATAGGCCACGAGCCGGCCGCGCACCAGCGGCTCGCCGCGCAGCGACAGCCGCTCGAATGGCGCGATCCAGGCCTTCAGCTCGCCGCGCATCTCGAGACGGATGCGCGCGCGGTGCACGCCTTCGAGGTCCGGGATGCCGGCCTCGCGGCTCACCAGGTCGCCGGCGCGGAAGCTGCCCACGAGGTACAGGAAACCGCCGGCGAAGGCGTTGTTGCCCACGGCCACGCACAGCGTGCTGCCGTCCGGCCAGCGCACCGGGCAGCCAGCCATCTCCACCGCCTGCTGCGCCTTGTTGGGATCGTCGAAATCGAGCGCCGCATAGGGCAGCACCAGCGGCCGCAGCGGCGCGACCTCGCCGGCGGTCCGCGGATTGAGCAGCGCCAGCAGGCCCGCCGGTTCGCGCAGCCGCGCCATCAGCTCGCCCTGGCGCTTGCGGAAGTCCTGCTCGTAGTTGCGGTAGCTGCGCTGCTTCTCGTCCTGCAGCAGCACCACGGCGAGCGCCAGCGTGGCCACGGCCAGCAGCAGGAACACGCCGCGGAACAGCAGGCGGCGGCGGAAGGACGCGAGCCCGAGCCGCGGCACTTCCGGCAGCTTCATGGCTTCGTCTTGCGCGCCGGCGCCGCGTCGGCCCAGCGGAAGCCGCGCATCGGCACGTTCTCGATCGCCTCGAAGCCGGGGTCGGCCTCGCGGAAGGCGTCGCGGATGGTGCTCACGTGCTTGCGCACGTTGTCGCGGTTGCGGCCGCTCTTCACCACGTCGAACAACTCCTCGTACGAGACGACCTCGCCCTTGCGCTGGTACAGGGTGGCGAGGATGCGCTGCGCCGTCAGCGGCAGGTTGATGCGCTCGCCGCGCCAGGTCGGCGTGCGCTGCCACAGCGGGTCGAGCGCCAGCTCGCCGGCCTGCGCCGCCGCCTTCTCCTCGCGGCCGCCGCGCTCGCGCGCCACCCGCAGGATCTCGAGGAAGGTCTCGATGAAGTCGGCTTCCTCGAAAGTGGTCTTCTGCAGGTAGTCCCAGGCGTCCAGCGCCTTCATGATGCTGCGGTAGATCGCCGCGGGCATCGCCGACACCACCAGCACCGGCACCCCGGCGCGCCGCTTGTTGATCGCGTTGATCAGGGCCACGCCCGCATGGCGCTCGTGTCCCAGTTCGATATCGAGCAGCACGACGTCGTAGTCCTCGCGTTCCAGCGCGGCCTCGGCGCTGTCCCGGTCGAACCACTGGTCGATGGTGAGGTCCGGGCGCGCGGCGCGGATCCAGCCGGCCAGCTGGTTGCTGGTGGGGAGGTCGTCCTCGATGACGGCGACGCGGGTCATGCGCCGATTATGGGCGGGGGAGGGGCGCGGGCCCTGTGAAGATTTCTTCCGGGGCGTGAACGAAGTGGGGCGGCGGCCGCATTGTTCCCTCCCGGCGCCGTGCGAAGAATGGGATGCATCGTCAACCAACCCAGGAGAAGCACGATGCAAACCCGCCAGACCACCGCCCGCGCCCTGATCCGCTTCGCCCTCGTGGCCGCCGCCACGACCGCGGCCGCCGCCCTGTGGGCGCAGAACCGCCCCGAGCAGGGCCTGCTGCTCGACGCCCAGACCTGGAACGAGGAGGTCTTGACCGCCAGCACCGGACCCTGGCCGGAGAACGGCTGGTACCGCATCGTGACCAGCGAGGACGGCGTCGAGGTGCGTTCGGTGAAGCCGTCCGACCGCGCCACCGCGCATGCCGATGCGCTGTTCTTCCGCATGAAGGGCACGACGCTGAAGACCGGCATGCGCCCGAGCTACCGCTACATGGAAGTGCTGCAGCAGCCGCGCGTGGGCCGCGACCACGAGATGTCGCTGGGCATGACGCGCTTTTCCATCCGCGTGGAGGAAGTGCCGGCCGGCGTGCAGTACGCGATCGGCTACGGCGGCCACACCTACGACTACATCCTCGGCCCGCAGGGCGCGTCGACCAGCGTGCGCGCCGTCGCCGACCTCGACGGCGATGCCAGGCCGGACTTCGTCGTCGACGTGAACGACGAGACCACCTTCCTGCTGCTGTCCACCCGCGCCCAGCCGGGCCCCAACCTGCCGACGGCCGAACTTCCGGCCAACGTCGGCTTCTGATCATCGCGAAGGAACAGAGGAGAAGAACATGCTGGCCCGCCTGAATGCCATCGTCCGCGCCATCCGCCTGGGCCTCGCCCGCAAGCTGCGGCGGCCCGCGCAGGGCGAACTGCTGTACGCCGAGGGCGCGATGCAGCGCGTGCTGCAGGCCCGCCGCGCGATCGGCGTGGCCGCCGTGGTCGGCGCCGCCGGCTGGGTGCTGCTGGCGCATCCGCCGGTGCAGAACGCCGGTCCCGGCGAGCTGGGCGTGCGCACCAACAACCTCACCGGCGAGGTCTACGCCTGGCGCGACGGCACCGCGCTGGTGGTGCCGGGGCTGCACGGCGTGCAGGTGTTCTCGCTGCGCGACCGCGTCTACAAGCCGCAGCAGATGGCGAATGCTGCGGGCCCGGCGCCGGTGCAGTCGGTCGAAGGGCTGTCGGTCGGCGTCGACCTGGTGGTGCGCTACGCGCTGAACCCGGCGCGCATCGCCGCGACCTCGCGCAACCTGCCGGGCAGCCTGGAGGCCGAGGTGGTCGAGCCCGCGGTGCAGGGCGTGGTCTACAAGGTGTTCGCGCGCTACACCGTGCGCGAGATCTTCTCGCTCAAGCGCCAGGAGATCCAGGAGGTGCTGGAGAACGAGCTGCGCGCCAAGCTGTCGCAGGACGGCGTGCTGCTGCGCGGCGTGCTGGTGGGCAAGGTGGACCTGCCCGCCGACTACAAGCGCGGCATGGAAGGCCTGCTGGCGGAGGAGCTCGAATCGCAGAAGATGCGCTACACGCTGGAGTTGAAGGACAAGCGCGTGAAGGAGACCGAGCTCGAAGCGTCGGCCGAGAAGGTGCGGCGCGAGGTGCGCGCCGAAGCGGCCGCGCGCGAGCAGGTGATCGCCGCCAGGGCGCAGGAAGAGGCGATGAAGCACGTGCTGCCCTTCAAGCAGCGCCAGGTCGAGCAGCGCCAGCTGGAGGCCGAGGCCGAGAAGCAGGCGCGGATGAAGGTGGCCGAAGGCAACGCGCAGGCGCGCCGCATCGAGGCGACCGGCGAGGCCGATGCGCGGCGCAAGCTGGCCGAGGCCGAAGCCTTCCGCATGGAGAAGGTGGGGCAGGCGAACGCGGAGCAGATGGCGCGCGAGGGTGCGCTCCTGAGCCGCCATCCGCTGCTGATCCAGAAGACGCTGGCCGACAAGCTGTCCGACAAGGTGCAGGTGATCATCGCGCCGCCGGGATCCGGCGGCGGCTTCCTGGCCGCGAACCTGCTGGGCGGCGGCGGCGCGGTGCGCGATCCCGGCCCGCAGCACGTGGCTGCGCCCGCGGCGGAGGATTGAGATGCTCACGGCCATCGTCACCGCGGCGGCTGCCGCGAGCTTCGGCAGCGCGATCGTCGCCACCGATGCGGCGGTGCTGCGCGCCTCGCCGCGCGACTCGGCGCCGCAGCAGGCGCAGCTCTGGCAAGGGGAGGTGCTGGAGGTGCGCGGGGAGCGGCTCGACTACCTGCAGGTGTGGGACCACGCCCGCGAGCGCGGCGGCTACGTCAGGGCCTCGCAGGTGCGGCGCACCGCGCTCACGGCGGGCGAGGCGCCGGACCTGCTGGCGATACTGCGCTTCCTGCGCGAGGCGCCCGGCGCGGAGTCGCTGGGCATCGGCGTCGCCGCGGCCTGGCTGCAGGCGGCGCCGGCGGAGGTTGTGCGCGGCGCGGCCGGCGCCGAAGTGCTGGAGATCCTCGGCTCCTTCGCGGAGCGGCTGGCGCAGCGCGCGTCGGCCGGCGCCGGCCATGGCCGCCAGCAGGCCTTGAGCGCGCACATGGAGGTGGCTTCGCGCTACGGCGTGAAGTTCGCCAGCTACGAGCGCGAAGGCAAGGTGCGCATCTGCTACGACGGCGAGGCTTTCCGCCGCGTGCTGGCTGGCGCGGCGACGCCAGAGCAGAAGGCGCGCGCGGCATTGGCGCTGACGCAGCCCGAGTGCGTCGACCCGGCGCTCACGCCGGCGAAGCGCCGCGCGGTCAACGAATGGCGCGCGCAGGTGCTCGACCGGGTGGAGACCACGTCGCTGCCGCCTTACGTGAAGAACCGCGTGGCGATGCGGCGGGCGGCGGTGTGGAGCACCGTGGCCTACGAGCAGGCGCGCTTCGGCGAGATCGCGCAAGCCCCGGCGGAGCGCGCGCTGGCGGAACTCGCCTCCGTGCAGCGCAGCGAGCTGGCGGAGGAAGACCAGGCCGCCTGGAACGACGCCGTCATCCGCGTGAACGCCTCGCGCTGGGCCGCGGTGCCGGCGGTGGCGCCGGTGCGCGATGCGCGTCCGGTCGTGATCACGCAGGCGGGCCAGCCGGGCGAGACCTGCGTGCTGCTGGTGGATGCGAAGCACGACGCCGCGAACCCGCTGGCGCGCCGCTGCACCTACGGGCTGGTGTGGCCGCAGTCGGCCAGCCTCAATCGCGAAGGCAACGCGCTCACGCTGGCGGTGCAGGCGATGGAGGCCTGGCGCGAGCTGTGGGTGTTCCGCCGCAAGGGGCGCGAGTGGACGCTCGACGTGTTGCCGCCGGCGTCGCTGCAGCCGGAGACGGGCTACGCGGAGTTCGCGGGGTGGGTGCCGGGCGGGCAGCAGGTGCTGGTGGCGCGGGAGGCGCGGGCGGAAGGACGGTGGCGGCGCAGTTTCGAGGTGGTGAGCCTGGAGTCGCTGGTGACGCAGAGGCAGTCGAACGAGGCGGGGGCGCTGGGGCCGTTCCAGCGGTGGAGCGATCCGGGGTGGAAGCGGATGTCGGTGTCGGTGCGCTGAATCGCTGGGGTTGCACCCCAGCCTACGAGGGACCGTGACATGTAGGCTGGGGTGCAACCCCAGCGATCAGGCAGCCCGCGCGGAGCGCGAACCTTTCGCCCGCCTCACATACTCCGGCAGGAAACTCCGCCGGCTCCGGTCCGCGAACGCCACGGTGACCTGCGTGGCGCTGGCTTCCTCCACCACGCCGCGGCCGTAGCGGCGCACCTCCACCACGTCTCCGCGGCTGAACACCTGCGTGCCGTTGCTCTCCTCTTCCTGCTCCTCGTCCTCCTTGGGCGCATTCCGCAGCAACTCCTCCACCACCGCCTCGTGCGCCTTGATGCGCCGGCAGTTGTCGCAATGTTCGCAGCGCTCGAACGGCGCTTCGCCCTCCAGGTGCTCCAGCAGCATGCGCCAGCGGCACCGGCCGGTCTGGGCGTAGAACACCATGCGCTCCAGCGCCTCGCGGTCGAGGTCGCGCTTCCTGCCGTAGCCCTCGGTGAGCTCGCGCAGGCGGGTGCCGCTGGCGAGCTTGCCCAGCAGCTTGAGCGTGCCGTCGCGCGCCTGGGCCACGATCCTGTCCTTGCGCAGCAGGCCGAGCGCCACCTGCAGCTTGGTCCGGGGGCGCCCCACTCTCGCCTGCAGCAGCGGCAGCGTCCAGCCGTCGGCTTCCACCGGCGACTGCTGCAGCGCCCGCACGATCGCGTTGGCATCCTCCTCGCCGGGATAGCGCCCGGCCATGAAGAACTGCTGGATCGCCTTGTCGCCGCGCAGGAACAGCAGCGTGCAGCGCGAGAGCTCGCCGTCGCGTCCCGCGCGGCCGGCCTCCTGGTAGTACGCCTCCAGTGTCGCGGGCAACTGGTAGTGCAGCACGAAGCGGATGTCCGGCTTGTCGATGCCGAGGCCGAAGGCGTTGGTGGCGACCATCACGCGCCGCTCGCCGCCCATGAAGGCTTCCTGCGTCGCGGCGCGTTCCGCCGCCGGCAGCTTGCCGTGGTACAGGCCCACGGATTCGCCCGCCGCCTCCAGCGCTTCGCAGACCGCGTGCGCCGCCTTCACCGTGGCGGTGTAGACGATGCCGCTGCCCTGCGTGCCGCGCACGATCTTAAGCACCTGCGCCGTCTTGTCCGCTTCCTTCGCCACCGGCACCACCCGCAGGTCGAGGTTGGGCCGGTAGGCGCTGGTGTTGACGACGCCGTCGCCGGGGATGCCCAGTTGCTCGCAGATGTCCGCGGCGATGTCTTCGGTCGCGGTGGCCGTCAGCGCCAGCACCACCGGCTGGCCCAGGCGCGGCAGCACGTGGCTGATCTCGAGGAAGGCCGGACGGAAATCATGGCCCCAGTGCGAGATGCAATGCGCCTCGTCGATCGCGAGGAGGGCGACGGGATGCGCCAGCAGCATCTCGAGGAAGGCCGGCTCGGCCAGCCGCTCCGGCGTCGTCATGACGATGCGGGCGCTGCCGTCGGCCACGGCCTGTTCCGCCGCGCGCGCCTCCTCGCTGTCGATGGCGCTGTTCATCTGCACCGCGGGGATGCCCAGGTCGCGCAGCGATTCGCACTGGTCCTTCATCAGCGCGATCAGGGGAGAGATCACCACCGTGCGCCCTTCCAGCAGCAGCGCCGGCAATTGGTAGCAGAGGGACTTGCCGGCGCCGGTGGGCATCACGGCCAGGGTCGGCTGCCCCGCGAGCACGCGCTCGATGACGGCGGCCTGTCCCGGCCGCAGCCGCGACAGGCCGAAGGTGTCGCGCAGCACCGCGCGGACCCGCTGCATCGTGGCGGCGGGAGCGGTGCTGCGGCCCATGCGCTCAGCGCTGGCCGTCTTCGGCGTCGCGGTCGGCGATGGCCTCGATGTCGTCGGCGTCGAGGTCGGTCATCTCCATGCTGTCCGGATCGGCCTCCGGGAAGCCCTCGCCTTCGGCGAGGTTCACCACGCGGTCCGGCAGGATGTCGGCGCCTTCGCGCGCGTCGGGCCCCGCCACCGCGCCACGGTCGCCCGTGTGGGTGGAATCGCTGCTGTCGTCGCGGGCCTCGCCCGTGCCGATGGTGTCGCTGCCGGAATCCGAGTTGTCGCTCGGGCCCAGCCGTTCGGCCTCGCGGCCGGCGGGCTGGGAGGGCGCGCTGTCCGCACCCATGATGCTGCTGTAGGCCATCGTTCTCTCCTTGCGAATGGCCACAGTCTCGCGTGCAGCGGTCCAGCATCGCGTCGGCACCGGCACCCGTGCGCTGTCGGACACAGCCGCCCTGGGCAGGGCACTGGCGTACATTGGCTGCAGAACAGGAGACAGCATGACCGCCGCCAACGCCGCGCCCGCGCCCGCGGGCCTGCCGCCTTTCCGCGCGATTCCCGACCTCATCCGCGAACAGGCGCGGGCCCGGCCGGGCCAGCTGGCGCTGAGGCACGCGAACCAGCGGATGGCATGGAGCGAGATGGATCGCGAAGTGGATCGCATCGCGGCGACCCTGCAGCAGCATGGGCTGGCGCCGCGGGACAGCATCGCGATCTGCGGCGCCAACTCGATCCCGTACATGCTGCTGTTCCTCGGCGGCCTGCGCGCGGGGGTCGCGGTCGCGCCGCTGCCCACCGGCGCGACTGCGGAGCAGCTCGCCGGCATGGTGCGCGGCAGCGGTGCCCGCTTCTTCTTCATCGACGGCAGCGTGCCGGAGTTCGACACGGCCGTGCCACGCATCCGCATGGACCTCGCCACCGGCCTGCCGGCCTGGCTCGACGCGGGCGCGGCCGTGCCGCAAGCGGTGGCGGTCCAGCCGGACTGGCCCTTCAACATCATCTATTCCTCGGGCACCACCGGCACGCCCAAGGGCATCGTGCAGCCGCACGGCATGCGCTGGGCGCACGTCGCGCGCGGCGAGAACTACGGCTACGGTCCCGATGCGGTGGCGATGGTCGCCACTTCGCTGTGCTCCAACACCACGCTGGTGTCGGTCTTCCCCTGCCTCGCCAAGGGCGGTGCGGTGGTGATGACCGAGGGCCGCTTCCATCCCCAGGCGTATCTCGAACTCGCGCAGGATGCGCGCGCCACGCACGCGATGCTGGTGCCGGTGCAATACCAGCGGCTGATGGCCTTTCCCGGCTTCGGCCGCTACGACCTGTCGTCCTTCCGCATGAAGTTCTGCACCAGCGCGCCGTTCTCCGCGCAGCTGAAGTCCGACGTGCTGGCGCGCTGGCCCGGCGGCCTGGTGGAGTACTACGGCATGACCGAAGGCGGCGGCACCTGCATCCTGGAGGCGCACCACTTCCCGGACAAGCTGCACACGGTGGGCAAGCCCTCCGAAGGGCACGACATCCGCCTGATCGACGAAGAAGGCCGCGAGCTGCCGCGCGGCGAGATCGGCGAAGTGGTGGGCCGGTCGGGGTCGATGATGACCGGCTACCAGAACCAGCCGGCGAAGACGCGCGAAGCGGAGTGGTACGACCCGCAGGGCCAGCGCTTCATCCGCACCGGCGACGTCGGCCGCTTCGACGAGGACGGCTTCCTCACGCTGATGGACCGCCGCAAGGACATGGTCATCAGCGGCGGCTTCAACATCTACCCGAGCGACCTCGAGGCGGTGCTGCGCGGCCATCCGGCCGTGGCGGACGTGGCGGTGGTCGGCGTGCCGTCCGAGGCCTGGGGCGAATCGCCGGTCGCCTTCGTCGTCGCCGCGGCGGGCGCGCCCACTGCCGGCGAACTGCGCGCCTGGGCCAACGAGCGCCTGGGCAAGACGCAGCGCCTGGCCGACCTGCGCTACCTGGACGAGCTGCCGCGCAGCGACATCGGCAAGGTGCTCAAGCGCCAGCTGCGCGACCGGTACCGTCCCTGATCCTTCCCGCGAGCTGACTGCCCGGGCAGTCTCGGCCTTGACAGTATTTGCCTAGGCAAGTATATTCCGCGGCATGGCCACCCGATCTCCCTCCGCCTTCTACCGGCCGGACCAGTACCAGCCCAGCGAGAGCGCCGCCTACATGATGCGGCGCATCATCAACCTGCTGGCGGCCGAAGTGGACGCGGCGCTGGAGCCGCGCGGGCTGACCAGCGCGCAATGGATGCCGCTGCTCAAGCTGCATCTCGGGGAGGCGTCGACCGTCGCCGAGCTCGCGCGCAATTGCCAGCTGGACACCGGCGCGATGACGCGCCTGCTGGACCGGCTGGAAGGCAAGGGCCTGATCGCGCGCGTGCGCTCGTCCGAGGACCGCCGCGTGGTCAATCTCGAACTCACGCCCGACGGCCGCGAGGCCGCGAAACAGATCCCCGAGGTGCTCTGCTACGTGCAGAACGCCTTCCTGCAGGGCTTCAGCACCGAGGAATGGCAGCAGCTGAAAGAGCTGCTGCGCCGCGTCCTCGCCAACGGCATGGCGCTGCAGGAAGAAAGAAAGCAGGAAACCCCATGACGTCCCCGTTCCCCGGCCGGCGGCTCGCTGGCCTCGCCGCTGCATTGCTGCTCGCCGGTTGCGCCAGCACCTCCGGCATCGCGCCCGAAGCCAAGCTGCGCGAAGGCCCGCTGCCCGCGGCCGCCACCAGCGAATCCGTGCCCGCCGTCTCCAGCCAGTGGTGGCGCGAGTTCGGCGACGCGCAGCTCGACGCTCTCGTCGAAGAAGCCCTGCGCGGCAATCCCAACCTGGGCGTGGCGCGTGCCCGCCTGCGCCGCGCGCAAGCGGTGAGCGAAGTGGCCAACGCGGCATCGCTGCCGCAGTTGAACGGCGCGCTGGACCTCACGCGCCAGCGCTACACCGAGAACGGCGCGGTGCCCAGGCCGCTGGCCGGCTCGATCCGCGAAAGCGGCACGCTGCAGCTGAACGCCAGCTGGGAGCTGGACTTCTTCGGCAAGAACCAGGCGGCGCTGGATGCGGCGCTCGGTTCGGCCAAGGCGGCGGAAGCCGACCTGGCGGCCGCGCGCATCGTGCTCGCCAGCAATGTCGCGCGCACCTACTTCCAGGAAGTGCGCCTGCAGGAGCAGCTTGCCGTGGCGCGCCGCACGCTCGCCCAGCGCGAGGAGCAGCTGAAACTGGTGCGCCAGCGCGTCGGCGCCGGCCTCGACACCAACCTGGAGCTGCGGCAAAGCGAAGGCGCCTTGCCGGAAGCGCGCCAGCAGGTGGAAGCCGTGCAGGAGCAGGCCCAGCTCACGCGCAACGCGCTCGCCGCGCTGGTCGGCAAGCCGGAAGTGCCCGCCGTCGGCGCGCTGCCCGCCATGGCCAAGCTGCAAGGCGGCACCGCGGTGCCGGCGCTGCCGGCCGACCTGCTGGGTCGCCGCCCCGACATCGCCGCCGCGCGCTGGCGCGTCGAGGCCGCGGGCAAGGACGTGAAGAGCGCGAAGGCGCAGTTCTATCCGAGCGTCAACCTGGTTGCCTTCGTCGGCCTCTCCAGCATCGGCCTCGACAAGCTGCTGGACCTGGGCAGCACGCAATGGGGCGCGGGCCCGGCGCTGCGCCTGCCGATCTTCGACGCCGGCCGGCTGCGCGCCAACCTGCGCGGCAAGACCGCCGACCTCGATGCCGCCGTCGAGAGCTACAACGGCGCCGTGCTGGAAGCCGTGCGGGAAACCGCCGACGCGGTGACGTCGCTGCAATCGATCGGCCGCCAGCAAGCCGAGCAGCACCAGGCCGAATCGGCCGCCGACGGCGCCTACGACATCGCGGTGCAGCGTTACCGCGCCGGCCTCGGCACCTACCTGCACGTGCTTTCGGCGGAGTCCGCCGTGCTGAACCAGCGGCGCCTCGGCGTCGACCTCGCCGCCCGCGCGCTCGATGCCCGCGTGTCCCTCTATCGCGCGCTCGGCGGCGGCTACGCCGCCGAAGGCGCCACCGTCGCCGCCCACTGAAACCGGAACCGATCATGAGCGAACAACAAGCCGTCGCCGCGCCGCAGGGCGCCAATCCCAAGCGCAAGAAGGCGCTGATCGCCCTGGCCTCCGCAGTCGCCGTCGCCGGCCTCGGCTGGGGCGCCTACGAGTGGCTGGTCGCCAGCCACTACGAGGGCACCGACAACGCCTACGTGCAGGGCAACGTCATCCAGATCACGCCGCAGGTCGGCGGCACGGTGATGTCGATCCACGCCGACGACACCGACTTCGTGCGGGCCGGCCAGCCGCTCGTGAAGCTGGACCCCGCCGATGCGAAGGTGGCGCTGGAGCAGGCGGAAGCGGCGCTCGGCCAGACCGTGCGCCAGGTGCGCACGCTCTATGCCAACAACGGCTCGCTGGCCGCGCAGGTGTCGCTGCGCGAAGCCGACATCGCCAAGGCGCAGGCCGAGATCGCGCGCGCGCAGGACGACTACAACCGGCGCGCGGCGCTGGTGGGCGGCGGCGCGGTGTCGCGCGAGGAGCTGAACCATGCGCAGACGCAGTTGAACAGTGCACGCGCCGCGTTGTCCGCGGCGCAGGCCGGCGTGGTGGGCGCGCGGCAGCAGCTCGCCAGCAACCAGGCCATGACCTCCGGCACCGACGTCGAGCAGCATCCGCAGGTGCAGGCTGCCGCCGCCAAGGTGCGCGAAGCCTGGCTCGCGCAGCAGCGCGCCGTGCTGGTCGCGCCGGTGGACGGCTACGTCGCCAAGCGCACGGTGCAGCTGGGCCAGCGCGTCGCCGCCGGCGCGCCGCTGCTGTCCATCGTGCCGCTGAACCAGGTGTGGGTGGATGCGAACTTCAAGGAAGTGCAGCTGCGCAAGCTGCGCATCGGCCAGCCGGTGACGCTCACCGCCGACCTGTACGGCAAGCGTGTCGAATACAAGGGCACGATCGCCGGCCTCGGCGTCGGCACCGGAGCTGCCTTCTCGCTGCTGCCGGCGCAGAACGCCACCGGGAACTGGATCAAGGTGGTGCAGCGCGTGCCCGTGCGCGTGGCGCTCGATGCGAAGCAGCTGCAATCCAATCCGCTGCGGGTCGGCCTGTCGATGGACGCGACGGTGGACGTGAGTAAGCAGGACGGCAAGACGCTCGCCGACGTGCCGCGCGCCGCCGCCGTCGCGCAGACGCAGGTGTTCGAATCGCAGGACGACGGCGCCGACGCCGAAGTGCGCCGCGTGATCGCCCTCAACGGCGCCGCGGCCCGCACGCCGGTGCGCCTGCTCGCCCACGGCGCCGGCCCGGACAGGCAGCATTGAAATGAGCGCCGCCGCCGGCCAAGCGCTCCCGCCGCCGCCGCTGGAAGGCTCGGCGCGGATGTGGGGCACGATCGCGCTGTCCGCCGCCACGTTCATGAACGTGCTGGACACCTCGATCGCCAACGTGTCGCTGCCCGCCATCGCGGGCGACCTCGGCGTCAGCCCCAACCAGGGCACCTGGGTCATCACCAGCTTCGCGGTGGCCAACGCCATCGCGGTGCCGCTCACCGGCTGGCTGTCGCAGCGCTTCGGGCAGGTGCGCCTGTTCGTCGCCAGCGTGATCCTGTTCGTGATCGCCTCCTGGCTGTGCGGGCTGGCGCCCAGCATGCCGCTGCTGATCGCCGCGCGCGCGCTGCAGGGCTTCGTCGCCGGGCCGATGATCCCGCTGTCGCAGTCGCTGCTGCTGGCGAGTTATCCACGCGCGCTCGCCGGACTCGCGATGGCGATGTGGGCGATGACGACGCTGGTCGCGCCGGTGATGGGACCGCTGCTGGGCGGCTGGATCACCGACAACATCGCGTGGTCCTGGATCTTCTACATCAACATCCCGGTGGGCATCCTCGCCGCGCTGGCGTCCTGGGGCATCTACCGCAAGCGCGAATCGGTGCGGCGCAAGCTGCCGATCGACGGCGTGGGCCTCGGGCTGCTGGTGCTGTGGATCGCCGCGCTGCAGATGATGCTGGACCTGGGCAAGGAGCACGACTGGTTCCAGTCGCCGCTGATCGTGGGGCTGGCGGTGGCCGCGGTGGTGGGCTTCGCCTTCTTCCTGATCTGGGAGCTGACCGACGCTCATCCGGTGGTGGACCTGCGCCTGTTCGCGCGGCGCAACTTCTGGGCCGGCACGCTCACCACCTCGGTGGCCTACGGCCTGTTCTTCGGCAACGTGGTGCTGCTGCCGCTGTGGCTGCAGCAGTTCATGGGCTACACCGCCACCGACGCCGGCATGGTGATGGCGCCGGTCGGGCTGCTCGCGCTGGTGCTGTCGCCGGTGGTCGGCAAGACGGTGGGCAAGGTGGATCCGCGCAAGTACGCCACCTTCGCCTTCATCGTGTTCGGCCTGGTGCTGTGGATGCGCTCGCACTTCAACACGCAGGCGGACTTCACCACCATCCTGGTGCCCACCGTCATCCAGGGCGTGGCGATGGCCTTCTTCTTCATCCCGCTGATGACGATCACGATGTCGGGACTGACGCCGGACCGCATGCCGGCGGCCTCGGGCCTGACCAACTTCGTGCGCATCACGGCCGGCGCGATCGGCACTTCGATCTCGACCACGCTGTGGGAGAGCCGGGCCGCGCTGCACCACGCGCAACTGGCCGAGGCGGTCGCGCCCGGCAACCAGGCGGCGCAGGCTGCGATCGCGGGACTGCAGGCGTCGGGCCTCACGCCCGAGCAGGCCCTGGCGCAGGTGAACCGGCTGGTGGACCAGCAGGCCTTCATGCTGGCGGCCAACGACATCTTCTGGCTGTCGGCGCTGCTCTTCCTGGGCCTGATCCCGCTGGTGTGGCTGACCCATCCGCAAGGCGGCGGCGCCGGGGGCAGCGAGGCCGCGGCCGGCGCGCACTGAAGAGGCAGCCCGTACGCGCGCCGCTGACACGGCGTCGGCGCAAGTCCGTGGCCGCGGCCGCCTGTTCCGACGCGAGGCTCGGCGCTTCGCGCGGCCCGGAGGGCTCCACGCCCCACAGGCCGGCCCCGGGCCATGACGCATTCTTGCTGGCGAACCCCCAGGGAGATGCTCCATGAAATACATGCACAAGGCCATCTGGCAGTCCGACGGCAACCTCGTCATCCGCGGCAACACCCGCGCCCTGCTGTTCCGTGCGCTGGAAGACCTGCGTGCCGACCTGGCCCGGCGCGAGGACGGCGATGAACTGAAGCGCACGCTGCAGGCCCTGCACGACGTGCTGGGTGCCTACGACGGCAAGCTGCCCAGCTCCACCGACCTGCTCGGCGACCCGGTCAAGGAACGCGTCTCGCGCAATCTGCTTAGGTGCTGAGCCTGGGGAGGGCGCACGAACTGCGCCGTTCTGTGTACTTTTAGGCACGTGTAGACCGTCCGGAGGCTTGCCAAGACCGGAATCCGTCACAGAAACTCGAGCGCATCGAAACATACGGTTACGTTCCGCTTTCCTGCGGGCGGCCGTCTCCCTGGAGGATTCGATGCGCTCCATTTCCGGATTGGTCCTGGCGGCTTCCGTGCTGGTCGGCACTGCGCACGCGCAGGCGCTCGAGATCGGCGGGTCCACCGTCGTCGTCAAGGACACCCTGCAGCCGGCTGCGGCCGGCATCAAGGAAACCACCGGCATCGACATCAAGCCGCTCGGCATGGGCTCGGGCCGAGGAATGGTGTCCCTGTTCGAAGGGAAGATCGCGATCGCCGCGGTCAGCGAGTCGCTGGAAGAGGCGACCGCATCGGCGCGCACCACCCTCGACGAGATCGGCAGCAAGGCCAGGGTCCCGGGCAACCTCGTCTATCACGAGATCGGCCGCGACCGCATTTCCGTCTTCCTGCACAAGGACAACCCGGTCGGCAGCCTCACGCGCGCCCAGATGAAGGACATCTTCACCGGCAGGGTGCGCAACTGGAAGGACGTCGGCGGCACCGACCTGCCGATCAAGGTGTTCCTCAGCAGCCCCGGCAGCGGCACCCGCGCCACTTTCCAGAAGCTGGCCATGGACGGCGCCGACTACACGGCCGATGCCACCGACTTCCGCAGCAGCCTCGCCTCGGTGGTCGAGGTCGGCAAGGAAAAGGGCGGTGTCGCGGTGGCCGGCCCCTCGCTGCTGGACGACGCCAGGTCGCCCCATCTGAAGATCGCGAACACGCCGCCGGTGGAGCGGCCGATCGCGCTGGTGACCGTGGGCAGGCCGTCCGAGCCGGCGCAGAAGGTCATCGACTACTTCCGCAAGAAGAAGTAGCGGGTGCCCATGAAGCTCCTGCGTTCGCGCGGCATCGCGCTGCGGCTGGTGGCCGGCTTCGGCCTGGTGCTCGTGCTGCTGCTGGCGGTTGCGACCGTGAGCCTGCTGCAGTTGCAGGGCATGCAGGAGCAGGCCGACCAGCTGGTGGTGCAGAACATCGGCATGCTCGATGCGCTCGGCCGCATGCAGGAGACCGCCTCCGAACGATCGCTGCTGCTGCGCGACCTGGTGCTCAACGACAGCCTGAAGGCGCAGAAGGAAGTCACCCAGAAGCTCAAGGCCAACAACAAGGTGCTGGCCGAGACCTCCAGCCGCCTGGCCGACGTGGCCGACAGCTTCGCGGTGGGCGAGGCACGCCAGGCCGTGCTGCGCATCAGCGAGCTGTCGGAGCGCACCGATGCGGTGGAGAAGGCCGTGCTCGACAAGGTGTCCGAGGCGCGCTTCGACGAGGCCAAGGCGCTGCTGTCCGAGGCGCTGACCCCGCAGCACCAGGCGATGAACAAGCTGCTGCGCGAATCCTTCACCGCGACGATGGGCGAGGCGAATCGCTCCGTCGAACGCAACCGCGTGCAGAACCGGCTGATGCTGGTGTTGATCGGCTGCGGCACGCTGGCCGCGCTGCTGGCCGGCGCGGCGATCGCCTTCCTCACTTCCCGCAGCATCGTGCGGCCGGTGGCGCAGGCCAGGGGGGCCACGCTGCAGATGGCCGAGGGCGACCTCACCCATGCCCTGGGCAACCGCTCGCGCGACGAGGTGGGCGCGCTGGTGGAGGCGCTCGAATGGATGCGCCGCGCGCTGGCCGGCGCGGTGTCCGACATCCGCCTCGCGGCGGACCGCGTGCGTGGCGGCGCCCAGGAGATCGAGGAGGGCAGCAGCTCGCTCGCGGCGCGCACCGAGGAACAGGCGGCGAGCCTGGAAGAGACCGCCTCCAGCATGGAGCAGTTCACCGCCACCGTGCAGCAGAACGCGCAGAGCGCGGGGCAGGCGAGCGCGCTGGCGCGCGACACCTCCGAAGTCGCCACGCGGGGCGGCGCGGCGGTGCGGGAGGTGGTGGAGACCATGCGCGGCATCCATGCCGCCTCGACGCGCATCGGCGACATCGTCGGCCTGATCGACAGCATCGCCTTCCAGACCAACATCCTGGCGCTCAACGCCGCGGTGGAAGCCGCGCGCGCCGGCGAGCAGGGCCGCGGCTTCGCCGTGGTGGCCGCGGAGGTGCGTTCGCTGGCGCAGCGCTCGGCACAGGCGGCCCGCGAGATCAAGGACCTGATCGCCGACTCCACCCGCCGCGTCGGCGGCGGCGTGCAGCAGGTGGAGGTGGCCGGCCGCACGATGGAGGAGATCGTGGCGTCGGCGGAGAAGGTGAGCCTGCTGGTGACGGAGATCGCGCAGGCCAGCTCGGAGCAGCTCTCGGGCATCGAGCAGGTGAATCGCGCCATCGCGCAGATGGACGGCAATACGCAACGCAATGCCACCGTGGTGCAGCAGGCGGCCGATGCGGCGCGGCAGATGGCGGCGCAGGCCGCGGTGCTGGTGGAGGCCGTTGCGAGGTTCAAGGTGGGGGCCGAAGCAAAGGCCGTGGTGGGCCAGGCGCAACTGCCGGCAGTAGCTTTCGCGCTCCGGGGTCGGCAGAATCTCCGCATTCAAGGAGACCCACCACCATGCGCATCCCGTCCCTGATCGCCTGCGGCGTGCTCGCCGCGGCCTGCCTGCCCGCCTCGGCCCAGTCCATGAAGCCCGGTTTGTGGGAAATCCACAACAAGATGCAGGGCGGAGAAATGGACGCCGCGATGGCCCAGATGCAGCAGCAGATGGCGCAGATGTCGCCCGCGGAGCGCAAGCAAATGGAGGCGATGATGGGCAAGCAGGGCGTGCGCATGGCGCCCTCCGGCGGCGCGATGGCCGTGCAGGTGTGCATGACCAAGGAGATGGTGGAGCGCAACGATCCGCCGATGCAGGACGGCTGCAAGGTCACCCGGAACCAGCGCAGCGGCAACACGCACAAGTTCGCCTTCGCCTGCAGCAACCCGCCTTCGAGCGGCGAGGGCCAGGTGAGCTACCAGGGGCCCGAGGCGTACACGAGCAGGATGACGGTGAAGAGCACCACCGGCGGCAAGACCGACACCACCACCATGGAAGGCAGCGGCAAGTGGCTGAAGGCGGATTGCGGCAGCGTGAAGCCGATGCAGGCGCCGAAGAAATAAGCCCCGTCACCCCCGCGCAGGCGGGGGCCCGGGACGCCGCGCAGCGCCTGCCCGGATGCCCTGGATCCCCGCCTCCGCGGGGATGACGTCTACTGCTTCGCCGGCCGCGCCCCGAAGATCGCCGTGCCCACGCGCACCATCGTGCTGCCCGCGTGGATCGCCGCTTCGAGATCCGAGGTCATCCCCATGGAGAGCGTGTCGAGCGGCAGCCCCGCTTCGCGCAGCCGGTCGAACAGCTGCCGGGCCTGCCGGTGCACCGCCAGTTGCGCGTCGAACTCCGGCGCCGGTTCCGGGATCGTCATCAGGCCTCGCAGCTTCAGCCGCGGCAGTGAATCCAGCTCGCGCGCCAGCGCCAGCGCCTCGTCCGGCGCCACGCCGGATTTGCCCGGACCGCCGTCGATGTTCACCTGGATGCAGATGTCCAGCGGCGGCAGGCCTTCCGGCCGCTGTTCCGACAGGCGCTGCGCGATCTTCAGGCGGTCGATGGTGTGGGCCCAGTCGAAATGCGTGGCCACCAGCCGCGTCTTGTTGCTCTGGATCGGGCCGATGCAATGCCATTGCAGCGGCAGGTCGGCGAGCAGCGCCTGTTTTTCCACGGCCTCCTGGATGTAGTTCTCGCCGAAGGCCGTCGCGCCCGCTGCGTGGGCGTCGCGCACGGCGTCGGGTCCGTACGTCTTGGCCACGGCGAGCAGCGTGACTTCGTTCACGTCGCGTCCCGCGGCCGCACAGGCCCTGGCGATCCGCCCGCGCACGCTCTGGAGGTTCACTGCAATCGTCGTCATAATGGACCAGCAACTGCGAAGGGGCGCGCCCCCTCGTTGGGACCAGAAAAGAGAAGAGGAAGAGGGACCGTGGATATTACCCAGCTGCTGGCCTTCAGCGTGAAGAACAAGGCGTCGGACCTGCACCTGTCGGCGGGCCTGCCGCCCATGATCCGCGTGCACGGCGACGTGCGCCGCATCAACGTCGACCCCATGGACCACAAGCAGGTCCATGCGATGGTGTACGACATCATGAGCGACAGCCAGCGCAAGCAGTACGAGGAATTCCTCGAGTGCGACTTCTCGTTTGAGATCGAGGGCCTGGCGCGTTTCCGCGTGAACGCCTTCAACCAGAACCGCGGCGCCGGCGCCGTGTTCCGGACGATCCCCTCGAAGATCCTCACGCTGGAACAGCTGAACGCGCCGAAGATCTTCGCCGACCTCGCGCTGAAGCCGCGCGGCATGGTGCTGGTGACGGGCCCCACGGGCTCGGGCAAGTCGACCACGCTGGCGGCGATGATCAACCACCTGAACGAGACCGAGTACGGCCACATCCTGACGGTGGAGGACCCGATCGAATTCGTGCACGAGTCCAAGAAGTGCCTGGTGAACCAGCGCGAAGTGGGCCCGATGACGCTGTCGTTCTCCAACGCGCTGCGCTCGGCGCTGCGGGAGGACCCGGACTGCATCCTCGTGGGCGAAATGCGCGACCTGGAGACGATCCGCCTGGCGATGACCGCGGCGGAAACCGGCCACCTGGTGTTCGGCACGCTGCACACCTCGAGCGCCGCCAAGACCATCGACCGGATCATCGACGTGTTCCCGGCCGAGGAAAAGGAAATGGTCCGCGCGATGTTGTCCGAGTCGCTGCAGGCCGTGGTCTCGCAGACGCTGTGCAAGACCAAGGACGGCAACGGCCGGGTGGCGGCGCACGAGATCATGCTCGGCACCTCCGCCATCCGCAACCTGATCCGCGAAGCCAAGGTGGCGCAGATGTACTCGGCGATCCAGACCGGCAACAGCGTCGGCATGCAGACGCTGGACCAGAACCTGTCCGATCTGGTGAAACGAAACATGATCTCCGCCGCCGAAGCCCGCGCCAAGGCCAAGATCCCCGAGAATTTCCCAGGATAAGGAGCGCCCCTCGATGGAACGCGACCAGGCATCCAAGTTCATCAACGACCTGCTGAAGCTCATGGTCGGCCGCAACGGCTCCGACCTGTTCATCACGGCCGACTTTCCGCCGGCGATCAAGGTGGACGGCAAGGTCACCAAGGTCTCGCCGCAGCCGCTCAATGGCTCGCACACGCTGGCACTGGCCCGTTCGATCATGAACGACAAGCAGGCGGCGGAGTTCGAGCGCACCAAGGAGTGCAACTTCGCGATCTCGCCGCCCAGCGTCGGCCGCTTCCGCGTCAACGCCTTCGTGCAGCAGGGCAAGGTCGGCATGGTGCTGCGGGTGATCCCGCAGATCCTTCCGACCATCGACGGCCTGGGCGTGCCGCAGGTGCTCAAGGAAGTGGTGATGTCCAAGCGCGGCCTGGTGGTGCTGGTGGGCGCCACGGGTTCGGGCAAGTCGACCACGCTCGCCGCCATGATCGACTGGCGCAACGAGCAGAGCTACGGCCACATCATCACGATCGAGGACCCGGTGGAATTCGTGCACCCGCACAAGAACTGCGTGGTGACGCAGCGCGAGGTGGGCCTCGACACCGACAGCTGGGAAGCCGCGCTGAAGAACACGCTGCGGCAGGCGCCCGACGTGATCCTGATGGGCGAGATCCGCGACCGCGAGACGATGGAGCACGCGATCGCCTTCGCCGAAACCGGCCACCTGTGCATGGCGACGCTGCACGCCAACAGCGCCAACCAGGCACTCGACCGCGTGATCAACTTCTTCCCGGAAGAGCGCCGTCCGCAGCTGCTGATGGACTTGTCGCTGAACCTCAAGTCCTTCGTGTCGCAGCGCCTGATCCCCAAGCAGGACGGCAAGGGCCGCGGCGCGGCGGTGGAGATCCTGCTGAACACGCCGCTGATCTCCGACCTGATCTTCAAGGGCGAAATCACCGAGATCAAGGAGATCATGAAGAAGAGCCGCAACCTCGGCATGCAGACCTTCGACCAGGCGCTGTTCGACCTGTACGAGAGCAACGTCGTCAGCTACGAGGACGCCCTGCGCAACGCCGACTCGGTGAACGACCTGCGGCTGCAGATCAAGCTCAATTCGCAGCGCGCGAAGTCGCAGGACCTGTCGGCGGGGACGGAGCACCTGGCGATCGTTTGATCGACAAGCCAAACAACCGGACGCAGAGGACGCGGAGATTTCGCAGAGGACGCAAAAGAGGCCTTTCGTTGAAGTGCTTTGCGTCCTCTGCGTGACCTTTGCGTCCTCTGCGTCCGGTTGTTGGCTTCTGCTCGGCGGCGACTGATAAAGTCGCCCGCATGGCGAGCACCAATCCCAAAACCTACGAATCCACCCCCGCGCGCAAGGTCGCCTTCCTCGGCCTGGGCGTGATGGGCTTTCCCATGGCCGGCCACCTGGCGCTGGCCGGTCATCGCGTCACGGTCTACAACCGCAATCCCGACAAGCGCGCCGCCTGGAGCAAGGAGTTCGCCGGCGCCGCTGCCCCGACGCCGCGCGAGGCGGTGGCCGATTGCGACCTGGTGTTCTGCTGCGTCGGCAACGACGACGACCTGCGCTCGGTGGCGCTGGGCGAGCAGGGGGCCTTCGCCGGCATGAAGAAGGGCGCGGTCTTCGTCGACCACACGACGGCCTCGGCCGACGTCGCGCGCGAGCTCTCCGCCGAGGCGCGCCAGCGCGGCCTGCAGTTCGTCGACGCGCCGGTGTCCGGCGGCCAGGCGGGCGCGCAGAACGGCGTGCTCACCGTGATGTGCGGCGGCGACGCGGCGGCATTCGAGGCGGCCAGGCCGGTGGCGATGGCTTTCTCCCGCGCATTCACGCTGCTGGGCGCGAGCGGCTCGGGCCAGCTCGCGAAGATGGTGAACCAGGTCGCGATCGCCGGCCTGGTGCAGGGCTTGTCCGAAGCCATCGCCTTCGGCACGAAGGCGGGGCTGGACATGGAGCAGGTGCTCGAGGTGATCGGCAAGGGCGCGGCCCAGAGCTGGCAGATGGACAACCGCGGCAAGACCATGATCGCCGACAAGTTCGACTTCGGCTTCGCGGTGGACTGGATGCGCAAGGACCTCGGCCTGGTGCTGGACGAGGCGAGGCGCAACGGCGCGCGGCTGCCGGTGACGGCGCTGGTGGACCAGTTCTACGCCGACGTGCAGACGCTGGGCGGGAATCGCTGGGATACGTCGAGCCTGATCAAGCGGCTGCGATAAGAGCCCGTCATCCCCGCGCAGGCGGGGAACCAGAGCATTGAAAACCAAAGCCCCGCGTTGCGGGGCTTTTTCATGGAAGCGCTGGATCCCCGCCTGCGCGGGGATGACGGTACTCAACGCACCGGCGTCGCCACCGCACCGCCGCTCGCGGGCGGTTGCGCCTGCGCCGCCGGCGTCACCGCCGCCGGTGCGGGCGCAGTGGCCGCCGGCGCGACCGTCGCCCGCGGCGCGGCCGATTCGCCCGGCACGTTCACGCCTGCCGCGCGCAGGTCGTCCGCGCTCGCCACTTCGAAGATGCGCACCACGCGCTGCACGCCGCCGATCTGGCGCGCGATGCTGGTCGCGCGGTCGGCCTCGCGCGGGGTCACGCGGCCCATCAGGTACACGGTGCTGCGCTCCGTGACCACCTTGAAGGCATTGGCCTGCAGGTCCTGCGCGTCGACCAGCGAGGCGCGGATCTTGGTGGTGATCAGCGTGTCGCTGGAGCGCTGCGGCAGCGTCGTGGGCGACATCGCCGCGAGCTCGTTGACCACGGACTTCACGTTGTCGACGCGCGCGGCGATCTGCTCGGCCTGCTGCTTCATCGGCTCGCTGGCCACCTCGCCGGTCATCAGCACCTGGCGGTTGTAGCTGGTGATGTTGATGTGCGCGCGGTCGCCGAACGCCTCGCGCAGCCGCGCGTTGGAGCGCAGCTCGATCGCCTCGTCGTCGATCTGCGCGCCGGAGCTGCGGCGGTCGGTGACCATCAGCGCGGTGCCGACGGCGGCGCCGCCCACGAGCAAGGGTGCGCAGCCGGCGAGGGTGGTCGCGAGCAGCGCCGCGGCGAGCGCGGCGACGGGGAAGGAGGAGGGCAGCTTCACGTTCATGCGTTGGGGTCCTGGTCGCCGAGGAGTTGCGCATCCACGCCGTCGCAGATGCAGTGGATCGCGAGGATGTGGACTTCCTGGATGCGGGCGGTGCGCTCGTGCGGCACGCAGATGTGCACGTCGGTCTCGCGCAGCACGCTGTTCATCTTGCCGCCGCCGCGCCCGGTGAGCGCGATCACGGTCATCTCGCGTTCGTGCGCCGCCTCGATCGCGGCGAGCACGTTGGCGGAGTTGCCGCTGGTGGTGATCGCGAGCAGCACGTCGCCCGCCTGTCCCAGCGCCCGCACCTGCTTGGAGAAGATGCGGTTGTAGTCGTAGTCGTTCGCCACCGCGGTGAGGATCGAGGTGTCGGTGGTGAGTGCGATGGCTCCGAGTTCGGGGCGCTCGCGTTCGAAGCGGCCCACGAACTCCGCGGAGAAGTGCTGCGCGTCGGCGGCGGAACCGCCGTTGCCGCAGGCAAGCACCTTGCCCCCGCTGGTCACGCAGGCAAGCACGGCCTGCACGGCCTGCGCGATGGGTTTGCTGAGGGTCTGCGCGGCCTGGTACTTCAGGTCCGCGCTGTCGATGAAGTTCTGCTGTATGCGTTGCTCGAGCATGGCCCATACATGATACCGCCGTGTCCCGGCGTGAAAAATGTCTGTTCGATGAGCCCTGGGTGAACGACCGGTTACTCGTGTTCCCGCGATGTTTCCGCAAGCACTGCAGGTGTAGTCCCTATCGGACGATCATGGGCAGGAATGACCGACGCCGTGGCGGACGTGACCCGACACGAGGTCCCGCGCAGAACTGACTTCGCGGAACGCGCGGCTCACCAATCATTCGTGTCGCTGGCCCCGATGCCCGCAGGTTCTTAGTTCCGACAAATCAAGCTCAAGGAGAAGTTGCAATGGCTGTTCTGAAAAAAATTGCCGGTCTGATCGCCGGTGTTTCCGCTGTCGCCGCGATCGGCGTCGCCGTCGCCCAGGGCGTTCCCCCGAACCCCTTCATCGCCAACCACGCCCAGGGCGCAGGCCAGCAGAGCACGCACCTGACCGCCATGGGTGAAACCGGCGTCCCGGGCCTGGTCGACCAGGTGCAGACCGCCCAGATCGTGACGGTGCAGGAAGTGGCCGTTGTGGAGCAGCCCCCGGTGGTGGCCCAGGCTCCGGTGATCATCGAAGAGCGTCAGTCCATGGGTGCGGCCCCCGCCCCGATGGAACCCGCTCCGGCCCCGAAGCCCCGCGCGGACCGCGGCTGATCGATCCGCACCCCAGCTGGGGCTTGCCCTGCGGGCAGGCCCTAGCCGGCATCGAAGGCGGCGCGCATCCACTGGATGCCGCCGCCTTCCATGCTGATGACGTCGAAACGGCACGGCGGAGGTTCCCGCAGCCTCAGCAGGAAGTGCCTGGCGGCGAAGACGATGCGCCGCTGCTTGGTCGCACCCACGCTGGCCGCCGCGCCGCCGAAGCTGCGGCTCCCGCGCTTCCTGACCTCCACGAACACCAGCGTGCCGTCGCGATCGCGCATGACGAGGTCGATCTCGCCGCCGCCGCGCCCGGGCGTCCGATAATTGCGCGCCAGCAGGCGCAGCCCTTGCCCCTGCAGGTGCGCCAGGGCACGGTCCTCCGCCGCGTCGCCGTCCGCCTTGGTGGTCATCGCCACGTCTTTCGAAGGAGTCCCATTGAGCGCTTCCTTTGCCGGCGCGCTGGCCGCGTCGCGTGACGCGGCGGCCGCGCAGCATTACCCGGCCGGGGCACTGTATGTCCTTGCCACCCCCATCGGCAACCTGGCGGACGTCAGCCTGCGGGCCTTGCACGTCCTGCAACTGGTGGATGCGGTCGCCTGCGAAGACACGCGCCACACGCAGGCCCTGCTGCGCGCCTACGGCATCGAAAAGGGCGGCTGGCTCAGCGTGCACCGGCACAACGAGGCGCAGGGCGCCGAGGAGGTCGTGCGGCGGATGCAGCAGGGCCAGCGCGTGGCCTATGCGAGCGATGCCGGCACGCCGGGGGTGAGCGACCCGGGCGCGCGCATCGTCGCCGCGGCGCGCGCCGCGGGCCTGCCCGTGGTGCCGGTGCCCGGCCCGAGCAGCGTCACGGCCATCCTGAGCGTCACCGGCGGCGTGGGCGACGATGGCGGTTTCGTGTTCTTGGGCTTCCTGCCCGCGAAAGGCGGCGAGCGCCAGCAGGCCGTGGAATCGCTGGGGCAGGAGCCCCGCGCGGTGGTGCTGCTGGAGGCGCCGCACCGGATCGCGGCGCTGGCCGAAACGCTCGCATCGCTGGGCGGACGCGAAGTGACGATCGGGCGGGAGATCACCAAGCAGTTCGAGCAGATTGCCACGCTGCGGTGTGATGCATTCCCGGGCTGGCTGGCGCAGGATCCGGCCCGCAGCCGCGGGGAGTTTGCGCTGGTGCTGCACGCGGTGCCGGTGCAGGAGGATGACGCGGAGGCGCAGCGGGTGTTGAAGCTGCTGCTGGCGGAACTGCCGGTGAAGACGGCCGTGAAGCTGGCCGCGGAGATCACGGGCGCTTCGCGCAATCAGCTGTATGACGCGGCGCTGGCGATGAAGGGCAATTCCTAGGCGGGCGGCCCGCTGCTAGATCGCCAGCGGATCCACGTCCACCGCCCACCGGATCAGGCCCCGCACCCGTTGCGACTGCAGCACCGGCTGCCACGCCGCGAGGAACGCCTGCAGCGCCGGCCGGGAGCCGCTTTCCAGCAGCAACTGCGCCCGCTCGACGTTCGCCACCCGCTGCACCGTCATCGGCACCGGCGAGAACACCACGACGTGGTCGCTGCCGGGAAGCCCGGTGGTGCCTTCGGCGGCCGCGCGCAGGAACTCCTGAGCCACCTCCTGCGTGCGCGCTTCCGCGCGCACCAGCGCCTGGTAGGCGAACGGCGGCATCGCGGCCTGCTGCCGCTCCTTCAGCTGCTGGCCGGCGAAGGCGGGATAGTCGTGGCGCTTCAGCGCGGCGAACAGCGGATGCTCCGGATTCCAGGTTTGCACCCACATTTCGCTGCGCTCGGCCTGCGCCGCATCGCGTCCGCCCCGTCCCGCCGCCTGCATCAGCAGGCTGAACAGGCGCTCCGGCGCGCGGAAGTCGCTGGAGAACAGCGAAGCATCCGGATTGACGGCGGCCACCAGCGTGATGCGCCGGAAGTCGTGTCCCTTGGTGACCATCTGCGTGCCCACCAGCACGTCCACCTCGCCCGCATGCACCTGCGCGAGCTGCTCCTCCAGCGCGCCTTTGAGGCGCGTCGTGTCCGCGTCCATGCGGGCGATGCGCACCGGTTCGCCGTCGGGCCGGCGCACGTCGGCGAGCAGTTCGGCGAGCTGCTCCTCCAGGCGCTCAGTGCCGCGTCCGAGCGGCGCGATGTCCACGTTGCCGCATTGGGGGCAGGCCCGCGGCACGCGTTCGGTGAAGCCGCAGTGGTGGCAGCGCAGCGTGCGATCGATCTTGTGGAAGACGCGAAAGGCGCTGCAGTGGCGGCATTCGCTGCGCCAGTCGCAGGCGCCGCAGGCCAGCACCGGCGCGTAGCCGCGGCGATTGAGGAAGACGAGCGACTGCTCGCCGCGCGCGACCCGCTCGCCGATCGCGGCCAGCAGCGGCGGCGAGAACAGCGCGCCCTTGGGCTGGTGCTGCATGTTGACCAGCCGCACCCGGGGCAGCGCGCCCGCGCCGACGCGCGTGGGCATCCGCAGGCAGCGGTAACGCCCACGCTCGCAGGCCTGCCAGCTCTCCAGCGAAGGCGTGGCGGAGCCCAGGATCACCTTGGCGCCTTCCAGCCGCCCGCGGTAGACGGCCAGGTCGCGCGCCGAATAGCGAGCCCCCTCCTGCTGCTTGTAGCTGGGGTCGTGCTCCTCGTCGACGACGATGAGCCCCAGGCGCGGCAGCGAGGCGAACACCGCCATGCGCGTGCCCAGCACGATGCGGGCGCTGCCGGCGTGGGCGGCGATCCAGCTGCGCAGGCGCTGGGGGTTGGTCATGCCGCTGTGCAGCGGCACCACCGCCCCGGTGCCGAAGCGCTCCTCGAAACGGGCCTGCAGCTGCGGCGTGAGGTTGATCTCCGGCACCAGCACCAGGGCCTGGGCCTCCGGATCCCGCCGCAGCAGCTCCTCGACCGCGTGCAGGTAGACCTCGGTCTTGCCGCTCCCGGTGGCGCCGAACAGCAGGAAAGGGCCCGGCTCCGCCGCGATCGCGGCCAGGGCCTGCGATTGCTCGGCGGTGAGCTGCGGGCGCTGCGCCTCGCTGCCCGGCACCGTCGCCGCCGCGCTGCGCTTCAGGCGGCGTGCCAGTTGTGTGGCGTCGAGCTCACGCAACTGCGGCGGCAGCGCGGCCAGCGCGACCTCGCCGAGGCTGCGCCGGTAGTAGCCGGCGGCGAAGGTGACGAGCTCGCGCCAGGTGGACGACAGCGGCGGCAGGCCGGCCAGCGGCTCGCCGACCGGCTTCAACTGCGCCGCCTCGACCGCGCCGCCGCGATCCGCCGGCGCCTCCCACACGACGCCGCAGACCTCGCGCCGGCCCAGCGGCACGCGCACCAAGGTTCCCGGCGCGAGTGGCAGCTCACTGCGATAGCTGAGCACCCCGCCCAGCGTGCTGTGGGCGGGTGTCGGCACGACCACGTCGACTTCGGTACTCATCTGTTGCCGCGCTTAAGCGCCACGCTTAACCTCATCTCGCGAAAACTCAGGTAAGTGCTTGATTCCACAAAGGATTGCGCGGAGCTGCCCCTCTCTTGTGGATAACTTTGTTGATAGCAACCGTCGCAGCCGCCGCAAGTGCCGGTAAATCAAGGGCTTGGCTGGGCAGGCGCCAAAAACGGTTTCCGGACCATCCCAATGAAATCAAGGACTTACGCGCGCTACTGTTTTCGGAGCGCACTCGAGAACCCAAGGACCGGCTGGATGCGCCGCAACACAGTTTCTGTGCACAAGTCAAGCCGTCCCGAGAAGGATTCCAACCCTTGCCCGCTAGGGAACACCCCGATGCGGGAAATTCACCGGGGCGCTGCGACACCGCGCAGGCGCGCCGAGTGCGAATGCACCGCCTCGACCAGCGCCTGCACGTGCTCCGGCGGCGTGTGCTGGCTGATCCCGTGACCGAGGTTGAAGATGTGCGTGGGGCCGGTGCCGTCGCCGGCGTGCGGCGCGCCGAAATCGTCCAGCACGCGGCGCGCCTCGCGGGCCACGTGCTCGGGGGGCGCGAACAGCACCGCCGGATCGAGGTTGCCCTGCAGCGCCTTGCTGCCGCCCACCAGCGCACGGGCGCGGCCGAGGTTGACCGTCCAGTCGACGCCGAGCACGTCGCAGTCGAGCGCGCCCATGTCCTGCAGCCAGAGGCCGCCGCCCTTGGTGAAGACGATGCGCGGGATCACGCTGCCGTCGGGGCCGGTGCGCTTGAGGCCGGCGAGCACCCGGGCGGTGTACTGCAGGCTGAACTGCTGGAAGGCGCCGTCGGCCAGCGCGCCGCCCCAGCTGTCGAACACCATCACGGCCTGCGCGCCGGCGTCGATCTGCGCGTTGAGGTACTGGGCGACCGAATCGGCGTTGACCGAAAGGATCCGGTGCATCAGGTCGGGACGGCTGTACAGCATGCTCTTGACGCCGCGCCAGTCGTCCGAGGAGCCGCTGCCCTCGACCATGTAGCAGGCGAGCGTCCAGGGGCTGCCCGAAAAGCCGATCAGGGGCACGCGGCCGTGGAGCGCCTTGCGGATCGAGGTGACCGCATCGAACACGTAGCGCAGCTTGTCGAGATCGGGCACCTGCAGGGCGGCGACCGCCTTCTCGTCGCGCAGCGGCCGCGCGAGCCTGGGACCTTCGCCCTCCGCGAAGCTCAGGCCCAGGCCCATGGCATCGGGCACGGTCAGGATGTCGGAAAACAGGATCGCGGCATCCAGCGCGAAACGGGCCAGCGGCTGCAGCGTGACCTCGGTCGCGTACTGCACGTTGGTGGCCAGGCCCATGAAGCTGCCGGCACGGGCGCGCGTCGCCTTGTACTCGGGAAGGTAGCGGCCGGCCTGGCGCATCAGCCAGAGCGGCGTGTAGGGCGTGGCCTGGCGCAGGCAGGCCCGCAGGAAGGTATCGTTGGCAAGCGGCGCGAACATCCCCGCATTCTCGCAGGGCCTATGATCCCGGCTCCATTGGAGGACCATGGCTGGCGCATTCGAGCAGGCCCGCACCTTGTTCCTGGAGGGCGTGGCGCATTACGAAGCCGGGCGGCTGGAGCCGGCCGAACGCCATTTCGCGGCGGCGCTGGCGCTGGCTCCGGGGCGGCCGTCGGTGCTGACCAACCTGGGCACGGTGCGCCTGAAGCTCGGGCGCACCGAAGAGGCGCTCGCCCTGCTGCAGGAGGCGGTCGCGCTGGAGCCGGACAACGCCGAGGCCCTGGGCCACTGCGCGACGGCCCATGCGGAGCTGGGGCACCTGCCACAGGCGCTGGCGATGTTCGAGCGCGCGCTCGCGATCGCGATCGGCCCCGCCCCCGTGCTGTGGATGTACCGCGGCAACGTGCTGAAGGCCCTGGGGCGCCCGGATGAAGCCGCGGGCTCCTATCGCGAGGCCCTGGCCCGTGGCGGCGACGCCGAACTCCTGAATTACTACCTGGCGGGCCTGGCGCAGGGCGACGCGCCCGCGCATCCGCCGCGGCACTACGTGGAAGGACTCTTCGACGGCTATGCCGGCGAGTTCGACCGGCACGTGGTGGAAGCCTTGCGCTACGACGCACCGCAGGTGCTGGTGGGCCGGCTCGCGGCCCTGGGGCGTCGGTGGGCGCACGCGGTGGATCTCGGCTGCGGCACCGGCCTGTGCGGGCGCCTGCTGCGGCCGCTGGTGGACCGGCTCGGCGGCGTCGACCTGTCGGCCGGCATGCTGGAGAAGGCGGCGGCGCAGGGCGTGTACGACGATCTGCAGCGCGGCGACGTGCTGGAGCACCTGCAGGCCTCGCGGGAGAGCATCGAGCTGGCGATCTGTGCCGACGTGTTCATCTACGTCGGGGCGCTGGAGGGCGTCTTTGCGGCGCTGGCGCGGCGCATGCCTGCCGGTGGCAGCTTCTGCTTTTCGGTGGAGGAGAGCCGCGAGGGCGAGGTGGTGCTGCGTCCGAGCCTGCGCTACGCGCATTCGGAGCCGGGCATCCGCAGGCTGGCGGAGCAGCACGGGTTTCGCGTGGTGGCGATGGAGCGGCGGGCGGTGCGGGAGGACCAGGGCGAGCCGATCCCGGGCCTGTTCTTCTGGCTGGAGAAGGCCTGAGCGCTGCGGCCTGCGAGAGTCCGTAGGGTGGGCAAGCTTGCTTGCCCACCGGGCTGGAGCGTCGCAGCCGTCATGGTGGGCAAGCGGAGCTTGCCCACCCTACGCGGCTACAAACCCCCTCAGGCCACTGCGGCGCGCAGCGCCTGGTCCACATCCCACAGGATGTCTTCCACGTCCTCGATGCCGACGGACAGCCGGATCATGTCGGGACGCACGCCGGCGCGCGCGAGTTCTTCCTCGTTCAACTGGCGGTGCGTCGTCGAGGCCGGATGGATCACCAGCGTCTTGGCGTCGCCGATGTTGGCGAGGTGGCTGAGGAACTCGCAGGCGTCGATGAAGCGCTCGCCGGCTTTCACCGCATCGTCGGCGCGGATGCCGAAGGTGAGGATGCCGGAGGCGCCGGGCCGGCCGTCGATGGCGCGGAACTGCTTCTTCGCCAGCGCATGGTGCGGCGAAGTCGCGAGCCCCGGGTAGTTGACCCAGCCCACCAGCGGATGGTCGCCGAGAAATTCCGCGACCCGATGCGCGTTGCGGCAGTGCGCCTGCATGCGCAGGTGCAGCGTCTCGATGCCCTGCAGGATCAGCCAGGCATTCAGCGGCGACAGGGCGCCGCCGAAGGTGCGGTTCACCTCCATGCGCGCCTTCATGGTGTAGCCGAAGTCGCCGAAGGTCTCGTAGAACTTCACGCCGTGGTAGGCGCGGCTCGGCTCCAGCATCTCGGGGAATTTCTCCTTCGCCAGGCCGCTGCCCCAGTCGAACTTGCCCGACTCCACCACCACGCCCGCCATGGTGGTGCCGTGGCCGCCGAGGTACTTGGTGGCGCTGTGCACGACGATGTCGGCACCGAAGGCGAAGGGATTGCACAGGTAGGGGCTCGCCACCGTGTTGTCGACGATCAGAGGCAGGCCGTGCTCGTGCGCGATCCGCGCGACCGCCTCGATGTCGAACACGTTCACCAGCGGGTTGCCCAGCGTCTCGCCGTATACCGCGCGCGTGTTTGGGCGGATCGCGCGGCGGAAGTTGTCGGGGTCCTCGGGGTCGACGAAGGTCGTTTCGATCCCGAGGCGCTGGAAGCCGATCCCCAGCTGCCCTACGCTGCCGCCATAGAGCGTGGAGGCCGCCACGATGTGGTCGCCGGCCTTGAGGATCGCCAGGAGCGCAGTCATCTGCGCCGCCATGCCGGTCGCGCAGGCGAGCGCTGCGCGGCCGCCTTCCAGCGAGGCCACGCGTTCTTCCAGCACCGCCACCGTCGGATTGCTGATGCGGCTGTAGACGTTGCCGAAGGTCTGCAGGTTGAACAGGCTCGCGGCGTGTTCGGCCGAGTCGAACACGAAGCTGGTGGTCTGGTGGATCGGCGTGGCGCGCGCACCGGTCACCGGGTCGGGGATGGCGCCGGCGTGGATGGCACGAGTGCCGAAACCGTAGTCGTGGTCGTTCGCCATTGCTTTCAGTAGAACAGCTGCTGCGGACGCCGCGCCGAGATCACCTGGGTGTTCACGCCCGCCCAGTTCAGGCCGCCGAACAGGCGCGCATGCTCGATCTTCACGCAGCGGTCCATCACCACGTCGAGCCCGGCCTGGCGCGCCTTCGCGGCCGAGGCTTCGTCGATCACGCCGATCTGCATCCACAGGCACTTGGCGCCGATCGCGATGGCTTCGTCGGCGATCGGCGGGATGTCGCTGCTTTTGCGAAAGCAGTCGACCATGTCGATCCTCTCGCCGGCTTGCGCGGCGGCGGTGACGCTCGGATAGCTGCGCTGTCCCAGGATCTCCGGAGCCGATGGATTGATCGGCACGATGCGGTAGCCGTGCTCCTGCATGTACTTCGCCGCGAAGAAGCTGGGGCGATGCCATTGCGGCGACAGGCCGACAACGGCGAGGGTGCGGCAGCTGCCGAGGATGCGGCGCAGTTCGTGGATCGTGCTCATGATGTAGGCTGGGGTGGAACCCCGGCGCCTTCGGCGCACCGCCGGGGTTGCACCCCAGCCTACAGGAAAGCCGGCTCGCGGCCGTTCAGGATTTGTACTTGATCGAGCAGCCGTAAGGGCGCGTCACGGCGTGGGTGACCGGCTTGCCGGCGGTCGCTTCGGCCACGGCTTGCTTCACGTAGTTCACCGCGCGCTGGATGTCCGCCGGGTTGCTGGAAGGGACGCTGTCGATGCCGCCCGCGTACACCAGCCGCCCCTGCGGATCGACGATGTACATGTGCGGCGTGGTGCGCGCGCCGTAGGCCTTGCCGGTGCCGCCCTCTTCGTCCATCAGCGTGGCCGTGGGCTGCATGCGGCGGTCCTTCTGCCATGCCGCCAGCTTCGCCGGTTCCATGTAGTCGTAGCTGGCCTTCTCGGTCGAATTGATCGACAGCCACACCGCGCCCTTCGCCACCGCCTCCTGCTGGGTGGACGCCATGTTGCCGCTGTCGTAGTGCTTGCGCACGTAGGGGCAGCCGGGGTTGGTCCACTCCAGCACCACGACCTTGCCGCGGAAGTCGCCCAGTTTCACCGTCTTGCCGGCGGCATCCGTCAAGGTGAAGTCGGGCGCGGCCTGGCCCACGGCGGGCGCCGCCTGGGCGGCGGCAGCCAGCAGCAGGACAGGCAGCGCGATCAGGGATCGGCGCTTCATGCGGACCTCCTCAGAGGGGAGAGATGGCGGCGCGCACTTCGTCCACCCCGAGCACCTCGGAGAGGACCACCGGCGGGCGCCCGGGCCGGTAGATCACGTAGACGGGCACGCCGCTGCGCCCCAGTTCGGCCAGTGCCGTGGTGATGGCGGGATCGCGGCGCGTCCAGTCGGCGCGCATCAGCGTGAACTTCGCGGCGTCGAAGGCCTCGAGCACCTCGCGGTCGCCCAGGGTGGTCTTCTTGTTGTACTGGCAGGTGACGCACCAGGCCGCGGTGAAGTCGACGAACACGGGCTGGCCGGAGGCAACGAGCTCCTGCACGCGCTGCGCCGACCAGGGCTGCCAGCGATCCTGCGCCGCTGCCACCGCGGCGGCGGGCGCCGGCCGCGTGATCGCGCCGCCCGTGGCCCAGGCCACGCCCAGCACGCCGGCGAGCGCGAGGAGCGAGAGCGCGATGCGCGCGCGGCCGCGCAGCGTCAGCGCCCACACCACCATGCTCATGGCCACCAGCAGCGCGAGCAGCGCGCCGGCACCGTCGACGCCGCTTTGCTGGCCCAGCACCCACACCAGCCAGGCGACCGTGGCGAACATGGGGAAGGCCATCAGGCGCCGGAAGATTTCCATCCAGGCGCCCGGCCGGGGCAGCCAGCGCGCGACCGCGGGCACCCAGCTCGCGGCGAGATAGGGCAAGGCCATGCCGAGACCCAGCGCCAGGAAGATCGCCACGGCCTGCGGGGCGGGCAGGCTGATTGCCAGCCCCAGCGACGCCCCCATGAAAGGTGCGCTGCAGGGCGAGGCCACCGCCACCGCGAGCACGCCGGTGAGGAAGGCGTTCAGCACCGGATGGCGCGCTTCCAGCGTCGCCACGCGGCTCGGCAGGAGCGAGCGGAACTCGAAGACGCCGGCGAAGTTCAGCGCGATCAGCGTGAACAACGCCGCCAGCGCCGCCACCACCGCGGGCGACTGCAGCTGGAATCCCCAGCCCAGTTGCTCGCCGGCGGCGCGCAGGGCGAGCATCAGGCCGCCGAGCGCGGCGAAGGACACCAGCACGCCCGCCGTGTACGCCAATCCGCTGGTGCGATGGCCGCGGCGATCGTCCGCATGCCGGGTGAAACCCACCACCTTGATCGCCAGCACCGGGAAGACACAGGGCATCAGGTTGAGGATCAGGCCACCGAGCAGCGCGCCCAGCAAGGCGGCCGCGAGTCCGACGGAAGCGGCCGGCGGCTTGGCCGCGTTGTCGCGCAGCGCCTGCTGCAGTTCCGGCGAGAGGGCGGCCGGCAGGACGATGGCGGGCCAGTTGCCCACCACCTTGAGCTCGGTGCGCCAGCCTTGTCCGCCGGAGCCCAGCACGACCGGCATCACCCCGGGGCTCGCGGCGCGTTGCGCCGACAGCGGCACGCGCGCGGTCCAGGCGCCGCCGTTCCAGGACTGCGTCCAGCGCGCCCCGTTGTCGATCACCTCGCCGGTTTCCGGATAGAAGTCCAGCGTCTTGCCGCGCAGGTTCACGGGCAGGCCCTGCACCGTGACCTCCAGTGCGTCGCCGTCGATGCGCGCGGTGCTGTCCGGCACGATGCCGGCGGTGCCCGGGAGGACCGGCTTCGGTTGCGCGGCGAAGGCCGCGTCGAAAGCCTGCCCGTGCATGGCCGTCGTGCTCTGCACGGGAATCTTCAGCCGGAACTCGCCCTGCTCGGGGATGCATTCCTTCTTGCACACCAGCCAGTCGGCACGCAGCTGGATGTCGAGGTCGCCGGACAGCAGCGAAGGCTTGAAGTCCCGCGTGATCGTCAGCGGCACCGGCAGCAGCACCGTGCCTTCGTAACCGTAGTTGGCCAGCGACCCGATCGGGATCTTCTTCGGCACCGGCCATGCGATGTCGCCGGCGACGACGCCGGCGGGAAGCGTCCACGTCAGCTGCGTGGGCAGGCCGGAGTCTCCCGAATTCTTCCAGTAGGTGTGCCACTGCGGCTGGTGCGTGAGCTGCAGCCCCACCCACACCGGCTTGCCGGGCTGCACCCCTTCGGGCGCATGGGCCATCAGTTCGGCGCGCACGCGCTCGGTGCTCACCAAGGTCTTGTCAGCGCCCTGCGACCAGGAGAGGCAGGGCAGGACGGCGAAGGCCAGGGCAGCGAGGATGCGTGAAAATTTCATCGCAGGGATGGAGCGGGGCAGGTGGAACGAAGTTCCATCCGCTCAGGCGAAGCCGAGCACCACCCGTCGGGTGGTGGCGCTCTTCTTCTCGATCTTGGTGACGACCACGCCGCCGATCTCGGAGGTGTTGGCCACGTGGGTGCCGCCGCAGGGCTGGTAATCGATGGAGCTGCCGGCCGAACCGATGCGGATGGTGCGCACGCGGCCGGTGCCGCGCGGCGGCTGCACCGACATGCTCTTGACCAGCGCGGGGTTGGCATCGAGGTCCTCGTCGCTGATGGAGCCCACCTCCACGCCGTGCGACGCAGCCACCAGGCGCGCGATGCCCTCGGTGAGCCGGTCCTTGTCCAGCGGGTCGGTCATGTTGAAGTCCAGGCGGGCGTACTCCGGCGTGATCGAGCAGCCGTTGACCAGTTGCGGCACCAGGTGGCACAGCAGGTGCGTGCTGGTGTGGAAGCGCATGAGCTTGTGGCGCCGGTCCCAGTCGATCCGCGCCACCACGGGCTGGCCGGGCTGCAGCGCTTCGAGCAGAGCCTCCTGTCCCGGCGCGGGCACGTGGGCGATGCCGCTGGTGGGCTTGCCTTCGGCGTCCTTGCACTTGCGGGTGTCTGCGACCTGCAGCGTGCGCCCATCGGCGAGCACCAGCACGCCGCTGTCGCCGGCCTGGCCGCCGCCGAGGGGATAGAAGACGGTGCGATCGAGGATCACGCCCTGTTCGCCGACCGAAACGATCGTGGCGGGCGTCTCCCGCAGGTAGGCGTCCTGGCGGAACAGCTCTTGCGTCATCCCGCCATTGTCCCGGTTTCGCAACCGGGACGCCCGCGCGGGCTTTTCAGAAGAACCAGTTCAGGTGCGTCAGCACGAAGGCGGTGAGCGACGGGCCGCGGGTGCACTGGTCCATCGAGGGCAGGACCAGGCTGGCCAGGGAGAGCGTCGCCAGCAGCATGGCCGTGCGGCGATGCTCGGGGTCGGCGAGGAAGGCAAGCTTGGCTTTCATGGGGAAAATGATCTCCCCGGGCGCGTTCGCGGTCAGCCGCCGGAACGCGCTACTCGCTGCGGGATGCACCACCGCCGAGCGGTCGGCGGGGAGACGCGTCGGATGTCAGTTCCTGGCCGACCCGCGTGGCAGCGGCAAGGCCGTCTTGTAGCGGACCTGCTTGAGGGCGAAGCTGGAGCGGATCTTCTCGATGCCCGGAATCGGCGTGAGCTGCTCCAGGATGAAGCGCTCCAGCGCCGCGATGTCGGGCACGGCGACCCGGATCAGGTAGTCGCTGTCGCCCGTCATCAGGTAGCACTCCATCACTTCGTCGTGTTCGGCGATGCGGCGCTCGAAATCGGCCAGCGACTCCTTCGACTGGGTCTTCAGGCTGATGTTGATGAAGACGTTGAGGCCCAGGCCCAGCAGCTTGGCGTCGGCGAGGGCCACGTAGCGCGCGATCACGCCGGCCGCCTCCAGCGCCTTGACGCGCGCCAGGCACGGGGACGGCGAGAGGTGCACGCGCCGGGCGAGCTCCACGTTGGTGAGCGCGCCGTCGGCCTGCAGCTCGGCCAGGATGCGGAGGTCGACGGCGTCGAGTTGCATGGCGTGCCGGAAAGCTGGTTGTTTGCGGCATTCTATGCTGCAGAGCAGCCGATCCAGCCGATCTTCGAGAGCCCATGCGGCCCCATCCGGCCTACAGTCGCACGATGGCCGACCACAGCATCACCCGCTACCTCGCCGACCAGCACGGCGACGCCGACCCTGCCGAGACCGCCGAATGGCGCGACGCCTTCCTGGCGCTGGTCGCCGCCGAAGGGCCGGTGCGCGCCCGCTTCATGCTCGACCAACTGGCGACGCTGGCGCGCGATCCGCACGTCGGCTGGTCGCCGGAACTGGTCACCCCTTATGTGAACACGGTGCCGGTGGAAAAGCAGCCGGTGTTCCCGGGCGACCTGGCGATCGAGGAGAAGCTCGCTTCCCTCATGCGCTGGAACGCGCTGGCGATGGTGGTGCGCGCCAACACGGCCTACGGCGAACTCGGGGGGCACATCGCGAGCTACGCCAGCGCGGCGGATTTGTTCGAGGTCGGCTTCAACCATTTCTTCCGCGCCCGCAGCGCGGAGCAGGGCGACCTGGTGTTCTTCCAGCCGCACAGCGCGCCGGGCGTGTATGCGCGCGCCTTCCTCGAAGGGCGGCTCAGCGAGAACGACCTCGCGCACTACCGCCAGGAGATCGGCGCGCCGGCGCAGGACGCGCGCGGCCTCTCCAGCTATCCGCACCCCTGGCTGATGCCGGACTTCTGGCAGTTCCCGACCGGCTCCATGGGCATCGGTCCGATCAGCTCGATCTACCACGCGCGCTTCATGCGCTATCTCACCCACCGCAACGTCCTGGACTGCGAAGGCCGCAAGGTGTGGGGCGTGTTCGGCGACGGCGAAATGGACGAGCCCGAGAGCATGAGCGCGCTCACGCTCGCCTCGCGCGAGAAGCTGGACAACCTGGTGTGGGTGGTGAACTGCAACCTGCAGCGCCTCGACGGCCCGGTGCGCGGCAACGGCAGGATCGTCGACGAACTGGAGAAGCTGTTCCGCGGCGCCGGCTGGAACGTGATCAAGCTGCTGTGGGGCAGCGACTGGGACGGCCTGTTCGCGCGCGACACCACGAACGCGCTGGTGCAGGCCTTCGCGCACACGGTCGACGGCCAGATGCAGACCTTCGCGGCGAAGGACGGGCGCTTCAACCGCGACAACTTCTTCGGCCAGAACGAGGCGCTGGCGCGGCTGGCGCAGGGCATGACCGACGAGCAGATCGACCGCCTCAAGCGCGGTGGCCACGACCTGGTGAAGATCCACGCGGCGTACGACGCCGCGGCGAAGCACCGCGGCCAGCCGACCGTGATCCTGGCCCACACCAAGAAGGGCTACGGCATGGGCAGCGCGGGCCAGGGCCGCATGACCACGCACAGCCAGAAGAAGCTGGACGAGTCGGCGCTGCTGGAATTCCGCAACCGCTTCAACCTGCCGATCACCGACGAACAGGCGAAGGACCTGGCATTCTTCCGGCCGGCGGAAGACAGCGCGGAGATGCGCTACCTGCACGCCAGGCGCGAAGCGCTGGGCGGCTACGTGCCGCAGCGGCAGACGCAGTGCGAGGTGGTGCCGGTGCCGGACGCGGCGTCCTACGCGCAGTTCGCGCTGCAGGCCGCGGGCAAGGAGATGTCCACCACGATGGCCTTCGTGCGGCTGCTCGGAACGCTGCTGAAGGATCCGCAGCTCGGTCCGCGCATCGTGCCGATCGTGGCCGACGAAGCGCGCACCTTCGGCATGGCCAACCTTTTCAAGCAGGTGGGCATCTATTCGAGCGCGGGCCAGAGCTACGAGCCGGAGGACATCGGCTCGGTGCTGTCGTACCGCGAAGCGCTCGACGGCCAGATCCTGGAAGAAGGCATCAGCGAGGCCGGCGCCATCGCGAGCTGGACGGCCGCGGCCACCAGCTACAGCGTGCATGGCGTGGCGATGCTGCCCTTCTACATCTACTACTCGATGTTCGGATTCCAGCGCGTCGGCGACGCGATCTGGGCGGCGGCGGACCAGCGCGCCCGAGGCTTTCTGCTCGGCGCCACGTCCGGCCGCACCACGCTCGGCGGTGAGGGCCTGCAGCACCAGGACGGCAGCAGCCACCTGGTGGCCGCGACCATCCCGAACTGCAAGGCCTACGACCCGGCCTTCGCCGGCGAGATGGCGGTGATCGTCGACCAGGGCATGCGCGAGATGCTGGTGGAGCAGCGCGACGTCTTCTATTACGTCACGCTGATGAACGAGAACTACGCGCAGCCCGACCTGCCGGAGGGCGCGCGCGAGGGCGTGATCCGCGGGGCTTACCGCTTCGCGCGCTACGGCGACGAAACGGCGCGGCAGCGCGTGACGCTGCTGGGGTCGGGCGCGATCCTGACCGAGGTGGTGAAGGCCGCGCAGCAGCTGGCGGCCGACGGCATCCCGGTGGATGTGGTGAGCGTCACGAGCTGGAGCGAGCTGGCGCGCGAGGGTGTCGAGTGCGAACGGGCCGCGCTCGAGGGCGGCGAGGCGCGCACGCCCTACATCGCGCAAGTGCTGGCCGGCAACGGCCCGGTGATCGCGGCGAGCGACTACGTGCGGGCGGTGCCGGAGACCATCCGTGCTTATGTGCCGCAGGGGCGTCGCTACCTGACGCTGGGCACCGACGGATTCGGGCGCAGCGACACGCGGGCGGCGTTGCGGGCGTTCTTCGGGGTGGATGCGGCGAGCGTGGTGAAGGCGGCCAGTTTTGCCTTGTCATCCCGGGCTTGACCGCGCGGGCTTGTCATCCCGGGCTTGACCCGGGATCCATGGATTGCGGGTCAAGCCCGCAATGACAAAGTAGGGCCCGAACCCGACGCCGTAAGATGCCGCCATGCCGCCTCCCTCGCGCTACTGGGCCGACCTCACCACCACCGACTTCGCCGGCCTCGACCCGGTGAAGACCGTGGCCGTGCTCCCCGTCGGCGCGACGGAGCAGCACGGCCCGCATCTCCCCCTGGCCGTGGACCACGCGCTCGTCGACGGCATCGTCCACCGCGCGTTGCCGCAACTGCCCGCCGACGCCTCCGTGCTGGTCCTGCCCACGCAGAAGATCGGCTACAGCCCCGAGCACGCTGCCTTCCGCGGCACCTTGACGCTGCCCATCGAGACCGTGATCGCGACCTGGGTGGCGATCGGCGAAGGCGTCGCGCGCGCCGGCGTGAAGAAGCTGCTGCTGTTCAACGCGCACGGCGGCCAGGCCAGCGTGCTGGACATCGTCGCGCGCGAGTTGCGCGTGCGCTGCAAGCTGATCGTCTATGGCTGCAGCTGGTGGAACCTGCCGCTCGGCGACGAAGTGAACCACCTGTTCCCGGCCGACGAACATCGCTTCGGCGTGCATGCCGGCGACATGGAGACCTCGCTGATGCTGGCGCTCGCGCCGCAGACGGTCCGCATGGGGAAGGCCCGCGACTTCGCCTCGACCTCGCGCGAGCGCGCGGCGAACTATCCGATCCTGGGCAACGGCCGCAGCGCCAAGCTCGGTTGGTCCATCGAGGACTACAACCGCGAAGGGGCCGCCGGCAATGCGGCGGCCGCCACCGCGGCCAAGGGCGAAGCCGTGCTCGCCGCCGCCGCCCGGCAGCTGGCGGCGCTGCTCGGCGAGATCGCCGGGCTGCCCCTGTCGACCGTCGCCTGAGTTCGCGCTACGATCCTGAAACTGGTTTCAGTTTCAGCATGCGCGCCAAGCTTCCCGAACCCTCCATCGTCCCCGCCGTTGCCCGGAGCACCATCGCCGACGTGGCGGACCGGGCCGGCGTGTCCAAGGCGACCGTCTCGCGCTTCCTGAATCGCGGCGAGCTGCTGACGCCGGAGATCGCGACCCGCGTCGAGGCCGCGATCGCCGCGCTCGGCTACACGCCCAGCCCGATGGCGCAGGCCCTCAAGCGCGGCCGCTCGCGCCTGATCGGCCTGGTCGTGGCCGACGTCACCAACCCGTTCTCGGTGGCGGTGCTGCGCGGCGCCGAGAAGGCCTGCCAGGAAGCCGGCTACCTGCTGATGCTGTTCAACCTGGGCGACGACGGCCAGCGGGAACGCGACGCGATCCAGGCGCTCGGCTCCTACCAGGTGGACGGGATGATCCTCAACACGCTGGGACGCGACGAAGGCGCCGTGGCCGCCGCGGCCCGCGAGGGGCGTCCGGTGGTGCTGGTGGACCGGCGGCACGCCGACATGCAGGCGGACTTCGTATCCCTCGACAACGCCGGCGCGATCCGCCTTGCCGCGGGCCATCTCGTGGAGCAGGGCTGGGACGAGCTGCTGTACGTCACCGAACCGGTGGACGGCGTGAGCTCGCGCCAGGAGCGCGAGTCCGCGTTCCGCGCCTTCCTGCACGACCACCCCGCCGTGCGCGGGCGCAGCTTCGAGTCCGCCGCGGCCGATGCCGCGGCCCTCGAGGCGCAGCTGCGCGAACTGCGCGCCGCCGGCCGCCGGCCCGCGGTTCTCGCCAGCAACGCGGTGATCACGCTCCGCGTGGCCGATGCCGTCGCCCGCCTGGGCTGGCGCTTCGGCGAGGACCTCGGCTTCGTCGGCATCGACGAGACCGAATGGGCTCACCTCGTCGGGCCGGGACTGAGCACCATCGCGCAACCCACCGATGCCCTCGGCCGGCTGGCGGCCGGCTGCGTGCTGGAGCGCCTGCAGGGCCTCGCGCTGCCGCCGCGGCACATCCTGCTGCCCGGCACGCTCGTGGTCCGGCCTTCCTCGCGTCCGCGTTGAAGTACGGGATTACCCTGATGAAATCCTGAAACCGGTTTCTATAATCGCCGTCAGAAACCGGTTTCAGTCCTGTGAACTACACCTTCCAGTTCGAAGACGTCCTTGCCGCCTGGCCGCTGCTGCTGCAGGGCACCTGGATCACGATCCAGCTGTCGCTGACGGCCACCGCCCTCGGCCTCGCCGTCGCCATCGTCTGCGCCTGGGCCAAGACCTCGGGTCCGAAGTGGCTGCGCTTTCCGGTCAACACCTACATCGAGTTGATCCGCAACACGCCCTTCCTGGTGCAGCTGTTCTTCTTCTTTTTCGCGCTGCCGGCCCTGGGGCTGCGCTGGTCGGCGCACGCCGCGGCGCTGGTGGCGATGGTGGTGAACCTCGGCGCCTATGCGACCGAGATCATCCGCGCCGGCATCGAATCGATCCCGCGCGGCCAGATCGAGGCGGGACTGGCGCTCAACCTGAAGCGCCACCAGGTGTTCCGCTTCATCATCCTGAAGCCGGCGCTGAAGGCGATCTATCCCGCGCTCACCAGCCAGTTCATCCTGCTGATGCTCAGCTCCGCGGTGGTATCGGCCATCTCCGCCGACGACCTTACCTCGGTGGCGGCCAACCTGCAGTCGCAGACCTTCCGCAGCTTCGAGATCTACATCGTCGTGGCGGCGATCTATCTCGCGCTGGCGCTGGCGTTCTCGTTCCTGTTCCGGGCCATCTACCGCATGGCCCTCCACTACCCGGACCGCCGCTGATGCGCACCTTCGGCTTCCCCGAATTCCTGTTCATCCTGGAAGCGGCGCGCTGGACCATCGCGCTGTCGCTGATCGCCATCCTGGGCGGCGCCATCGGCGGCCTGGCCGTGGCGCTCGCCCGCACCAGCGACAACGCCTTCGCCCGCGGCGTCGCCACCGTGTTCGTGCAGGTGTTCCAGGGCACGCCGCTGCTGCTGCAGCTGTTCCTGATCTTCTTCGGCGCGCCCGTGCTGGGCCTCGACATCAACCCGTGGGTCGCCGCCGGCGCGGCGCTGATCCTCAACACCAGCGCCTTCCTCGGCGAGATCTGGCGCGGCTGCATCCAGGCGATCCCGCAGGGCCAGACCGAAGCGTCCCAGGCGCTCGGCCTGCACTACTTCGACCGCATGCGCGACGTCGTGCTGCCGCAGGCCTTCAGGATCGCCCTGCCGCCCACCGTGGGCTACGCGGTGCAGGTGATCAAGGGCACGTCGCTGGCCGCGATCATCGGCTTCGCCGAGGTCACGCGCGCCGGCCAGATCATCAACAACGCCACCTTCCAGCCGTTGATCGTGTTCAGCCTGGTGGCGCTGGTCTATTTCGCGCTGTGCTGGCCGCTGTCGCTGCTGGCCGCGCGCATGGAGCGCCGCCAGGCGGCGGCGCTGGCTCGCTGAGCCCTTCTTCCTTATCCCAACCGGAGACTTCCCAGATGCAATCCCTGTCCCGCCGCGCCTTCGCCGCCCTCGGCCTGGCCGCCAGCGTCGTGCTCGCCGCCGCTCCCGCCTTCGCCCAGACGCCCGAAGACCTGAAGAAGAAGGGCGAGATCAACGTCGGCCTGCTGGTGGACTTCCCGCCCTACGGCACCACCAACGCGCAGAACCAGCCCGACGGCTACGACGCCGACGTGGCCCGCCTGCTGGCCAAGGAGTGGGGCGTCAAGGTGAACCTGGTGCCCGTGACCGGCCCGAACCGCATCCCCTTTCTGCTGACCAACAAGGTCGACCTGCTGATCGCCTCGCTGGCCGTGACGCCCGAGCGCGCCAAGCAGGTGGCTTTCTCCAAGCCCTACTCCGCCGCCACCATCGTGCTGTTCGGCGAGAAGAAGAAGGCCATCGGCAAGGCCGAAGACCTCAAGGGCGCGCGCGTGGGCGTGGCCCGTGCCAGCACGCAGGACGTCGCGCTGACCGCGATCGCGCCGCAGGGCACCGAGATCCGCCGCTTCGACGACGACGCCTCCGCCATGCAGGCCCTGATCTCCGGCCAGGTCGACGCGATCGGCTGCTCCACCACCGTCGCCGCGCAGATCAACAAGCGCCAGCCGGGCGCCTTCGAGCCCAAGTTCGTGCTGCGCCAGCAGGAGATGGCCGTCGCCATGCGCCCCGGCCAGGACGCGCTGCTGAAGTCGGTGAACGACTTCGTCGCGAAGAACACCGCCAACGGCGAGCTGAACAAGCTGTACGTCAAGTGGCTGGGCGCCGAACTGCCCAAGATGCACTAAGAAGCGCCTGACGCGGGGAACACCATGAACGACAGAGCGGCCCAGGCCGGCGCCGAACCCATCATCCGCCTCGAAGGGGTGGGCAAGTGGTTCGGCAAGTTCCAGGTCCTGAGCGACATCGACCTGCAGGTCGCGCCCGGCGAGCGCATCGTGATCTGCGGGCCTTCGGGCTCCGGCAAGTCCACGCTGATCCGCTGCATCAACGGCCTGGAGCCGGTGCAGCAGGGCCGCATCGTGGTCGACGGCATCGACCTCACGGCGCACAAGCGCAACGTGGACAAGGTGCGCGCCGAGGTCGGCATGGTGTTCCAGCAGTTCAACCTGTTCCCGCACCTCACGATCCTGCAGAACTGCACGCTGGCGCCGATGCGCACCCGCGGCGTGGGCAGGGAGGAGGCGGAGGCCACCGCGATGAAGTACCTCACGCGGGTGCGCATCCCGGACCAGGCGCACAAGTACCCGAGCCAGCTCTCCGGCGGCCAGCAGCAGCGCGTGGCGATCGCCCGCGCGCTGTGCATGACGCCGCGCATCATGCTGTTCGACGAGCCGACTTCCGCGCTGGACCCCGAGATGGTCAAGGAGGTGCTGGACACGATGATCGGCCTGGCCGAAGAGGGCATGACCATGCTCTGCGTCACGCACGAGATGGGCTTCGCCCGCAGCGTGGCTGACCGCGTGATCTTCATGGCCGACGGCCGCATCGTGGAGCAGGCGCCGCCGCAGCGCTTCTTCACCGCGCCGCAGAACGAGAAGACGCGCAATTTCCTGGGGCAGATCCTCAGCTCGCATCACCATCCGGTTGCCGCGTGATGCAGCAAGTCCTGATTTCGCTGTCGTCGTTCGGGGCGGCGGAAGTGCGCCGCCATGGGCAGCTGTGGTTCACCCGGCTCGCGCGCGAAGCCGGCGCCGATGGCGTCGAAGTTCGCGGCGAACTGCTGGTGGATGCCGCCAGGGAGTTGCCTGCCATCGCTGATGTCGTGCGTGAAGGCGGTTTCGCCATCGTGTATTCCAGCCCGGAAGGCCTGTGGTCCGCCGATGGTGCGCTCGACGCGGGTGCGCTGGACCGCGCGCTGCACGCCGCGAAGGTGCTGGGCGCGCCGCGCCTCAAGATGTCGATCGGCGGCTTCGGTGCGCGCTCCGTGCCTACGCTGCCGCAGCTCGCGCGGCTGCTGGAAGGCAAGGGCATCGAGCTCGTGATCGAGAACGACCAGACCGTGGCGGCCGGCTCGCTCGCCGCCGTGGAGGGCTTCTTCCGCGCGGCGCAGGAAAGCGGCCTGCCCCTGGGCATGACCTTCGACATGGGCAACTGGCACTGGGTCGGAGAGTCCGCGCTGCAGGCGGCCCAGACCTGCGCCCACCGTGTGCGCTACGTGCATTGCAAAGGCGTGCAGCGCCTGCCGGCCAAATGGGTCGCGGTGCCGCTCGCCGAGTCCGCCGCGCCCTGGCGCGCCGTGCTGCGCACGCTGCCGCGCGGCCTGCCCTGGGCCATCGAATACCCGCTGGCGGGCGACGACCTGCTGGCCGTGACGCGCGAACAGGTCGGCCTGCTGCGCGAAGTCGCCGCCACGCTGGGAGCCGTTGCATGAGCGTCGAGCCGCGCTTCGACGTCGCCCTGTTCGGCGAAATGATGATGCTGCTGGTGGCGGACCGCCCGGGCCCGCTGGAGCAGGTGCCGTCCTTCCACAAGCGCACCGCCGGTGCCGAGACCAACGTGGCGATCGGCCTGGCCCGCCTGGGGCTGTGGGTGGGCTGGGCCAGCCGCCTGGGCACCGATTCCATGGCGCGCTACCTGCTGGGCGAGATGCAGCGCGAAGGCATCGACTGCTCGCGCGTGGTGTGCGACCCCACCCAGCGCACCGGCTTCCAGTTCAAGGGCCGCGTCACCGACGGCAGCGACCCGCTGGTGGAATACCACCGCAAGGGCTCGGCGGCCAGCCAGATGACGCCCGACGACGTCGACGCCGACTGGCTGCGTTCCGCGCGCCACCTGCACGCCACCGGTGTCTTCCCCGCGATCTCCGCGAACTGCCGCGCGGCGGCGCGCAAGACCCTCGACGTGATGCGCACGGCCGGCCGGACCATCTCCTTCGATCCGAACCTGCGGCCGACGCTCTGGGCCACGCCGGAGGAGATGCGGCACGAAATCAACGCCTTCGCCTTCCAGGCCGACTGGGTGCTGCCCGGGCTGGAGGAAGGCCGCTTCCTGACCGGCGAGCAGACGCCGGAGGCGATCGCGCGCTTCTACCGCGAACGCGGCGCCAGGCTCGTCGCGGTGAAGCTGGGGCCGGAAGGCGCTTATTACGACAGCGACCAGGGCCGCGGCCACGTGCCGGGATTCCCGGTCGCCGAAGTGGTCGACACGGTCGGCGCGGGCGACGGCTTCGCGGCCGGGGTCGTCAGTGCACTGCTGGAACGGCGAAGCGTGCCCGACGCGGTGCGCCGCGGCGCCTGGATCGGCGCCCGCGCGGTGCAGGTGCTGGGCGATACCGAAGGCCTGCCCACGCGCGCCGAGCTCGAGGCTGCGAAGCTGTGAGCACCCGGCGCAACGTCGTCGTCTTCCGCGAATTGCCGGACGACCAGCTCGCCCGCCTCACCGCGCTGCACGACGTGGTGGTGGCCAACCCGCGCAAACCGGAACAGAAGGCCGCGTTTGAAGCAGCGCTGCCGCGGGCGCACGGCCTGGTCGGCTCCAGCTACGCGATCACGCCGGCGCTGCTGGACATCGCGCCGCAGCTGCGGGTCGTCTCCAGCATCTCGGTGGGGGTCGACAACTATCCCCTGGCCGCGCTGCGCGAGCGCGGCATCCTGCTGTGCCATACGCCGGGCGTGCTCACCGAGACCACGGCCGACACCGTGTTCGCGCTCGTCATGGCGACCAACCGCCGCGTCGTCGAACTGGCCAACCACGTGCGTGAGGGCCGCTGGAGCCGCAACATCGGCGAGGACCTGTTCGGCTGGGACGTCAACGGCAAGACCCTGGGGATCCTGGGTTTCGGCCGCATCGGCCAGGCCGTCGCGCGCCGCGCGGCGCTCGGTTTCGGCATGCCCGTTCGCTACCACAACCCCCATGCCGTGGACGTGCCGGAACTCGCCGGGCGCGCGCTCCACACCCCGCTGGACGAGTTGCTGGCCACCTCCGACATCGTGGCCGCCACGCTGCCGCTGACCGACGAGACCCGCGGCCTGATGGGGCCGCGCGAGTTCGCTCTGATGAAGCCCGGCGCCATCTTCGTCAACGGCGGCCGCGGCGCGACCGTGCAGGAGGCCGCGCTGCTGGCGGCCCTGGACAGCGGCCATCTCCGGGCCGCCGGCCTCGACGTGTTCGCCACCGAGCCCCTGCCGCTCGAGTCCCCTTTGCGTTGCCATCCGCGGGTCACCGCGCTCCCGCACATCGGTTCCGCCACCCACGAGACGCGCTACGCCATGGCGCGGCTGGCCACCACCAACCTGCTGCAGGCGCTGGCGGGCGAGCGGCCGCAGGCGGTGTACGCGGGCTGAGCCGCGGGACGCCCAGGCGTCCTACGCGAGCTTGCGAGCCCACCGACACCGGCGCCGCGCCAGCTCCCTAGATTGGGCGGTGGTTCAGCCAATCTTGCGAAGGAGAAATCGATGACAACGGTGGCAGATGTCATGACCCGCGACGTGCGCACCCTGGGCCCCAACGACTCGATCGTCGAGGCGGCGCGCTGCATGGACGAGCTCAACGTGGGCGTGATCCCCGTGTGCGACGGCGACAAGCTGGTCGGCATGGTGACCGACCGCGACATCGTGGTGCGCGGCCTGGCCAAGCAGGGCGAAGTGCAGAACATGAAGCTGGCCGACGTGATGAGCGCCCACGTGCGCTGCGCGAAGGAGGACGACGACGTCGACCGGGTCCTGGGCGAGATGGCCGAGGCCCAGATCCGCCGGCTGCCGGTGGTGGACGGCAACGACCGCCTGGTGGGCATCGTGTCCCTCGGCGACATCGCCGCCAAGGATCCCGATGACGAGGTCGACGTGGCCGTGTCCCTGGGCGACATCTCGTCGCCGGCGGAGCCCGATCGCTCCGGCAACGGCGGGCAGCCCGCGCAATCGCAGTCGCAGTCGCAAGGCCAGAACCACTGAGCCTCTCCCGAACGGCCGAGTTGGAGCGCGGCGACAGGCCTGCGCAGGTTTGCGCAGGCCGCGTGGCCGTTCATGCCATTGTCATGGTCGCCTGACTAGACTGTGGGGCAGGAGAACCTCATGCGCTTCTCGGCCCTCTTCCAGTCCCGATCCCCGCGTCCCGCGCGCGACGCGGATCGCCCCGTCGCCTCCAGCGAAGCCGCGCCGGCCCCGGGCGCGCAAGCGGCGCCTGCCGCGCAGGACCTGCCCGAGGACCTCGACGCGCGGGTCCGCATGCTCGGCGAGTGGCAGGTCTCCGAGTACTGAGGCACCTTCCTTGCTCGGGTCTCCGTGACCCGGCCGAAAAAGAGGCCGCTGTCGCGGCCTGGAACCCCTGGGTGATGCCGCTGCGCGGCGATCGAACCGCGTGAAAAGTTCGCGCCTCAGTAGCTGCCGTGCGAGCCGCCGCCGCTGTTGCCGCTGCCGCCGCTGCCGCCGTGCGAACCGCTTCCGTTCATGCTGCCGCTGGCGTGCGAGCTGCTGCCGGTCGATTCCATCGCCTTGCGGCGGTTCGCGCTGCGGGCCATGCCGCCCTTGCGGCCGGCTTCGCGGGCTTCTTCCGAAGTGAACTCGTGGGCCGTGCCCTTCTCGTGGGCCGCGCGGCCGCCTTCACTGGCGATCTCGCGCTGGCGTTGCGGGTCCATGGAAGCGAAGCCACGATTGGATTTGCCGCCCGAGTTGCCCTGGTTGTTGGAAGCCATGGTCAAAATCTCCTTGCAAAACTGGATGTTGGAACTGCATGTCCGGTCTGCGCCGTCCATGGTCCGATTGAGCTTGCACGCGCGGTGCACGCTCGTCAGGCGTCGATGCAGGCAGGTGTAGGAGCTTCCCTACCTCGTCAGACGAGGGTGCGGGGGAAAACTTCGCGGCGAAGCCGCTGCAACAGCGCGCCGGCGTCCTCGGGCAGGCCCGGCGCGGGACGAGGTTGAGCATGCAGGGTGGCCAGCATGCGCGTGAACTGCGTGGCCGAGGGCGGGATGGGACCGAGGAACAGCACTTCGTCGCCGCGCGCGACGAGCAGCGTGGGGAAGGTCTCGATGTCGACGTCGCCCATCGCTTCGTCTTCGTCTTCCACGTCGACCCAGGCGAACTGCATGTGCGGATGCGCGCGCGCCTGGCCGGTGAACAGCGGCAGCCACTCGCGGCACACGCCGCACCATGCGGCGCACAGGCAGGCCACCCACCAGGTGTCGCGATCGCTCGCCGTCGTGCTGTCCATCCCGGCAGTGTACCGACACGACGCGTAGCCCGCCGGCTAGTGGGCGCCGCAGTCGGCGTAGGCGTCGAGGTCGCGCCGGTAGGCGGACGTGCCCACCTGCATCAGGCCCAGGACGGAGTGGAACAGGTTGTCGTGCGTGATGCGCGCGCCGGCGCGCGATTGCAGGCACTGCGTCGTGACGCCGCCGCGCTGCTCGAAGCCGGGCGACAGCCACGTGACCCAGGGAATGTGCTTCTGTACGTCGGGCGCCAGCGCGTAAGGCAGCCCGTGCAGGTACAGGTTGTTCTCGCCGAGGGACTCGCCGTGGTCGGCGACGTAGACCAGCGCGCCGTCGAAGTCGGCGCGGCCCCGAAGCCACCGGATCGCGGAGCCGAGCACGTGGTCGGTATAGGCGATCGTGTTGTCGTAGGCATTGCGCAGCTGCTCGCCGCTGCAGTCCGGCAGGTGCGCGCTGGCGCACTCCGGCAGGAAGCGCTTGAAGGCCGCGGGCGTGCGCTCCGCATAGGCCGGGCCGTGGCTTCCCATCTGGTGCATCACCAGCACCACGCCGCGCTCGCGCTGCTGCGCGGGCAGGGCCGCGATGCGCGCGTCGAGGCCGGCAACCAGGATGCCATCGTGGCACTGGCCGCCCGCGCACAGGTCGGCGTCGCGCAGGGCCGACGTGTTGACGTGCGGGACGCGGTCGCACACGCCCTTGCATCCGCCCGGCTGGTTGTCGATCCAGAGGACGGCGAGGCCCGCGTGCTGCAGCACGTCCAGCAGGTTCTCCGAATCCTGGTCGCGGGCGAGGAAGCCATCGCGACCGAGGTGCGAGAACATGCAGGGAACCGAGGCCGCCGTGTGCGTGCCGCAGGACCAGGCGTTGCGGAAGCTCGCCACGCCCGCCTGCCGCAGCTCCGGGGTGGTGTCGCGCGCGTAGCCGTTGGTGCCGAAGTTGCCGCTGCGGCCCGTTTCGCCGACCACCAGGATCAGCAGCGGCGGCTTGCTGCCGGAAGCGAGCAGGTGCGCATCGCGTCCCAGCGGCAGCAGTCCGCCCTTGGCATGGCGGTCGCCGATGCCCGCCTGGCCGGCGGCATAGAGCGTGTTCAGCGGATTGAGCAGGTAGCGCAGGTGCTTGTGGTTGCGCATCGTCGAGGCGAGCGACTGGAAGCTGGCGAGCAGCAGTACGGCGAACAGCAGCAGGGCGATCGCCGCGGCGCCCGTGTTGCGCAGCGCCTGCCGCGGCCAGGGCCGCCGGGCCAGCGGCAGCCGCCAGACCAGCAGCGAAGGCACGATGGCGAGCACCAGCAGGGTCAGCGCGAAGGGCGCGGTGAGCAGGGCCCGCACTTCGTCGGCGTCGGTCTGCAGCACGCTGGCCGCGATGCCGCTGTCGATCACCGTGCGGTAGGTCCACATGAAGTAGGCCCCCGCGGCGGACACGAACAACAGCAGGATCACGGCGCCCTTCAGCACCGGACGCCAGGCCAGCAGGCTCAGGAGCGCGAACAGCGTGGTGGCGAGCAGGCCAGCCAGCGTGAACGCGAGCAGCCAGCCGCCCGGCGTACCCAGCAATCCGAGCGCGTGGAGCTCGCGCCAGAGCGCCACGTTGCCGACGGTGGCCATCCACAGGCTCGCGCCGGCCGCCAGAACGGCGGGCTGCACGCCGCGTGAAGAAGGAATCCGCATCTTCAACTCCCCGCCAGTGCCGTGGCCTGCGGCCAGGCGGCATCCACGCCGCAGGCCACGATCCAGCAGACCACTGCCGTCCAGAGCGTGTGGCTCATGAAGTGGGCGCCGCGCCATTGCTGCGCGAGCCCGAGGACGAGACCCGCGGCCGTCGCGCCGAGCAGCCACCGGCGCGCCAGGCGCAGGTCGACGTCGCGGAAGACGAAATAGCCGCCGAGGAAGGCGAAGCCGGAGGACGCGTGCCCCGCCGGAAAGCACTGGCCCGCGCCGCCATCGACGATGCGGCTCCAGTGCGAGGCGTAGCGTGCGACTCCGCCGAACTGCGCGAGCTCCCAGGGGCAGCTGGTCAGGCTGGCCTTCTTCAGCACGCCGACGGCGAGCGCCGCGGCCAGCGTGCTCACCGCGAGTTGCACCCGGCGGCGCAGCGTGATCCGCTCGAGGGGGCCCACGGGCCACCAGACCGCGAGGCACAGTCCCAGCACGAGCAGCCAGGCGAGATGGCGGCCGCCTTCGTGCAGCACGTCGAAGAGGAACCAATGATCCTTCCATGGGAATCCCTGGGCGGAGCCGGCCAGGTGCGCGAAGGGCAGGTCGAGGCCGCTCGCGTCCCACGCGAGGGCGACGGCGAGCAGCGCGAACGTGATCCAGGCGGATTCGGGGAGCGCGCGGCTCCAGCGTGTCGTCATGGGAGCGGATGCTCGCGACGGGAACTTAAATTCTCCTTAACGGGCACAATGTCCCCATGCGCGTGCTGGTGGTGGAGGACGACAAGGGGATCGCGGAAGGCCTGGCCGCCCACCTGGGGCGCACGGGGCACGCGGTGGATTGCCTGCCGGCGATCGCGACGGCCTGGAGTGCGCTGTGCTCCGAGCCGTACGACGTCGTGCTGCTGGACCTGGGGCTGGAGGACGGCGACGGCACCGTGCTGCTGCGGCGGCTGCGCGAGGCGCCTGGCGGCCGCCTGCCGGACCCGGCCACGCCGGTGCTGATCATGACCGCGCGCGACCAGGTCGCTTCCCGCATCGAGGGGCTGGACCTCGGCGCCGACGACTACCTGACCAAGCCCTTCGACCCCGACGAACTCGCGGCGCGCATGCGTGCCTTGCGCCGGCGCCTGGCCGGCCGGGCGCAGCCGACCCTCCGCCACGGCGACATCGAGATCGATCCGGCGGCGCGGACCGTGTCGCGGGCCGGCCGGCCGGTGGACCTGTCGGCGCGTGAATTTTCCGTGCTGCTGGCGCTGATGGAAGCGCGGCCGCACGTGCTGTCGCGGCCGCAGATCGAAGCCAAGCTCTACAACTTCGACAGCGTGCTGGAAAGCAATGCGATCGAGGTGCACGTGCACAAGCTGCGGCGCAAGCTCGGGGACACGCTGGTACGCACCGTGCGCGGCGTCGGCTACTACGTGCCGGCGGAGCCGGAGCCCGGGGCATGAGGCCGGCACCCAGCCTCACGCGCCACCTGCTCGCCTGGGTGCTGGGTGCGCTCACGATCGTGTGGGCCACCTTCATCGTGGTGGGCTACAAGACCGGCGAGCACGAGGCCGACGAACTCACCGACGGCCACCTCGCCAGCGTGAGCTCGCTGCTGCTGCCGCTGGCGCAGGGCGGCCTCGCGCCCAACGGCGTGCCGCCGCGCATGATCGCGAAACCGGAGCTGAAGGCGCACGACTACCAGAGCTCGCTGACCGTGGTGGTGTGGGATGCGCAGGGCCGGCTGCTCTCGCATACGGGCGATGCGCCCGCGCCGCCCTTCGAAGTTCCCGAGGGATTTGCGTCCGTGTCGCTCGGCACGCCGGCGCAGGCCTGGCGTGCGTTCTCGCGCTGGGACCCGGCACGCACGGTGAAGCTGACGGTGATGCTGTCCGAGGCGGAGCGCGACGAGCTGGCCGCCGACATCGCCGAACAGGTGACCGAGCCGGGCCTGTGGCTGCTGCCCGTGGTGGCGCTGCTGCTGGGGCTGGCGATCCACCGCGGCCTGAAGCCGCTGCGCGAGCTCGCGCACGATGTGCACGCGCTCGATCCGCACCGGGCGCACAAGGTGCAGGCGCCGGGCCGCTACGAGGAGCTCGCCGCCGCCGTCGACGCGATCAACCGCCTGGTCGACCGCTACCAGCTGGTGCTGACGCGCGAACGCGCGCTGGCCAACGAGATCGCGCATGAATTGCGCACGCCGCTCGCGTCCATCGCCCTGCAGGCGCGCAGCGTGCAGGACGCACCGCCTGGCCCCTCGCAGGCGGCCGCCGTGGCGCGCCTGCAGGAGGACGCGCTGCGCGCCGGCGACGTGCTGGCGCAGCTGCTCGCGCTCGCCCGCACCAGCCGCGCCGAGCTGGACGAAGCGGCGCAGCAGCTCGATCTCGATGCGGTGGCGCGCCGCGTGGTGTCGGAGTTCGCGCCGGATGCGCATGCCGGCGGGCGCGAGCTGGGACTGGCGAGCCCGGGACCGTTCCCGGTGTCGGGCCATCCGGTGCTGCTGGAGCTGGCCTTGCGCAACCTGGTGCAGAACGCGCTGGCGCACACGCCGCCCGGCACGCAGGTGGAAGTGGAGCTCGATCCCGCGGCGCGTTCGTTGCAGGTGAGCGACGACGGCCCGCTGCGCGCCGGCGCGCCCGGCGAGGCCGCGTCGGCGCGCGTGCAGCCGCTACGCCTGGGGCTCGGGCATCGCGTGGTGGAGAAGGTGGCGGCGCTGCACGGCGCGACCTTCGAGCCCGACGTGCGCCTGCCGGGCGAGCGGCGCGCCTGGCGCATCCTCTTTCCCGCGAGCGCGCCCCAGCTTCAGGCGTAGGTCACCCAGTCCTCGTAGGCTGCGGCATCGAGGTGCGGGATGCCGTTGAACGTGAGCAGCATGTGCCGCTTGGGCGTGAACGCGAACTCGGTGATCGCCGTGTTGCGGATGCGCAGGTTCAGTTCGATGGTCGTCGCCGGTGGCGTGCCGAGCACGTGGCCCACTGCCGTCGCGATCGGCCCGCCGCTGGTGACTACCAGCACGTTCTGCCCGTAGTGGTTGGCGCGGACGTGGTCGAGCGCGCTCGAGACGCCCTGCACGAAGGCCGGATAGCTGGGCATGCCCTGCGGGCGGGTGTCGCCCGCCATCCAGCGCGCCATCGCGTCGCGCAGCAGACGGAAATGGTGCCGATACATCTCCGGCGAGGTGGGCTTGGGCAGCTTGTCCGGATGCACGGTGGCGATCAGCGCCTCGCTGTCGTACTCGTTGAGGCCTTCCCAGGCCAGGTGCTCGCCGGCGCGGTTCATGCCTTGCAGGATGCCGGCCAGCGTCTGCTTGTGCCGGCGCAGCGTGCCCGCGATGAGCCCATCGAAGTGGATGCCGCGCTCGGCGAAGTACTCGCCCAGGCGCACGCTCTGGCGCTGGCCGAGCTCGCTCAGCTGGTCGTAGTCGTCGGCGCCGAAGGAAGCCTGGCCGTGCCGCACGAGGTAAAGGGTGCCCATGCGGCGATTCTGGCAAAGGCGCCCGGCCGGGCGCGTCCCAGGCGCGACTACTTCTGTTCGAGCAGGGCCATGCGCACGGCGAGCGCGCCCAGCACCGTTCCCATCAGGTAGCGCTGCGCCTGCAGCCAGCCGCGGCTGCGGGCCAGGAAGCCAGCGATGCGGGCCGCGCCGAACACCAGCAAGGCGTTGACCGTGCCGCTCATCACGATCTGCACCGCGCCGAGCTGCAGGCTTTGCAGCAGCACGCTGCCGCGCTCGGGATGCAGGAACTGCGGGAAGAAGGACAGGTAGAAGATCGCGACCTTGGGGTTGAGCAGGTTGGTGAGCAGGCCCATGCGGAACAGGCGGCCGGGCGCATCGACCGGTAGTTGCCGCGCAACGAAGGGCGAACTGCCGCCCGGGCGCAGCGCATCCCAGGCGAGCCACAGCAGGTAGGCGGCGCCGGCGATGCGCAGGGCGTCGAAGGCGAAGGGCACGGCGGTGAGCACCGCCGTCAGGCCGAGCGTCGCGGCGACCAGGTGCGCCACGAAACCGAGCAGCACACCCGCGAGCGAGATGAGGCCCGCGGCGCGGCCCTGCGACAGCGCGCGCGACACGCAATAGACCATGTTCGGCCCGGGCGTGAGCACGAGCAGCAGCGCGGTGAGCGCGAACAGGGCGACTTCGGGCAGTGTGAGCATCACAGTCCTTCGGATTCCAGGCGGACGCGGCCGCGTGGCGTGTCGAGCACGGCGCACAGGTTGGCCGGACCGTCCTTGATGGCGACGCCTTGCAGTGCGATCGCTTCGACTGCCGCGCGCAGTTGCGTCGCCTTCGGGTGCGTGGCGACGAGGGAGTGGAGCGTCACGCCGGACTCCGGCATCGCCGATGCGGGGTGCGTGCTGCCCCATTCGATCAGCGTCGGCAGCGTGCCGTCGAACAGCCGCGCGCCGTCGCCGCGCAGCGTGATCTGCCACTGCAGCAAGCCGCGCGGCGTCTCGCGGGAAGCCTCGACCACTTCGCCGCGTTCGATGCCGAGCGCCTGCCAGGCGGCCACCGCCTGGCGCACGTCGGGCAGGTTGGCCACGTAGTGCAGCAGCCGCGGACCGCGGCGGCGCAGCGTGTCGCGCACCTGTTCCTCATCGAGGTCGAACCAGCGACGCGCGCGCTGCGGCTCGCGTCCGGGCTGTACCGCGATGATCTCGAAGTAGGTGCGCGGATAGTCGACGGTCGCGATGCGCAACAGCCGGTTGTGCGTGCCCATGAGCGGATGCTCGCCGCCGGGCCCGGGCAAGACACCGAGAGTTGCCTCGCACCAGGCCGCGCCTTCCTCGAGGCTGGCCGCGGCCACCACCAGGTGGTCGATGCGCGCGTTCATGTCAGACCCGCACCGTTCCGGCGATGCAGGTCACCGACGCGCCGCCGATCCAGATCTCGCCGGCCGCGTCGCGCTGCACGTGGACACGGCCGGCGCGGCCGAGGGCCGTGCCCTGGCTCGCGACGTAGCGCTCGGGCGCGAGCCCCGCGCCGATCAGCCACTGCGCCAGCGCCGCATTGAGGCTGCCGGTCACCGGGTCTTCCGCCATGCCGTTGTTGCCGGGGAAGAATGCACGGACTTCGAAAGCGCACTCGTCGTCGGCGCCGCGCGAGCCGACCACGCCGACCTTGCCGCGCGGGCCGACCACGCCGACGTCGAGGCCGGAAAGCACGTTGCCGTCCGGCTTCAGCGCCAGCACCCGTTCGGCCGACTTCAGCATCACGCCGCGCCAGTTGGGGCCGTTGTCGCACCAGGCATGGCCGACGATGTCGCTGCGCGCCACGCCGAGGCCGCGCGCGATCAGCGCCAGCTCTTCTTCCGGAAGCGGGCCGCCCTTGCGCAACGGCGGGGCGGCGAAGGCGAGTCGATCTTCATCCCGACGGATCTTCACCAGTCCGACGCCGCACTGCTGCACGACGTATTCGCCTTTCGGCCGGCCGCCCGCCTCGAGCCAGGCATGGCAACTGCCCAGCGTGGGGTGGCCGGCGAAGGGCAGTTCGCGGCCGGGGCAGAAGATGCGCAGCTGGTAGTCGGCACCGGCCTGCGTGGGCGGCAGCACGAAGGTGGCCTCCGACAGGTTGGTCCAGTTGGTGAACTGCTGCATCTGCCCGGTCGTCAGGCCTTCGCCATCGAGCACCACCGCGACGGGGTTGCCGCGATAAGGCGTGGCGGTGAAGACATCGACCTGCTGGAAGGGACGGAGGCGCATGGTCAGCTCAGGGGAATGTCGAGGGCGCCGCGGGCGGCGGGCAGTTGCCGCATGGCTTGGTACCAGCGGCGCAGGTTCGGATGGTCGGGATGCTGCAGCGGCAGGCCCCACCAGCGGTGCATCTCGCAGGCGATCGGGATGTCGGCCATGGTGAGGTGGTCGCCCGCCATGTACGCCTGGTTGGCGAGCTGCGCATCGACCATCGCCAGCAGCGGCTCGGTGGCGGCGACCGAGGCGGCGATCGCCTCGGGGCGGCGCTTCTCTTCCGGCGTGCGGATCAGCTGGATGAAAGCCTCGCGCCCGGCGGGATTCAGCGTGGTCTGCTGCCAGTCCATCCAGCGCTCGGCATCGAAGCGCGGGCGCAGCTCCTGCGGATAGAGGCCGCGCTGCGGATGCTTCGCGCAGAGGTAACGCACGATCACGTTCGACTCCCACAGCGTGAAGTCGCCTTCGTCGAGCAGCGGCACCAGCGCGTTCGGATTGCGCGCGAGGTACCCGGGCGTCCTTGTGACCCCGAAGGCCGCACCGGCGTCGATGCGCTCGAAGGGCAGTTCCAGCAGTTGCGCCGTGAAGACGACCTTGCGCACGTTGATGGAGGAGATCCGGCCCCAGAGTTTCAGCATGGCCGCACCGGAAGGTTTTCGCGGATCGTGGTGGCGAGCGCCGCGATGCCGGTAGCGATCTGTTCCTGGCTGGCGGTCACGAAGGACAGCCGCAGCGTGCGGTGGTCCGCCTCGCCGGCGTAGAAAGCGGAGCCGGGCACGTAGGCAACGTTCCTCTCCACCGCCTTGGGCAGCAGTGCCATCGCATCCATGCCTGCGGGCAGGCGCACCCACAGGAACATGCCGCCGTCAGGCGCGTTCCAGCGCACGTCGAGGTCCTGCATCTCGCGTTGCAGCGCGGCGAGCATGGCGTCGCGCTGTGCCTTGTAGAGGGCGCGGATCGTCGGCACGTGCCGATCGAGGAAACCGTCGCGCAGCACCTCGACGACCAGCCGCTGGTTGAAGCTGGGGCTGTGCAGGTCGGCCGCCTGCTTGGCCTGCAGCAGCTTGGGAGCGACGGCCGCGGGCGCGACGATGTAGCCGAGGCGCAAGCCGGGCGCCAGCACCTTGGAGAAAGAGCCCAGGTAGATGGAGCCCTCGGGGTTGCGCGCGGTCAGCGGCGCGGGCGGCGGCGCATCGAACCAGAGGTCGCCGTAAGGGTTGTCTTCCACGATCGGCAGCGCCGTCGCGCGCGCGACGTGCACCAGCGCCTGCCGGCGCGTCTCGCTCATGGTGCGGCCGGTGGGGTTCTGGAAGTTGGGCAGCACATACAGGAAGCGTGCGTCGCCCCGCTGGCGGGCCACGTCCGCGACATCGATGCCCTCGCCATCGCTGGCGACGCCCACCGCTTCCGGCTCCATCGGCGCGAACGCTTGCAGCGCGCCGAGATAGGTCGGCGTTTCGACCAGCACGCGGCTGCCGGTGTCGATCATCACCTTGGCGACGAGGTCCAGTCCCTGCTGCGAGCCGGTGGTGACCAGCACCTGCGACGGATCGACCTTCCAGGGCAGCCGTGCCGCGATCGCTTCGCGCAGCGGGCCGTAGCCTTCGCTGGACGCGTACTGCAGCGCGCCGGGTCCGTCGTCGCGCAGTACCCGTTCGCAGGCCTCTGCGAAAGCCGCAACCGGGAAGGTCCGCGGCGAGGGCAGGCCGCCGCCGAAGCTGATGATGCCGGGCCGCTCCGTGACCTTGAGCAGGTCGCGGATCACGGAAGGGTTCATGCGCTCGGCGCGGCGCGCGAGGGTCCAGCCCGTCGCGGGCGGCAGGTCGTCTCGTTTCATCGGGGTTCCACGGCTGCAGGGAGGATGGGCGCGGACGGGGCCGCGCTGCGCACCGGCATCTTCTTGCCGGCGAACACGGTGGCGATCACGGCCAGGCCGAAGCCGAGCGTGAGCAGGTCGAGGCGTTCGCCGAGCAGGGGCATGGCGAACAGCATGCTGAGGAAGGGTTGCACCAGCTGCACCTGGCTCACGCGCACCGTGCCGCCCAGGGCGAGGCCGCGGTACCAGGCGAAGAAGCCGATCCACATCGAGAACACGGAGACGTAGGCGAAACCGAGCCAGGCACTGGCGGGCACCGCCGCCGTGGGACGCGACCCGATCGCCAGCGGCAGCGTGAGCGGCAGGGAGATCACGAGCGCCCAGCAGATCACGTGCTCGGCGCGCATGCGCTGCGAGAGCTTCGCGCCCCAGCCGTAACCGATTGCCGCGCAAGCCATCGCGGCAAGCAGGAGCACGTCGGCCATGTGCAGTGCCAGTCCGTTGCCGGAGCGGATCACGGCGAAGGCCACCACCAGTGCGCTGCCGACCGCGGCGCACAGCCAGAAGCCGGTGGAAGGACGCTGGCGATGCAGCAGCGCTCCGACCAGCGCGGTGGCCAGCGGCAGCACCCCGACGATCACGCTCGCGTGGACCGCCTCGACGTAGCGCATCGCCACCGACGTGAACAGCGGAAAGCCGAACACCACGCCGGCGGAGGTGATCGCGAGCGGCAGCCAGTCCTGCCGGCGCGGCAAGGGAGCGCGGGTCGCCCACAGGAAGACGATCGACAGCAGCGCGGCGACCGTGGCGCGGCCGAGCGCGATGAAGACGCCGGACATCAGGGGTGCTTCGGGCGTGCCGACGGCCAGCCGCGTCATCGGCAGCGTCAGCGCGAAGATCGCGACGCCGATGAAGCCGAACCAGAGGCCCTTGCGTTCGGCGGGGCTCATACGGTCACCATCCAGGCGGCGGTGGCCACGAGCACCAAAGCCAGGGTGCGGTTGAACCACAGCAGCCGGCGCCCTTGCGACAGCCACTGGCGCAGCAGCGAGCCGGCGAGCGCGTAGGTGAAGTTGCTGGTGAAGGCGAACACCGCGGTCACGGCGCAGATGATCGCGAGCCGCTCGCCGGGGTTGGCGGCGGGCTGGCCTCCCATGTTCAGCACCCAGCCGGCAGTGAGCGTCAGCGCCAGCATCCACGCCTTGATGTTGAGGAATTGCAGGCCGACGCCTTGCAGGAAGGTGACGCGCAAGCGGCGCTCGTCGACCTGCGCCAGGCGGTCGGCACGCGCGAGCTTCCACGCGAGCCAGAGCATGTAGCCGACGCCCGCGATCTTCACGGCCCAGCGCAACGCCGGCACGCCGAGCACCAGGGCGCCCAGGCCCAGGCCGCTGCCGATCATCAGCAGGGTCCAGCCGGCGGGCACCGCGACACAGAAACGCAAGGCGCGTCGCAGCCCGCCGTTGGCGGCGAGCGCGGTGGACAGCGTGGTGTTCGGCCCGGGCGAGAAGCTCATGGCGGTGCAGAACAGGAGCAGGGCGGTGACTTCGGTGGGATTCATGAGGGCGCTTGCGGCGGCGTGCAGAGCAATGTAATCTCCGGCACCAGTACACCACCAGTACAGTTTGCCAGATCACCATGGCTTCTGTACTGGCGCAGACGGCAATACACCCAGGACGCTCCCATGCTGATGAAGGCCTCTTCGCAATCGCTCACGGAGCAGCTGGCCGGCCGCTTCGCCGAGCGTATCCGCAACCGGCTGCTGGCGCCCGGCACGCGGCTGCCTTCGGTGCGGCAGTGCGCGGAGCAGCACGGCGTGAGTCCGTCCACGGTGGTCGCCGCATATGACCAGCTGCTCGCCCAGGGCCTGGTGGAGGCGCGCAAGAACCGCGGCTTCTTCGTGCGCGAGGCCTCGCTGCCGCGCGTGGAGGGCGGCGAGGAGGCCGCGCCGGCCTTGCCTACCGGCTTCAACGCGGCGCACTGGATCGTCGCGCGCCGCGGGCCCGCGCCGGTGAACGCCACTTCCCAGATCCGCGGCATGTTCCACAAGATCAGCAACAAGCCGCAGCCGGGCATGGGCGTGTTCCCCTCGGACTGGCTGGAGTCGACCTTCATGCCCGCCGCCGTCCGGAAGGTGACCAGCACCCGGGCGCTGCACGACTTCTCCCTGCAATACGGCGAGCCGCTGGGCGACAGCAGCCTGCGCCGCGCCTTGTCGCAGAAGCTGGCCGGCCTCAACGTGCCGGCCTCGCCCGAGCAGATCATCACGTCGGTGGGCGCGACGCATGCGCTGGACATCGTGAGCCGCACGCTGTTGCGCCCCGGCGATCCGGTGATGGTGGAAGAACCGGGTTGGGCCGTCGAATTCGCGCGCCTGACCGCCCTGGGCATGCACCTGCTGCCGGTGCCGCGGCGCGCCGACGGACCCGACCTCGAGGTGATGGCGCGCTACTGCGCGGTGCACAAGCCCAAGCTTTACGTCAGCGTGAGCGTGTTCCACAACCCCACCAGCTACTGCCTGTCGCCGGGCAGCGCGCACCGGGTGCTGCAGCTGGCCAACCAGCACGACTTCCACATCGTCGAGGACGACACCTACAGCCACATCGCGCCGGCGCACGCCACGCGACTGTCGGCGCTGGACGGCCTGCAGCGCACGATCTATGTCGGCGGCTTCGCCAAGATCCTGGCGCCCAACTGGCGCATCGGCTTCCTCGCGGCGCCGGCGCCGCTGGTGGAGCAGATGCTGGATACCAAGCTGCTGGGGACGCTCACCACGCCGGCCTTGCTGGAAAGGGCGCTGGCCCTGTGCATCGAACAGGGGCAGCTGCGGCGCCACAGCGAGCGCGTGCGCACGCGGCTCGACGTGGCGCGCGGCCGCAGCGTGAAGCTGGCGCTGAATGCCGGCTGCCGCTTTGCCGCGGAGCCGGCAGGTCTGTTCGGCTGGGTCGACACGGGCGTGGACACCGACGCGCTCTCGCAGCGCATGCTGGACGAGGGCTACCTGCTCGCGCCCGGCGCGCTGTTCCACGCCGAGCGCACGCCCAGCACGCTGATGCGCATCAACTTCGCGACGACCCAGGACGCCGCGTTCTGGAAGAGGTATTCGGAGCTGGTGAAGCGGATGTGAGACCGTTTGCGGCGGCTAGAGCATCTCGTCGGGCGCGAACGGCCCGAGCAGCCGCACCATCAGCTTGAGCCGGGTGCTGGCGCCGGGGTCGGCCTTCTCGTCCCCGAAGCTTGCGCCGGCGGGCGCGCGCCAGTACAGGTCGCCGCCGCGGTTCTCGACGCGGTAGGCGCCGGTGGTCAGCGTGTGCTCCACCCGGCGCGTCACCACCTGCGCCATCGCGGGGCCCCGGATCAGCAGCGCCACTTCGCTGTTCTTCAGCTGCGAGCGCAGGTCCAGGTTCATGGAGCCGATGATCGCCCCGCGCTGGTCGATCACCACCGCCTTCGAGTGCAGGCTGGCGCGGGCCTGGGCCGCATCGCCCTTGGAGCCGCCCGGGCCGCTGCCGAACCAGCGGTGGCGCGTGCCGTTGCCACGGCTCGAGCCGAGCAGCTCCGCCGCCGTTTCGGGGTCCGAGCGCATCTCGTGGAGCTCCACGCCCATCTCCAGCAGCGCCTTGCGGTAGCGCGCATAGCCGGCGTGCGCCGCCGGTGCGTCGTTCGATGCGAGGGAGTTCGTCAGCACGCGGATGCGCACCCCGCGTTTGCGCAACTGTTCGTACACGGCCATCATGCGCTCCCCCGGCACGAAGTAGGGGGAGATGATCAGCACTTCGCGTTCGGCTTGCTGCATGAGCGCCAGCAGGCCGTCGATCACGGTGTCGCCGGCATTGACCTCGTCGTCGCCGGGAGCGATCTTGCCGGGCTCGTCCACCAGCAGCGTGGCCGGCGCCCAGACCAGCGGGATGGTGCGCAGGTCCAGCGGCGGGCGCTCGGCCTGCGCCGCTTCGGCCGGGGACACCGAGGGCAGCACGGTCGGCGAGACCGTCACCGGCAGCACGGGCTTGGGCGGCTCGCTCGCCGCGCCACGTGCCGGCGCGGCGGGCGGCTCCCACTTGCGCAGGGTTTCGAGATCGTCCTCGTCGAGCAGCGTCTGCACCGGGTAGGCGAGCTTGTCGTTCCAGAAGCGGTCGAAGCTGGCGGACATGTCGCGCACGGCGCGTCCGGCGGCCAGCACGTCGAGGTCGACGAAGTTCTGCTTGTCGCCGCTGCCGAAGTAGCGGTCGCCCAGGTTGCGGCCGCCGGTGATGCCCCAGGCGTTGTCGGCGATGAACAGCTTGTTGTGCATGCGCTTCTGCATGCGGCCGACGTCGTGCAGCGAGGTGATGATGCGGCCCAGCATGTTGTTGCGGGGGCCCGCGAGCGGGTTGAACAGCCGGACCTCGACGTTCGGCTCGAAGGCGAGGCGCAGCACCTGCGCGTCCTCGCCGACGGAATTGAAGTCGTCGAGCAGGATGCGCACCCGCACGCCGCGGCGGGCCGCATCGCGGATCTTCTGCAGCAGCACTTCGGTGCTCGCATCCGCGTGGATCGCGTAGTACTGCAGGTCCAGGGCGCGCGTCGCGCCGTCGACCAGGGCGATGCGGCTGGCCAGCGCGTTGTCCACGGAGTCCAGCAGGAAGAAGCCGGAGTCGCTGCGCGCGCCGGCCTGCGAACGTCGCGCCTGCGCGAGCTGCCCGAGCGCCGTTCGTTCGTGCTGCGTGAAGGCGGTGGAGGGCGTCTGCTTGTCATTGGCCGGCAGGCTGGCACAGCCGCTCGCCCATCCCAGCATCCAAGCGGCGAACAGCCATCGCCACACTCGCATCCACGACGGAAACGTTGCCGATGCTCGGGTGGCTATACAGCTGTCACTCATGGTGAGCGACTGTAGCCGCCGGGTTGTGCGCGCGGGGGCGGCGAAGGTCAGCAATGGCCGTCAGTGGGTGACGGCCGGCACCTACAGTTTGCCCAGGGTCTCCCAGCGTTCGAGGGCGGCCGTCAATTCGTCGTCGATGGCCGTCGTGCGCGTGGCCAGTTGCACCGCGCGCGCAGGGTCGTCGCTGTAGACCGTGCCGCGTTCGAGCTCCGCATGGATCGTCTTCTGTTCCTGCTCCAGCGCGTCGATCAGGCCCGGGAGCGCTTCCAGTTCGCGCTGTTCCTTGTAGCCCAGCTTGCGGCGCGCCGCGGTGGGTGCCGGCGTTGGCGCGGGCTTGTCCTCCTTGGCCACCGGGGCGGGCGCCGGGTTGGCGGCTTCGGCCAGCGCGCGCGCGCGCCGCGACTGCGTGAGCCAGTCCTCGACGCCGCCTTCGTATTCGCGCCAGTGGCCATCGCCCTCGAACGCGATCGTGCTCGTGACCACGTTGTCGAGGAACGCGCGGTCGTGGCTCACCAGGAACACGGTGCCCTCGTAGTCCTGCAGCAGCTCCTCGAGCAGTTCGAGGGTGTCGATGTCGAGGTCGTTGGTCGGTTCGTCCAGCACCAGCACGTTGGCCGGCCGGGCGAACAGGCGCGCGAGCAACAGGCGGTTGCGCTCGCCGCCGGAGAGCGAGCGCACCGGCGAGGCCGAGCGCGCCGGCGAGAACAGGAAATCGCCGAGATAGCTCTTCACGTGCTTGCGCTGGCGGCCGATCTCGATCCATTCGCTGCCGGGACTGATGAAATCCTCCAGGGTGGCATCGGGATTCAGCGCGCTGCGCATCTGGTCGAAGTAGGCGACCTGCAGGTTGGTGCCCAGCCGGATCTTGCCGGTGTCGGGTGCGAGCTCTCCGAGGATCAGTTTCAGCAACGTCGTCTTGCCCGCACCGTTCGGTCCGACCAGGCCGATCTTGTCGCCACGCAGGATCGTCGAGGTGAAGTCCCGCACGATCGCGCGATCGCCGAAGGACTTGCCGACCTGGGTGAGCTCGGCGACGATCTTTCCGCCCGGCTGGCCGGTGGCCACATCCATGCTCACGCGGCCGAGGGCATCGCGGCGTGCCGCGCGCCGGTCACGCAACTGCTCGAGCCTGCCGATGCGGCTTTGCGAGCGCGTGCGGCGCGCCTCGACGCCCTTGCGCACCCAGATCTCTTCCTGGGCCAGCAGCTTGTCGGCCTTGGCGTTGACCACCGCCTCCTGCGCCAGCTGTTCCTGCTTGAGGGCCTGGTACTGGCTGAAGTTGCCCGGATAGGACTGCAGGCGGCCGCGATCGAGTTCGACGATGCGCGTCGCCACGCGATCGAGGAAAGCGCGGTCGTGGGTGATCAGCACGACGCTGCCGCGGAACTCCCGCAGCAGGTTCTCCAGCCATTCGATCGAGTCGAGGTCCAGGTGGTTGGTCGGTTCGTCGAGCAGCAGGACGTCGGGCTTGCGCACCAGTGCTTGTGCGAGGGCCACGCGCTTGCGGTTGCCGCCGGACAACGCGCCGATGCGCGCGTCGGGGTCGAGGTGCAGGCGATGCAGGGTTTCGTCGACGCGCTGCTGCCAGTTCCAGCCGTCATGCGCCTCGATGCGACCCTGCAAGGTGTCGAGGTCGCCGTGGCCGTGCGTGTAGGCGTCGATCAGCGCGATCACGTCGGCCAGGCCGGACTGCACGGATTCGAACACGCTGGCGGATTCGTCCAGCACGGGGTCCTGCGCGACGAAGGCGGTGTGCAGGCCTTGCTGACGCTGGACTTCGCCGTCGTCGGGCCGTTCCATGCCGGCGAGGATGCGCAGCAGCGAGGACTTGCCCGCGCCGTTGCGTCCGATGAGGCCGATGCGCTCACCGGTTTCCAGCGAGAGATCGGCGTGGTCCAGCAGCGCCACATGCCCGAAGGCGAGCTGGGCGTTGGCGAGCGTGATGAGGGCCATGGTTGCGCGGGGGAAAGCCAGCGAGCGTATCACCGCTGCCGCGCGTCGCTCGCGTGGGCGCTTGCAGCGGCTTGCTTGGCTATAGTGGGACCAGCCGTTCGAGGAGGGGTTCCGTGGATCTGAACATCAATGGCACGCGCATGCAGGTGGAGGCGGATCCGGCGATGCCCCTGCTTTGGGTGCTGCGCGATCTGCTGCAGCTCACCGGCACGAAGTTCGGCTGCGGTGTCGCGGCGTGCGGTGCGTGCACCGTGCGCGTGGACGGGCAGGCGGTGCGCTCATGCGTGCTGCCCGTGGGCAGCGTCGCCGGCAAGGCGGTGCAAACGATCGAAGGACTCGGCTCCGCGGCGAAGCCGCATCGGCTGCAGGCCGCCTGGATTGCGGAGCAGGTGCCGCAATGCGGGTATTGCCAGAGCGGCATGTTGATGGCGGCCGCCGCGCTTCTCGAGAAGAAGCCCAAGCCGACGGACGCCGACATCGACGAGGCCATCACCAACATCTGCCGTTGCGGAACCTACCAGCGGGTGCGGCTGGCGATCAAGCGTGCGTCCGGGGGGAAAGCATGAAACGACGCGCCTGGCTGCTCGGGACGGCGAGCGCCGGCGCGCTGGTCGTCGGCTGGCTGTCCTTGCCGCAGCGCTCGCGCGTGGGACTCGCGGGACTGATGGCGCCCGGCGAAGGCGACATCGCGTTGAACGGCTGGATCAAGATCCTGCCGGACGGCGGCGTCGTGCTCGCCATGCCGCGCAGCGAGATGGGCCAGGGGGTGCACACGGCGCTTCCACAGCTCGCCGCGGAAGAACTCGACGTCCCGCTGTCGGCCATGCGAATCGAGCAGGCGGGCTGGGATGCGATCTACGGCAACGTAGCGGTGCTGCAGGGGAACCTGCCCTTCCATCCACTGGAAGAGGAGCGCGAGGACGGCTTCGGCCGGACCAGGGCGGGGCGCTGGCTGGTGGGGAAGGTGGCGCGCGAACTGGGCATCAACGCCACGGGCGGGTCGACCAGCGTCGCCGATGCCTGGGAGGTGGTTCGCCTGGCCGCGGCGACGGCGCGCGCCTCCCTGGTGGGAGCGGCGTCGCTGCAATGGAAGCTGCCGGTGGAGGAGCTGCGGGTCAGCAACGGCGTGGTTTCGCATGCGTCGGGACGCTCGGCCACATACGGCGAGCTGGCGCGCGTGGCGTCGGCGACGCCTCCCGGCCAGGTGCTGTTGAAGGATCGCAAGGACTGGCGCGTGATCGGCAAGCCGGCGCCGCGACTGGACGTGCCGGCGAAGGTGAACGGCAGCGCCCGCTTCGGCATCGACGTGCGCCTGCCCGGGATGCGGTATGCCGCCGTGCGGCTCGCGCCGCAGATCGGTGGGCAGCCCGGGCGCATCGATGCGAAGGCGGCCCTCGCCATGCCGGGGGTCGATCGCCTCGTCATGCTGCCGGCCTATGCGGGGTCCACGGCAGGGTTCGCCGTGGTCGCCCAGAGTCATTGGCATGCGCGGCAGGCCGCCCAGGCAGTGGAAGTGGAGTGGCGGGCCCCGGCCCATGCCGGACCGGATTCCCGCGCCAGCGTGCGGACACTCGAGGCCGCGCTGGACGAGGGCGATGGCTATCGCTTCTACGGGAAGGGCGAGCCGGAGCCGTCCGGCCTGCGCTCTTTCGAAGCGACGTACCACGCGCCTTACCTGGCACACGCAACGCTGGAGCCGATGAACGCCACGGCGCGCGTCCATGGCAATCGCGTTGAAGTCTGGGCTCCCACGCAGGTCCCGCAGATGTGCAGGGAAGCCGCCGCACGGGTGGCCGGGGTCCCGGTGGACCACGTCGACCTCCATGTCACTTTGTTGGGCGGAGGCTTCGGCCGGCGCCTGGAGGTGGATTACGTCGCGCAGGCGGTGCGCATCGCCCAGGACATGCCGGGCGAGCCGGTCCAGATGATCTGGTCGCGCGAGGAAGACACGCGGCACGACTTCTATCGTCCGATGCACGTGGCGCGGCTGCGGGCGGCGATCGGCCCTGCCGGCGAGCCGGTCGGGCTGCATGTGAGATCCGCGGGCGACGCGATCTCGCCCCGCTGGATGGAGCGGGTGCTGCCGTCGCTGGCCGGTCCGATCGATCTTCCGGACAAGACGGCGTCTGAGGGACTGTTCGACCAGCCCTACGGTTTCGAGCGCCAGCGCATCGAGCATGTCTTCACGCGGACGGGGGTGCCTGTCGGCTTCTGGCGCTCCGTTGGCCACTCGCACAACGCATTCTTCATGGAAGCCTTCGTCGACGAGCTCGCCGCGGAGCTGAATCAGGATCCGCTGGAGTTCAGGCGCAGTCTTTTGCGAAAGGCGCCGCGCCATCTCGCGGTGCTGGATCTGGCGGCGGAGAAGGCCGGTTGGTGGCTGCGCCAGCTACCGCCGGGCCGGGCGCGCGGCCTGGCGCTGCACGAGTCCTTCGGGTCGGTGGTGGCCCAGATTGCCGAGGTCTCCCTGGAGAAAGGTCAGCCGCGCGTCCACCGAGTGACCTGCGCGATCGATTGCGGCACGGTCGTGAACCCCCAGATCGTGGCGCAGCAGTTGGAGGGTGCGGTCGTGTTCGGGCTGACGGCTGCGCTCCATGGGCGAATCGACATCCACGAGGGAGCCGTGCAGCAGGGGAACTTCCCCGACTACCCCATGCTCAGACTCGCTTCCGCGCCTTCCGTGGAGACGTGGATCGCTGCCAGCGACCGCCCCCCCAGCGGAGTAGGAGAGCCCGGCGTCCCGCCGATTGCGCCCGCGGTCGCGAACGCGCTGTTTGCGTTGACCGGTAAGCGCTACCGCTCGTTACCGTTCACGGGACTGGCGTAGGGGTTTTCCCCGTGCTATAGTCGCGGGCTCCGCTGATGACGGCGCTGCGAAAGCGGCAACGAAAACGGCGGAGAAAAAATCAGCTCTAGCGTCGACAGACGATAAAAAGTCGGTATAGAATCTAGGGCTGCGCTGATGACGACAGCGAGACGCGACGAAAGAAGCGAATCGCAAACGAAACGGCAAAAAGAGTTGACCGGTCTCTAAAAAATACGGCATAATCGAGGGCTTCGCTGATCGCAGCGAAGACGGCAAAGAAAGGCAAGTGAAGAGCTTGCTGATCGATGCGAGGATCGTTAACAACATACAGCCGATAAGCGTGGGCGTTTGATGGCGATTGCCAAGTTCTTCGGAACAA
>NZ_DASVNN010000050.1:0-5465 GCF_036383835.1 Ramlibacter sp.
CCGCCTGCCCGGTCCTCGCAGGCGCCATGCCTTCATGCGCGACCCCGGCCCCGCCCGCACGGGGGCCGGCAGCAGGGTAGATCGGCGGCGCATTTCCGTTGTCGGTGCCATCGGCCGCGTGATCACCGTCTCGTCGTGGCGCAAATGGTGGGCAAGCAAAGCTTGCCCACCCTACGAGGGTACGAGGGCGGTACGAGGCCGCGCGCCGCCTGCCGCGACGCCCCCCGGAGAAACACCGCCAGGCCGGGATCTGCCCCGCGGGACGACGACGGGAGATGGCGGGGCCGTCGCGAATGACGTACCCTCCCGCCCCATGCCCAAGCCCGTCTGGCTCACGCTCCTGTGGATCCTGCTCGCCGGACTCGGGGCGTATGGGGCGCTGCTCGCCTTCCTGTGGCTGCGGCAGGAGAGCATCATGTTCTACCCGGTGCCGCTGCCGGCGAACTACAAGCTCGCGCGCGAACCCGACATCCACGAACGCATCGTGGAGGTGGAGGGCGCCAGCCTCTCCGTGATGCACCTGAAGCTGCCCGATCCCAAGGGCGTGGTGTTCTTCCTGCACGGCAACGCCGGCAACCTCGCCGGCTGGTTCAGCAACGCGGATTTCTACCGGCGCGCCAATTACGACCTCGTGATGCCGGATTACCGCGGCTACGGCAAGAGCACGGGCCACATCGCGAGCGCGAAGCAGCTGCGCGAGGACGTGCGCGCGGTGTGGAATGCCTTCGCCGCGGAATACCGCGGCCGCAAGGTGGTCCTGTACGGCCGCTCGCTGGGCACCGCGCTCACGGCGGACCTGGCGGAGCAGCTGAGTGCCGAAGGCCGCCCGCCCGACCTGACGGTGCTGGTGTCGCCGTACACGAGCATCCGTGCGCTGACCAGCGAGTACTACCCCTGGGTGCCGGCCTTCCTGGTGCGCTATCCGCTGGACACCACGAGCCACCTGGGCGCGATCGGCGGGCCCGTGCTGCTGGTGCACGGCGAACGCGACGCGCTGATCGGCGTGCACCATGCGCGCAGCCTGCAGGCGGCACGCCCCTCGGCGCGCCTGCTGGTGGTGCCCGGGGCGGGGCACAACGACATCCACGAATTCCCGCTGTACCGGCAGGAACTGCTGCAGGCCCTGGCAGGACTCTGACGCCCGGCGCCTGCCGGACCGAACGCGGCATTGGCCCACAAGCGCCGCGTTCGCGCTCCCCAACAATCGCGCTCCATGGATTTCGCGCTCTGGTCCGTGATCGTCGGCCTGCTGCTGGTGCTGATGGCGCTCGCCTCCACCGTGCTGAAGCGGCTGCCGCTGTCCACGGCCATGCTGTACCTGCTGGTCGGACTGGGCGTGGGCCCGCTCGCCCTGGGCCTCGTGTCCCTGGACCCGCGCGGTTCCGCGTCCATGCTGGAACGCATGGCGGAAGTGGTGGTGCTGCTGTCGCTGTTCACCGCGGGCCTCAAACTCAGCCCGGGCCTGCGCGACCAGCGCTGGGCGCTGCCGGTGCGGCTCGCGCTCAATTCGATGGTCGTCACCGTGGCGCTGATCGCGCTGGTCGCCTGGCTGTTCCTCGACCTGCCGCCGGGCGCCTGCATCCTGCTCGGCGCGATCCTCGCGCCCACCGACCCCGTGCTCGCATCGGAGGTGCAGGTGCAGGAACCGCAGGACGGAGACAAGCTGCGCTTCGCGCTCACCGGGGAGGGCGGCCTCAACGACGGCAGCGCCTTTCCCTTCGTGATGCTGGGCCTGGGGCTGCTCGGGCTGCACGAACTGGGTCCCTTCGGCTGGCGCTGGTTCGCGGTGGACGTGCTGTGGGCGACCGCCGCCGGCCTCGCCACCGGCTGGGGACTGGGCATCGCGATCGGCCGGCTGGTGCTGTGGCTGCGCCGGCGCCACAAGGAAGCCGTGGGCCTCGACGACTTCCTGGCGCTGGGGCTGATCGCGCTGTCGTACGGCTGCGCGCTGCTGCTGCATGCCTACGGTTTCCTCGCGGTGTTCGCAGCCGGCGTCGCGTTGCGCCGGCTGGAGCAGCGGCACAGCGCCGGCGAGGCGAGCGCCGCTTCGGTGGAACGCGCCATGGTGGACCCGGACCGCACGCTCGCCGAACGCGTCGCGGTCGATCCGGAACATGCGCCGGCCTTCATGGCGCAGGCGGTGCTCGGATTCAACCAGCACGCCGAACGCATCGGCGAAGTCGCGATCGTGATCGCGATCGGCGCGCTGCTGTGGGCCGTTCCATGGCAGCACGCGGCGTGGTGGTTCGTGCCGCTGCTGCTGCTGGTGATCCGGCCCGTGGCGGTGCGGCTGGGTCTGGCCCGATCGGCGGTCTCGCGCGGCCAGCGCTGGCTGATCGGATGGTTCGGCATCCGCGGCGTCGGTTCGCTGTACTACCTGATGTACGCGGTCAATCACGGCCTGCCGGCCCCGCTGGCCGACCGGCTCACGGCCCTCACGCTCTCCGTGGTGGTGACCTCCATCGTGATCCACGGCATCTCGGTCACCCCGCTCATGGCCGCGTACGAGCGCGCCGTGCGGCGCGGGCGGCCCCGGGGCTGAGGGACGGCGGCTCTCCTACAGCAGTGCCGTCCGTGGGCTGACAGCACGCGGCACACGCTCCCCTAGAGTGGGGCGCTCGACACGACGCACACCATGAAGAAGCAAGCGCCCGACGCCATCGACCTGCTGGATGGGGACCACCTCGCGGTGCACGCCCTGTTCCAGTCCTACCGCGAACTGGCCCGCACGCGCGCGAACGCGCTGCAGCGCCGCGCCCTCGCGGAGGAGATCTGCATGGAGCTCGCGATCCACGCGCGGCTGGAGGAGGAACTGTTCTATCCCGCGGTGCGCGACGCGCTCAACGACGGCGAGCTGCTCGATGAAGCGGAGGATCCGCATGGCAGCCAGCGCGAGTTCATCGCGCAGATCCTCACCGCGCAGGCCGACGACGCGCTGTACGACGCGAGGGTGTTCGTGCTGGAGGACTACGTGGAGCGGCACGTGCAGCAGGAACGCGAGCAGGTGTTCAACCGCGTGCTCGCCTCGCGCCTGGACCTGCACGCGCTGGCACGATCCATTTCGGTTCGTAAGGAAGAATTGCGCGCCGTTTCAGACGCGTTGCGAGAGGACGCGCTGGCGTTCGCGCTCGCGTAACGAATCGCTCGGCCAGCCGTGCCTTGTCCTACAGCCTTCGACAGTGGCAGACGACAAGGTCGACGGGGACGCCCACTAAAGTGAGCCGCAGGCAGCGCGGACCCCGACGCTGTCGCTCTCTAGCTCGAAACGAAACCCCAAGGAGTCCCCGATGATCAAGTCCCCGATCGCGCAATGCGCCGCCCTGGCCCTGATGGCTGCCCTGTCCCTGTCCGCCTGCGGCAAGAAGGACGAAACGGCAACGGATACGTCCACGTCGTCCACGACGACCACGACCACGACCGTGCCGTCGGCCACGGCGCCGGCGACGTTGCCGAGCGATACGACCACCAGCTCCACCACCACCACGGTTCCCAGCACGGGCAGCGGCACCTCCATGGGCGCCTCCGGCACCACCGGTTCCACCGGCACCGACATGGGTTCCGGCGTCAGCTCCAGCGCCCCGGCGGCTGGCACGACCACCCGCTAAGCAGCCACGGCATGCGACGCAACGCGTTGTTCCTCGCGCCGCTGGCGGCCGCCTGCGCGCTTGCGCTCGGCGCCTGCAGCAAGCAGATCGACCCCGCGCCGGGCAACGTCGATTCCGCGGAAGTCGTGCGTCCCGCGGCGCCCGACAGCCCGCCGGGAGGCCCGTCCGGCATCGCCGGATCGCAGGCGCACCCCGGCGCGTCCGGCGGCAGCGATGCGGTGGCGGGCGCGACGGGCAGCGGCACGTCGGATCCCGATGCACGCAACCAGGCCGTGCCGGGTGCGGGGCTGAACGGCGGACTCAATGCCGGCAGCACCGCGACCATGGGTGCGTCCGGCAGCGGCACGGCACCCGGCGACAGCACGGCGGGGAGCGGCAGTACGAATACGACGCCGTCGAGCGCGGTGGGCACGCGTCCCTGATCCTGGCGCGCAGCGCGAACTCCAATGCCGGGCGCGTCCCGGCATTCTTCATGGGCGCGTCAGCCCTTCTCGACCGGCAGGTCCGGCGTGCGGCACCACTCGCTCCAGCTGCCGGCATACAGGGCGGTCGGCGCGAAGCCGGCCAGCTCCATCGCGAGCAGGTTGGGGATGGCGCTCACGCCGCTGCCGCAATGGTGCACGACCGTGGATGGATCGTGGCCGGCGAGCAGTTGTTCGAACTCCGCGCGCAGCTGGGGCGCCGGCTTGAAGCGTCCGTCGGTGCCGATGTTCTGCACGAACGGACGGTTGAGCGCGCCCGGGATGTGGCCCGCCACCGGATCGAGCGGCTCCACTTCGCCGCGGAAGCGCTGCGGCGCGCGTGCATCGATCAGCGTCTGGCCGCCCCGGCCGAGCCGGCGCGCGACGTCCTGCGTGCGGACCAGGGTGCGCAGCGGCGCGCGCAATTCGAAGTTGGACTGGAAGTGCGAGGGCTCGGTGTCCGCGCTCACCGCGCCGCCGGTGGCCTGCCAGGCTTGCAGCCCACCGTCGAGCACGGCCACGGCCTCGTGTCCCGCCCACTTGAGCATCCACCACAGCCGTCCGCAGTAGTTGGCGCCGTTGCGGTCGTACACCACGGCCTGCATGTCGTTGGCGAACCCCACGCCCGACAGCCACATGGCGAACTTCTCGCGGCTGGGCAGCGGATGCCGCCCGCCGGACGCGGCGTCCTGGTGGGGCTGCGGCTCTCCCGACTGAGCATCGGGCGTGCCCTTGTCGCTGAGCGCGTGGTCGAGGTGGGCATACACCGCGCCGGGGATGTGCGCCTGCAGGTACTGCTTCTCCCCGCTTTTCGGATCCGCGAGGTCGAAGGTGCAGTCGAAGATCATCAGCCGCGCCCTGGCGTCCAGGAGGGCAGCGAGTTGCTCTGCGGAGAGGAGGGTGGTGTACATGCGGCTATTCTCCCGTCATTCCCGGGCACGCGGCTATCCCCTCCCGCGTCATCCCCGCGCAGGCGGGGACCCAGAGCATTTTTGAAGCGGCTGCGCCGCTTCCCGCTTTTGGGCGCCGCGCCGGCTGCCAGCCCCCGCACGGGCGGGGCCGGGATCGCGCTGGCATGGCGTCCTTCGCGCCTGCGGCGCTTCGGCAAACCTGCGAGGACCGGGCAGGCGGCCCCCGTGACCGAACTCGCTGCGTGTTTGCCCGCGCGCGGTCAAACACACCGCTCAACCACCGGATCGCGAGAATGAAACGTACGCGTGGCTCGATACGCGCTACGCGCTCTCGTAGCCGCGCTGGGCCGCCTGCCCGGTCCTCGCAGGCGCCATGCCTTCATGCGCGACCCCGGCCCCGCCCGCACGGGGGCTGGCAGCAGGGCAGGGCGGTGGCGCATCGATCGTTGCCATCTCCACGGCGATGGGTCTGGCGTAGGGTGGGCAAG
>NZ_DASVNN010000051.1:0-9605 GCF_036383835.1 Ramlibacter sp.
GCGACATGCACGAAGGAGTGCAGCTGCTTCAGGTTCATGGCTTCACTTTAATGCAAGCCTGAATTGATCCGGCCACTCTTTCTGGCAAGCCTCGCCGAACCTATCCTGCGCCTCACACCCAAGGAGACAAGCATGCGTTTCACCAGCCTGCTCGCGGCCGTCACCGCCGCCTTCACCCTCGTTCCCGTCGCCCAGGCGCAATCGCCGGCCTACCCGCGCGGACCCGTGACGCTGGTCGTGCCCTTTCCCGCCGGCGGCCCCACCGACGCGATGGCGCGCCAGCTCGCGCAGAAGCTGGGCGAGCGCCTCGGCCAGCAGGTCGTGGTCGACAACAAGGGCGGCGCCGGCGGCAGCATCGCGGCGGAAGCCGTCGCGAAGGCGCCCGCGGACGGCCAGACCCTGTTCTTCGGCACGACCGGCACGATGGCCATCAACCCGAGCCTGTACGCGAAGCTGCGCTACGACCCGGTGAAGGACTTCGCGCCCGTGAGCCTGATGGCCACCACCATGAACGTGCTGGTGGTCAACCCGGACGTGCCGGCGAAGAACCTGGGCGAGCTGATGGCGCTGGCGCGGGCCAAGCCGAACACCGTCGCCTACGGCTCGGCCGGCAACGGCAGCTCCAACCACCTCGCGGGCGAGTTGCTGCGTGCGAGCGCCGGCCTGCAGATCACCCACGTGCCCTACAAGGGCAGCGCTCCCGCGCTGGTGGACCTGCTGGGCGGACGCCTCACGATGATGTTCGACACCATCGCGCAGCAGACCGGGAACATCGGCGCGGGCAAGGTGCGCGCGCTCGCCGTCACCGGCCCCAAGCGTTCGCCGCTGCTGCCGGACGTGCCCACCGCGCAGGAAGCGGGCCTGAAGGACTTCGACGTGACGATCTGGTACGGCGTGCTGGCCCCGGCCGGCACCCCCGCGCCGGTGGTCGAGCGTCTCCATCGCGAGATCGCCGCGGTGATGTCCACCGACGACATGAAGAAGCGCATGCAGGCCGACGGTGCCGAGGCCCGGCCGACATCGCCCGCCGAATTCGCCGCGCTGATCAAGCGCGACATGGCCAAGTGGGGCCCGGTGGTCAAGGCTTCCGGCGCCACGCTCGACTGAGGACCTGCCCGTGACTCCCATCGATCCGCGCCTGGCCGCGATGTACCGGCCGCGCAGCGTCGCCGTGGTCGGCGCCACCGAGGACCGCAACCGCGTCGGCGGCCGCCCGCTGCACTACCTGCGCAGCTTCGGCTTCCAGGGGCCCGTGTACCCGATCAACCCCAAGCGCGACACGATCCAGGGCTACAAGGCCTATGCCTCGCTGGCCGACCTGCCAGAGGCGCCGGACGTCGCGGTGGTCGCGGTCGGCGGCGACCACGTGCCGGGCGTGCTGCGCCAATGCGCGGCGCGTGGCGTCCGCAGCGCGATCGTGATGAGCTCCGGCTTCGGCGAGACCGGCCCGGAAGGCGCCCGGCGCCAGGCGGAACTGGTGGCCGAGGCGCGTGCGCTGGGCGTGCGGCTGGCCGGCCCCAATGCCCAGGGCATCGCCAATTTCCAGAGCGGCGCCGTGCTGAACTTCAGCACGATGTTCATGGAAGTCGCGCCGCAGGACGGCCCGGTGGCCGTGATCAGCCAGAGCGGGGCGGCGAGCGTGATGCCCTACGCGCTGCTGCGCGAGCGCGGCATCGGCGTGCGCTACGTGGTGGCCAGCGGCAACGACGCCGACACCTCGGTCAGCGAGCTGGCGCTCGCTGCCGCGGCCGACCCGGACATCCGCGTGCTGCTGCTGTACATCGAGTCGCTCGCCGACCCCGCCGTGCTGGCGCAAGCGGCAAGCATCGCGCGCGCGCGCGGCGCCGCGGTCGTGGCCCTCAAGTCCGGCCGCAGCGCGCACGGGGCCAAGGCGGCCGCCTCGCATACCGGCGCGATGGTCAACGACGACGCACTGGTCGGCGCCTTCTTCGAACAACACGGCATCTGGCGGGCCGACGACGTCCACGGCCTGGTCAATGCGGTGGAGCTGTACCTCGCTTGCGGCCTGCGCGCCGCGCAGCGCCTGGTCGTGATGAGCCACAGCGGCGCGGTCGGCGTGGTCTGCGCCGATACCGCCGAGAAGTTCGGCATGCCGATGGCGGAGCTGGATGGCAGCACCCGAGGCGCGCTCGCGCGGATCATGCCGGGCTTCGCCACCGCGCAGAACCCGGTCGATCTCACGGCTTCGCTGCTCTCCGACGGCAGCATGTTCGGCCGCACGCTGGACGCGCTGGCCGCCGACCCGCAGGGCGACATGTTCCTGATCGGCGTACCGGTGGCGGGCGAAGGCTACGACGTGCCGGGCATGGCCGCGGACACGGCGCGCTTCCTGCAACGCACCGGCAAGCCCGTGGCCGTCTCGGCGCCGCAGGCTTCCGTGCGCAGCGCCTTCCGCGAAGCCGGCGTGCCGGTGTTCGGACACGAGACCGATGCACTGGCGGCCTTGCACCAGGTGTCGCGGCACGCGGTGCTGGCGGCGCGTTGCCAGGACGCTCCGTTGCCTGCGGCGCGCACCGCCGAAGCGGCGCCGGTGACGAAGACGCTCAGCGAGGCCGACAGCCTGTCGCTCCTGCGATCCGCCGGCGTCCCGGTCGTCCCGCATCGCCTTTGCCACAGCGCCCGCGAAGCCGCCGAGGCCTTCCGCGAGCTGGGGCCCGAGGTGGTCGTCAAGGCCTGCTCCGCCGCCATCCCGCACAAGTCGGAACACGGCCTGGTGTTCCTGAACCAGCGCAGCGAAGCGGACGTGCTGCGTTCCTACGAGGAATGCAGCGCCCGCGTGCGCGCTCTCGGCCAGCCGCTCGATGGCGTGCTGGTGGCGCAGCGCGTGCGCGGCCAGCGCGAGTTCGCGCTGGGCGTGAAGCAGGACCCGCTGTTCGGCACCGCCGTGATGGTCAGCGACGGCGGCAAGTACGTCGAGGCGCTGAAGGATTTTGCCGTGCTGCTGCATCCCTTCAGCGAGCAGGACGTGATGGACAAGCTTTCGAAGCTGCGTATCGCCCCGGTGCTGGCCGGCGTGCGCGGCGAACCGCCGGTGGACCTGGGCGTGGTGGCGCGCGCCGCCGTGGCGCTCGGCCGCTTCGCCGCGGAGCGCGCCGACCGCATCGCTTCCATCGACCTCAACCCGTTGATCGCCGCCGCAGCGGGCGAGGGCGGCTGGGCGGTGGACGCCGTGATCGAACAGAGCGAGCCCCGCCATGACTGAGACCGAAGCCGTCACCCTGGAGCTCGATGGCCGCATCGCCATCGTGCGCTTCAACCGCCCGGCGGCCATGAATGCGGTGGACGACTCCATCCGCCACGGCCTCGCGCGCGCGCTGAAGCAGCTCGATGCCGGCGACCACGCCGACGCGATCGTGCTCACCGGCAGCGGCGAGCGCGCGTTCTGCGCCGGCCAGGACCTGGAGGAGTCGTCCGCCATCGTCATCGCCAACCTGGCCGCGTGGCTGAACCGCCAGCATGCGATGTACCAGGCGGTGCGCGACGTGACGAAGCCGATCGTGGCGGCGCTCAACGGCACCGCCGTGGGCGCCGGCTTCCAGATGGCGCTGATGTGCGACCTGCGCGTCGCCCATCCCGGCATCCGCATGGGGCAACCCGAAGTGCGCGCCGGGCTCGCCAGCATCGTCGGCTCCTACCTGATGTCGCTGCAGATCGGCCATTCGCTGAACCAGCAGCTGTCGCTCACCGGAGAGCTGGTCTCCGGCGAGCGCGCCCACGCCCTCGGCCTGGTCAACGACCTGGTGCCGCCGGAGCAGGTGCTCGAACGCGCCCTGCAGCGCGCCCGCGAACTCGCGGCCCTGCCGCGCACCGCGATCCGCGTGACCAAGCAGCGCTTCCGCGAGCGCACCCAGGCGGGCTTCGAGGAAGCCTGCAACGCCGGCATCCGCTACCAGCTCGAGTGCTATGCGAGCGGCGAACCCGCACGCGTGATGGAGGAATTCCTGGCCCGCCGCCAGCGCAAGGACAAGCAATGAAGATCGACGATCAACTTTTCATCGATGGCGCCTGGCGCGCCGCCGGCGGGGCCGACCTGCCCGTGACCGACAGCTACACGGAGCAGGTCTTCGCAACGTACCGCGCGGCATCGCGCGGCGACGTCGAAGCCGCGGTGCGTGCCGCGCGCGCGGCCTTCGCGGGCTGGTCGGCCACGCCGCTGGCCGATCGCGTCGCCGCCGTGCGCCGCATCGCCGCCGGCTTGCGCGAGCGCGGCGACGCCATCGCCCGCGCGATCTCCCGCGAAGTCGGCATGCCGCTCAAGCTGTCGGCCCGCATCCAGGCCGGCGCGCCGATCGCGGCCTGGGACCTGTACGCCGACCTGGCCGGGAAGATGGAATGGGAGCAGCGCATCGGCCATTCGCTGGTGCAGCAGGCGGCCGTGGGCGTGGTCGCCTGCATCACGCCGTGGAACTACCCGCTGCACCAGGTCACCGGCAAGGTGGCGCCGGCGCTCCTCGCGGGGTGCACCGTGGTGCTCAAGCCGTCCGAGCTCGCGCCTTCCAGCGCCTTCCTGCTGGCCGAGGCGATCGAACAGGCCGGCTTGCCGCCCGGCGTATTCAACCTGGTGCACGGCGCGGGACCCGACATCGGCGGCGCGCTCGTGGCGCATCCCGAGGTGGACATGGTGTCCTTCACCGGCTCGACCCACGCCGGCCGGCACATCGCCACAATGGCGGCGCAGGACATCAAGCGCGTGGCGCTGGAGCTGGGCGGCAAATCCGCGGCCCTGGTGCTGCCCGGCGCGGACCTGAACCTCGCGGTGAAGGCGACGCTGGGGGGCTGCTTCCTCAATTCCGGCCAGACCTGTTCCGCGACCACGCGCCTGCTGGTGCCGCGCGACCAGGCGCGGCAGGCTGCGCACCTGGCCGCCGAATTGGCGCCCGCGTGGGCGATGGGCGATCCGGCCGATGCCGGCACCCGCCTGGGACCGCTGATTTCGGCCGCCCAGCGCGAGAAGGTGCGGGCGATGGTGCACGCGGCGCTTGCCGAGGGCGCGGAACTGATCACGCGCGACGCACCGCTGCCGCCGCATGGCTTCTTCTTCCCGCCCACGGTGCTGACCGAGGTCACGCCGCAAATGGCCATCGCGCGCGAGGAGGCGTTCGGCCCGGTGCTGGTGATCATCCCCTACGACAGCGTCGACCAGGCCGTGGCGATCGCCAACGGCACGGACTACGGCCTGGCCGCCACGGTGTGGGGCGCGACGCCCGCGTCCGCGCTGCCGGTGGCGCGCCGCCTGCGCGCGGGCCAGGTCGACGTCAACGGCGCACCGTTCAACCCGCAGGCACCCTTCGGCGGCTTCAAGCGCTCCGGCCTCGGCCGCGAGAACGGCCGCTTCGGCATCGAGGAGTTCCTCGAGCCGGTCTCCATCCAGCTTCCGCCCGCCCACTTCGAGACGCCATGAACGACCAGCAGATCCAGTCCACCCTGGACGGCGCCACCGCCGTCATCACCCTGTCCCGGCCCGAGCGCATGAACGCGCTGACCAAGGTGCTGGAAGCCGAACTGCGCGACGCCATCGAGCAGGCCGGCCGCAACCCCGAGGTCCGCGCGATCGTGCTCACCGGCGCCGGCCGCGCCTTCTGCGCCGGCATGGACATGGACGAACTCGAGGTGCTGCCGCCCGGGGACATCCAGGCCGAGCAGTGGATGCGGCCCTACGACATGAACCGCCGGGCCGACTACCAGACGCGCTACTCCTACTTCCCGGCCGCGCCCAAGCCGATCATCTGCGCCATCAACGGCGCCGCCGCGGGCCTGGGGCTGGTGATGGCGCTGTACAGCGACTTCCGCATTGCCTCGGAGAAGGCAGTGTTCGCCACCGCGTTTGCCAAGCGCGGCCTGATCGCCGAACACGGCATCGCCTGGATGCTGCCGCGCATCGTCGGCCATGCCCACGCCACCGACCTGCTGCTCACCTCGCGCAAGATCGACGCGGCCGAAGCCCTGGCCATGGGCCTGGTGAACCGCGTGGTCGCGGCCGACCGGCTGCTGCCCGAGGCGCTGGCGCTCGCGCGCACGCTCGCCGGCGAGGTGTCGCCGCGCTCGGTGCGCGTGATGAAGCGGCAGCTCTGGGAAGCGCCGTACCAGGGGCTGGGCGAAGCGGTGGCGCTGGCCAACGCCGAAATGTTCACCAGCCTGCAGAGCGAGGACTTCCGGGAAGGCGTCGCCCATTTCCAGGAAAAGCGTCCCGCGCGATTCACCGGCAGGTGACGTCCCGGCCCCCGGACCTGGCTTCGCACCCGTCGGCCCGAGCGGACGGCCGGTGAACTTCCCCGCACCGGCGGCGAACGCGCGACGGCCGGTGTCAACCGCCGGGACAGGCGGGCCCCGCCGTTACCTCTGGAGGCTTCCCACCCTCAGCCGTATCGCGCTAACCTCGTATCCACGACTGATGAGCTTTTGCTGCAGGAGTGGCAACAACTGCCGCAGCTTGGCTGCCGCCGCGCTGGTTTCCACCAGCAGGCACCAGGTGGTCCCCTCGATGGGACCCGGTCGGACGGCAGCCCGCAAGGGCGCAGGGATCGCGGAGGCGATCGCCTGGAGCCTCTCGCCCGATTCCCGCGCCAGCTGCGCGAGCCGGGCGAGCATCGGCGCCTCTTCCGCGGCCTGTTGCAGGCTGACGGGATGGTGGCGGCGGGTCATGCGGACGAGGGAAGAACGGACGAGGGGGAAAGAAGAATGCAGTTCATTATCACGGATGCCTGGCTGGCTCGCAGCCGCGCGATCCACCTGAGCGGCGGCCGGTTGGTGGCCGCGCTGTGCGCGACGTCGGTGCTGCTGATGCTCGTTGCCGCGCTGATGTACCACTGGGTGTTCCTGAAAGGGGCGCGCGATCGCTGGCCCGTGGTCGGCACGCTGGTGCGCTTCGTGGTGCAGGACGAATTCGAGCAGCGTGACCGCTTCATGCGCGAGAACCTCGACGCCATGGCGCGGCGCCTGGGCGAGATGCAGGCCCGCATGATGCAGCTCGAAGCCCTGGGCGAGCGCGTCTCCGGCCTGGCCGGCGTGAACCCGAACGAACTGAAGATGCACGGCACCGGCCGCGGCGGCGCCCTGGTGCAGGGCCGGCCGCTGTCGATCGAGGAACTGCAGGCCACCCTCGACGACCTGGAGCAGCTGACCGGCGAGCGCACCGACCTGCTCACGGTCATGGAGTCGCGCCTGATCGACGCGCGCCTGAAGAAGGCGATGGTGCCCACGCAGAACCCGGTGGCCGGCGCTCCCGTGGGCTCGCGCTTCGGCTGGCGCATCGATCCGTTCAACGGCCGCCAGGCGCTGCACACCGGCCTGGACTTCCAGGCCAACGCGGGCACGCCGATCCTGGCGGCCGCCGGCGGCGTGGTGGTCACCTCCGAGGCCCATCCCGAATACGGCAACATGGTGGAGGTCGACCACGGCAACGGCCTGATCACCCGCTATGCGCACGGCTCCCGCCTGATCGTGAAGAAGGGCGACCTGGTCAAGCGCGGGCAGCAGCTCGCCCTGGTGGGCAGCACCGGCCGCTCCACCGGCCCGCACCTGCACTTCGAAGTGCTGGTGCAGGGGGTGCAGCAGGACCCGTACAAATTCCTCAATGCCAGCAGCCAGGCGGTGGCGCAGATCGCGGAGAAAGCCCGCTCCCGCTGAACCCGCCGGCCCGTTCCCGCGAAGCCCCGCCCCGGCGGGGCTTTGTCCTTCAGCCCCCGCCGCCCCTGCACAGGTAAAATCCCCGGCTTTGGCCGCCCTGGCGAACGTCTTGGAAAAGGCGCGTGGCGGCTCCACCTCATCCTTCTGAACAACAAAAGGACTGCGCCGTCCGGCCTCCGCTCGCGGGTGCCGTGACCCGACCCGCGCCCATGGCCACGACGAACTTCCTGACAAAAATCTTCGGCTCCCGCAACGACCGCCTGCTCAAGCAGTACCGGCGCACCGTGGAGCAGATCAACGGCCTCGAGAACCAGCTCGAGACGCTGTCGGACGACCAGCTGCGCGCCAAGACGCAGGAGTTCCGCGAGCGCGTCGAAAAGGGCGAGTCCCTCGACGACCTGCTGCCCGAAGCCTTCGCCGTCGTGCGCGAGGCCTCCCGGCGCGTCATGAAGATGCGCCACTTCGACGTTCAGCTGATGGGCGGCATGGCGCTGCACCAGGGCAAGATCGCCGAAATGCGCACGGGCGAGGGCAAGACGCTCACCGCCACGCTGCCGGTGTACCTCAATGCCCTCTCCGGCAAGGGCGTGCACGTGGTGACGGTCAACGACTACCTGGCCAACCGCGACGCCAAGTGGATGGGCAAGCTGTACAACTTCCTCGGCCTGTCGGTGGGCGTGAACCTGCCGCAGATGTCGCGCGAGGAGAAGCAGGCGGCCTACGGCTCGGACATCACCTACGGCACCAACAACGAGTTCGGCTTCGACTACCTGCGCGACAACATGGTGTACGAGACGGGCGACCGCGTGCAGCGGCACCTGAACTACGCCATCGTCGACGAAGTGGACTCGATCCTGATCGACGAGGCCCGCACGCCGCTGATCATCAGCGGCCAGGCCGAGGACCACACCGACCTGTACCTGGCGATCCGCCGCGTCGTGCCGCTGCTGACCAAGCAGGAAGGCGAGGCCGACCCGCGCACCGGCGAGGGCGTCACCAAGCCCGGCGACTTCACCGTCGACGAGAAGACGCACCAGGTGTTCCTCACCGAGCAGGGCCACGAGAACGCCGAGCGCATCCTGGCCGAGCTGGGCCTGATCCCCGAGGGCGCGACGCTGTACGACCCGGCGAACATCGCGCTGATGCACCACCTGAACGCGGCGCTGCGCGCGCAGCACCTGTACCACCGCGACCAGCACTACGTGGCACAGGAAGGCGAGATCATCATCGTCGACGAGTTCACCGGCCGCCTGATGCAGGGCCGCCGCTGGAGCGACGGGCTGCACCAGGCCGTGGAAGCCAAGGAAGGCGTGCAGATCCAGCCCGAGAACCAGACGCTCGCCTCGATCACCTTCCAGAACTACTTCCGCCTGTACGGCAAGCTGTCCGGCATGACCGGCACCGCCGATACCGAGGCGTACGAGTTCCAGGAGATCTACGGCCTGGAGACCGTGGTGATCCCGCCGAACCGCCAGAGCCGGCGCGAGGACCAGCTCGATCGCGTCTACAAGACCACGCGCGAGAAGTACGAGGCGGCCATCCAGGACATCCGCGAGTGCCACGAACGTGGCCAGCCGGTGCTGGTGGGCACCACCTCGATCGAGAACTCCGAAGTGATCAGCCAGCTGCTCACCAAGGTGGGCCTGCCGCACCAGGTGCTCAATGCCAAGCAGCACGCCCGCGAGGCCGAGATCGTGGCCCAGGCCGGCCGGCCCAAGATGATCACCATCGCCACCAACATGGCGGGCCGCGGCACCGACATCGTGCTGGGCGGCAACGTGGAGAAGGCGATCGAGGCCGTCGAGGCCGATCCGGCGCTGGACGATGCGGCCAGGCAGGAGCGCATCGCCCAGCTGCGCGCGCAATGGCAGAAGGACCACGAGTTCGTGGTCGCGCAGGGCGGGCTGCGCATCGTGGCCACCGAGCGGCACGAATCGCGCCGCATCGACAACCAGCTG
>NZ_DASVNN010000052.1:0-2698 GCF_036383835.1 Ramlibacter sp.
GGACGGCTACCAGGCGGCCCGCATGGTCCGCGCCGCGGGGCGGCCGGTGCGGCTGATCGCGCTGACCGGCTGGGGCCAGGCCCTGGACAAGGTCAAGGCGCAGGAGGCGGGATTCGACCACCACTTCGTCAAGCCGGTCGACCTCGCGACGATCATCGACGTGCTGAGGGCCTGATCCTTCCCCCGGGAGCGAACGGCCGTTTGACAGTCCCCCGAAGCCGGTCCTACATTGCACCGGCCCGCGACACCGGCCCCCTTTCGCCGGTGGCCGCCGCCACGCCGACATCCCGATGGAGTTGCCAATGACCATGATCCCGCGCGATCGCGCCGATTTTTCCGCCATCGTCGACCGGCCGGCGCTGAAGCTGCCCGGCGGCGCGAAGGTGATCGTCTGGACCATCGTCAACCTGGAAGTCTGGGACATCGCCCGGCCGATGGCGCGCCAGGTGCTGCCCGCGCCCACGGGCGTTCCGCTGCTGCCGGACGTGCCGAACTGGGCGTGGCACGAGTACGGCATGCGCGTGGGGTTCTGGCGCTTCAAGAAGCTGTACGACAGCCTGGGCATCAAGCCCACGCTGTCGATCAACGCGCGCGTCACGGTGGACTATCCCCGCGTGGCGCAGGCCTGCCTCGACGCCGGCTGGGAATTCATGGGCCACGCCTACGAGCAGATGCCGATCCACAAGGTGGAAGACCAGAAGGCCATGATCGAGCGCTCGATGGACACGCTGGAGAAGTTCACCGGCAAGCGTCCCGTCGGCTGGCTCGGCCCGGGCCTGACGCAGACCTGCGAGACGCCCGACCTGCTGACCGCCGCGGGCGTGAAGTACATCGGCGACTTCCCCTACGACGACGAGCCCACCGAGATCCGCACCGCGCACGGCCCGCTGGTGACGCTGCCCTACACGGTGGAGAACAACGACATCCCCATGATGATCGTGCAGCACCACGAAGCGGCGTACTGGACGCGGAAGTGCTGCGACACCTTCGACCGCTACTACCAGGAAGCGGCCGAGCGGCCCAAGATCATGGCGATCGCGATCCACCCGTACATCAGCGGGCAGCCCTTCCGCATCGGCTACCTGGAGAAGGTCTACGAGCACATCGCCCGGCACTCCGGCGTGCTGCACTGGAACGGCGAGCAGATCCTGCAGTGGTACCAGGGCGCCAGGGCCGGATCGGGCGCTTGAGGACGTCCGCTCAGCGCATCAGCGACACGAGCTCCGGCATCAGCGCCTGGCTGCCGGCACGGGCCAGCGCGTCCTCCAGGCTGCCCAGCACCGTGGCCGCGATCTCCTTGCGGGCTCCGGTGGCCTCCGCCATCGCGGTGTAGTAGCCCAGGTCCTTGGCGGCATTCGCGATGGCGAAGCGGAACGCCGACAAGTCGCCGTTCAGCAGGTAAGGCCTCATGCGCTCCAGCGCGATCCCGCCGCCGCCGCCCTGGGCCAGCACCTCGACGAACGCCTGCGGCGCCACATCGCGCTGCTGCGCGCAGGCCGCTGCCTCGGCCAGCAGGGTGACCATGCCGATCGACACGTAGTTGTGCAGCAGCTTCATGCTGTGGCCCGCACCGACCGGTCCCACGTGCGTGATGTTCTCGGCGAAGCACTTCAGGAGCGGCCGGCACGCCTCCAGCAAGCCGGCGTCGCCCCCCACCAGCAGGTTCAGGCGGCCCTCGGCGGCTTCCTTCGGCGTGCGCGTCATCGGCGCGTCGAGGAAGCGGCCACCGGCGGCCTGCACGGCCTCGGCCATCCGCAGCGTGGAATCCGGGAGGGCGGTCGAGCAGTCGATGACGACCGTTCCGGGACGCAAGCCCTGGACCACGCCGCCCGCTCCCGTGAGCACGGCCTCGATCTGGGGCGACCCCGTCAGGACGAGGATCAGCGCGTCGACGCGCGAGGCTAGTTCGGCAGCATCCGCCACGGTGACGGCGCCGGCAGCGCGCAGCGCGTCCAGCGGCTGGTTGCCGGGGTGGTCGAACAGGACCAGCGGGTATCCGTGCTTCGCGAGGTTGGTCGCGATGCCGTGGCCCATCATGCCGATGCCGATCATTCCGATGGTCTTCATCTTGGTTCTCTCGATTCCGGGGGTCGTTGCTCGACCCTGATCTTAGCGTCGGGGAACCATCGGACCGGGACCCGATCGTCCCGCACGGTCATCACTTCTTCGGCATCATGATGCCCATCATCAGGTCCGCGTTGAGCTTGGCGATCTGCTGCATCAGCGCCCACTGGCCGGCCATGAGTTGCGTGAACTGCGGGTTCGTGGGATTGGCCTGGCCCGACATGGCGAGCTGCGCGGTCGACTGCGCGATCTTCTGCTGCTCCTCCAGGATCTGCTTGACGGAGGCGTTGTATTCATCCAGGGTCATGACGTGCTCCTCGGCGGAAGGCCGCCGTGGCATCTTAAGGGCGCGCACGTCAGGATGGCTGGAACTGCCGCAGGTCGAGCGGCCACTCGTCGCCCAGCCAGTAGGCGTAGTCGGTGTGGTCCTTGAGCGCGTCGCCGCTCAGGCCGTGCACGAACACGTCGAGGCCGCCGCGGTGTTCGTCGAGCCAGGGCACGATGCGGTCGTACTCCGCCGCCGCGAAGGCGAGCTGGCAGCTCCAGCGCGGATGCGGGCCGACGTTCTTCTCGTGCACGCGCCCGACCTGCACGCGGAACAGGCGGCCGGCCTCCTGGCACAGGGCACGGGCCT
>NZ_DASVNN010000053.1:0-74874 GCF_036383835.1 Ramlibacter sp.
CGGGGGCAAACCTGAAAGTCGGATCCCGGCGCCGCCACGCGAAGAACTCCTCTGGAGTTTGCCCGCGCGCGGGCAAACTCCAGACTCGAACAGCTTCGCGAGCCAGAAACGTACGCACGGCTCGATACGCCCTACGGGCTCTCGTAGCCGCGCTGGGCCGCCTGCCCGGTCCTCGCAGGCGCCATGCCTTGATGCGCGACCCCGGCCCCGCCCGCACGGGGGCTGGCAGCAGGGGAGGGCGGTGGCGCATCGATCCGTTGCCATCACCACCGCCATGGGTCTTGGTGTTGTGGCGTAGGGTGGGCAAGCTCGCTTGCCCACCGTTTCACCGTGGGCCGTCATGGTGGGCAAGCAATGCTTGCCCACCCTACAGCGGACATGACTTGCTCGATCAGGCAGAGCGTGCCCCTCACCCCAACCCTCTCCCCGGAGGGGAGAGGGAGAAATACCCCAAAGCCCCGGATCCCCGCCTCCGCGGGGATGACGGGCACTCACGTCCGCAACTGCGTCTGCCGATCGATCGCCTCCCGGCGCGTGCGCAGCGACGAACTCGAACGATGGAATTCGAAGGCCATGCTCTCCACCGGCGCTGCTTTCGCCGCCGGCGAGGCCGCGAGGATGCGCGCCAGCGTGGACTGCACCGTCGCGAGGTCGTCGTCGAAGGCGCCGTGTTCCGTGCTGCGCGAGGCGTTGATGGCGCCGGACGGCACGTCGTTCGGCGAGAACACCAGGTCCGCCGCGCCGCCGGTGAACAGCTGCCGCAGCGCCTCGTCGCGCGCGATCCATTTCTCCATGCCCACGATCGGCGTGCCTTCGCCGTAGCGCCGCGCCTCGAAGGCGCGCGACACCAGGTACAGCAGCGACTTGTTGTAGATGCGGGCCACGTTGTCGTCCTGCTCCGCCTTGTCGCTGAGCACGTACAGCGACAGCCGCCCGATCGAGCCGTCCTTCACCGCCGGCACGTAGGCCTGCTTGAACAGGTCCACCGTGGCCGCCGGCGCCCACAGCGTGCAGGTGGAGACGCCGACGCCGAATCCCGTCTGGCCCGACAGATAGCCCGACTCGATGCGGCCCGCGGCCGCCGCCAGCATGCGCACCACCGGCGCCATGAAGATCGAGCCGGCGCTGTGCCCGACCACGTGCACCTGCAGCGGCATGCGCGCGTGCAGTTCGGCGAGGTATTGCAGGGCGAGCTTCGCGCCGCCGTGCGCCTCGCTGGCGCCGAGCGCGTTCTCCTTCATCTCCTCCCAGCCCGCCTTGCCCGTGAAGCCGCGGGCCAGCAGCTCGATGGTGTCGTCCAGCCGGTCCAGCAGGAAGTCCCGGGCCGACGTCAGGGCGCCTTCGGGGCGGCGCCGGCGCATCGCATCTTCCAGGAGGTTGGTGATGGTCGACCAGTAGTCGCTGTGCCAGATGAAGGAGATCGGGTAGACCTGCGCGTCCAGCATCGCGCCGCGGTAGTCGGCCAGGCGCTGGATCGCGCTGCGTTCGTCGACCAGGCCGCCGTGCGCGTACAGCATCACGCGCTTGACCGGCCAGTCCTTCATCGCGCGCGGCATGTCCACTTCGAAGATCTCGCGCACTTCGTCGGCCGAGGTCCCGTAGTCGCCGTAGGTGCGCAGGCGCCCGTCGTTGCCCAGGCTCACGATGTGGGGCCGCAGGTCGGCATACGAATACGCGCTGGAGCGGCCGGCGGTGGGCGCGTGCGCGATCGCCGAGGATTCGCTCAGCCGAAGCGTCACCGGCGCGCCCAGCCGCGCCACCCAGACGTCGGTGGCGTTGGCCAGCCAGTCGTCGTAGCCGATGCGCGCGAAGCCTTCGCGGCCCCACTTCGGTCCCCACGAATTCTGGATCCAGAAGCCTTGCGCGTCGTAGGCCACGATGGCGAAGGCATGCGCGCCAGCCGTCGGCGCGGGGTAGGGGATGGTGCCTTCCGCCGTGACCTGTTCCCAGCCGGCGTGCACGTCGGCGGTGGCATACAGGATGCCGACCTCCGCCAGCGCGCTGTGCATCGCGACGAGGTCGCAATGGTTCACGCGCAGGTAGGCGCCCAGCGGCCGGCGCAGCGCGTCCGCCGTGCGCGCGTCGTTCAGGCGGCCGGCGCCCTTGCGCGTCCGGTGGCCGGAGGTCCACTCCGTCTCGCCGCACACGCCGTGCTTGTGCCAGCCCTTCATCGCGCCGCGCGCGCTGGAGCCGCTGTAGTCCTCGCCCGGCCACTCGTCGTAGCGGCGCGCCATCTCGTAGAGCATGCGCGGGCTCACCGGCGAGGGGTCGGGCATCACCTTGCGGCGGGTGAGCAGGTAGTTGGCGACGGTGGCCAGGCCGTAGCCGGTGCAGGCGCCTTCGCTGCCCTGGTCGAGCACCGGCACCTTCCACGCGCGGTAGTCCGCCAGCGGGATGTGCGTGGGGACCTCGATGAGGGTGGGCTCGAACAGGCGGTCGCGGAAGTCCAGCGTGTCGCGTCGGGCGTTCAGGACGCGCTGGACGACCGAACGCCCCGCGCGGGTGGCGATCGTCGGTGCCATGGGGCTACCTCCCTGTCTCGTTGTGCCGCGCCGCCGCCGGGCAGCGCCGCGCCATCGTGCATGGCCCGTGCGGCCGCGTCAACGCCCGGACCGGCAAGCTGGAGGATTCGCCGGAGGCAGGGCGATTCCTACGTGCGCGGCCTGTGCGAGCCGACAGTCCGCGCGACGGGGCTGCCTAGATTCGTTCATTGACAGCAATCGCCACCAAAAAGGAGCAAGCCATGGCATCTCGCAGTTCTTCTTCCTCGTCCAAGTCCTCGCCGTCCAAATCGTCGCCGTCGCGTAGCAGCAGCAGCCGCGCCAGCGCGTCCAGCAGCCGCAGCTCCAGCAGCGGCAAGAGCGAGCGCGCCAGCGCCAAGGGCAGCAGCCGTTCTTCCTCTCCCTCCAGCCGCAGCAGCAGCAGCCGCTCGTCGAAGAGCAAGTAGGCCCGCACGGGGGCCATGCCTGGTCGGCGCGAGCCGCCAGGCATTTTTTTTGCAGAATGGCGGAATGCGCTTTGCGAGTTCCTCCAACTTTCGCGGTGTCGGCGCCGACGGTGCCGCGCTGCGCAACCTGTACCGTTCCGACCACCTCGGCGCCCTCGACGCTGCCGATGCCGCGCAGATCCGCGCGCTCGGCGTCACCCGCGTGCTCGACTTCCGCGGCGTGCAGGAGCGCAGTTGCGCGGCCTGCCGGCTCACCGGCGTGACGGTGCATTCGCTGCCGATCGAGCCCACCATCGTGCTAAAGCTCTCCGGGCTGCTGGCCGGCGGCCACCGGCCCACCGCCGCCGACGTGGCCGCGCACATGCAGGACACCTATCGCGGCTTCGTGCGCGACAACACGCCGCGCTTCGCCGAGTTCTTCCGGCACCTGCTCGCTTCGGGCGAACCGACCGTCTTCCACTGCACCGCGGGCAAGGACCGCACCGGTTTCGCCGCCGCGCTGCTGCTGAAGGCGCTCGGCGCGCCGGACGAGGAGGTGATGCAGGACTACCTCCTCACCAACGACCGCCTGCTGCTGCCCGAGGTGTCGCGCTCGGCGCTGCCGCGCGAAGCCATGCAGGTGCTGTGGCGGGTGCAGCCGGCGTTCCTGCTGGCCGCGCTCGACGAGGTCGACACCCGCTACGGTTCCCTGGAAGGCTACTTCCGCGAGGGCCTGCAGCTGCGCGAAGCCGAGCGCGCCCGCCTGCGGTCGCTGTACCGTCCGTAGCAAATCCTTGCTAGCCCGCCGGAGGGATGGCAGGCGCCTCGCCCGCGCGCAAGCTGGCCCTGTCGCCGGTCCCCTGCTTTCCTGACGCGCGGCGCGCCAGCCTCCTACGCAACGCTCCGGGCGGAACCGACAGGTCTGCAGTGGCGGCGGGCGAACACTCCATGGCATGGCAGGCGAAAGCCGGCCGAAGAATCTGCAAAGAGCAAAGGAGTCCGCGATGCCCAACCAGGAACAATCCCGAGACGGGATGCCGCGCAAGGATCAGGACCGACCGTCCCCGGACGTGGAGCGCTCTCCGGTCGCCACCGGCGATCCGGCCCGCCAGGAAGACCGCGGCGACGGCCCCGGCAAGATCGGCCTCACCAGCGACGAGCAGCCCGACCTGGTGGCGCCGTCGGGCGTCAACCAGCGCGACCATGGCGCCGCCGACGATGCCCCCTCGGCCGGCGGCTCGCTGGACTTCGACGACGGCACCGACATGGTCCACCCGCGCGGCAAGGTGACCGAAGCGGGCCGGACCTGGAACGAGAAGAACCCCAGCGACGCGGGTGACCTCGGTGCGCCCAACGCCGGGATGTCCGACCGCAACGGCCCGAGCGATCCCGATGCCAAACGCAATCGCTAGGACCCTGCGAGGGGGAGGCAACATGGTTTACGCGATCTTCTCCGCCTCCGTCCTGCTGGCCATCGGCGCGATCTATGCCGGCGCCATCGGATGGCTCTACTTCCGGCAGGAACGGCTGCTGTTCGAACCGGCCCCGCTGCCGGCCGACGAGCCGATCTGCGACGACTGCGACACGCGCGAGTACTTCGTCGACGTCCCGGGCGCGCGCCTGTCCGTCGCCCACATGGCGCTGCCCGATCCGCGCGGCGTGTTCTTCTTCCTGCACGGCAACTCGGGCAACCTGAAGAAATGGTTCGTGGAGCTCGAGGCCTTCCGCCAGGCCAACTTCGACGTGGTGATGTTCGATTACCGCGGCTTCGGCAAGAGCACCAGCCAGATCGAGAGCGAGGACCAGCTGCGTTCCGACGTGGCGGCGGTGTGGCACCACGTCGCGCCGATGTACGAGGGCAAGCGCGTGGTGATCTCGGGCCAGTCGCTCGGCACCGGCCTCGCGGCCGGCCTGGCCGCGCAACTGTGCTCCGACGGGCACGCGCCGGACCTCACGCTGCTCGTCTCGCCTTACAGCAGCATGCAGGCGCTCGCGGCGGAGCTGTATCCCTGGGTGCCGATGCAGGTGCTGCGCTATCCGCTGCACACGCTGGAACACGCGGCCAAGCTGCTGGGCCCGGTGATGCTGATCCACGGCGAGAAGGACGAACTGATCGGCATCCACCACAGCGAGACCCTGTACAAGTCCATGCGCAAGGCCGAACTGCTGCGGGTGACCGGCGCCGGGCACAGCGACGTGCACCAGTTCCCGACGGTGCGCAAGGCCTTGCTGTCGGCGCTGGGACGGCTCTGAGTCGTCGTCGCTGCAGAGGCGTCGTCATCCCAGGCGTCGTCATCCCCGCGTAGGCGGGGACCCAGAGCTTTCTGTCTTCGAAGCGGCGCTTTCGCGCCGCTTCCCGCTTTTTCGCATCGCGCCGGCTGCCACCCCCCGCGCGGGCGGGGCCGGAGTCGCGCTGGCATGGCGTCCTTCAGCGCCTTGCGGCGCTTCGGCAAACCTGCGAGAACCGGGCAGGCGGCCCCCGCGACCGAACTCGCTGCGTGTTTGCCCGCGCGCGGTCAAACACTCCGCTCAGACACCGGTGTCGCGAGTCAGAAACGTACGCGTGGCTCGATACGCCCTACGGGCTCTCGTAGCCGCGCTGGGCCGCCTGCCCGGTCCTCGCAGGCGCCATGCCTTCATGCGCGACCCCGGCCCCGCCCGCACGGGGGCTGGCAGCAGGGCAGGGCGGTGGCGCATTGTTCGTTGCCACTGCCGTCGTCCGCGTGATCGCCGTAGGGTGGGCAAGCTCGCTTGCCCACCGTTTCATCGCGGCGCCGCATGGTGGGCAAGCAAAGCTTGCCCACCCTACAGGGATCACGACGTCCTCGATCAAGCAGAGCTCTGAACGTCGCGGCAGGCGGTGCGCGGTGTGGGCCCGCATCAAGGGGCGGCGCCTGAAAGTCGGATCCTGGTGGCGCAGCACGGCTACGAGAGCGCGTAGCGCGTATCGAGCCGTGCGACCGTTTCTGGCTCGCGAAGCTGTTCGACGTCTGGAGTTTGGCCGTGCGCGGCCAAACTCCAGACTAGTTCTTCGCGCGCGCCGCCGGGATTCGACTTTCAGGTTTGCCCCCGAAGCGAATGCGAGGGGGACGCCGCCCCAGCGGGTCCACACCGCGCGCCGCCTGACGCGACGCACCCCGCTGCTCAAAAGCGGGAAGCGGCGCAACAGCGCCGCTTCAAGACAGGAAGCCCTGGATCCCCGCCTACGCGGGGATGACCCGCGTGGTCACTTGAACCCCAGCGCGTGCGGCAGCCAGGTGCTCAACGCCGGCACGAACGTCAGCAGCACCAGCACGATGCCGTGCGCGTAGAGGAAGGGCTTCAGCTCCCGCATCAGCGGCCCCAGCGGCACGCGCGACACGTTCGACGTGACGAACAGCAGTCCGCCCACGGGCGGCGTGATCATGCCCAGCGTCAGGTTGAAGATCACGATCATCGCGAAGTGGATCGGGTCGATGCCCAGCTTGATCGCCACCGGCGCCAGGATCGGCGCCAGCACCATCACGCCCGGCAGCGGCTCGATGAAGATGCCGAACACCAGCAGCAGCACGTTGACCAGGATCAGGAACATCCACGGCGACAGCTTCAGCGCGATGATCCAGTCGGCCATCGCCTGCGGCACGCCCTCGATGGTCAGCACCCAGGCGAACGACGCCGACAGGCCGATGATGATCAGCACCGAGGCGGACAGCAGCGCGGAGCGCGCCAGGATGTCCGGCAGCATCTTCCACTCCAGCGTGCGGTACAGGAACTTGCCGCACACCAGCGCGTAGAACACCGCCACCACCGACGCTTCCGTCGGCGTGAACCAGCCGGCACGCATGCCCCCGAGGATCACCACCGGCAGCAGCAGCGCGGGCAGCGCCTTCCAGGTGGTGCTCAGGATCTCCGCGAGCGACGGGGTTTCGCCGTCGCCCTTGTAGTTGCGCTGCTTCGACACCCACCAGTTCACCACGCACATGGCCACCGCGATGACGATGCCCGGCAGGATGCCCGCCACGAACAGCGCGCCGACGGAGACGTTGTCCTCCGCCAGGGCGTAGATGATCATGGTGATCGACGGCGGGATGATGGGCCCGACGATCGCGGTGGACGCGGTGAGCGCCGCGGCATAGGACCGGTCGTAGCCGGCCTTGTCCATCATCTTGATCAGCATCGAGCCCGGGCCCGCGGCGTCGGCGAGCGCGGAGCCGGAGATGCCGGAGAAGAAGGTCAGCGACACCACGTTGGTGTAGCCCAGGCCGCCGCGGCGATGGCCGACGAACTGGCCGGCGAAGCGCAGCAGCACCTCGGTGAGCGAGCCGCCGCTCATGAGTTCGGCCGCGAGCACGAAGAAGGGCACCGCCATCAGCGGGAAGCTGTCGATCCCGGTGAAGGTTTCCTTCAGCAGCACGAACAGCGGGTAGCTGTCGGCCGTCAGCAGTGCGGTCACCGTGGCGATGCCGAGCGCGAAGGCGACCGGCACGCCGATGGCGAGGTACACGCAGGCGGAGAGGACGAGGACGAGACTGGCGCTCATAGGGCCGCCGCCGCTGCCGCGTCGAAGTGCGCGTCGGTCGCGAAGGTGCGCCCGGCGACGTAGCCGCGGGCGATCAGCAGGAAGTGCACGCACAGCAGCACGCCGCCGACGAGCATCGCGCTGTAGATCCACGCGAACGAGACCTGGGTCGCGGCGGTGAGCTGGAAGCGCGTGCGCTCGATGTACAGCCAGCCGTACCAGATCATGAACAGGAAAAAGGCGAACAGCAGCAGGGCCACCAGAAGGCGCATGGCCACGCCGAGGCGACGCGGCACGGCGTCCTGCAGGTTCTCGACGGCGATGTGGCCGCCGTAGCGCAGCACCGGTCCGGCGCCGAGGAAGGTCAGCCAGATCATCATGTGCCGCGACACTTCCTCCGCCCACTCGATCGACTGGTTCGTGAGGTAGCGCAGGGCCACGTTGGTGAAGATGATGACGGCCATGGCCGCCAGCAGCAGGATCAGGGTCCAGCGGTTGGCCGCCAGGAACCAGCGCTCGAAAGTTTTCATGTCGTAATGGTTCTCTTGTCTCTCGATGCGCGGCGCCCAAAAAAACACCGCCCGCAGGCGGTGTCTCGCGGGCGCCGTGCGGATCAGCGCACGTCCTGGATCTTGCGGATGTTGTCCGCGCCGAATTCCTTCGCGTAGCTCACGTAGGCGGGCTTGAGCGCCTCGCGGAAGGCGTTGCCGTCGACCTTGCGCACGACCTTCATGCCGTCCTTCTCCAGCTGGGCGATGCCGTTGGCCTCGTCCTCGTTGACCTTCTTGCGCTGGGCCTCGCCGCCCTTCTTGGCCGCCGCGGTGAACACCTTCTTGTCGGCGTCGGACAGCTTGTTCCAGGTCTTGGGCGACAGCAGCAGCAGCGCCGGCGAGTACACGTGGCCGGTCAGCGACAGGTGCTTCTGCACCTGCGAGAACTTGGACGACAGGATCACGGGGATCGGGTTCTCCTGGCCGTCGACGGTGCCCTGCTGCAGCGCGCCGAACAGTTCGGGGAAGGCCATGGGCGTGGGCAGGATGCCGAAGGTCTTGTAGCCGTCCATGTGCACCTTGTTTTCCATGGTGCGCATCTTCAGGCCGGCGGCGTCGGACGGCTTGACGATGTCGCGCTTGCTGTTCGTCATGTGGCGGAAGCCGTTCTCCGTCCAGCCCAGGGCGATGATGCCCTTGGAGGGGAACTTGGCCAGGATGTCCTGGCCGATCGGGCCGTCCATCACCTTGCGCGCGTGGTCGTAGTCGCGGAACAGGAAGGGGATGTCGACGATCTTGACCTCAGGCACGAAGTTGCCGACGGGGCCGGTGGAGGTGTTCACGAGATCCTGCGTGCCGAGCTGCACGGCCTCGATCTGCTCGCGCTCGCCGCCCAGCGCGGAGCTGGGGAAGTGCTGGCACTTGTAGCGACCCTGGGTGCCCTTCTCGACCTCGTCGCAGAACACGGTGGAGCCGACGCCGTAGTGCGACTCCTTGGTCGTGGCGTAGCCGATCTTCAGCACGGTCTGCGCCTGGGCGGCGCCCGCCGCGAGCATGGCGATGGCCAGGGCGGCGAACGAATGGGTGAACTTCATGGGACGGGTCTCCAGTGGAATGGGCGGCAAAACCCGCCGATCATGCCCGCGGTCAAGTGGCCTGACCACCGGGATTTTACGGACGAGCAGCGTCAGCTTGCCGTCATCCTCGCGATTCGTCATTCCCGCGGAGGCGGGAATCCAGGGCGTCGAGGTGGCGCTTGCAGGATGCCCTGGATCCCCGCCTGCGCGGGGATGACGGTGCCCTACATGTTCGGATAGTTCGGCCCGCCGCCGCCTTCCGGCGTGACCCACACGATGTTCTGCGTCGGGTCCTTGATGTCGCAGGTCTTGCAGTGCACGCAGTTCTGCGCGTTGATCTGCAGGCGCGGCGCGCCGCCGTCGGCCTCCACGAATTCGTAGACGCCGGCGGGGCAGTAGCGGCTTTCCGGGCCGGCGTACTTCTGCAGGTTCACCTGCACCGGCACCGAAGCGTCCTTCAGCGTCAGGTGCGAGGGCTGGTCCTCGGCGTGGTTGGTGTTGGAGATGAACACCGACGACAGCCTGTCGAAGGTGAGCTTGCCGTCCGGCTTCGGGTACACGATCGGCTTGCACTCGGCCGCGGGCTTCAGGTACACGTGGTCCGGCTTGTCGCGGTGGATCGTCCACGGGATGCTCCCGCGCAGCAGGAACTGCTCGATCCCGGTCATGAAGGTCGCCACCGAGCGGCCCTTCTTGAACCACTGCTTGAAGTTGCGCGCCTTGTTCAGCTCCTCGTACAGCCACGATTTCTCGAAGGCTTCCGGATACGCCGCGAGTTCGTCGTGCTGGCGGCCGGCCGTCACCGCGTCGAACGCGGCGCGCGCGGCCAGCATGCCGGTCTTGATCGCGGCGTGGCTGCCCTTGATGCGCGAGGCATTGAGGTAGCCGGCATCGCAGCCCACCAGCGCGCCGCCGGGGAACACCGTCTTGGGCAGCGACAGCAGGCCTCCCACCGTGAGCGCGCGCGCGCCGTAGGCCAGGCGCTTGGCCGTGCCGCCCTCGAAGTACCAGCGGATGTTCGGGTGCGTCTTGAAGCGCTGGAACTCCTCGAACGGCGACAGGTACGGGTTCTGGTAATCGAGGCCGACCACGAAGCCGATCGCGATCTGGTTGTTCTCCATGTGGTAGAGGAACGAGCCGCCGTAGGTCATCTCGTCCAGCGGCCAGCCGGCGCTGTGCAGCGCCAGGCCCGCCTGGTGGCGCGAGGGATCGATCTCCCAGATCTCCTTGATGCCGATGCTGTAGCTCTGCGGGTCGCGGCCGTCGTCGAGCTTGTAGCGCGCGATCAGCTGCTTGCCCAGGTGGCCGCGCGAGCCCTCGGCGAAGATCGTGTACTTCGCATGCAGCTCCATGCCGAGCTGGAAGTTCTCGGTGGGCTCGCCCGCCTTGCCGACGCCCATGTTGCCGGTGGCCACGCCCTTCACGGACCCGTCCTCGTTGTAGAGGACTTCGGCGGCGGGGAAGCCGGGGAAGATCTCGACGCCCAGCCCCTCGGCCTGCTGCGCGAGCCAGCGCGTGACGTTGGCCAGGCTCGCGATGTAGTTGCCGTGGTTGCCGAAGTTGGGCGGCAGCAGGAAGTTCGGCACGCGCTTGCCGCCGTTCTCGCCGAGGAACAGGAAGATGTCCTCGGTCACGGGCACGTTCAGCGGCGCGCCCTTTTCCTTCCAGTCGGGAATCAGTTCGGTCAACGCGATCGGGTCGATGATCGCGCCCGACAGGATGTGCGCGCCGGGCTCCGAGCCTTTCTCGAGCACGACCACCGACACTTCCTTGCCTTCCTGCTGCGCGAGCTGCTTGAGGTGGATCGCGGTGGCCAGTCCGGCGGGTCCGCCGCCGACCACGACCACGTCGTATTCCATCGCTTCGCGCGGTCCGAACTGGGCCAGGATTTCTTCTTGCGTCATGGGGTCTCGTCGATAATGGTTCGCTGTCGCGAGCGTTGCGCGGCGCGTGCTCTCGAGGCAGCCGCATTCTATGCGTGGGCCCCGGCGCCGCGAACGACCGTTCGTTTTCGATTCTAGAGAGGATTGCCCAGTGGCTTACAGCATCGACCTGTCCGGCCGTGTCGCCTTCGTTACGGGCGCTTCGAGCGGCCTCGGCGCGCAGTTCGCCCGGTCGCTGTCGCGCGCCGGCGCCGCGGTCGTGCTGGCTTCGCGCCGCATCGAAAAGCTGAAGGACCTGCGCGCGCAGATCGAGGGCGAGGGCGGCGACGCGCACGTGGTCGGCTGCGACGTCACCGACGTCGGGAGCATCCGCGCCGCGGTGGCGCATGCCGAGACGGAGATGGGCTCCATCGACATCCTGGTGAACAACTCGGGCGTGAGCACCACGCAGCGCATCCAGGAAGTGGGCGAGGAGGACTTCGACTACGTCTTCGACACCAACGTGAAGGGCGCCTTCTTCGTCGCGCAGGAAGTGGGCAAGCGCATGCTGGCCCGTTCCAGGGGCGCGGCGCCCGGCTCCTTCACGGGCGGGCGCATCATCAACATCGCGTCGGCTGCCGGCCTGCGCGTGCTTCCGCAGATCGGCGTGTACGCCACCAGCAAGGCCGCGGTGATCCACATGACGAAGGCCTTCGCACTGGAGTGGGGCCGCTTCGGCATCAACGTCAACGCGATCTGCCCCGGCTACATCGACACCGAGATCAACCACCACCACTGGCAGACGGAGCAGGGCCAGAAGCTGGTGCAGATGCTGCCGCGCAAGCGCGTGGGCCGGCCGGACGACCTCGAAGGCCTGCTGCTGATGCTGGCCTCGGACCAGAGCCACTTCATCAACGGCGCGGTGATCTCCGCCGACGACGGCTTCAGCCTGTGATGCATCCGCGCGGATGCTGACCGGTGTGCTGGCCGGCCTCGCGGCCGGCGCCCTGTGGGGCCTCGTGTTCGTGGCGCCGCGCATGGTCTCGGGCTACGGCTCGGTGGACCTGGCGGCGGGGCGGTTCGTCGCGTACGGCGTCGTCGCCCTGGCGGTGTGCGCGTGGGTGCGGCGCCCGCTGCCGAGCGCGCGGCAGGCCCTCGCCGCCGCCGGCTTCAGCCTGCTGGGCTTCACCGGCTACTACCTGCTGCTGGTGCTCGCGATCCGCGACGCGGGAACGGAAGTGCCGACGCTGATCATCGGCACGATCCCGATCTGGGTGATGCTGCTCGGCAAGCCCGGCCACCTGCGCTGGGGCGCACTCGTCCCCGGCATCCTGCTCACCGCCGTCGGCCTGTTCCTGATGATCTCTCCCTCCGCCTCCGGGGGAGGGCTGGGGTGGGGGCAGTCCCCGCACTACCTGCGCGGCATCCTCTTCGCCTGCGCCTCGCTCGCCTGCTGGACCGCGTTCGCACTGCTCAATTCCGCCTGGCTGAAACGGCATCCGGAAGTGCGCGCCACCGACTGGGCCAACTGGCTCGGACTGGCCACCGGCCTGGGCGCGATCGCGCTGTGGCTCGCCGCGGGCTCGGATGTGCAGACATTGCGCTCGCAGCCCGACGCGCCGCTGTTCCTCGCGCTGGCGTTCGCCACCGGCGCCGGCTCCGCGTGGCTGGCGACCATCCTCTGGAACATCGCGAGCCGGCGCCTGTCGGCCAGCCTCTGTGGCCAGCTGATCGTGAGCGAAACGCTGTTCGCGCTCGCCTACTCCTTCGCCTGGGACGGGCGCTGGCCGACGCCGGCGCAGGCGGCGGCCGTCGCGCTGTTCACGCTGGGCATCCTCGCCTCGATCCACGCGCACCGCTGAAGCTGCACGCGGCGTGGGTCATCTGTTGATTTTCGCGTCCTGTGTGAGCGGACGTAAATGGGTCCTCTCGCACGTTCCGTAGCGAAGCTTGCGAGGTTCGAGTCCCGGCCGGGCAGACCCGCGCTCCCACAATCGATCGCCGTGCCTTTCCTGCACGCGCCGCCCCGCATGGCGCTTCGTGCGATCCCCTCGTCTTTGGGAGACCTCGAATGACTTTCCGCAAAACTTCGCCATCGCGCGCAGAACGGTTTCTGCGTGTGACCCGATGCACCTCCCTGTTGCTTGCCGGGCTGCTGGCGCTGCCCGCCATGGCCGCCACTTCGGCGGGCTGCGAAGGGGGTGGCTTCACCGTGCTCGGCCACACCGGGGTGTTCGACGACACCATTCCGGCATCCAGCGTGCCCGCCAGGTTCACCGTGGTGGGCAAGTTCCAGCGCTTCGAGGTGGTCGCAGCCACCTTCGCGATCGAGAACCACCAGTTCCTGCCGACGAACAATCCCCTGGACATGACCAGCAACATGGTCACGCCCGTGTGGGCGAGCAAGACCCCGGACCACCGCGGATTGGTGCTGAACTCCGGGATCGAGCTCTCCATCGACGCGGAGGTGCTCGAGCTGCAGCGCCTGGGCCCCGGCCTGTCCATGAAGATCCAGGCCAAGGACTGCGCCAACGGCGGGGTGTTCCAGATGGAACCCGAGCGCGCGGACGGCACCGAGACCTTTATCACGCACACCCTGGCCAATGCCCCGGGGAGCGTGCTGCAGCCGTTCTACTTCGACAACCCGAACTTCCGCGCGCGCGAAGGCGACACCGTGCCTTACAAGGACACCACGGTGGTGGTCACCGCCCGCATCAACATCGCCAACGACTTCTCGCCGCGCTTCGTCGCGCGCGACAGTCCGCAGGTGGCGCGGCGGATCAGCGAAGCGGCTTGCACCAATCGCATCGCTACGCGCACCGGCGGCGTCGCGATCGTGCAGCACTGCGGCGGCCGCTCGATCTGGGCGGTGGCCAGCGGCGGGCGCATGGGCTTCGTGACGGGCGAGGACGCGATCGAGGTCGCGCCGCCGGCGGCGCCCTGCACGTCGAAGTGCCAGGCGCAGAACCGGGTGCGCGGACAGTCCGTCAAGCTGGGCTTCCCGTTCCCGGTGCCTGGACCATCGCGCCTGCAGCCACGCTTCCCGTAACTCGTACGGGGTGGGCGGGCAAGGTCACTTCCACCAGCAGCCCGCCCAGCCGCTGCGACCGGTCCAGCCGGACGGTCGCGCCGTGCCGCCTCGCGATCGCCTGCACGATCGCGAGGCCCAGGCCGCTTCCCGGGGCCGTGTTGCCGCCTTCGCCGCGGTAGAAACGGTCGAACACGCGCTGCCGTTCCGCCTCGGGGATGCCGGGCCCGTTGTCCTCCACGGCGAGGACCACGTTTTCTCCGCTGCGCGCGACGGTGACGTCGACCCGGCCGCCCGCCGGCGTGAACTTCACCGCGTTGTCCAGCAGGTTGCGCAGCAGGATGTGCAGCGGATCGAACTGTCCGCGCACCTCGATGCGCTCCTCGGGCGCCTGCACGCCGAGGTCGATGCCGCGCGCGTGCGCCTGCGGCAGCACGTCGCCGACTGCCGCGCGGCAGAGCGCCTCGAGGTCCACCGCTTCCCAGGGCGCCTCCTCGCGCGCCACGTCGCCTTCGGCGCGCGCCAGTGCCAGCAGCTGCGACAGCAGCTGGATCGCCCGCTCGGTGCCGGCCTCCAGTTGCCGCACCGCGTGGTCGTGCTCGTCTCCCGGCGGCAAGCGCCGCAGGGCCTGCGCCTGCAGCTTGAGCGCCGTCAGCGGCGAGCGCAGTTCGTGCGCGGCGTCGGCGACGAAGTGGCGCTGCGACGCGAAGGCCGTGTCCACGCGCCCGAACAGCTGGTTGATCTCCTGCACCAGCGGCAGCACTTCCTGCGGCACGCCGGCTTCGGGCAGCGGCGAGAGGTCTTCCACCGGCCGGTGCGCCACCTGGCGGCGCATGCGGTCCAGCGGCTGCAGCGCGTTCTGGATGATCCACCAGGCGGCCAGCATCAGCAGCGGCGCGAGCAGCACCACGGGCAGCACCGCCTGCAGGGCGAGGTCCCGCGCGCGGTCGCGGCGCGCGTCGAGGTCCTGCGCGACCTGGATGGTGCGGCCGCCCGTGCGCAGCAGGTAGATGCGGTAGTTCACGCCGTCGATGGCGGCGTCGGAGAAACCGAGCACGCCCGCGTCCGGCAGCTCGACGCCGTGCGAGCGGTATTCGCGCAGGCCGCCCGGGCCCCACACCTGGATCGAGAACTCGTACAGCCGCGCGTCCGACGGCGCCAGCGGCATGCCGGCGCCCACCGACTGCGCGAACTGCTGCAGCTGGGCGTCGAACAGGGCGTCGGCATTGCCCAGCGCGGCGCGGTAGGCCGTGCCGGCCTGGATGGCGGTGACGACGGTGATCGCCGCCAGCAGCAGCACCAGCAGCCGCGCCCGCAGCGACGGCCCGCCTTCAAGCACGCGGAACCACATACCCGAGACCGCGCACCGTCTGGATCAGGTCGGCCCCCAGCTTCTTGCGCAGGCCGTGCACGTACACCTCCACCGCGTTGCTGCTGATGTCTTCCTTCCAGCCGTAGAGCTTCTCTTCCAGCTGCCGGCGCGAGAAGACCACGCCCGGGCGCAGCAGCATGGGCTCCAGCACCGCCCATTCGCGCGAGGACAGCGTCACGGGCACGCCGTCGACACTTGCTTCGCGCGTCGCGGGATCGAGTGCCACGCCCTTGTGCTGGAACACCGGCTCGCCGCGGCCGGCGCTGCGGCGGATGAGGGCGCGCATGCGCGCCAGCAGCTCGTCGATGTCGAAGGGCTTGAGCACGTAGTCGTCGGCGCCGGCGTCCAGGCCCGCGATGCGGTCGCTCACCGCGTCGCGGGCGGTGGCCACCAGCACGGGGATGTGCACGCCCCGGTCGCGCAGGCCCCGCAGCACCGTGAGGCCGTCGCGTCGGGGCAGCCCGAGGTCCAGCACCACGAGGTCGTAGTTGCCGTCGCGCAGGGCGGTCTCGGCCAGCGCGCCGTCGCGCACCCAGTCGGCGGCGTAGTGCTGGGCGCGCAGGGCGTCCAGCACCGCCTCGCCGATCATGGCGTCGTCTTCGACCAGCAGCACGCGCATGCGACCGATTCTAGGAAGGACTCAACCGACGCGCACCGGCACGAACAGCCGCTGGCCGCCGCGCTCGATCAGCAGCGCCACCGAGCGGCCGCCCTTGTCGATCGCGCCGCGCACCGCGTCCACCGAAGTGGCCGGCACGCCATTCACGGCGACCAGCAGGTCGCCCTGCTGCACGCCGGCGCGCGCCGCGGCCCCGGAGGCGTCTTCCACCACCAGCCCACCGGTGCCGCGCGGCGCTTCGCCGGGCTCCAGGGGCCGCAGCGCCAGGCCGAGCCTGCCGCCCTGCGCCGGCGCATCGCCCGAGCGCGCCTGCACGCTGCGCGTGCGGCTGCCTTCGAGCTGCGCGCTGAGCCGTTCCTCCTTGCCGCCGCGCCACACGCCCAGCTGCACGCGGTCGCCCGCCTTCAGCGTCGCGAGCAGCACCGGCAGGTCGTTGGACGCGACGATGGGCTGGCCGTCGGCCGACACGATCACGTCGCCCGACCGCAGCCCCGCCTTGGCCGCGGCGCTGCCCGGTTCGACCTGCGCCACCAGCGCGCCGGCCGGCTGCTTCAAGCCGAAGGCATCGGCGAGCGCCTGGTTCACCTCCTGCACCACCACGCCGAGCTGCGCGTGGTCCACCTTGCCGTGGGCGACGATCTGGTCCTTCACCCGCACGGCGAGGTCGATCGGGATCGCGAACGACACGCCCTGGTAGCCGCCCGAGCGGCTGTAGATCTGCGAGTTGATGCCCACCACCTCGCCGCGCGCGTTGAACAGCGGGCCGCCCGAGTTGCCGGGGTTGACCGCGACGTCGCTCTGGATGAAGCCGACGCCGCCCGAGTCGGGCAGCGAGCGTCCCTTGGCGCTCACCACGCCGGCCGTGACGGTGTTCTCGAAGCCGAAGGGCGAGCCGATGGCCAGCACCCATTCGCCCACGCGCAGGTCCTTGACCTGGCCGACGCGGGCGACCGGCAGGTCCTTCGCGTCGATCTTGATCACGGCGATGTCCGTCTTCGGGTCGCTGCCCAGCACCTTGGCGCGGTATTCGCGGCGGTCGGTGAGCTTGACCGTCACCTCGCTGGCGTCCTGCACGACGTGGGCGTTGGTGAGGATGACGCCGCTCGGGTCCACGATGAAGCCGGAGCCGGAGCCCTGCACCGGCACGTCCTGCTGCGCGCCCATGCCGGGAATGCCGAAGCGGCGGAAGAATTCGGGCACCTCGTCGTCGTCGAGCGCCGCTGCCGCCTTGCGCATGCCGGTGACGGTGATGTTCACGACCGCGGGGCCCTGCTGCTCCGTGATGCGGGCGAAGTCGGGCGCGCCGGCGGGGGCGGCGACGGGCGCGGGAGCAGTGAGGGTGGGAGGGACCTGCGCATGCGCCTCGTGGCGGTGCAGGAGCTCCACCCCGGCGCCGCCGATGATGCCGGCGCCGGCGAGGGCCAGGACGAGGGGAGCGACACGGCGGGAAGAGAGCGGCATGGTGCGGGTTCCTGGAGTGGGATGCCCGCAGTCTGCGATCCGCCCCTTAGGCCTCGCTTAATCCCTGGCTACTTCTTTTCCCGCGGCACCCGCCCCAGCAGGTAGAACTCCGGATTGGGCTGCATGTTCGAGAAACTGGCCATGCGGTTGCTCAGGCCGAAGAAGGCCGTGATCGCCGCGATGTCCCAGATGTCCTCGTCGTCGAAGCCGTGCGGGGCCAGCGCCTGGAAGTCGGCTTCGTCGATCTCGTGCGAGCGCAGGCAGACCTTCATCGCGAAGTCGAGCATCGCGCGCTGGCGCGGGGTGATGTCGGCCTTGCGGTAATTCACCGCCACCTGGTCGGCCACCAGGGGCTTCTTCTCGTGGATGCGCAGGATGGCGCCGTGCGCCACCACGCAGTACAGGCAGCTGTTCGCCGCGCTGGTGGCGGTGACGATCATCTCCCGCTCGCCCTTGGTGAGCGAGCCGCTTTCCTTCTGCATCAGCGCGTCGTGGTACGCGAAGAAGGCGCGCCACTCCGCCGGGCGCCGCGCGAGCGCGAGGAAGACGTTGGGCACGAAGCCGCTCTTTTCCTGCACCTCGAGGATGCGCTGTCGCATGTCCTCGGGGAGGTCCTTCAGTTCGGGGGAGGGATAACGGTGCATCTTCGACTCCGTCCTTCCCGCGGAGGCGGGAAACCAGGGCTTCCAAGAATACGGGATGCGCTGGGCCCCCGCCTGCGCGGGGGTGACGGACTCCGGCGTATGCTCCCGCCTTTCGCGCACGAGGAGACACGATGGAACTCTCGAAGGATCCCGAAACGCAAGCCGGCCTCGCCACCCGCCGCAAGGTGCTGGGCGACGCCTACGTGGACGCGGCGCTGGGCCGCGTCACGCCCTTCACCGCGCCTCTGCAGGAACTGGTGACCAAGCACGCCTGGGGCAACACCTGGCAGCGCGAAGGCCTCGACCTGAAGACGCGCAGCATCGTCACCGTGTCCATGCTGGTCGCCCTGGGCAAGACGCACGAGCTGAAGATCCACGTGCGCGGCGCCTTGAACAACGGCGTCACGCCGGAAGAGCTGCAGGAGATCTTCATGCATGCCAGCGTGTATTGCGGCTTCCCGGCGTCGCTGGATGCGTTCCGCATCGGCTCCGAAGTCATCGACGCCAGGTAGCACCCGCGGGCCCATCCGCTGCCTCGACTCTGGCGTGGCGAAATGTGAACGCTGCCGCGAGCTGTGAACGGCAGCCCCCGGCAGCGCTGCCGCCCGTTATGGTGGGCCATGGATGCGACAGAGCGCAGCAGGTTGATGGTCACGGCCGGCGTGCTGGTCGCGGCCGCCGTGGTGTTGGCCGCCTACCTCGGCGGCTATCGGGTCAAGCCGTCCGCCGAGCCGGCCGCCGCAATGCCGGTGGCCGCCGCCCCGGCGGTGGTGCGCCCGGGTGGGCCGGTCGCGGCGCCCATGCCGGTGGCCGTCGCGCCGCCTGCACCTACCTGCCCGAGCGAGGCACTGGCCGAGCCGGGTGCGCGCGGTGACGGCCTCTTCGCGCTGCAGCCCGCCCTGGGCGGCACGGTCACCGATCCCGCGGCCTTCCTCGCGGTCGCCCGCGAGGCGCAGCAGCAAGGGCACGTGCGCGACGCCGAAGTCGCCTTGATGGCCGCCTGCCACGTCGCGGAGAAGAGCGCGGGCGCGCAATCGGCGCCGCTCGCCGACATCAAGTCGCAGCTGGGCCAGCATTACGCGAGCCTCGCGGCGCGTGAAGGCGATGGCGTCTCCCGCGAGGCGCTGCTGCAGCGCGCCTCGGCCCTCTACTCGGAAAGCGCGGCGGTCTACGCAGGAGCACTCGGCAAGAATGCCTCCAAGACGCAGATGGCGGAGCGCCGCCTGGCCGCCCTGCGCGAGCCCGGGAGCGCCGTCACCCACCCGCGCACCGTGGTGGTGGCCGCTCCCTCGATGCAACCCCCGGCGCCCCTGCCCATCGCCCCGGACACGGCCCGCATGGGATCGGCGCGCAGCTCGCTCGCCAGCCGGCCCCCGATGCACGACGAAAACCTGGGCCAGGTCGATGCCGACCTCGACCGCCTCTATGCCCAGGCGCGGCGCGTCTCGCGCGATCCGGCCGGCATGCAGCGGCGCCAGCAGCAGGCGCTCGCGCAACGCTCCGCCTGCCGCGGCGACGAAGGCTGCCTGCGGGCCTGGTATGCGCACCGGCGCAGCCAGTTGTTCGCGGAGTTTTGAGATGGTGGGCAAGCAAGCTTGCCCACCCTACGCCCTACGCCGATTCACATGGTTCCTGTAGGGTGGGCAAGCTCGCTTGCCCACCGTCCCCGCGCCTACGCCCCCGCCATCAGCTTGTGCACCAGATCCGCCGTGGTGTTCGCCCGGTACTTGCGCATCAGCCGCGCCCGGTAGATCTCCACGGTCCGGTGGCTGATGTTGAGCGTCTTGCCGATTTCCTTGGAGGTCAGGCCGTCCAGCAGGCGCGCCGCCACTTCCCGCTCGCGCGCGGTCAGCTCCGCCTTCACCGGCCGCTGCGAGCTCAGGTCCTCGAAGGCCCAGATGCCGGATTCGTGCGGTTTCTGGCGGTTCAGCGCGCTGCCGGTCACGTGGCACCAGAACACCTCGCCGCTCGCGCGCTTCATGATGCGGTCGTCCGAGTAGTGGCCCTTGGCGTTGAGGATCGGCACCATGCGGGCGCCCAGGCGCTCGTATTCCTCCGCGCTGGGATAGAGCACCAGGAAGGACTGGCCCACGAGGTTCTCGCGCGACCAGCCGAACATCTCGCAGAGCCGGGCGTTGCAGTCTACGATCACGCGATTGCGGGACACGCAGAGTCCCACGGGGGCGTGCTCGAAGGCGAGCCGGTAATCGACTTCCATCGGGCTATCCTTTAGGGAGTACTACGTAGCATGGTAGGTAGTATCGTAACGTCCAGCCGGGCCGCATCCCCAAGGCTCGTGTCTGCAAGCAGGAGAGTCCCGTGAACAAGATCTACCCCAGCGCCGCGGCGGCCATCGATGGCGTCGTCAAGAGCGGCCAGCTGCTCGCCGTCGGCGGCTTCGGCCTGTGCGGCATCCCCGAGGCTCTGATCGACGCGGTCAAGGCCAGCGGCGTGAAGGACCTGACGGCCATCTCCAACAACGCCGGCGTCGACGATTTCGGCCTGGGCAAGCTGCTGCAGACGCGGCAGATCAAGAAGATGATCTCCTCCTACGTGGGCGAGAACAAGGAGTTCGAGCGCCAGTACCTGGCGGGCGAGCTGGAACTGGAATTCACGCCGCAGGGCACGCTGGCCGAGAAGCTGCGCGCGGGCGGCGCCGGCATCCCGGCCTTCTTCACCAAGACCGGTGTCGGCACCATCGTGGCCGAAGGCAAGGAACTGCGCGAGTTCGACGGCGAGACCTACGTGATGGAGCGCTCGCTGGTGCCCGACGTCGCGCTGGTGAAGGCCGACGTCGCCGACAAGAGCGGCAACCTGCGTTTCCGCCTGACGGCGCGCAACTTCAATCCGGCCGCCGCGATGGCCGGCAAGGTCTGCATCGTGGAAGTGGAGAAGATCGTCGAGGTGGGCGAGCTCGCGCCCGACGACATCCACCTGCCCGGCATCTACGTGCACCGCATCGTGCACAACGCCAGTCCCGAAAAGCGCATCGAGAAGCGCACCGTCCGTTCCTGAGGAGAAAGACATGCCCTGGACCCAAGACCAGATGGCCGCGCGCGCGGCGCAGGAACTGAAGGACGGCTTCTACGTCAATCTCGGCATCGGCATCCCGACGCTGGTGGCCAACTTCACCGGCGACAAGGAAGTCTGGCTGCAGTCGGAGAACGGCATGCTGGGCATCGGCCCCTTCCCGACCGAGCAGGAAGTCGACGCCGACCTGATCAACGCCGGCAAGCAGACCGTCACCACCATCAAGGGCTCGTCGATCTTCGGCAGCCACGACAGCTTCGCGATGATCCGCGGCGGCAAGATCAACCTGTCGATCCTCGGCGCCATGCAGGTGAGCGAGCAGGGCGACCTCGCCAACTGGATGATCCCCGGCAAGATGGTCAAGGGCATGGGCGGCGCCATGGACCTCGTGGCCGGCGTGCCGCGCGTGATCGTGCTGATGGAGCACGTGGCCAAGAAGAAGGACGGCACCGAGGACCTGAAGATCCTGCCGAAGTGCACGCTGCCGCTGACGGGCGTGGGCGTGGTCGACCGCATCATCACCGACCTCGCGGTGATGGACGTGACGGACCAGGGGCTGAAGGTCGCCGAGCTCGCTCCGGGCGTGACGTTCGAGTTGCTGCAGTCGAAGACGGGCGTCAAGCTCCTGTCGTAGGCTGGTGGACTCGGCCTTCGGTGCGCTGCGTGCCACCCGGCACAGCGCCCAGCTCGGCCGTACACCGGCGGGCTGGTCCCGGCCGTCGGTGCGTCCTGGCGACTCGCCGCCGCGCTGGTAAGGTCCGACACGGATACCGCGATTGCGGGATGGTCGCTGACAGCGGATGATGGGCTTGGCCTGCGTTCGTGCGACGCGGGCTTGCTCAACATCCGCTGGACCAAGCAAGCCGCCGGTGGCGGCACGAGGGCAAGACATGAAACCGAAATTCGCACTGCTCTGTGGCCTGCTCCTTTCCGGCGCCAACGCGATGGCGTGCTACACCGTCTACGACGGCAACAACCGCGTCGTCTACCGCGGCGTGGAAACGCCCGTGGACATGAGCCTGCCGCTGCACGAGGCCGTGGCGCAGCGCTTCCCGCAGGGGTCCAGCCTGGTGTTCGACCAGGCCGCGACCTGCACGCCGGTGAACCTCGCGCAGGTGGCGCGTCCGAGCGGCGGGATGGTGCCGGTGAACACCATCCGTTCCGAACGCACCGGCCGCCAGCTCTCGCCTTCGAGCGCCGCGCCGCTGCTGACCGATCGCGAGACGGCCGCGCGCAATGGCCTGCCGCACACCGTGGTGGCCGGCGACATCGTGGTGGTGCCGGCTTCCGCCGCAGCCCGCGTGCACATGCCGACCTTCAGCGTGATCCCCTCGGACACCGCGCTCGCCCGTGCGAACGGCGCCCCCGACACCACGGCCCTGGGCGCGGGCCCGGCGCGGCGCGGCAACACGGTGATCACCGAGATGCGCGACCCGCCGATCACCATCATCGAGCGCGTGATCCGTCCCTGACCCTCATCGCGAGGGCACGCTGTCGTGCGTAGGCTGGGGTGCAACCCCAGCAACGCGCGAAGCGCTGGGGTTGCACCCCAGCCTACGGGTCACCTCCGATACACCAGGGCAACGGCGGGTGTTCACGCCCGGACGATCGCCGCGTCGCGCGGAAAAGGCCGGCTCACGTATTTCGAGCCCGCCAGGCCGAAACGCCACGGCACGTCGGCCGCCTTGCTGATGCCGATGCGCGGTCCCACCACGACGTCGTAGTGCCTGTCTCGCGCAGTCACCGCGAAAGGGCGCTGGTCCAGCCGGTGGCCGTTGAATGCATGCTGGATCGCGAGCGCCTCGCCGACGCGGCCCGGCCCGGAACACAGCAGGCGCACGTCGTGCAATCCGCGCCGCGCGCACATCTCCTCGATGCCCGCCAGCGGTTCGATCGCGCGGATCAGCACGCCGGCGCCGTGGCCTTCCTCGCGGCAGACGAAATTGAGGCACCAGTGGATGCCGTAGGAGCGGTACACGTAGGCGCGGCCCGGCGGGCCGAACATCGCCTGGTTGCGCGGCGTCGGACCGGAGTGGCTGTGCGAAGCCGGATCCTCGCGGTCGTAGGCCTCCGTTTCCACGATGCGCCCGCCCACCCCGTCGACCAGCAGCACGGCGCCGATCAGCGCCTGCGCCACGTCCAATGCGTCCCCTTCGAAGTCCCTAGGACGCAGCCGCTTCGACATCGTCCGCCTCGTCCACCGTGCTCTCGCCCAGGAAGCCGCCGCTCTGGTGCGCCCACAGGCGCGCGTACAGGCCGCCGCGCGCGAGCAGGGTGCGGTGATCGCCTTCCTCCACGATGCGGCCCTGGTCCATCACCACCAGCCGGTCCAGCGCCATGATGGTGGAGAGCCGGTGCGCGATCGCGATCACCGTCTTGCCCTGCATCAGTTCGGTGAGGCTGGCCTGGATCGCCGCTTCCACTTCGGAGTCGAGCGCGCTGGTCGCTTCGTCCAGCAGCAGGATGGGCGCGTCCTTGAGCATCACGCGCGCGATCGCGACGCGCTGGCGCTGTCCGCCCGAGAGCTTCACGCCGCGTTCGCCGACGTGCGCGTCGTAGCCGGTGCGGCCCTGCGGATCGCTCAGGCCGGCGATGAAGCCATGCGCCTGCGCGCGCTGCGCCGCGCGCACCATGTCCTCGTCGTCCGCCGCTGGCCGGCCGTAGGTGATGTTGTCGCGCACCGAGCGGTGCAGCAGCGAGGTGTCCTGCGTGACCATGCCGATGTTCGCGCGCAGGCTGTCCTGCGTGACCCGGGCGATGTCCTGGCCGTCGACCAGGACGCGGCCGCCTTCCACGTCGTAGAAGCGCAGCAGCAGGTTCACCAGCGTCGACTTGCCGGCGCCGGAGCGGCCGATCAGGCCCACCTTCTCGCCGGGGCGCACCGTGAGCGTGAAGTCGTCGATCACCGGCTGCGCCTTGCCGTAGCCGAAGCGCACGTGCTCGAAGCGGACCTCGCCGCGCGCCACATGCAACGGCTGCGCTTGCGGCGGGTCCAGCACCATGCGCGGGCGGGTGAGGGTGCCGATGCCGTCCTGGATGGTGCCGATGTTCTCGAACAGCGACGCCATCTCCCACATGATCCAGTGCGACATGCCGCTGATGCGCAGCGTCATCGCCGTGACCGCCGCGACCGCGCCGATGCCGACCTGGCCCTGGGTCCACAGCCAGATGCCGTAGCCGCAGGAGGCGACGATCAGCGTCACCACCAGCGCGTGGTTGACGATCTCGAAGCTGCTCACCAGCCGCATCTGGCGGTAGCCGGTGGTCATGAACTCGGTCATGGCCTGGCGCACGAAGCCGGCCTCGCGCTGCGTGTGCGAGAACAGCTTGACGGTGGAGATGTTGGTGTAGGCGTCGGTGATGCGGCCGGTCATCATCGCGCGCGCGTCGGCCTGCGCCTTGCCGATGCGGCCCAGGCGCGGCACGAACCAGGTGCAGGAGATGCCGTACAGCGCCAGCCAGGCCACGAAGGGGATCGTCAGCCGCGCATCGAAGCTGCCCGCGAGCGCCACGATGGTGATGAAGTAGACGCCGATGCCGATGATCACCTCGGTGGTGGTGAACAGCATCTCGCGCACCGCCAGCGCGGTCTGCATCACCTTGGTGGTGATGCGGCCGGCGAACTCGTCGGAATAGAAGGCGATGCTCTGCCCGAGCATCATGCGGTGGAAGTTCCAGCGCAGCCGCAGCGGCAGGTTGATCGCCAGCGTCTGGTGCTTCACGAAGGTGTGGAAGCCCACCAGCGCGATGCTGGAGAACAGGAGCAGCAGGAAGCCGAGCATGGTGCCGCGCTCGCGCTCCCACAGCGTGGCGGGCGCCGAACTGGTCATCCAGTCGACCACCTGCCCGAGCACGGCGAACAGCCAGGCTTCCCACACCGCGACGGCGGCGCTGAGGATCGCGAGCAGCACGAGATAGCCGCGCAGCCCGGCGGTGCAGGCCCAGACGAAGGAGAAGAACTTCTTCGGCAGCTCGGGAGGTTCGGCCTCCGGGTAGGGGTGCAGCAGTTTTTCGAACAGCCGGTACAAACGAAAGGCTCCAGTGGAAGAGGTCCGCGCCGGGGACGGGACCGGGAGTTTTAACGGAATCCGACTTGCGGCGTGCGTAGTCGCGCAGGAGGGTTTTCCGGGCGCGGAAAACTACTGTATAAACAGACAGTCGTAAGACCTGCCATGACCGCCTCTCCCGCCTTCCTCGACGACCTGCCGCAGCACGTCTGGCGCGGGCGCGAGCTGGCGCAGGCGCGGGAGAAGACCGTGGCCACCGGCCATGCCGCGCTCGATGCGGAACTGCCGGGAGGCGGCTGGCCGCTGGGCAACCTCGTCGAAGTGCTGCAGCACGAAGCGCAGCAGCACGTCTGGCAGCTGCTCGGCCCCGCGCTGGCGGAGACCCTGCGCGGCGATCCCGCGGTCCTGGTGCATCCACCTTACCAGCCTTTCGGCCCGGCCCTGCGCGGGCAGGGCATCGTCCCCGAGAAGCTGCTGTGCGTGCATGCGGACAAGCCGTCCGCGCGCCTGTGGGCGGCGGAGCAGGCCTTGCGCTGCGCCGACGTGAGTGCGGTGTTCGCCTGGCTGCCGCAATCGCGCGCGGAAGACCTGCGGCGGCTGCACCTCTGCGCGCAAGGCGGCGAGAAGCTGCTCGTGGTGTTCCGCGGCATGCAGGCGCAAGGCCTGTCTTCCCCGGCGCGGCTGCGGCTGATGGTCGAAGGCGTGGAGGCCATGGAAGTGCGCATCCTCAAGCGCCGCGGCCCGCCGCTGCTGCAACCGCTGCTGCTGCCTTCGCAGCCGCAGCGCCTGTCCGCCCTGCTGGCCGCGCGCAAGGTGCGCCGGCAGTCCGTCGTCCCCATCGACATCCCCGGATCGCATGTACTGGATCGCACTGCAAGCCTCGCGGGATGAAGAGGTCACGGCCTGGGGATGGCGCGCCCTCCGGTTCACCCCCCGTGTCGCCCGCGTCGACGAAGCCATCCTGCTGGAAGTGGCGGCGTCGGAGCGCCTGTTCGGCGGGCGCAGGCGGCTGCAGCGCACGCTGCTGAAGGAGTCGGGCGAACTGCAGGCGCGCGTCTGGGCGGCGGGCCCGACGGCGCTGGTCGCCTTGTCGCTGCTGCGCATGCGGAGGGCCGGGCAGGAGGCGCCGCAGCAAGTGCCCGAGGACCTGCCGCTGTCCACCTTCACCGCCGCCTTGCCGCACCTGACTACGCTGGAGCGCATCGGCTGCACCACGCTCGGGCAGTTGCGCCAGCTTCCGCGCGCCGGATTGAGCCGCCGCTTCGGCGCGGACCTGCTGCAGGCGCTGGACTGCGCGCTGGGGCACAAGCCGGAGCGCTATCCCTGGCTCACGCTGCCGGCGAGCTTCGACCAGAACGTCGAACTGGTGGCGCTGGCCACTTCCGCGCAGGACCTCCTGTTCGCGGGCCAGCACCTGCTCACGCTGCTGCAGGCGTGGCTGCAGGGGCGCAACCTCGGCGTGCTGGCGCTGGAACTGGAGTGGACGCTCGACCTGCGCCGCCTCGACGGCAAGCTGCTGCCGTCCACCGAAAAGCTGGAGCTGCGCACCGCGCAACCCACGCAGGACATGCAGCACCTGCGCCGCCTGGCTTCGGAGCAACTCGCGCGCACGACGCTCTCCGCGCCGGCCAACCACCTGCGGCTGCGGTCGCTGGAGACGGTGCCCTGGGGCGGGGCGAGCACCAGCCTGCTGCCGGAGGACAACAAGCCGGGGGAGAAGCTGCACCAGCTGGTGGAGAGGTTGAGTGTGCGGTTGGGGGAGGGGAATGTGGTGGTGCCAGAGACGATCCAGGACCACCGGCCCGAGTGCATGCAGGAATGGAAACCCGCGGACTCCGTAGGCTGGGGTGCAACCGTAGGCTGGGGTGCAACCCCAGCGTTGAAGGAGATGCGCGAAAGCGCTGGGGTTGCACCCCAGCCTACGAAGACCAAGGATGCCGCGTTGCTTCCGCCATGGCTCCTTCGCGACCCTTTGCGGCTCCAGGTCAAGAACGACAAACCCCTCTACCAAGGCCCCCTCCAACTCCTCACCCGCGCCCGCCGCATCGAAGCCGCCTGGTGGGACACCGGAGTGAAGGACCCCATCCTCCGCGACTACTTCATCGCCCGCAGCGAAGCCGCCGGCCTGCTGTGGATCTACCGCGAGCGGCTCGCCGCCGACCAGGACCGCGCGCAGTGGTTCCTGCACGGCCTGTACGCGTGAGGAGGGAACCATGTCCTGGTTGCCCGACTACGCGGAGCTGCACTGCCTCTCCAGCTTCTCCTTCCAGCGCGGTGCCTCGCATCCGCAGGAACTGGTGCAGCGTGCCCATGCCCTGGGCTACACCTCGCTCGCGATCACCGACGAATGTTCCGTCGCCGGCGTGGTGCGGGCCCATGGCGAAGCGAAGAAGCTCGGGCTGAAGCTGCTGCTCGGTTCCGAGTTCGCGCTCGACGGCTTCCGGCTGGTGGCGCTCGCGCGCAATGCGCAGGGCTGGGGCAACCTCTGCGAGTTCATCTCGCTGGCGCGGCGCGAGGCGGAGAAGGGCGAGTACGCCTGCACGCGCGACAAGAGCGATTTCGGCTTGCTGCGCGAATGCGAGATCCTGCTGGCCCCCGCGCAGTCGCTCACGCTCGACGAACTCTGCGAGCGCATCGAGTGGACGCAGCAACGCTTCGGCGTCCACGCCTGGCTCGCCGCCGAACTGCTGCTCGATGGCAGCGACGAACTCTGGCTGCAGACGCTGCAGCAGGCGGGCGACATCACCGGCATCCCGCTGGTGGCCGCCGGCGACGTGCACATGCACGCGCGCTCGCGCAAGCCGCTGCAGGACGTGATGACGGCCGTGAGCCTCGGCAAGACCGTGGCGGAATGCGGCTTCGCGCTGCAGGCCAATGCCGAACGCCACCTGCGCCATCGCATGCGGCTGGCCTCGGTCTATCCCGCCGACATGCTGGAACGCACGCTGGAGGTGTCGGACCGTTGCACCTTCAGCCTGGAGGAGATCAAGTACCAGTACCCGCTGGAGACGGTGCCGGCGGGGCTCACGCCGCGCCAGGCCTTGCGGCGCTTCACGATCGAGGGCGCGCGCCGGCGCTATGCAGGCGGCGTGCCGTGGCGCGTGCGCAAACAGCTGGTGCGCGAGCTGGACCTGATCTCCGACTGCGCCTACGAGATGTACTTCCTGACGGTGCACGACATCGTCATGTTCGCGCGCTCGCGCGGCATCCTGTGCCAGGGCCGGGGCTCGGCCGCCAATTCGGCGGTGTGCTATTGCCTGGAGGTCACGGCGGTGGACCCGACGCGCTCCGACCTGCTGTTCGAACGCTTCATCAGCCGCGAACGCAAGGAGCCGCCGGACATCGACGTCGACTTCGAGCACGAGCGGCGCGAGGAGGTGATCCAGTACATCTACAAGAAGTACGGACGCGAGCGCTCCGCCATCGCCGCCGTGGTCGCGACCTACCGCACGCGCAGCGCGATCCGCGATGTCGGCAAGGCGCTGGGCATCCCGGAGCCGCTGGTGGACGCCTTCGCCAAGGACCACTTCTGGTTCGACGAACGCGGCCTGCGCGTGCAGAAGCTGGGCGAACTGGCGGCGACTTTGGGCGTGCAGGTGCCGGACAAGTCGCTCGCGCTGTGGATGGAATTGTCCGAGGAGCTGACGGGCTTCCCGCGGCACCTGAGCCAGCACGTGGGCGGCTTCGTGCTGACGCAGGGCAAGCTCACGCGGCTGGTGCCGGTGGAGAACGCGGCGATGAAGGACCGCTCGGTGATCCAGTGGGACAAGGACGACCTCGACGAGATGGGCCTGCTGAAGGTGGACGTGCTGGCGCTGGGCATGCTCACCGCGATCCGCCGCTGCCTGGACTTCGTCGCGCGGCGGCGCGGCGAGCCTTTCGCGATCACCGACATTCCCGCGAAGGACGAAGCCACCTACGACATGATCTGCCGCGCCGACACCATCGGCGTGTTCCAGATCGAGAGCCGGGCGCAGATGTCGATGCTGCCGCGGCTGAAGCCGCGCGAGTTCTACGACCTGGTGATCGAGGTCGCCATCGTCCGGCCGGGGCCGATCCAGGGCGGCATGATCCATCCGTACCTGAAGGCGCGCGAGCGGCTGCGCCAGGGCGAGGAGGTGCGGTACGAGAACGAAGCGCTGCGTCCCGCGCTGGAACGCACGCTGGGCATCCCGATCTTCCAGGAGCAGGTGATGCAGATCTCGATGATCGCCGCCGGCTTCTCGGCGGAGAAGGCCGACCAACTGCGCCGTTCCATGGCCGCGTGGAAGCGCAGCGGCGGCGTGCACAAGTTCGAGAAGGACCTGGTCGGCGGCATGCTCGCCAACGGTTACCGCAAGGAATTCGCCGAGGCGATCTTCCAGCAGATCCTGGGCTTCGGCGAATACGGCTTCCCGGAAAGCCACGCCTACAGCTTCGCGCTGCTTGCGTATGCCTCGAGCTGGCTCAAATGCCACGAACCCGAATGCTTCCTCGCCGCGATGCTGAATTCGCAGCCGATGGGTTTCTATGCGCCTTCGCAGTTGATCCAGGACGCGAAGCGGCATGGGGTGGAGGTGCTGGCGCCGGATGTGTGTTTCTCGGATTGGGACTCGACCCTTGTCGTCCCGGGCTTGACCCGGGACCCATGGATTGCGGCTCAAGGCCGCAATGACAATGCAGTGCGCCTCGGCCTGCGTCTCGTCGGCTCCCTCCCCGAAGCCGCCGGCCAACGCATCATGGAAGCTCGTTCCGACAAGCCCTTCACCACCGTCGAAGACCTCGCCCTGCGCGCCCAGCTCGATCTCAAGGACCTCAACGCCCTGGCCGCCGCCGACGCCCTGCAATCCCTCGCCGGCCACCGCCGCCAGCAGGTGTGGGAAGCCTCCGCGCAGCAGAAGGCGCCGGGCATGCTGCGCCAGGCGCCGATCGACGAGCAGCCGCTCGCACTGCAGGCCGCGCGCGAAGGCGAGGAGATCTTCTTCGACTACGCCTCCATGGGCTTCACGCTGCGGCGCCATCCGGTGGCGCTGCTGCGCCCCAAGCTCGCGCGCATGAAGCTGCTCACCGCGCAGCAGCTGCACGACCTGCCGCACAACCGGCGCGTGGGCGCCTGCGGCATCGTCACCGTGCGCCAGCAGCCGCAGACGGCCAACGGCACCATCTTCGTCACCCTCGAGGACGAGACCGGGCCGGTGAACGTGATCGTGTGGAAGCACGTGCGCGAGAAGCAGCGCGAAGCGTTATTGCATTCGAAGCTGATGGCCGTGCGCGGCGTGTGGCAGCGCGACGTCGACAGCGGCGGCGAGGTGCGCCACCTGATCGCGGAACGGCTGGAAGACCTGTCGCCGCTGCTCGGCCGCCTGGGCGGCATCGGCGGCAGCCGCGACTTTCATTGACGGGCGTACGAAGGACGTTCTCAGCGGCGCGCCCGCCTTTCGCGACGCCCGTCGCAGCCCCGCTACATTTTCGCGAGCAGATGCACCGCCGAGTGGACGCCGCGCCACGTCTCATCCGGATCGCCCTTGTGGCGCGACCGTTTCCTCCGATACAAACGAGCCCATGCTCGACGGCCAATACGAGAGCTCGCTGGTTCTCGCCTCGTTCCTGGTTGCCATCCTCGCGTCGTATACCGCCCTCAACCTGGTGGAACGCGTTTCCCATTCGGGGCCTTCCGCGGCCCGATGGTGGATCGCCGGCGGCGCGTTCGCCATGGGCACCGGCATCTGGTCCATGCATTTCGTCGGCATGCTGGCATTCCGCCTGCCGATCGCGCTCGGCTACGACTTCGGGATCACGCTGCTGTCGTGGGCGATTCCCGTGCTCGTCTCGGCGCTCGCCCTCTGGCAACTGCGGCGGCCGCGTCCCGATGCGAAGCACCTGGCCGTCTCGGCGCTGCTGCTCGGGGGCGGCATCGTCGCGATGCACTACGCCGGCATGCACGCCATGCGGATGGATCCGGGGATCGCCTACGACCTTCGCCTCGTCGCGGCCTCGGTGGCGATCGCCATCGCCGCCGCCGGCGCGTCGCTGTGGATCGCCTTCCGGCTGCGCAACCGGACGCCGCACGTCTGGCGCTTCCGGGCCATCGCCGCGGTGGTGATGGGCGCGGCCATCGTGGGCATGCACTACACGGGCATGGCCGCCGCGGGCTTTCCGGCAGGCAGCGTCTGCCTGGCGGCGACCGGGCGCTTCCAATTGAGCGAACTGGCTTCCCTGGTGATCGTCGCCACCTTCGCCGTGCTCGCCATCGCGCTCCTGACCTCGGTGTTCGACGCCCGCCTCGAAGTGCACTCGCGGGCCGCCGACAAACGCCGGCTGGAGCTGGAGCTGGAAAGCGCCGCCCGGGTCGAGGCCGAGCGGCTGGGCGCGCTGAAGGACCAGTTCCTCGCGACGCTGTCGCACGAACTGCGCACGCCGCTGAATGCGGTTCTCGGCTGGGTGCAGCTGCTGCGCCTGAAGCGCGACGAGGCCACGCTGCAGAAGGCGCTGGAGACCATCGAGCGCAACGCCCGCCTGCAGGCGAAGCTGATCGAGGACCTGCTGGACATGAGCCGCATCGTCGCGGGCAAGGTGCGGCTGGAGTCGGAAGCCGTCGACCTCGCTGCGGTCGTCGAGGCGGCGATCGAGACGGCCAAGCCCGCGGCCATCGCCAAGCAGATCGCGCTGGACACCTTCATCGAGGGCCCGGCGCAGCAGGTCGTGGGCGATGCCTCGCGCCTGCACCAGATCCTGTGGAACCTGCTGTCCAACGCCATCAAGTTCACGCCGGCCGGCGGGCGGGTCGCGGTGCGCGTCACGCAGGAAGACGGCCACGTGGTGGCGGTCGTCGAGGACACCGGCAGCGGCATCGATGCCGCCTTCCTGCCCTATGTGTTCGACCGCTTCCGCCAGGCGGATGCCTCCACGACGCGCGTGCACGGCGGCCTGGGCATCGGACTGTCGATCGTGCGGCAGCTCGTCGAACTGCACGGCGGCACCGTCGCCGTGTCCAGCCGCGGCGCCGGCCAGGGAGCGACGTTCTCGGTGCGCCTGCCGCTGGCCGCGGAGGCCGACACGCCGGTGCCCATCTGGCGCGCGGCTGCCGACGGCGCCGTGCCCAGGCAGCGGCTCGCATCCCTGGATCTCTCGGGAAAGCGGATCCTGGTGGTGGACGACGAGGCCGACGCCCGGCAGATGCTCGGACAGCTGCTGCGCGAATGCCGCGCCGAGGTGGTGCTCGCGGCGGGGGCCGAGGAAGCATTGCAGCTGCTGCCGCAGCACCGGCCGCACGTGCTGGTGAGCGACATCGGCATGCCCGGCGTCGACGGCTTCGAACTGATCCGCCGCGTGCGCAGCACGCAGGACCCCGACGTGGCGACGATCCCGGCGATGGTGCTGAGCGCCTTCGCGCGGGCCGAAGATCGCGCGCGGGCATCGCGCGACGGCTACGACTGCTATCTCGCCAAGCCCGTCGATGCCGGGGAGTTCCTGGCGGCGATGGCCGTGCTCACCCGGCAGAAGCTCGGGCACCTGGCCGCCTGACGCTCGGCGGCCAGGCGCAGGCCTTACTGCACGTTGGCTGCCACCGAGGCATTGCCGGTCAGGGTGAACGTGCAAGTCCGGGTCTTGTTGCCGCCGCTCGAACAGCTTCCGGACCAGATGGCGTCGCGGCCGTTGCTCACGCTCAGGGTGATGGCCGTGTTGGCCGCGAAGCTTGCCGATCCCGTGCTTCCCACGGCGACGTTGATCCCCGCCGGGCTCGACGTCACGCGCTCGCCGCCGCGGCCGGTCGCCGTGACGGCCAGCGTGAACTGCGTGCCGGTGCCGGCCGGTGTGACGGTCAGCGTGGCGCTGCGGGTGACGCCGGCGAGCATGGCCGAGATCGTCGCCGTGGTCGTTGCCGTGACCGCGGTGGTGCCGACCGCGAAGCTCGCGCTCGTGCCCCCGGCAGCGATGGTCACGCTGGCGGGCACCGTGGTGGCGGCCGAATCGTCGGACAGCGCCACGACCGATCCACCGGCGGGCGCCGGTGCGTTCAGGCTCACTGTTCCCGTCGCCGGGGCGCCGCCCTGGACGCTGGGCGGGCTGATCGCCAGCGCCGACAGCGTCGCTCCCGCCGGCGGTCCGGCCACGCCACTGAACCTGGCGACGAAAGCGTCCCCCCAGAAGATCAGCTCGTTGCCGCTGAAGGTCCGGTCCAGCGCACCCGGGGTGGTCGGAAAGTCGCTCGATCGCGTCGTGCCGGTGAGGTAGATCTTGCCGTTGGCATCGACTGCGATGGAGAAGCCGATCTCCGAAGCGGTGCCGCCGAGGAAGGTGGCGTAGATCAGTGCCGTGCCGTTCGCATTCAGCCCGGCGAGGAAGGCATCCGAAACGCCGTTGAACGACGTGTCGAATGCGTCCTGCGTGACCGGGAAATCCGCGGCGCTCGTCACGCCCGTGAGCCACACATTGCCGGCCGCGTCCAGGGCGATGTCGGTGATGCCGGCGCGCGGCACGAAGGTGGACCAGACCAGCCCGGTGCCGGCAGGGTTCAGCTTGGCGACGAAGCCGTCGCTCGCGCCCGGCGAAAGGACGGTGCGGAACGCGCCCGCGGTGGTGGGGAATTCGGGCGAGCTCGCTCCCCCCGCGACGTAGGCGTTGCCGGCCGCGTCGAGCGCGATGGCGTTACCGTCGTCCCAGTCGGATCCGCCCAGGAAGGTGGAATAGACCAGGGCGGAGCCCGCCGCGTTCAGCCTGGTGACGTAGGCGTCGAAGTTGCCGTTGTGCGTGGTGTCGAATGCGCCCGGCGTGGTCGGGAAGTTCGCCGACCGCGTCGAGCCGACGACGAAGGCCTCGTTGGCCGGGTTGACCGCGATGGCATTCGCGATCTCGCTCACCGTGCCGCCCAGGTAGGTCGAATACACGAGGGCCGTGCCGGTGGCGTTGAGCTTGGTGACGAAGACGTCGTTCTCGCCGTTCTGGGTGCGGTCGAAGGCGCCGGCCGTGGTCGGATAGTCGACGGACGCCGTTTCGCCCGTCACGTAGGCGTTGCCGCTCGCGTCGACCGCGATCGCGCGCATCTCGTCGTTGTCGGTGCCGCCGAGATAGGTGGAATAGACCAGCGCCGAGCCCGTGGGATTCAGCTTGGCGACGAAGCCGTCGTCGATGGTCTGCGGGCGCGGCGTCTGCGGGATGTTCGGGGTGCGGTCGAACGCGCCGCCCGTGGTCGGGAAATTCGAGGATTGCGTCTTGCCCGTCACGTAGGCGTTGCCCTGGGCGTCGATGGCGATGGCGCGGCCGAAGTCCGCGCCCGAGCCGGCGAGAAAGGTCGAATACACCAGCGCCGTCCCGCTCGCATTGAGCTTGACGACGAAGGCGTCGGGGGTGTTGATCGTGTTGCCGGGCGTCCTGTCGAAGACCCCCGCGGTGGTGGGGAAGTCGAGCGATTGCGTCGTGCCGACGATGTACGCATTGCCCGCCGCATCGACGGCGATGCCGTTGCCGAACTCGTCGGCCGAGCCGCCCAGGAACGTGGAGTACTCCAGGGCCGGATCGATGACCAGCGCGTACTCCGGCTGGTATTCGGCGCCGACGGCAAAGCCGTACTCGGTGCCGCCCCCGTCCTTCAGCGCGTAGCCGCTGCGCACCGGCACCCGCACGCCGGCGATGTCCTGCCAGGCGACCGGTGCCGCATCCCGCAAGGTTCCGAAGGCCGACCGGACCTTCAGGCCACCGGCGTCATCGAGCGCGAGGGCTTCGGCTCCGGCGTAGGCGAGGCGGATGTCCGCGGGGCGCGCTCCGGGGCGCACGCGGAACTCGTACTTCAGCTGGCCTGCCCGTCCGCGCAGCGCGAGATCCACGCCCGGCCACAGGTCGCGGTAGACGACCTGCGCATAGCCCCGCAGGCCCGTCTTCCATTGCGCCGGGTCGTTGCCGCGGAAGTAGTGGGTCTGGGCGGCTGCCGGCTCCTCGCCTTCGACGGCGGCTTGCGGGTTGGCCCCGACGAAGCGCAGCGCGAGGGAGCCCTCCTGGGCCAGGGACAGCACGATCTCCTGGCGGGTGAAGAAGAGGGCATGGCGCGCGCCACGCGCGTAGAACTGCACCCGCGAATCCGCCTGGCCCTGGTTCTCCACGAAAGTCAGGGGCAGCTTGCCGTAGGCGTCGAGTACCTGCGCGCGCTGCGCATCGTTGCCGGCCGCCGCGATCGGCGGCAGCAACAGTGCCAGGACGACGGCCGCGGACAGCGCGAGCCAGTGCCGCGTGTTCTGGATGGAGATCAAGGGACACCCCCTTCGCCAAGCCGGATCGCGGCTCACTCTAGGCGCGATCGGGGCGGGTGGTGTATCGGCGCGGGCGGGGAAAGGAAAGCAAGTCGACAAAACGTTTGCCGGCTCTGCTCGTCGGTTCGACGAGTGACACAATCGACGCCTGAGCGGGCGCCGACACCCTCGTGGCGGCGACAGTTCCACCGCGGTCAAGCGGCAAGACAACTTTGCGCCCGGGTCGGGATGGGAGAAGCGATGTCCTCCAGACACGGGAAGGAGCTTGGCCATCATGACCCTCGGGAACCGCACCGGCTGGGTGCGCCTGCGCGCACTGTTCACCTTCCTGGCCATGTCGCTGGCGCTTGCCAGCGCCCTTGCCCAATCGCCGACGTTCGCAAGAAGCGACTACCCCTTCATCGGGCACCAGGTCGTCGGGGACTTCAACGGCGACGGATTTCCCGACCTGGCGGGGCAAGCCCATCTGGTGCAGGCCGTCGCGGTCCGGTTGAACAACAACAACGGGACGTTCGGCGCGCTGGTCGAGTACCCCTTGCCCGTTGCCGCCCAGGACATCGTGGCGGGTGACTTCACCGGCGATGGCAGGCTGGATCTCGTCGTCACCCACAACGACCCGACCATCAGCGTCTCCTTGTTGACGGGCAGGGGCGACGGCACCTTCGCCGCGCCGGTGAGCCTCCCGAACACCTCCGGTTTCGACTCGCCGGACGTCGTTGCCGCGGACCTCAACAACGACGGCAAGCTCGATCTCGTCCTCTCCCACAATGCCGCCTGCTTCACCGCACCGTGCGTCATCGCCGAAACGATTTCGGTGATGCTCGGGAACGGCAACGGCACCTTCCAGCCTGCGCGCGAGATCGTCGTCGGCCGGGGCACGGGCCCCATCGCCGTCGGCGACTTCAACCGCGACGGCTTCAAGGACCTGGCGATCGCCGGCAGCGATGCGCGGGTCTTCCGCCTTTTCGGCGTCGGCGACGGGACCTTCATCCAGCAACCGACGTTGACGCTGCTCGCCGACCCCGGCTTCGTCCTCGGCACGGACATCGATGTCGCCGACTTCAACCGCGACGGCATCGAGGACCTGGTGGTGGCCATCGCCACCAATGGCAGCCGCACGGCCATCCTGATCGGCAACGGCAACGGCGACGGCACGTTCCGCACACCCTTGATCCTCACCGATCCCAATCTCAACATCCCCCAGTACCAGGCGGTCGCCGATTACAACGGCGACGGATTCCTGGACCTGGCGCTCAGCATGGGCAACGGCCTGCAAGGGTTGATGAACATCCGCAACGGCAACGGCGACGGCACGTTCCAGGCGCCGGTGGCCCACCAAGTACCGGGCCCGATGTCGAGTGCCGGTGGGGCCGACATCGTGGCAGCGGACCTCAACGGCGACGGCAAGCCGGACATCGTGCTGGGCCAGTCGGGCGCCTTCCCAGGCTTGCTGGTCTTGATCAACACCACGGGCGTCCCACCGCCTCCGACGCCCGCGGCGCCGACGCTGCTCTCCCCGGCCAACGATGCAACGCCGGGGCAACCGGTGGCTTTCGACTGGACCGATGTGGCCAACGCAACGAGCTACGAGATCCAGGTGGACGACAGTTCGACCTTCGCAGCGCCGTTCAGGGCGAACCAGACCGTCGGCGTTTCCCAGGTGAGCATCGGCGGCCTGCCCGCGCAACGCCTGTGGTGGCGGGTGCGGGCGCGCAATTCGGCCGGCGTGTTCGGGCCGTTCTCCGCCGCACGGCGCTTCACGCCGCAGGCCGCGGCGCCCGTCCCGGCGACGCTCTCGGCGATCGCGCTCAACCCGACGAGCGTCGCAGGCGGCAACACCGCGCAGGCAACCGCGACGCTGACGGCCGCTGCGCCCCCCGGCGGCGCGGTCGTGACGCTGTCAAGCAGCAACCTGGGCGTGGCCACGCTTCCCGCAAGCGCCACCGTGGCGGCGGGTGCCACCAGCGTGACGTTCACGGTCAGCACGGCGCCGGTCCCCGCGCCGACCCTGGTGACCATCACCGGGGCCTTCGGTGGGAACACCCGCAGCGCATCGCTGACCGTGACGCCACCGCCGCCACCGCCACCGCCGGTGACTCCGTCGTCCCTGTCCGTGTCCCCGGCGACGGTCGAGGGCGGCGCGAGCGTGGTCGGCACGATCTTCCTGTCGGCGGGGGCGCCCACCGGCGGCCTGGTCGTCGCGCTCACGAGCTCGGACACCACCGCGGCCACCGTGCCGGCGACGACGACCATCTTCCTGAGCAGCGGTACCTTCCCGATCACGACCCTGGCCGCCCCGACGAACAGGACGACGACCATCACCGCCACGGCCAACGGTGTCTCGCGGACGGCAACGCTCACCGTGCTCGGCACCGCCGCGCCGCCGTTGCTGTCAACGCTGACAGTGAACCCGACCACCGTGACCGGCGGCACCTCTTCGCAAGGCACGGTCGGCCTGACGTCGGCGGCGCCCGCGGGCGGGTTCGCGGTCTCGCTCTCGAGCAACAACATTGCGGCGACGGTGCCGGCCAGCGTGTCGGTGGCGCAAGGGTCGGCGACCGCAAGCTTCACGATCGGGACCAGCACCGTCACGTTCCCGACCCCGGTGACGCTCACCGCGAGCGCCGCGGGGGTGACGCGAACCGCGTCCCTGACGGTGACGCCTGCGGCGCAGACAGCCACGGTGACGGTGACGGCGACGGGGCGCAGCGGCGAGCGGGTGACATCGAGTCCGGCCGGCATCAATGTCAGCGTCGGCAGCAGCGGGTCGGCCTCGTTCAACACGGGGACCTCGCTCGTGTTGAGCGTCTCGAATGGGCGCGATGCGATTTGGTCGGGGGCGTGCTCCAGTGGGGGCAACAAGGCCAGGACGTGTACGTTTACGGTTAATGGGAGTGCGTCTGTGAGTGCGAACGTGCAGTAGGCGGCAACGCTTCAGACCACAGCTGATTGCTCATGGATTGGCCCGCGGCGTTCGTCGCGGGCCACGGCCTTCGCGCCGCCGCGCAGCGAAATGGGATGGAGGGCCGGCTCTTGGTCTGAACAGGATGACTGCTTTGGGTAGAAAGCAGCCATCACGCCGCTACTGCGCCGGTGGATCCTTTCAGACCAGATGCAGCGACGGTGGATGACCGCTTCAGACTGGGAGCGGTCGGTCGGGTTTGGTCGCCCGATGACCGCTGGCGCCGAGACCTGAACTTGACCGGACTTGCGCCGCGATGGACCTCCATTCGCCGGGAGCAGCCACTATCTGCCCCACGTTGCAGCCGACGTTCAAGCACGCCAGTCCGAGGATGCGACTACTTTTGATTGCCCCTGCTTGGGGGACGTGCGAGCACTAAGCTCCGGTTACTGTGCTCTATGGCTTGCTGACCGCCTCGGGCGTGTACATGGCGCCGGCCGGCAACGAAGGCGAACGCATTTGGAAGAGCTTCTGCCCGACGCCTCAACTCAACGACTTATTTAAAGGAGCCTCGCATGGCCAAGAACGACGACAAGGACGACAAGGACATCCACCTGAAGGTGGTGGTCAACGGCAAGGGCGTGTCCATGAAGGCAGCGCCGGACCTCCTGCTGGGCGCGCTGGTGGCGCTCACGCTGGAGAAGGCGAACGTCGCCATCGGCAACGACCCGGACCGCTGGAATTTCACCAACGCTGCAGGCGCGACGCTGGACAAGAACAAGCCCGTGGGCAGCTTCGGCTTCCAGAAGAACGAGGAAATCGCGTTGACCCTGGACGCGGGCGTGGTGGGCTGAGGCAGGCAGATGTACGCTGACCCCGCTGTTGTGCGCCGCAAGGTCGAGCGCGAGCTCAAGGAGTACGTCGAGCACATCGACCAGTACCGCGCACGTGGCATCTGGGTCCTGGAGTACATCTTCCCGGAGCTCCTCGTTGCGTTCGCCTCACCGAAGACCAAGCCGGCTGTCGCGCCGTACGGCGTCCTCTTGGACCTGCGCAACTACGACGTGGAGCCGCCGTCCATTCGCTTCGTCAACCCGTTCACCCGCGCGCCTCTGACGGCCGCGGAGTTGAATTACGCGTTCCCGCGGTACGAAGTCGTCAGCAAGGCTCCGGTGCAGGTCCAAAGGCCGCCCGCAGGTGAGCCTGCGGCAGAGCAGCCGCCTGCTGCCCCGCAGGGGTTTCAAGTTCAATTGCGCCCTGCCGGCAATCTGCTGCAGTTCTGGGGTCCCGCCGACGACCACCCGTTCATCTGCCTTGCTGGCGTGCGCGAGTACCACGACAACCCTGGGCACACGAGCGACTCCTGGTGGCTCCACCGCGCGATGGGCGCCGGGCGCATCGTCACCTTGCTCAACACGCTGTCGAAGTACGGGACCGAGCAGATTGTGGACATGAGCTACCAGGCGTTCGGGTTCCGGGAGTTCCTCATCCAGCCGAACCTAAACTTCGCCTGATGGAGCTCTCTCAAGCAACCGAGATTCAGGTGCCTGGCAAGGTGCTGCTGGACGGCTACGAGTTCATGCGCAGCGCCGGCAAGGTGAAGCTGGAGGGAATGGTCCTGTGGGCAGGTGTTCAGGCCGGGCAGGGCTTCACGGTCACGGAACTCATCGTGCCGAAGCAGAAGGGGCTGCGCACGCCCGACGGCGTGTGCGCCATCGTGGAGGGTGACGAACTGCGCCGGCTCAACATGTACCTGTACCGCAATTCGCTGGAGCTCATCGCGCAGGTCCACACCCACCCGACCGAGGCCTATCACTCCACCACGGACGACCAGTACGCCATCGCGACGACCATCGGCTCGTTCTCCATCGTTGTGCCGAACTTTGCGGTCATCGACTACGCGCTCTCCGAGTGCGCTGTGTACCGGCTCGATGCCAACGGCATCTGGAACGAAGTCGACGAAAGCGCGCAGCCCAACCGCATCACAGTCACCTGACCATGGCACTCCCTGATTACTACGCGCGCAACGCCCAGGCAGCGGCCTCGCTGATTCAGGGTTTCGATGCAACCGCCCTCGCGGCTCGACTCGAGAATGAAGTCGTTGGAATCATCGTGGACAAGTCGGTGCTGGATAGCCCCGAGGCGCAGCACGCCGTCGACCTCACGGTGCGCATGCTCGCTCGCCTGTATCCCACGCTGGCCATCGTCGCGGGTGCGGGTGTGAGCAAGGCATTCGTCTCCTCGCTAGGCAAGCTCGCCTCTGCCATCAACCCGAAGATTGACTTGGTCAGCGCACCGGACGCGGTGACCAAGATGCTGGTCTTTGGTGCCACCCCCTTCAAGGGCAAGTCCAAGGCGCAGGGCTTCACGTGGTACGTCGGGTCGGACAACTGGGTGCTGAAGCTGTCGCGAAAAGCGCCTGTAGGCTCCGGGAAGACTGCGAATCCGCTTGGGGCAGGCGCCGCCGCCTGCGTTGCCACCGCGAACGTGTTCAGGGCGGTGTTCGCAGCCGAGCTCGGAGGCGGCAAGCTGGATGACGAGGTCTCGTTCTCGCTCCTGACCATGCGACCGTTTGGCGGCGGGGAAAGTCCGGCGCTCGGGACGGTCCACCTTGACGACGTTCACCTGGTCGGCGCCGGCGCCATCGGCAATGGCGTCCTCTGGGCGCTCAGCCGGATGCAGTGCACCGGCCAGTTGCACGTGGTCGACCACGAGAAGGTGACGGACAGCAACCTGCAGCGCTACGTGATGCTCGAAGCCGCCAATCGTGACGCGGAAAAGGCTGCGCTGGCCAAGAGCTGGTTCCCCGTGCGCAAGGACGTCACCGTTGAAGGGCACGTGTCGAAGTGGGCGGACCACGTCGCTACTGTCCCCGACTACAAGGTGGACACCGTCCTGAGTGCCGTGGACACGGCCAAAGCCCGTATCGAGATTCAATCGAGCTTGCCCCGGACCATCTTCAACGCCTGGACGCAGCTCAGTGTGGCAGGCGTATCGAGGCACCAGTTCCTGGGCAATATGGCCTGCCTCGCATGCCTGTACCTGCCGAAGAAGGCAGCGCCCATGAACGAGGACGAGCTCGTGGTGCGAGCCCTGAAGTTGCCGGTCGACAAGCCGGTCATCGAAGACGTGCGTCGGCGCCTGCAGAAGAACGAGCCGACTGACCGTGCGTTCCTGGAGCGAGTCGCGGCGGCAGCCGGGGTTGAAATCGAGAAGCTCCTGCCGTTCGAGAACCGGCCACTGCGCGACCTCTATGTCGAAGGCGTTTGCGGCGGCAGGGTCATGGAGTTCCACCAGGCTGCGCTCCAGGCCAATGCGGAAGTGCCAATGGCGTTCCAGTCAGCGCTGGCGGGCATCCTGCTCGCAGCTGAGTTGGCTCGCCCGAACTGGCTGCCGCACGCCATGACCCAGTTCGACCTCCTGGACACATTCCCGGAGCAGCCCGGGACGACTCGGTTGAAGACCCAGTCCCCAGCGTGCTTGTGCCTGGACGCTGATTTCATCGACGTGTACCGCGCGAAGTACGGCTTCAAAGCCGCGCAGGCGCAGGCGGCCTAGGCGTTCGCCGGCATTGCAAGCGTGCCGTAGCGCTGCAGGTCATCAGCGTCGGCGCCGGCGGGTCACTCGCGGTGCAGCGGGGGCCTGTTCATCCCCCGAGTTGCGGGTGTAATCGCAGGCCGGTTAAGTGCTGCAGCCAAGGAATGGCCCCCCGGCCGCGCCGCTGCACGAGCGAGCCTCGCCCACAGCCAGGGCACACCTCCAGGTTTGTCGACTCCCCTTGGAAGTTCGTCACCGGCACCTTGAAGTCCTGCAGTAGCTCAGTGATGAAAGTGGACTCGCGCCCGACCTGCGTCTGGAGGGTCACGGTCTTCCGCGCTCGCGTGAGAGCCACGTAGAACAGGCGCCGCCACTACTCCGTGGCCGGGCTGATGGTCCCATGATGGCGGTTAGCGTAAGTCCACGCCTCCGGAACAACGGTCTGCAATCGCTGCGCAGCGGCCGTCTCTCTGCGACTGCTTGAGACTGATGTGCGTCGTCCAGTACCCTGCGCTCGAACGGCAGCATCTACGAGGAGCGATCATTGAATGCAAGGGGGCAGCGACCAACGCATCTCTCTCGGCACTTACGCAAGGATCAGTACCGCGCTCGGCTTCCCGTCCCCGCCGAGCTTAACGCGAGCCTGGGAATCACTGTTTGACCCGTCCAAGTTCTCCGCTGGCCTGTCGTGCGAGTATATTGGAGAAGGTTATGGGCGGCAGCCCACCATAGGGAGAGGGAGATGCTGGATTTTGATGCGCTGAGTGGCGCAATCAGCGGCACCACGGAGATCGTTGAGCCGCGGCAGATTTTTACGACGTTGGCGCGCCATCCACGGTTCAAATTCCCCTCGGCCAACCAAGGCGAGGTCTTGGACAAGTGGTACGAGAAGCGTGCACGGCGTGACAACACAATCAAAATGAACACCGGCTCCGGCAAGATGCTGGTGGGCCTGCTGGCGTTACAGAGCTGCCTGAATGAGAAGGTCGGGCCGGCCATTTACGTCACACCGGACAACTACTTGGTGACCCAGGTGCTCAAGGAAGCGCAAGACCTGGGCATCCCTGCCACTAACGACCTCAACCATGTTGGTTTCCTAGCCGGGCAGGCGATCTTGGTCGCCAATATCGACAAACTGGTCAATGGGAAGTCGCAGTTCGGTGTCGGCGCCGGAAACGTCCGTGTCCCGCTGGGCAGCGTCGTCATCGACGATGCGCATGCTTGTCTCGATGCTGTGGCCGACCAGTTCAGCATTGACATTCCCACTGGGCACGCCGCCCACACCGCGCTGCTCAAGCTATTCGAAGACGACCTGAAGCAGTACTCCATGGTTGGCTGGATAGAGCTCGATCGCAACGACATTCAGGCCTTGATCGCCGTACCGTTCTGGGCATGGCAGGATAAGAGCCAGCAGGTGCTAGAGGTCCTCGATGCGCACCGTGAATCGAATGAGCTGAAGTTTAGCTGGCCGTTGCTCAAGGGCGTAATCCCGTTGTGCACCTGCGTGTTCGGAGCGAACGCGCTTCAGATCAAGCCCCGCTGCCTTCCCATCGCGCAGATTCCTGCTTTCGACCGCGCAAAGCGGCGGATCTATATGACCGCAACGCTAGCGGACGATGGCATCCTGATCACCCACCTCGACGCGGACCCGGCTGCGATCGCGGATCCGATCAAGCCCAAGGGCGCTGGCGAGATTGGTGACCGCATGATCGTTGTGCCTCAGGAGGTTAACCCTGAGATTACCGACGAAGACGTCAGGACGCTGGCGAAGTCTATCTCGGTCCAACATAACGTTGTAGTTTTGGTGCCATCGTTCGCGCGGGCCGCTTTCTGGGCGCCGGTTGCGAACCAGACGTTGAGCAAGGACTCAATCGCCGAGGGAGTGGCCGCGCTCAAAAACAAGCACATGGGGCTGACCGTCTTGGTCAATCGGTACGACGGCGTAGATCTGCCGGAGAATGCCTGCCGATTGCTCATCGTCGATGGTATCCCCGAGGTGCACGACCTAGTCGAGCGGCTGGAAGCGTTGACTCTCGATGGCACGGAGCTATTGTTGCTTCGCCAGATTCAACGCATCGAGCAGGGCATGGGCCGTGGCGTCCGTTCGAGCGAGGACCGCTGTGCGGTGCTGCTGCTCGGCGCTCGATTAGCCCAGCGCATTAACATGCCTGAAGCTCGGCGAATGTTTACCGCAGCGACGCTCGCACAAATTGACCTTGGCAAGGCGGTCACCAAGCAGCTCAAAGGCAAGCCGATCGAGGATCTGCGGCCCACCCTTGAACTCTGCATCAACAAAGACGCAAAGTGGTGGCTGGCGGGACGCCAGTGGGTCGCAAAAGCCCCTGAGGGCGCTGCGAGTCATGTGGACATATCGATTCCTCTCGCTCGCGAGGCCTTTGACCATGCTTCGGTGGGCCAATGGTCTGCGGCCGCCGCCGCGCTGCAGCCGGCCATCCACGCGGAGAACGATCCCATCGTCCGCGGCTACCTCAAGCAGCAACTCGCCGAGCTCACGCACCACGACAGTCCTGTCGAGGCTCAGAAGCTACTGCTGGCCGGCATCGCCGACAACCCGCGAATCCTGAGGCCACTCCAAGGCATAACGTACAAGCGTATCCCGACGGCGACGCGCAGCCAGGGAGAATCGTCAGAAGACTTCGTCAGGGGGCGCTTTATCGATCCTAACGCGCTTGTCTTGTGGGCCAAGGCGCTGCTCGCTGATCTTTCGTGGGATCCGGACAAGACCGACAAATTCGAGGCGGCGATGCAGGACCTCGGCCACTTCCTCGGGTTTGGTTCTCAACGCCCTGACAAGAGCTATAAGGACGGTGGCCCGGACAACCTGTGGGCGCTGAGCGGCACCCGGTTTGCCGTGATCGAATGCAAGAGTGGGGTCGTCGACCCGACAAAGCCAATCTCGAAGGATTTTTGTAACCAGCTCTTGGGGTCCGAGTCCTGGTTCAAGACTCGGTACGAAGGCAGCGTCATCGCCGACCTCATCCTGGTCCATCCGTCCAGCAAGTTCGGACCGGCTGCATCTGCGGCCGCGAACATGCGTGTCATGGACGTCGCGTCGCTGCAGAAGCTGAAGGTTGCCATCGACGGATTCGCCAAGGCCGTCGTCTACGGGGACACCACCTTCGCGCCAGCCGTCAGATTTGTGGAAGCGCTGGTGCACTTCGGACTCGATGCTGCGCAAATCGTCGACCGCTACACCGTGGCGCCGACCTGATCTGCACGTCTTGCGCGAAAGACATCTTCGAAAAGTTTCGCAGGCGGGGGCTGGCTGCGTTTAACGACCTCATCGTTGACCGTGAGCTAGAGTCGCTGTTCCTGCACCTCAATCGATCACCCGACGACAGCTCGTCGCGTGCTTTCCGATGAAAACAGCAAGACCCTGTGCAAAGCGATCTTTGGGTTTGTGAACTCCTCGCGCGGCGTCATCGTTTGGGGCGTTCACTGCCGCCGCGATCCGGCCTGCGTCAAGGGCATCGCCAGCAAATGCCGGTGGTACCTCGGCTGGTGATTTGCGAGTCCAAGAGCGTAACCGTGCAGGAGCAAACGAGGCCGGGCCTATGACTGCAAGGCGTCCATTGAACAGTCGCGGCGACAGACAGCACCCGCTGCATCTAATATTCGGAGCTGAAACCCGCCGGCCAGCACCCCGCCTTGACCGGTCGGTCTCATGGACTTGGCCCCTGGCCGCCGCCGTCCGGCGCGCGCACGTGGTTGTGGTGGGCGTGGGGGGCGTCGGCTCCTGGGCCGCTGAGGCGCTGGCGCGCAGCGGCATCGGCACCCTGACGCTCGTCGACCTGGACCACGCCCGTTGATGGCGGGGGGCCCAATCTTCTAACGCCAGATAGCCGTCGAGAGGGACCGCTCCGGTATGTCCGCCGCGGTCGCGTGCGACATCCTCAGATTTCCGTCTGCTCGGAGATCTCGAGAGCGTCATCGACATCGATGCCGAGATACCTCACGGTCGACTCCAGCTTGGAGTGTCCGAGAAGCAGTTGCACAGCGCGAAGGTTCTTGGTGCGCCGATAGATCAGCGTCGCCTTCGTCCTGCGCATCGAGTGCGTGCCATAGTCAGCACGGTCCAGGCCCAGATCCTCAACCCAATGTTGGAGGATCCGTGCGTACTGCCGGGTGCCGAGATGGGGCGAGTCGTGCAGCCTACTAGGGAACAGGAAGTTCTCCGGCTTCAGCCCAGCATGCTTGATCCACACCTGTACGGCGTCCCGGGTCACTGCTGTGATCTCGAACTGCACCGGACGCTGGGTCTTGTGTTGCATGACTATAGCGCGTGGCGCCACCTGATCGCCATGGCACACGTCTCTGACTTTGAGGGCGACGAGGTCGCATCCGCGAAGCTTGCTGTCGATACCCAAGTTGAAGAGCGCGAGCTCTCGCACCCGCCCTTCCATCTGCAAGCGGACGCGCAGAGCCCAGATGTCCTTCAGCTTGAAGGGCGCCTTCTGGCCGGCGATCCTGCCCTTGTTCCACGGCTCGCGATGAGTGGCATTGCGTTCGGTTTCCATGATGGTCTCCCATCGAGTTCAGGGCCATCCAGATTGCGCTTGTCGGCCGTTGGTGTGCCACTATCAACCACACGCGGCGCGATGCCGAAGGCTGGCCATGGAGCTCAGGTTCGGAGCGAGCGTTCTAACTAACGGCCCACGTCATGAACGGTACTTTGCGCAGGCGGGAGGAAGGATCGGTCAAGAATGGATGCTGCCGGTCGAAATTCGCCGCAGACTGTCGGTGAAAAAAGGCAGTCACAGATTGAACACGGGAATCTGGCGTCCATGGTGACCCTAGGTTTCGGCCGGCAGAGCCCGCCAATCATCCCCGACTCTTTCTTCGAGCATCGCTCGAGCGGCAGATCTGCGACGTCGAATGTGAAGATGGACTGTTCCGACACCGCGCTGCACCCTGTATGGTCGGCACTACGTGGAGCGGCCAATCCGTGCGCCAATCCTCTTTTCACGCATAGGCCCTCGACCACATCTGCAGTTAAAGTTGTCAATAGTTCTGGAGGGAGTCATGACAACTAACGGAGGCCCGACCAGGGTGCTCACGGAGCCAAGCTCCGTCTCGGCATTCTTGAATGAGGTGGTGCAGGCCGCAGACAGCGAAAGGGATGCCCTCGGCTTCTTCTCGCGTAGCGTCTATGCAGACTTCTGCCGCAGGGGGCAATTGTTTGTAGCGCTGGCGTCAGGCAGTACCGGCGAGTTCTATGCGGGCCACCTTTTGTTTGACCTTCGCTTCCCCAAGGCGCATGTACGGCAGATTTATGTTTCGAGGGCACATCGGGGGCGGAGCATCGGGAGGACGCTGCTGAACGCCATGAAGAACATGCTTACCGAGGGGCAGTTCATTTCAATTCATGCACGCGTCGCTGAAGATTTAAGAGATGCCAACATGTTCTGGGAGGCGCAGGGGTTTTATGCGCAACGGGTTACCGTGGGCGGGGCCAGCCGCAATCGCATGATCGTGGTTAGAGCCCATGAGCTCGACACGCCGCAACTTTTTGGTTCGAGCGGAATTACCGCCGCAGATCCACTTGGCTTGGATGCTATGGAAGGAGCGGCCAAACCGCTTTATCTCCTGGATCTGAATGTACTTTTCGACCTAGGCCCCCGTCGGCCCCGACATGAACTGGCCATGAGCGTCTTTAGAGCAGAACGAATGCGGGCCTGCTCACTTGCTGTCAGTAGCGAGATCGAAACGGAGTTGAACCGTACTGCACACGGCGGCAAGACGGATCCAATGCTCTCTTTGGCGGGAACTCTCGCGAAGTTCCCAAGTCCGCCCGATGAGGATTGGGCTCGTTTATCTCCGATGCTTGCCTCGCTAGTGTTTCCCGAGCGACAGGGCTCCCTCTCGGACAACGACAAATCTGACTTGATGCATCTTGCAACCGCCATTCACCATGGCCTGCCAGGCCTTATAACAAGCGATGGACGAATCCTCGAGCGGGCGCCTGAGCTCAGACAGCGGTTCGGCGTGGACGCCATATCGCCAGAACTGTTTCAAGTCGAGCCGGATCACACGACAGACCCAGTAGTTCACGAAGCGCATAGCACCGACATCATTGAAATGCAAGCCGCGTCGCATGGCGACACTGCGGCCATTCGGGGGGTGCTGACGGCCTTAAACATCGACACGGCCACTCAAGTCAACGAGTGGTCAGCAACCGACGCAGGCAGTTCGGCGTGCCTTCGATACGTGGTGCGATGCAACGGTGTGGTTTCCGGCTACCTTGTATTGCCAGCGAACATTCGAGGTCATGAAATTCGCGCTTATGCCGCCGTCGCCGAAAACCAGAGAGACGCGCGTGAGACAGCGCAGTCATTGCTCCGGCACATTCTGAGCATCGTGACGACTGGCGAAGTCGCCCATGTACGGTTGAGTTGTCCACCGCGCCAAGCCTCACTGCGAGAAGTGGCGGCCACGTTTGGCTATGTCGCGTCACCATCGAGTTCGAATGACCTGCAGAAGATTGTTGCCAAGAGGCGCTTGACCGAAGGGAACTGGACTGCCGGCCGCGATTCGCTTGCAGCTGTGGGCAAACTCGGTTTGCCCGATGCGCTCCCTGTGTTCCGACATGTGGATCAGCAAATTCCAGTCATCCGACCGGATGGCCAAAGGGTGCTGGTCCCTCTGTACAAGTTGGAGTCCCTGCTGGCACCAATACTCCTCTGCCTGCCGGGCCGAGAGGGCGTATTGGTCCCTATCCGCAAGCACTTTGAAGAGCACCTCTTGGCGGACTCGCCCCAGGACTCTCTCCTCCCTCGGGGAAAGGCCCAGTTGGCTCCTTTGCGCCACTACTTGAGCGACAAGAAGACATTGAAGAACTTTGCTCGCGGCGATCTGATGTTCTTCTATGAATCCGTAAAAAATAAGGGGGCCGGCGCCGTCGTCGCGGTTGGGCGTGTACTGCGCGCCTACCTTCGTGACGAGTCTGCGATGCACGCTGGAGACTTGGCCCCTTCTGTGCTGGATAGCAGCCAACTTTCAAGCATTGGGGTCTCGAAAACAAAGACCATCACCGTCTTCGACAATGTGCTGCGCTTGCCGAGACCTGTTCCGCTGCGCGAACTCAGAAGCATGGGGTGCGGCGAGCCCCACCAACTCATTACCAGCCAACGACTGTCGTCTGGACAAGTCCAGGCGATCCTAGAGAAGGGCCTTTGATGCAATCGACCCAGCATGTGCTCATTTCACTTGACGAGCGCCATGCAACCAACATCCTCGCAGGTAGCAAGCAAGTGGAGCTCAGACGCAGAACTATGCATGTTGAACCCGGCTCAACCGTTTGGCTCTACGTTAAAAAGCCGATCGGAGCAGTGGTTGGTTTCGCGACAGTCGGAGCGACCTATGCGGCCGCGCCAAGTACCGTATGGCGCAAATACGGGCGTGTCTCGGGTCTCAGTAAGTCCGAATTTATGAGCTACTTTGCCGGCGCCGCTTCGGCGTCGGTAATGGCTCTATCTGGCTCGAGGAAACTGACGAGGCCTGTATCGCTTGAGGCCCTCCGTACGGCGATGCCTGGGTTCCAACCACCTCAGTTTTACTGTCGCCTCGAGACTGGTTCATCTATCAAGCTGCGCCTTCAACGGAGCAACGCTACGCCATGAGCACCGTCGAGCCAGTAGGCTCCGCTGCGACTCTAGGATAGCGGCACGAGTTGACAGCCGCTGCACCTGCGAGCAACGACGACGTCGGCGGCGCCTCGCTGGGCGGCTCAATGACCGCATTTGAGCAGAGATCGTGAACTAGCCTTCCAACGTCGACCGACCGCAACCGCTGCAAAGCAGTCGATCTTGCCGGCCGTTAGAAGCGGTAGCCAGAGGCCGTTGCTGCCCCAGTTGCAACCGAGCGGAAGTCCGCTCCCGGCCAGAATCGGACCCTGAGCACGGCGCTCCGAAGCATCCGCGAGAGCGCCTTGACTGTATCCGGCGCCTAAAAGCAGCCGGCCAATCCCGCGTAGAATCCCCACCGTCCCGCGGGCGTCGTTCAATGGCAGGACCTGAGCTTCCCAAGCTCAAGACGTGGGTTCGATTCCCATCGCCCGCTCAAGCACCTCGCTGGCCTCAGGCCAGCCGCAGGTCGCAGCGATCCCCGATTCCCTCGCGCCAGATCGACACCCGGCTCACCGGGAAGCCCGCCGCCCGCGCATGGTCCGCCACGAAGCGGCACAGGTTTTCCAGCGTAGGCTTGCCCAGGCCCGGCACGTCGTCCAGCAGCTGGTGATCGAGCTTGTCGCGCAGCTCGCCCAGTGCGCGGCGCAGGTGGCCGAGGTCGACCACCATCCCGCTCGCGTCCGGCTCGCCGGCCACCGCCACTTCGCCCTGGTAGGTGTGGCCGTGGACGCGCGCGCTGCCCTCGGTTTCGATCCTGCGTTCCAGCGTGTGCGCGGCGTCGAAGAAGAAGCGCTGCGAGATCTCGTACTTCATCGGATGCCCACCACCTTGTGCGTCTGCACGCTCAGGCGCCAGCGCGGGTCCTGCAGGCAGCGCGCGATCGCCCATTGCGTGTTCTCGCGCAGCAGCGGCCCGTCCATGGGCTGCAGCAGGTGCTGGGCGAAGTCGAGGCCGGCCAGTTCTTCCAGGTCTAGGCCGTCCTGCGGCACCACCACCTTCAGTTCGTGGCCGGCGCGGATGCGCAGCTCGGTGCCCGCCTTGGGGCTCACGCAGATCCAGTCCAGCCCCGGCGGCGGCTCCAGCGTGCCGTTGGTCTCGATGGCGATCTCGAAGCCCTGCGCATGCAGCGCATCGACCAGGGCCGCATCCACCTGCAGCAGCGGCTCGCCCCCGGTCAGCACCACCAGGCGGCGGCCGCGCGTGCCGGCCGGCCAGTGCGAGGCGACCGTCTCGGCCAGCTGCGCCGCGCTCGCGAACTTGCCGCCGCCGCTGCCGTCGGTGCCGACGAAGTCGGTGTCGCAGAAGCGGCACTGCGCCGTGGCGCGGTCGCTCTCGCGGCCGGACCACAGGTTGCAGCCGGCGAAGCGGCAGAACACCGCCGCGCGGCCGGCGTTGCCGCCTTCGCCTTGCAGCGTGTAGAAGATCTCCTTCACGGCGTACGTCATCGCTGCTTCCCCGTCATCCAGGCTTCGTAGCCCCGGGCGCGCAACTCGCACGCGGGGCAATGTCCGCAGCCATGGCCCCAGGCATGCAGTGCACCGCGCTCGCCGAGGTAGCAGGTGTGCGTGTCCTGGCGGATGACGTCCACCAGCGTGTCGCCGCCGAGGCGCCGCGCCAGCTCCCAGGTCGCGGCCTTGTCCAGCCACATCAGCGGCGTCGCGATCTCGAAGGGGCGGTCGGTGCCGAGGGTCAGCGCCTGCTGCATCGCCTTCATCGTGTTGTCGCGGCAGTCGGGGTAGCCGGAGTAATCGGTCTCGCACATGCCGCCCACCAGCACCGACATGCCGCGCCGGTAGGCGAGGGCGGCCGCCAGCGTCAGGAACAGCAGGTTGCGGCCGGGGACGAAGGTGTTCGGCAGGCCGTCGGCCTGCAGCGCGATCTCGGCGTCGCGAGTGAGCGCGGTGTCGCTGATGCGCCCCAGCACGTCGATTTCCAGCAGGTGGTCGTCGCCCAGGCGCTCGCCCCAGGCCGGGAAGGCGGCGGCGATGCGCTCGCGCACGGTGGCGCGGCAATCCAGCTCGATGCGATGGCGCTGGCCATAGTCGAAGCCGACCGTCTCCACGCGGGAGAAGCGGTCCAGGGCCCAGGCCAGGCAGGTGGTGGAATCCTGCCCGCCGGAAAAGAGAACGAGTGCCTGACGGGTGTCCATGCTGGGAGCGATCGTGGGGTGGCGGTCGCGGGCGCAATGCCCGGGGGCGCCAGGGCCGCGGCTCGGGGAGCCGGGGACGACATTATCCCGGGTCGGGGGGAGGGCTGCAGGAATGCGGGCATTTCGGTGCCGTTGCTGAGCCAGGGCATGCGGCACCGTCAGGTGCGCTGCGCCAAGTCCTACACCGGCGGCGGCGGGCGCTGCCTAGCATCGACGCTTCGTATCGAAAACAGACGGAAGCACCATGCACACCCTGCAGACGAAGCAGCAGTCGCCGCGCAGAGAGCGCATCGACATCACCCATGATTACGCCGTGTGCGCCTGGGCGCGGCATTTCAATGTGAGCCAGAGGCACGTGAAGGAGGCGGTGGCGGCGGTTGGAGACGAGGCCGACAGGGTGCGGGAGCACTTGGGGCGTGGCGTTGCGAAGCCGGTGTCGGTGGAGCGCCCTTCGGGCGCTTGAATGCTCTGGGTCCCCGCCTGCGCGGGGATGACGAGTACCGTGTCATTCCCGCGTAGGCGGGAATCCAGGGCTTCCGCATTCGGGGACGACGAAATTCAGGTCACCTTGAACACCTGCCGCAGATAGGCCAAAAAAGTCTCGTCCGTCGCCAGCGTCTTGCCCGGCGCGTCGGACAGCTTGGCCACCGGCTGGCCGTTGCATTCCACCAGCTTCATCACGATGTTGAGGGGCTTCAGGCCGACGTCGTTGGTGAGGCCGGTGCCGATGCCGAATCCCAACTGCACGCGGTCGCCGAAGTGGCGGTACAGCGCGATCGCCTTGTCGACGTCCAGGCTGTCGGAGAACACCAGCCGTTTGGAATGGGCGTCGATCCGTAGCGCGGCGTAGTGGGCCAGTGCCTTCTCGCCCCAGGCGACCGGGTCGCCGGAGTCGTGCCGCAGGCCGTCGAACAGCTTGGCGAAGTAGAGGTCGAAGTCGGCGAGGAACGCGTCCATGCCCACCGTGTCGGTGAGCGCGATGCCGAGGTCTCCGCGGTATTCCTGCACCCATTCCTCCAGCGCCGCGCGCTGGAAGTCGCGCAGCCGCACGCCCACGCCCTGGAAGGTCTGCAGGTACTCGTGGCCCATGGTGCCGATCGGAACGATGTCGAGGTCGCGCGCGAGCAGCACGTTGGAGGTGCCCTTGAAGAATTGCGGCAACTCCTTCGCGAGCGTGGCGATCACCTCGCGCTGCCAGTCGCGGCTGTAGCGGCGCCGCACGCCGAAGTCGAAGAACTCGAAGGGATGCGCGAGCGGTGGCTCCTCGCCGAAGGCGCGTAGCTGCGCTACCTTGTCATTCAGGCGGCGCCGGCCCTCCGTCCAGGCGGCGTCACGGTCGAAGCGGCGGAAGTACAGCTCGTTGACGATCGCCAGCACGAAGATCTCGAAGCCCATCACGTGCACCTGCGGCCCGCGCGCCTCGATGCGCAGCGCGTCGCCTTCCGCCCAGGCACGGACGAAGTCGCGCTGGAAACGGAAGATGCGCAGGAAGTCGATGAAGTCGCTGCGCATGAAGCGCAGGCCAGCCAGGAAGTCCAGCTCGTCGCCGGTGAAGGAGAGGCGGCACAGGTGGTCCAGTTGCGCGTTAACGGCGTCCACGAGTTCGGCCAGCGGATACAGCGGTTCGTTGCGCAGCACGAAGCGGTAGGCGGCCTGGTTCTGCGCGTGCCGATGCAGCAGCGGCTGCCACATCGTGAACTTGTAGAGGTCGGTGTCCAGCAGGCTCTGGACCACGGGTTCGAACGCCATGTCCCAGTGTGGCAAAGAAAAAGGGCCCCGTGCGGGGCCCTGCTGCGGAAGACGCGGCGTGCTCAGCCGCCTTCGGCGTCGTGGCGCTTGTCGGCCGGCACCGGCCCGCCCTGCGAACCGCCGCCTTGCGGATAGCCGCCGGTGGGCCACTGGCCAGGCTTGGCCTGCTCGTTGCCGTGCATCCGGTCGCCCATGTTCTCCGCCAGCTGCTTCATCTCGCCCGACTTCTCCTGCGCCTTCGAATACCACTTGCTCAGGATCTCGGCCGCCGTCTCGCGGCCACCCAGCCCGAAGGCAAGGCCCAGGCCCAGGGCGAGGGCGCCCACCACCGCCATGAACAGCGTGTTCACCAGTTCGGTCGCGATGCCCAGCTGGTTGACGGCCACCACGATCGCGAAGGCCCACACCACCGTCGCCGCGGCCTTGGACAGGAAGTTGGCGTTCGTGAGGCCCGCTTCGTTGGCCGCGCCGCGCACCACGTTGCTCAGCGCACGGGCCGCCAGTCCGCCGATGACGAGCACCACCAGCGCCACCACCACGTTGGGCAGCCACAGCAGCAGTTGCCGCAGCACCTCCGACACCGCCGGCAGGCCCAGCGCATCGAAGGCCACCACCAGCGCGATCAGCCGCACGAACCACTTCACCACCAGGCCGATCATCCCGGAGGCATCGGTGTTCATGCCCATCTTGCGGATGAAGTCGCTCAGGCCCGCGCGCTCGGACAGGTCGTTGAACTTGATGGAGCGCAGCACTGCCGCGAGACCGCGTTCGATCAGCGAGGCGATGAACCAGCCGGCGACGATGATCAGCAGGAAGCCGATGATTTTCGGGATCGCCGAGAACAGCAGCGCCATGGCCGCGGCCAGCGACGTGAACATCGCGTCGCTCCATTCGGTGACTTGGGTGGGCATTTGGTGATCTCCCGTTGCGGATGTTGTCAACTACCGCACACTGTCGATCGTCTGTAAACGTGTCCAAGTCGGCCTTGTGATGCGACGGGTGTAGGACAGGATGGCTCGGCTTCGTGGGCCGATCGTCGGGGTTCGCCTGCGGGCTCACCCCGACCTACGAAAACCACCGGGTTCGATCCCCGTAGGTCGGCGGTGAGCGCGCGAAGCGCCGAACCCCGACGCACGACGCCCTATCGTGCCGCCGCCACCCGCCACACCGTGTTCCCCACGTCATCCGCCACCAACAACGCGCCCTTGCCATCCAGCGTCACGCCCACCGGCCGCCCATACGCATCGCCGTTGTCGCCCAGGAACCCTCCGAGGAATTCCATCGGCTGGCCGGCCGGCTTGCCGTTCGCGAAGGGGATGAACACCACGTTATAGCCGGCGCGCGGCCTTCGGTTCCAGGAGCCGTGCTGGCCGACGAAGGCGCCGCTGGCGTAGTTCGGCGGCATGCGCGCATCGGAGAAGGTCAGGCCCAGCGGTGCGACGTGCGAACCGAGGCCGAAGTCGGGCACGACCGCCTTGGCGACCATCGCCGGGTTCGCCGGCTGCGCCCGGTCGTCCACGTGCTGGCCCCAGTAGCTCCACGGCCAGCCGTAGAACGCGCCGTCCTTCACCGACGTGAGGTAGTCGGGCACCAGGTTGTCGCCGAGTTCGTCGCGTTCGTTCACCACCGTCCACAACGTCCTGGTCTGGGGTTCCCAGCCGAGCCCGTTGGGGTTGCGCAGCCCCGTGGCGTACAGGCGCTTGTTGCCGGTGGCGCGGTCCACCTCCCAGATCGCCGCGCGGCCCTGTTCGGCTTCCAGGCCGTTGTCGCCCACGTTGCTGTTGGAGCCGACGGTCGCATACAGCTTGCTGCCGTCGGCGCTGGCAATGATGTTCTTCGTCCAGTGGTGGTTGGTGCCGGCCGGCAGGTCGGTCACTTTCACCGGCGTGGCCTGGATCGCGGTCTGCCCCGGCTGGTAGGGAACCTTCACGATGGCGTTCGCATTGGCGATGAAGAGCTCGTTGCCCACCAGCACCATGCCGAAAGGCGACACCAGGTTGGCGAGGAACACGGTGCGGACTTCGGCCACGCCGTCGCCGTCGGCATCGCGCAGCAGGGTGATGCGGTTGGCGCTGGGCACGCCGGCGCCGGCGCGCTTCATGAAGAAGCTCATCGCCTTGCCCTTGATGCCCTCGGCATGCACGTTCCGCGTGCCGGGCTCGGGCTCCGGCTTGTTGCTTTCGGCCACCAGCACGTCGCCATTGGGCAGCGTGTAGACCCAGCGCGGATGATCGAGGCCTTTCGCGAAGGCGGTCACGCGAAAGCCCGCCGGTGCGCGCGGCGCGGCGCCATCCGGCCAGCCCTTGGCCGGCGCGACGCTCACGGTGGGCAGCCAGCTTTTGTGCGGTTCGGGCAGCGGCGGATTCGGCCCGGTGCCGGACAGCGCCGATTGCGCGATGACGCCCGCGGCGCAGGCCGTCAGCACGGCGACGGCGACGACGGGCAGCAGGAGGTAGGGATTCGCGTTCTTCATGTTCGAAGTTTCCGCCGTCGCGCCAGGCGTGTTGTAGGCGGGCGCCGCGAAACGCGGGCGCCAGCTCAGGCGTTCATCCACTGCGGCAGCAGCCGCACCAGCGCGATGGTGGCGATGCCCTGCGCGACGGTGTAGTGGAAGAAGAAGGCGCTGTTGTCCAGCGTCGCGCGCGCATCGGGGCGCAGCTTGCCGGCCAGCGATCGCGCGAGGACATAGGGGCCCATGAAGAGCAGCACCACGACGTGCAGTCCCTGCCAGGCGAGCAGCGCCGCGACCGTGGCGCCCCACGCGTGTTCGCGCGGCGCCAGTCCCGCCTGCAGGTGCGCGCCGAGGTCGACGCCGAAACCGGCGAGGCCACAGGCCGTCGCGAGCAGCATGGCTGTCTGCAGCCAACCCTGGCGCTGCACGAGCCGTCCGGCCGCGAAGACCAGCAGCGAAGCCGCGACGAGCAGGCCGGCGGCCCACCCGCCGCCGCCGGCCAGTTGCGTGCCCGGTGGCGGACAGACATCGAGCTTCATCGACACGTGCAAATGCGCGAAGGCGAGCGAGGCGAACACCGTCGCGTCCACGGCGGCCAGCACCACCATCGCCCACCACGAGGGCGAGCCGCGGCCGCGCGCGATGGCCGGCACGCTCACGCCGTCGCCGATCTGCGCGGTGGCGCGCGGGGGTGGCTCGTCGAGTTGCCACAGCCAGCCGAGGATGGCGGCGATGGCGACGAGGCCGCAGGCCATGGCGGGCAGCATCCAGGACACGGTGAGCGCGAGGAAGAAGCCCGCCGTCGCCATCGCCGCGACGAAATGCAGCCAGCCGTCGCCGGCGATGCGGAACAGCGAGCGGATCTCGGCCCGCCGCAGGCTCGTCACCAGCGTCTCGCGCCCGCCGAAGGCGGTGCCGGGCAGCCAGTGCCGGCCCTGCACGATCTCCTGCGCGAGTCCCGGCTGTTCCCACAGCGGATAGCGGGTGGTCACCTGCGGGATGCTGCGCACGCCGTAATCCTGCGCCGGCAGCCATTCGAGCGAGTGCGCCTGCCAGGGATCGCCGTGCTCGCGTTCGGGCTTGCGTGCGCTGCGCGCGAAGTGCACCAGCGTCAGCACGGCGCCGGCGGCGAACACATAAGCGCCGACCGTGGACAGCAGGTTCCACGCCGTCCACCCGAGTCCCGCGTCGTAGGTGTAGATACGCCGCGGCATGCCCGCCAGTCCGGCGATGTGCATCGGGAAGAAGGCGAGGTTGAAGCCCGCGAACATCAGTCCCGCGCTCCAGCGGCCGACGCGTTCGGAGAGCCGGTGGCCGTTGACGACCGGCGCCCAGTAATAGAGGCCGGCGAACAGCGGAAACACCATGCCCCCGATCAGCACGTAGTGCAGGTGCGCGACGACGAAGTAGCTGTCGTGCACCTGCCAGTCGAAGGGCAGCACGGCGACCATCACGCCCGTGAGCCCGCCCAGGACGAAGATGAAGTGGAAGCCGAGCAGGAACAGCGTCGGCGACTCCAGGCCCACGCGTCCCTTCCAGAAGGTGGCGATCCAGGCGAACACCTGCACCGCGCTCGGGATGGAGACGAGGAAGCTGGCCGCCGAGGTGAGATACAGCGCGAGCGGCCCGAGTCCCGCCGTGAACATGTGGTGGATCCACAGCAGGAAGCTCACCGCGCCCACGCCCACGAGGGCCCAGGCGGCGGCGGAGTGTCCCACCAGCGGCGTGCGCGCCATCGCGGGCACCAGCATCGAGACCATGCCCGCCGCCGGCAGGAAGATGATGTAGACCTCGGGGTGCCCGAAGAACCAGAACAGGTGCTGCCACAGCAGCGGGTCGCCGCCGCGCGCCGGGATGAAGAAGGGCCAGTCGAACGCGCGTTCCATCTCCAGCAGGATGGTCCCGGCGATGATCGCGGGGAAGGCGAACACGATCATCAATCCGGTGACGAGCATCGCCCAGGCGAACAGCGGCATGCGCATGAGGCTCATGCCCGGCGCGCGCGTGAACAGCACGCCGACGATCAGTTCGATCGCGCCCGCGATGGCGCTGATCTCGATGAAGCCGATGCCCAGCAGCCACCAGTCCGCGCCGATGCCGGGGGAGTATTCCTTGCTCGTGAGCGGCGGGTACATGAACCAGCCGCCGTCGGGCGAGGCGCCGAACAGCACCGTGCAGAAGAAGGCGAAGCCGCCGAAGGCGTAGGCCCAGAAGGCGTAGGCGGACAGGCGCGGGAAGGGCAGGTCGCGCGCGCCCAGCATGTTGGGCAGCAGCCAGACCGCCATCGCCTCCACCACCGGCACGGCGAACAGGAACATCATCACCGTGCCGTGCATGGTGAACAGCTGGTTGAAGGTGCCGGCATCCACCAGCGTGTTGTTCGGCACCGCGAGCTGCGCCCGCATCACGAGCGCGAGCACGCCGGCACCGAGGAAGAACAGCAGCGACGTGGCGAGGTAGTAGAGGCCGATCTGCGTGTTGTTGACGGCGGTGAACTTGCGCCAGCCCCTGGGAGGGTCCCAGGCACGTTGGAGCGCTTCGAGTTCGCCGGCGGGACGGGGGAGGCGGTTCGGAAGTTCGTCATTCCCGCTCTCCTTCCCGTCATTCCCGCTCTCCCTCCCGTCATTCCCGCGAAGGCGGGAACCCAGGGCGCCCTGGGCCCCCGCCTTCGCGGGGGTGACGGAGGGGGACGCGGGGGCGGCGGACTCGTCCGCGTTCATTGCAGCGTCCCCAGCCATTCGGCGATCACAGCTAGTGTCTCGTCCCCGAGCTTTTCATACGAGGGCATCCGCGCACCGCTCTTGATGCGCTGCACGTGCGCGATCCACGCACGCCGGCCGTCCTCGGTGTTCGCCATGGACCCCGCCGCCAGCTGCATGCGGCTCCCCACATGCGTGAGGTCCGGCCCCAGCCGGCTCTCCTCGCTCACCCCGCGCACCGCATGACACGCATTGCAGCGATGCGCCAGAAACGCCTGCTGCCCCGCGCTCGCGGTCGACACCGCCGGCCTCGCCTGCGCCGCCAGCCATGCTTCGAAGTCTGCCGGCGCCATCGCCACCACCTGCAGCACCATCCGCGCATGCTGCTCGCCGCAGAACTCGGCGCACTGCCCGCGATAAGTGCCGGGCCGGTCAGCGGACAGCAGCAGGTGCTGCAGCCGCCCCGGGATCATGTCCAGCTTGCCCGCCAGCTGCGGCACCCAGAAGCTGTGGATCACGTCGTTGCTGTCGACCGCGAGGTACACCGGCCGCCCCACCGGGATGCGGATCTCGTTGGCCGTGCGGATCTCCGCGCCGCTGGCCGGATCGCGGTAGCGCACGTCCCACCACCACATCGTGCCGGTCACGGCGACCACCAGGGCGCCGGGCGGCGGCACCGGTTTCCAGTGCGGCGTCATGCCGACGGTCCACACATAGAGCGCGGCCAGCACCGCGCCGGGAAACAGCAGCCCGCCGCCGACGATCCACAGCCGCGTGCGCACGGTCCCCGCCCTGCGCCGCAACGACGCGGCGAGCAGCAGCATCACGCCGGCGAAGATCGCGAAGCCGCCGGCGAAAAGCACCCAGCTGATGCTTTCGATCGCGCGCGCCGCATCGCCCGCGGCCTGCATCACGCCGGCCATCTCACTCGAGCGTGAACAGGTAGGCCGCCATCGCCTGCGCCTCGTCGGCCGACGCGCCCATGCGCGGCATCAGCGTGCCGGGCACCAGCGAGGCGGGGGCTTCGATCCAGCGGGCGAGCACGTCCGGCCGGTTGGGCAGGCGGCCAGCGATGTAGCTGCGGTGGCGCCACGCCTTGAGGGACTGCGCGACCTGGCCGCGGGACCCCGGCACGCCGGGGATCGCGTGGCAACTGCCGCAGCGGTACTGGACCAGCAGGTCACGGCCGCGCTCGACCCGGCCGCGGTCCTGCGCGGCCGCGGGCAGGGCGGCGGAGGCGGCGAGCAGCGCCGCCAGGCACGCGGCGCGGCAGGTCGTCGGCATCGGCGCATTCTGGCCCTCGACGGCGCCGCCGTGGGCCAGAATCGCGCCTCATGCGCAACAAGGCTCGCGTGCTGCTCATTGCGGCCGCCACGACGGCGGTGCTGGCGCTCGCCGGCGCGGTCACCGCGGCGGTGGTGATCTTCGGCGGGCTCTACGACGTCGCGTCCACGAAGGAGCACTGGCAGCCGACCTACCGCGTGCTGGAGACGGCGATGCGCCACTCGGTGAAGCTGCGTGCGAGCGGCATCGTGGAGCCGCCGTTGTCCGACGAGACGATGGCCGTGCGCGGCGCGGGCTGCTTTCGCGACAAATGCGTGCAATGCCACGGCGCGCCGGGGGTGAGCCCGGGCGACATCGGCAAGAGCATGCAGCCGCTGCCGGGTCCGCTGGTCGACGCGAGGCGGCATTGGCGCGCGCGCGAGCTCTACTGGCTCACGCGGCACGGCATCCGCATGAGCGGCATGCCGGCCTGGGAGTTCCGCCTGGGTGACGAGGAACTGTGGGAAGTGGTGGCCTTCCTGCAGCGGCTGCCCGACCTGAATGCCCCGCAGTACGCGGACTGGATGCGGCGCGCGCCGCCCGCGCCGGCCTGCGGCGCCGGGGCGCTGCGGTCCCCGCAGGCGCCGGTGGTGCTCGCGGGGTTGCCGGTCGATCCCGAGCGCGGCCGGGTGGCGCTGCACCAGCATGGCTGCAACTCCTGCCACACGATCCCCGGCGTCACCGGGGCAGGCGTCTACGTCGGGCCGCCGCTCGCAGGCATGGCCGGCCGCCAGTTCATCGCCGGCACGCTGCTCAACACGCAGGACAACATGCGCCGCTGGCTCATGGAGACCCAGCAGGTGAAGCCCGGCACGGCCATGCCGCAGCTGGGCGTGTCCGAGCGCGACGCCCGCGACATGGCCGCCTACCTGGCGACCCTCCGATAGCGGCTCAGCGCCAGACGGCGAGGGCGAGGACCAGGAAGCCGGCGACCGCCACGGCGGCATGCACCAGCACCAGCCAGATCGGCAGCGGCAGCCTCTTCCAGTGGTAATTCAGGTTCAGCACGAGGCCGCCGAGCGCGGCGACGACCAGCAGGATCACGCCCAGCCAGGCGCCGCCGGGCATGCCGGCCGCGAAGCCCGCGTAGAGCAGCAGCGTCAGGGAGCCGCCCGCCAGCAGGCCGTGCAGCATGGCGATCGCTGTCGGGGGCTGGGGCCGCCCGGCAAAGCGGATGCCCGCCAGCAGCAGGCCGCCGAGGGCGGTGAGGGCCAGCAGGATCACGGCGGTCTTCAGCATCGTCTGCACGTCCATGTCTTGTTCTCCTTTGGTGGGTGCGGGCTATAGATGCGACGCGGGGCTGCCGCGTTCCCGTCCGCGCGGCCAGCCCGGATGGACGGCGGGGCACGCCTGAGCCTAAAGGGATTCGGCCCGTCCGGGGCGGGCCGCCAGGGGGCGAAACCTATAATCGAAGGTTCAGCTGGACCCCCCATGACCACACCGAAATTCACCGTCGCCGACATCCGCCAGACCTTCCTGGACTTCTTCAAGGACAAGGGCCACGCGGTGGTGGCCTCCAGCCCGCTCGTGCCGGGCAACGACCCGACGCTGATGTTCACCAACTCGGGCATGGTGCAGTTCAAGGACGTCTTCCTCGGCACCGACAAGCGCCCCTACGTGCGCGCGGCTTCGGTGCAGGCCTGCCTGCGCGCCGGCGGCAAGCACAACGACCTGGAGAACGTGGGCTACACCGCGCGGCACCACACCTTCTTCGAGATGCTGGGCAACTGGAGCTTCGGCGACTACTTCAAGCGCGAGTCGCTCAAGTGGGGCTGGGAACTGCTGACGCAGGTCTACAAGCTGCCGGCCGACCGGCTGTGGGCCACCGTCTACATCGACGACGACGAGGCCTACGACATCTGGACCAAGGAGATCGGCGTGCCGCCCGAGCGCGTGGTGCGCATCGGCGACAACAAGGGCGCGAAGTACGCCAGCGACAACTTCTGGATGATGGCCGACACCGGCCCCTGCGGTCCCTGCTCGGAGATCTTCTTCGACCACGGTCCCGAAGTGGCCGGCGGCCCTCCGGGCAGCCCGGACCAGGACGGCGACCGCTACATCGAGATCTGGAACCACGTGTTCATGCAGTTCGACATGCAGCCGGACGGCTCGCTGAAGAAGCTGCCCGCGCCCTGCGTGGACACCGGCATGGGCCTGGAGCGCCTGGCGGCGATCCTGCAGCACGTGCACAGCAACTACGAGATCGACATCTTCGAAGCGCTGATCCAGGCTGCGGGCCGCGAGACCGGCGTGAAGGACCTCGCGAATCCCTCGTTGAAGGTGATCGCCGACCACGTGCGTGCCACCTCCTTCCTGGTCGCCGACGGCGTGATCCCGTCCAACGAAGGCCGCGGCTACGTGCAGCGGCGCATCATCCGCCGCGCCATCCGCCACGGCTACAAGCTCGGTCGCAAGACGCCCTTCTTCCACAAGCTCGTGCCGGACCTCGTGAAGCTGATGGGCGAGGCCTACCCGAACCTGAAGGCGAGCGAGAAGCGCGTGATGGAAGTGCTCAAGGCCGAAGAGGAGCGCTTCTACGAGACGCTGGCCAACGGGATGGAGATCCTGGACGCGGCCCTGGCCGGCGGCCAGAAGGTGCTGCCCGGCGACGTCGCCTTCAAGCTGCACGACACCTACGGCTTCCCGCTGGACCTGTCGGCCGACGTCTGCCGCGAGCGCGGCGTGAGCGTCGACGAGGCCGGCTTCAACGCGGCGATGGAAAAGCAGAAGGCCGCGGGCCGCGCCGCCGGCAAGTTCAAGATGGACCGCGCGCTGGAATACGGCGGCGCCTCCAACGTGTTCACCGGCTACGAGAAGCTGGAAGAGTCGGCGAAGGTCGTGGCCCTGTACAAGGACGGCACGCCGGTGCAGCAGCTGGAAGAAGGCCAGCCGGGCGTCGTGGTGCTGGACACCACGCCCTTCTACGCCGAGAGCGGCGGCCAGGTCGGCGACAGCGGCGTGCTGGCGGCCGAGGGCGTGCAGTTCGGCGTGGAGGACACGCAGAAGATCAAGTCCGACGTGTACGGCCACCATGGCGTGCAGACGCAGGGTCGCCTGAAGGTCGGCGACACGGTCAAGGCGTCCGTGAACATGGCGCTGCGCCAGTCGACGATGCGCAACCACAGCGTCACGCACCTGATGCACAAGGCGCTGCGCGAGGTGCTGGGTTCGCACGTGCAGCAGAAGGGCTCGCTGGTCGACGCGGACAAGACGCGCTTCGACTTCACGCACAACGCGCCGGTCACGCCGGAGCAGCTGCGCGAGATCGAGAAGCGCGTGAACGCGGAGATCCTGGCCAACCAGGCGACGCAGGCGCGCGTGATGGACATCGAGTCGGCGCAGAAGACCGGCGCGATGATGCTGTTCGGCGAGAAGTACGGCGAGACCGTGCGCGTGCTGGACATCGGCTCCAGCCGCGAACTGTGCGGCGGCACGCACGTGCAGCGCACCGGCGACATCGGGCTGTTCAAGGTCGTGGGCGAAGGCGGCGTGGCCGCCGGCATCCGCCGCATCGAGGCGGTGACCGGCGCCAACGCGCTTTCGTATCTGCAGCAGCTGGAGTCCACGGTGCAGGCGGCGGCGGGCTCGCTGAAGTCGGCGCCGACGGAACTGAACGGCCGCATCGAGCAGGTGCTGGACCAGGTGCGCGCGCTGGAAAAGGAAGTGGCGCAGCTGAAGGGCAAGCTGGCTTCCTCGCAGGGCGACGAGCTGGTGGCGCAGGCCGTCGACGTGAAGGGCGTGAAGGTGCTGGCCGCGCGCCTCGAAGGCGCCGACGCCAAGACGCTGCGCGACACGATGGACAAGCTGAAGGACAAGCTCAAGACGGCGGCGATCGTGCTGGCCGCGGTCGACGGCGCCAAGGTTCAACTGGCCGCGGGCGTCACCGCCGACAGCATGGGCAAGGTCAAGGCCGGCGACCTGGTGAACTTCGTCGCGCAGCAGGTCGGCGGCAAGGGCGGCGGCAAGCCGGACCTGGCCATGGCCGGCGGCACCGATGCGAGCAAGCTGACGGGGGCGCTCCAATCCGTTCAAGGCTGGGTGGCCGAGCGGGTCTGACCCGTCACCCCCGCGCAGGCGGGGGCCCAGGGCATTGAAGAAGGGCGCCACCGGCGCCCTTTCTCTTTGGACGCCCTGGATCCCCGCCTGCGCGGGAATGACGGCTATCGCCCTGCAGACTTCGCCCGCGCCCGCCGCACCAGCATGTCATGGAACGCCTGCGCCGCCGGCGACAGCGGTCGTCCGCGCCGGCGGATCATGCCGATCGTGCGGACCACCTGCGGCTCCACCAGGGGCACGCTCACCAGCGCTGCAGGTCCGCCCACCGGCACCGCGAAGCGCGGCGCCGGGCCGACGCCGATGCCGGCTTCCACCAGGTCCAGGAGCGCCGGGACGTGGCGCACTTCGCAGGCCCAGCGCAATGGCACCTGCAGGCCGGCCAGCGCCTGGTCGATCAGCATGCGGTTGCCGCTGCCCGGCGCGAGCATCACGCACTCGTGGTCCGCCAGTTCGGCCCAGCGCACGCGCCGCCGCCGCGCCAGCGCATGCCCCACCGGGCACGCCACCACGAAGTCCTCCTGCAGCAGCGGCTCGAACTCGAGGTCGGGCTCCTGCGTGCCGAGATAGGTCACGCCGAAGTCGGCCTCCGCGCGGGCCACGGCCAGCAGGATCTCGGTGGCGCTGTCGTCCACCACCCGCACCCGGATGCGCGGGAACTGCGCGTGGAATTCGCGCAGGGCTTGCGAGACGAAGCTGCCCACCGCGGACGGCACGCAGGCGACCGTGACCTGGCCGCGCAGCCGGTCCGACAGGTCCGCCATCCCGAGCAGGGCGCCTTCCAGTTCGTTCAGCACGTGCCGCGCGCGCGGGATGAAGCTGCGCCCCATCGCGTTGAGTTCGACCTTGCGCGTCGTGCGGTCGAACAGGCGGAAGCCCAGGCCTTGCTCCAGCTTCTCCACCCGCCGCGACAGGGCCGGTTGCGACAGGTGCTGCGCCTCGGCCGCGGCCCGGAAGCTGCCCAGGTCGGCGACGGCCACGAAGGCGCGCAGGCCGTCCAGGTCGATATTCATGTGCGATGCGTATCAATCGGAAGAATCTTTGCAATTTACCCGATGAGTCCGCTGCGCGATGATCCGCGGCTGGAGACGACAACCATGCACAAGACCCGACGTACCTTCGCCACCGCCCTCGCGGCCGCCACGCTGCTGGCCCCGTTCGCAGCCGTCCAGGCGCAGACCTTTCCCAGCCGCCCCATCACGCTGGTCGTGCCCTTCGCCCCCGGCGGCGGCACCGACAGCATCGCGCGCGACGTCGCCAAGGTGATGGCCGAACAGCTCGGCCAACCGGTGATCGTGGAGAACCGCGGCGGCGCCGGCGGCGCCCTCGGCGCCGATGCGGTCGCCAAGGCGAAGGCGGATGGCCACACCCTGTTGTTCGCGACGTCCACTTTCGCGACGCATGCCGCGATCTCGCCGAAGCTGCCCTATGACGCGGCCAAGGACTTCGCACCCGTCGCGATGATCGGCCGCGGCCCGCTGCTGGTGGTCGCCTCGCGCGAGCTCGGCGCGACTTCGATCCCCCAGTTGCTCGCCACCGCCAAGTCGCGCCCGCAGGGCCTGAACTTCTGTTCCGCCGGCGAGGGCAGCATCAACCACCTGGCCGGCGAGATGTTCCGCCAGAAGACCGGCCTCGCGATGACCCACGTGCCCTTCAAGGGCAGCGGCCCGGCGACCGTCGAACTGCTGGCCGGCCGCATCGACCTGTTCTTCTCCACCGTGCCGACCATCCTGTCCCACGTGAAGGACGGCAAGCTGCCGGTGCTCGCCGTCACCGGCGCGCGCCGCTCGGCGCTGTTCCCGCAGGTGCCCACGATGGCCGAAGCCGGCGTGCCCGGCTTCGAGGTGACGACCTGGTGGGGCGTGCTGGCCCCGGCGCAGACGCCGCCCGCGGTGATCGCGATGCTCAATCGCGCGGTCAACGACGCCGCGGCGGGCGAGTCCGTGAAAGGCCGGCTGCTCGCCGAAGGCGCGGACCCGCTGCGCATGACGCCCGCGGCCTTCGGCCAGGAGCTCGCGCGCGAACTGGCGAACTGGCGCGCCGTCGCATCCAACCCCGGCATGCAGCTGCGCTGACACCCGCACCATGAAAATCGTCGTACTTCCCGGGGACGGCATCGGCCCCGAAACCATGGCCGTCACGGTCGACGTGCTGGAGGCGGTGTCGCGCCGCTTCGGCCTGCGTCTCGAACTGGACCACGACGTCACCGGCCACGAAAGCCTCAAGCGCCACGGCGCGACCGTCACGCAGTCGCTGCTGCAGAAGGTCAAGGCGGCCGACGGCCTGATGCTCGGCCCCACCGCCACGTACGAGTTCAAGGACGAGTCCAAGGGCGAGATCAACCCCTCGAAATTCTTCCGCAAGGAGCTGGATCTCTACGCGAACATCCGCCCGGCGCGCACCTACCCGGGACTGCCGAACAAGGTCGGCGCGTTCGACCTGGTGGTGGTGCGCGAGAACACCGAAGGCTTCTACGCCGACCGCAACATCGCCTCGGGCGGCAGCGAGATGCTGATCACGAAGGACGTGGTGGTGTCGCTGCGCCGGATCACCCGCGAATGCTGCGAGCGCATCGCGCGCTCCGCGTTCGAGCTGGCGATGACGCGCGGCAAGCACGTCAGCATCGTGCACAAGGCCAACGTGCTGCGCATCGGCGACGGCATGTTCATCGACATGTGCCAGGCGGTGGCGCGCGAGTTTCCCGAAGTGCGCGTCGACGACTTCATCGTGGACGCGATGATGGCGCACGTGGTGCGGGCGCCGGAACGCTACGACGTGATCGTCACGACCAACATGTTCGGCGACATCCTGTCGGACCTGACGGCGGAGCTCTCCGGCAGCCTCGGGCTGGGCGGCTCGCTCAACGCCGGCCGCGACCATGCGATGGGCCAGGCGCAGCACGGTTCCGCGCCGGACATCGCCGGCCGCGACGTCGCCAATCCCTTCTCGCTGGTGCTCTCGGCCGGACAGCTGCTGGGCTGGCACGGCCAGCGCAAGGGCCTGCCCGACTTCCTGCGGGCCGCGCAGGCGATCGAGGAGGCGACGGTGGCCGCCATCGCCGCGGGCGATTGCACGCGCGACGTCGGCGGCAAGCTCGGCACCGCGGCGACGGGGCGGGCGTTCGTGCAGCGGCTGCTGGCTTGAAAGGACCGTCAGGTCACTTCTTCTCGAACACGACGTCCCACACGCCGTGTCCCAGCCGGATGCCCCGGTTCTCGAACTTGGTCAGCGGCCGGTACTCCGGCCGCGGCGCGAACCCATGCGCGGTGTTCTTGAGATGCGGATTGGCGGAGAGCACCTCCACCATCTGCTGCGCATACGGCTCCCAGTCCGTCGCGCAGTGGAGGTAGCCGCCCGCCCGCAATCGCGGCAGGAGTTTCGCCAGGAAGTGCGGCTGCACCAGCCTGCGCTTGTTGTGCCGCGCCTTGTGCCAGGGATCCGGGAAGAAGATGTGCACGCCCGCCAGCGACGCCGGCGGCAGCATGTGCTCGATCACTTCCACCGCGTCGTGCTGCACGATGCGGATGTTCGTCAGGCCCAGGTCGCCGATGCGCTTGAGTAGCGCGCCGACGCCGGGCGTGTGCACCTCGCAGCAGACGAAATTCTTCTCGGGCATCAGGCCGGCGATGTGGGCCGTGGCTTCGCCCATGCCGAAGCCGATCTCCAGCACCGTGGGCGCCTCGCGGCCGAACACCGCGGCCAGGTCGATGGGCTGCGGCTGGTAGGGCAGCAGGTATTGCGGGCCCAGCGTCTCGAGCGCGCGCGCCTGGCCGATGGTGGTGCGGCCGGTGCGCAGCACGTAGCTGCGGATGCCGCGGGGATGCTGCACGCCCGCGGGCGTGTCCTTCTCGTCGCTCATCCCCCGATTGTCCCCTACGGGAAACGCGCGACCCAGGCGCAGGTCGCGGCAAGGAGCGCATTGCCGAGGCTGGGTTCGCCGGACACGTCGATGCCGAGCACGGCCGCGGCCGAGACGATCGCCCGCAGCGGATCGCCGAGCTCCACGGCTTCGGCGCCGTTCTGCTTCGACAGCTTCTCGCCATTCGGCCCCAGCACCAGCGGCGCGTGCAGGTAGGCCGGCTGCGGCAGGCCCAGTGCGCGCTGCAGCAGCAGTTGGCGCGGCGTGTTGTCCGCGAGATCCTCTCCGCGCACGACGTGCGTGATCCCCTGCGCGCCGTCGTCCACCACCACCGCGAGCTGGTAGGCGTACAGGCCATCGGCCCGCTTCAGGACGTAGTCGCCGACTTCCTGCGCGACGTCCTGCAGGCGCACGCCGAGGCGGCGATCGGTCCAGGGCACGACGCCATCGGCGACGCGCAAGCGCCAGGCGCGCGGCTCCTGGCCGTGCAGTCCCTGGCGGCAGGTGCCCGGATAGACCAGCTCGCCGCCGCGCGGACGTTCCCGCCCCTGCGCGCGCAGCGCCACCTCGATGTCCTTGCGCGAGCAGGCGCAAGGGTAGGCGAGCCCCTGGTCCACCAGCCGATCGAGCGCCACTTGGTACAGGGGCTCGCGCTGCGACTGCCAGGTCGGCTCCTCGTCCGGCAGCAGGCCGCAGGCGGCCAGTTGGCGCAGGATCTCGGCGTCCGCGCCGGGCACGCAGCGCGGACGGTCGACGTCCTCGATGCGCACCAGCCAGGTCCCGCCGTGCGCGCGCGCATCGAGCCAGCTCGCCAGCGCCGCCACCAGCGAGCCCGCGTGCAGCGGACCGGTGGGCGAGGGCGCGAAACGACCGCGATAGCCGTTCATGAAGATCGGTGCCGTTCCAGCAGAGCACCGCGCGTGGCCGGGCTTTCCAGCTGCGCCAGCCACCACTGCAGTGCACGCCCCGGCCCGAGCGGCCCGCCGCTGCGCCACGCATAACCGAGGCGCTGCTGGCGCCGTGCCGAGCGCTGCACCTCGCGCACCACCAGCCGGCCGTTCTCGATGTACGGGCGCGCCATCGGCTCCGGCAGGAAGCCGCCGCCCAGTCCGCGCAATTGCGCATCGAGCTTGGCGCGCATGGTCGGCACGGTGAAGACGTCCTGCCCCGCGAGCAGTCCCATGGTCACCGCGTTGTTGCGCAGTTGCGTGGAATCGGCCACCGCCACCGCGCGATGGCGGATCAGGACCTCGTCGCCGATCGGTTCGGTCGCGGCGGCGAGCGGATGGTGCGGCGCCATGCAGTAAACGAACAGCATGTCGCCCAGTTCGTGGCTTTGGATGCCGGGCGTGGTGCCCGGTTCGACCACGACGCCCAGGGCGAGGTCCGCGCGGCCGGAGGTCAGCGCCTCCAGCGTGCCGGCCAGTGCCTCCTCGCGCACGCGCAGGCGGGTCGTGGGCTGCAGCGCGTAGAAGGACTCCGCCAGTTCCATCACCGTGGAGCAGGACAGCGCCACGTCGACGGCCACCGTGAACTCCGCTTCCCAGCCCGTGGCGACGCGCTTGACGCGGTTGGCCATCGCGTCGATATCCTGCAGCAACTGCTGGCCGGCGCACAGCAATTCGTTGCCGGCGGCCGTGAGCCGGGCCTGGCGCGAACTGCGGTCGAAGAGCAGGACGTCGAGGGCATCCTCGACCTGCCGGACGCGGTAGGTGACGGCGCTGGGCACCAGTCCGAGCTCGCGCGCGGCGGCGGCGAAGCTGCCCTGGTCGGCCACGGCCTGGACCAGGGCGAGGGCATCGGGGGTGAGGACGTCACGCGGGGTCATGGGCAGCGATGTTCAAGGATTTTGAATGCTGCCATCAAATCCGGGGCTATTTCGCCAAGGAATCCGGGGCCTAAAGTAGCGGTCATTCAAAGGAATTCACCATGATCACCTTGCGCAAGTCCCAGGACCGCGGCCATGCCGACCATGGCTGGCTCAACTCCTTCCACAGCTTCTCGTTCGCGGGTTACTACGATCCCGAACACATGGGCTGGGGCAACCTGCGCGTGATCAACGAGGACCGCATCGCACCGGGCTCCGGCTTCGGCACCCACGGGCACCGCGACATGGAGATCATCAGCTACGTGCTGTCCGGCGAGCTGGCGCACAAGGACACGCTGGGTAACGTCAAGGGCATCCCGCCCGGCGACGTGCAGCGCATGAGCGCCGGCCGCGGCGTGATGCACAGCGAGTTCAACCATGCCAAGGACCAGACCACGCACTTCCTGCAGATCTGGATCCAGCCGAACGTGACCGGCATCGAGCCGGGCTACGAGCAGAAGAGCTTTCCCGAGGCGGAGAAGCGGGGCAAGCTGCGTCTGGTGGCCTCGCCCGACGGCGCCGAAGGCTCGGTGCTGATCCACGCCGACGCGAAGCTGCATGCCGGCCTGTTCGACGGCGCCGAAGAGGCGACGCTGGCGCTCGACCCCGGCCGGCCGGTGTATGTGCACCTGATTCGCGGCGAATTGTCGGTGAATGACAACAAGCTCGGCACCGGCGATGCAGTCAAGTTGCAGGGTGAGACCCGCTTGAGCCTCTCGGGCGGCAAGAATGCCGAAGTGCTCGTCTTCGAGCTGTCCGGGCACTGATCATCGTCCCTATATCCAAAGCAAGGAGAACCTGATGGCCACCACTACCACCTACGCCAGCCCCGCGGTCGGCGCCCCCAACGCAGCGCAGGACACGCTCGCCCTGATCGGGCGCGTCCTGCTCGCCTGGCTGTTCGTGCCCGCCGGCTGGGGCAAGATCGCCGGCTTCGCGGGCACCGCGGGCTACATCGCGTCCAAGGGCATCCCTTTCCCCGAGGTGTGCGCGGCACTGGCGATCGCGGCCGAACTCGGACTGGGCCTCGCGCTGCTCGTCGGCTGGCAGGCCCGCTGGGCGGCCCTGGGCCTGGCGATCTTCGTCGCCGTGATCACGCCCCTGTTCCACAACTACTGGGCCATGCCTGAAGCGCAGCAGATGATGCAGAAGCAGGCCTTCAGCAAGAACATCGCCGTGCTGGGCGGCTTGCTGGTCGTGGCGGCCTTCGGCGCCGGACGCTTCAGCATGGACGGCCGCCGGCGGGCATGACGGACATCGTCGTCGTCTTCCACTCCGCTTACGGGCACACGCAGCGCATGGCGCAGGCGGTCGCCCGCGGGGCGGGAGCCCAGCTGCTCGCCATCGACGCCGACGGCAACCTGCCGGCCGGCGGCTGGGAGCTGCTGAAGGCCGCCGACGCGATCATCTTCGGCACGCCCACTTACATGGGCAGCGTGAGCTGGCAGTTCAAGAAGTTCGCCGATGCGTCCTCCAAGGCCTGGTACGCCCAGGACTGGAAGGACAAGATCGCCGCGGGCTTCACCAACAGCGCGGGCATGAACGGCGACAAGCAGGGCACGCTCACCACGCTGTTCACGCTGGCGATGCAGCACGGGATGATCTGGGTGAGCCAGGGCCTGATGCCGAGCCAGATGCGCTCGGCCAGGCGCGACGACGTGAATTACCTGGTGTCGTACAGCGGCGCCATCGCGACGTCCCCGGCGGACGCCGGGGCGGATGCGATGGCGGCGGGGGACCTGGAGACGGCGCGACTGTTCGGCGAGCGCGTTGCCGAGATTGCGGCGCGGTTCCAGCGCTGATAAAAGCCAACTACCGGACGCAGAAGACGCAGAGGTTCCGCAGAAGACGCAAAAGACATCCTTGATGGGATTTTTTGCGTCCTCTGCGTAGTTTTTGCGTCTTCTGCGTCCGGTTGTTGGATGTCTGGTCGGCGAGCAGGAGATCGCGGCGGTTCCTACAATGGCCCGCATGATGCGAGAACGGCTCATCGGGCACGACAAGGACCTCGGCGGCGGCTTCGTGGTGCGGCGGCTGCTGCCGCACGCGCGCCAGCGCAGCGTCGGCCCCTTCATCTTCTTCGACCACTTCGGCCCGGCCGAGGAACTGCCCGGCGTCGACCACGACGTGCGGCCGCACCCGCACATCGGCCTGGCCACCGTCAGCTACCTGTTCGACGGCGCCATGATGCATCGCGACAGCCTCGGCACGCAGCAGCTGATCGAGCCCGGCGCGATCAACTGGATGACGTCCGGCCGCGGCATCGTGCACTCGGAACGCCGGCCCGACCACCTGCGCGAGACGCGCTACGTGAACCACGGCCTGCAGCTGTGGGCGGCGCTGCCGCTCGCGCACGAGGAGACCGAGCCCTTCTTCTCGCACACGCCCGCCGAGGCGATCCCGGAGGTGAGCGTGGGCGACGGCCGCGTGCGCGTGCTGGTGGGCGAGGCCTTCGAGGCGCACTCGCCGGTTCCGGCGCTGTCCCGCACGCTCTATCTCGACGTGTGGCTGCCCGCGGGCGGACGCATGGTGCTGCCGCCGCTGGTGCCCGAGCTGGCGCTCTATCTCGTCGAGGGTGACGTCGAGATCGATGGCGAAGCGCTGGCGCCCCGCGAAATGGCGGTGCTGCAGGCCGGGCAGCCCTCCGCCCTGTTCACGCACGCCGGCGCCCGCCTCGTGGTGGTCGGCGGCGATCCGCTCGACGCGCCGCGCCACATGTGGTGGAACTTCGTCTCCAGCCGCAAGGAGCGCATCCTGCAGGCCAGCGCGGACTGGGAGGCGATGCGCATGGGCGTGGTGCCGGGGGACGACGAGTACATCCCGCTGCCGGCGACGCGCTTCACGCCGCCGGAACCGCGCTCCTAGCCGTCATTCCCGCGAAGGCGGGAATCCAGAGCCTCGTCGATTCGTAGGGTGGGCAAGCTCGCTTGCCCACCGTGCCCGCGCGCCGCATCGATGGTGGGCAAGCGGAGCTTGCCCACCCTACGAGGCCGCGGGCGCGAGATCGGCACCCACCGCCTCCCGCTCATCGAACACGAAACAATCCCCGCGGAAATGCGCCCCGCCGGCTTCCTCGAAGTACTTCAGGATCCCACCTTCCAGCTGCCAGACGTTCTCCAACCCGGCCTCCCGCATCACCAGCGCCGCCTTCTCGCAGCGGATGCCGCCGGTGCAGTAGCTGACGACCGTCTTGCCCTGCAGGTCCGCGAGGTTCACGCGCAGGGCGTCCGGAAACTCGCTGAATTTGGCCATCCGCCAGTCGATGGCGCCGGCGAAGGCGCCGTGATCCACTTCGAAGGCATTGCGCGTGTCGAGCGTCACCACCGGCCGGCCGGCGTCGTCGTGGCCGGCATCGAGCCAGCGCCTGAGCGTGCGGGCGTCCAGGGCCGGCGCCCGGCCCTGCGCGGGGCGGATCGCCGGGTGGTTCATGCGGATGATCTCGCGCTTGTGCTTCACCACCATGCGGCCGAAGGGCACGGTGTCAGACCAGCTCTCCTTGGCCTGCAGGCCGGCCAGGCGGGGATCGTCCCGCAGGTGGGCCAGCAGGGCGCGCACCGCTTCGGGCGCGCCGGCCAGGAACAGGTTGATGCCTTCTTCGGCCAGCAGGATCGTCCCCTTCAGCTCCAGGGTCCGCGCGCGGGCCAGCAGCGGTTCGCGCAGCGCGGCGGCGTCCGGCAGTGGCACGAACAGGTAGGCGGAGACGTTGAGGATATTGTTCACGGGCAAGCATTCTAGGAACCTGTCAAGGTCCAATCGGTTCCCGGGGTTTCCTAGAATCGGGTCATGTTCGTCCACCTGCGCCTGCACACCGAATTCTCCGTCGTCGACGGCACCAACCGCATCGAGGAGATCGTGAAGGCGGCGGGGGCCGATGCCCAGCCGGCGCTGGGCATCACCGACCTGAACAACCTGTTCGGCGCGATCAAGTTCTACAAGCAGGCGCGCGGCGCCGGCCTGAAGCCGGTGGTGGGCTGCGAGCTGATGCTCCAGGGCCTGGGCACCGACCCGGCGGGACTCTCGCGCGTGATCCTGCTGGTGCAGAACCACCGCGGCTACCTGAACCTGTGCGAGATCCTGGCGCGCGCCTGGACCGCCAACGTCGTGCGCGCGCAGGGCGTGGCGAAGCTGGAGTGGCTGCAGGAGCTGGGCGAGGGCCTGATCCTGCTGTCCGGCGCGCAGGCCGGCCCGGTGGGCCAGGCGCTGGTGCAAGGCGACGAGGGCCGCGCCTCCGAGATCGCGCTGCAGCTCGCGAGCCTGTTCCCGCACCGCTTCTACATCGAGCTGCAGCGCGCCGGCCGCAACGACGACGAGACGCATGTCTCCGCCGCGGTGCAGCTGGCGGCGCGCCTGAACCTGCCGGTGGTGGCGACGCACCCGGTGCAGTTCACCAAGGAAGACGACTACGAAGCCCACGAGGCGCGCGTGTGCATTTCCGAGGGCGAGATCCTCGGCAACCCGCGGCGCGTGCGCAAGTTCACCCGCGAGCAGTACTTCAAGACCGCGGCGCAGATGACAAAGCTGTTCGCCGACCTGCCGTCGGCGGTGGCCAACACGCTGGAGATCGCGCGCCGCTGCAACCTGGTGCTGGAACTGGGCAAGCCGCGGCTGCCCAACTTCCCCACGCCGAACGGCATGCCGGCCGAGGAGTACTTCCGTTACGCCTCGCACGAGGGCCTGAAGGAGCGGCTGGTCCACCTGTTCCCCAACGAGGCGGAACGCGAGCAGCAGCGTCCGCGCTACGTCGAGCGGCTGGAGTTCGAGCTGGGGACCATCCTGAAGATGGGCTTTCCCGGCTACTTCCTGATCGTGGGCGACTTCATCAACTGGGCCAAGAACAACGCCTGCCCGGTGGGCCCCGGCCGCGGATCCGGCGCCGGTTCGCTGGTCGCCTACGCGCTGAAGATCACCGACCTCGACCCGCTGCAGTACAACCTGCTGTTCGAGCGCTTCCTGAACCCGGAACGCGTGTCGATGCCCGACTTCGACATCGACTTCTGCCAGGGCAACCGCGACCGCGTGATCGAGTACGTGAAGGACAAGTACGGGCGCGATGCGGTGTCGCAGATCGCCACCTTCGGCACGATGGCCGCGCGCGCCGCGGTGCGCGACGTGGGGCGCGTGCTCGACATGAGCTACACCTTCTGCGACGGCATCAGCAAGCTGATCCCCAACAAGCCCGGCACGCACGTGACCATCGCCGAGGCGATGGAGCAGGAGCCTATCCTCAAGGAGCGCTACGAGCGCGAGGACGAGGTCAAGACGCTGCTCGATCTTGCCCAGAAGCTCGAAGGCATGACGCGCAACATCGGCATGCACGCGGGCGGCGTGCTGATCGCGCCGGGCAAGCTGACCGACTTCACGCCGCTGTACCAGCAGCCGGGCAGCGACTCGGCGGTGAGCC
>NZ_DASVNN010000054.1:0-25560 GCF_036383835.1 Ramlibacter sp.
CTCACCCCGACCTACGGGGAAGCAGGCTGGTTTTCGTAGGTCGGGGTGAGCGCGCGCAGCGCCGAACCCCGACGCAAAGGTTCACTCGTCCAGCAAGCCCCCGCGATAGAAGCTGTACGCCGTCCCATCGTGCAGGTAGAAGAACCCGTCCCCGCACGCATCCTTGCCCGGGAAGAATTCCCGGTACTTCTTCGGCACCAGCCGCTCCAGTTCCTCGTCGGAGAATTCCTCGAACTCCTGCGGCGTGATCGGCTGGCCGGCGCGCAGCCGGCGGCGCGGCTCGTCCATCATTCGAGCCGCACGACGGTGAGCGGCTTGAAGCCGAGGTCCACCTGCTTGCCCTTGCGGCCGCGCGCGCCCCTGGCGTTGTTCAGCGAGCGCACTTCCAGCACTTCGTCCTTTTCCTTGTCGCCGCGGCCCAGGCCCGCGATGCGCACGGACTTCACGTACGCCGCCGCGCCCGCAAGCTCCTCCTTCGGCTCGAGGTCGATCAGCATCAGGCCGCGGCCGCCGTTGGCCATGGGCTTGAGTTCCTTGATCTCGAAGGTGAGGACGCGCCTGCCGGTCGAAGCGCAGCACACGTGCGTGGCGAAGGAATCCTTGCCGGCCACGCCCACGAGGGACGGCCGGCACACGGTCTCGCCGGCGCCGAGCGATACGAAGGACTTGCCGCCTTTCTGCCGCGACACCATGTTCTCCACCGCCGCGACGAAACCGTAGCCGCCCGAATTCGAAAGCAGCAGGAAGACGTTGCCCGCGCCGGCGAAGTAATGCACCAGCTGCGTTCCCGTCTCCAGCTCGATGAAGGTGGTGAGGGGCTGGCCGTCGCCGCGCGCGCCCGGCAGGATGCTCACCGGCACCGAGTACGCGCGCCCGTTGCTGCCGAAGGCGAGCAGCGTGTCCACCGTGCGGCACTCGTAGGTTCCGTACAGGCCGTCGCCCGCCTTGAACGCGAAGCTCGCGGCATCGTGGCCGTGGCCCTGGCGCGCGCGCACCCAGCCCTTCTGCGAGACGACGACCGTCACCGGTTCGTCGATCACCTTCACTTCCGCCACGGCCTTCTTCTCGGCCTGGATCAGCGTGCGGCGCGCATCGCCGAACATCCTGGTGTCGGCCTCGATCTCCTTGACCATCAGGCGGCGCAGGGTGGCGGGCGAGCCGAGGATCTCCTCCAGCTTCGCCTGCTCGCCGCGCAGTTCCTTCAGTTCCTGCTCGATCTTGATCGCTTCCAGTCGCGCCAGCTGGCGCAGCCGGATTTCCAGGATGTCTTCCGCCTGGCGATCGCTCAGCTTGAAGCGCGCGATCAGCGCCTGCTTCGGCTCGTCGCTGTTGCGGATGATCCGGATCACCTCGTCGATGTTCAGCAGCACCAGCTGCCGGCCCTCGAGGATGTGGATGCGGTCCATCACCTTGTCCAGGCGATGCCGCGAGCGGCGCTCGATGGTGCGGTGGCGGAACTCGATCCACTCCGTGAGCATCTGGCGCAGCGACTTCTGCGTCGGCCTGCCGTCCAGGCCCACCATGGTGAGGTTGATCGGCGCCGAAGTCTCCAGCGAGGTCTGCGCCAGCAGCGTGGTGGTGAGCTCGCTCTGGTCGATCTTGCTGGTCTTCGGTTCGAACACCAGGCGCACCGGGGCGTCCTTGCTGGATTCGTCGCGCACCGCGTCGAGCACCGCGAGCACCGACTGCTTCAGCTGCAGCTGGTCCTGCGTCAGCGACTTCTTGCCGGCCTTCACCTTGGGGTTGGTGAGTTCCTCGATCTCCTCGAGCACCTTCTGCGTGCTCACGCCCGGCGGCAGTTCGGTCACCACCAGCTGCCACTGCCCGCGGGCGAGGTCCTCGATCTTCCAGCGGGCGCGCACCTTGAGCGAGCCGCGGCCGCTGCCGTAGGCGTCGGCGATGTCCGCGGCGCTGCTGATCACCTGGCCGCCGCCCGGGTAGTCCGGCCCGGGCACCAGGCTGAACAGGTCCTCGTCGGACAGCTTGGGGTTCTTCACCAGCGCGACGCAGGCCTCGGCCACCTCGCGCAGGTTGTGCGACGGGATCTCGGTCGCGAGGCCCACCGCGATGCCGCTCGCGCCATTGAGCAGCGCGAAGGGCAGGCGCGCCGGCAGCACCACCGGTTCCTGCGTGCTGCCGTCGTAGTTGAGGACGAATTCGACCGTGCCCTCGTCGATCTCGTCGAGCAGCAGGTTGGAGATCTTCGACAGGCGCGCCTCGGTGTAGCGCATCGCCGCGGCGCCGTCGCCGTCGCGGCTGCCGAAGTTGCCCTGGCCGTCGATCAGCGGGTAGCGCTGCGCGAAGTCCTGCGCCATGCGCACCAGCGCGTCGTAGGCGGCCTGGTCGCCGTGCGGATGGAAGCGGCCCAGCACGTCGCCCACCACGCGCGCGCTCTTCACGGGCTTGGCGCCGCTGCCGGCGCCGAAGCCCAGGCCCATGCGGTACATCGAATAGAGGATGCGCCGCTGCACCGGCTTCTGGCCGTCGGCCACGTCGGGCAGCGCGCGGCCCTTCACCACGCTCAGCGCGTATTCGAGGTAGGCGCGCTGGGCGTAGGTGGCGAGGTCCAGCCCTTCGTCGCCGCCGCCGGCGTTGTCGAACGAGATCAGTTCTTGTTCCATGGTCCTTGTCTATGCAAGCAGTTCTTCCTGGGTGAGGGTCACGATGCGGCGTTCCGACGCGGCCAGCACTTCGTGGTCCAGGCGCGCGTTGAGGCGATGCAGCAGCACCTTCGGCGCGACGTCCGCGCCGGGCACCGCGGCGAGCACGATGCGGAAGCGCAGGAATTCGGCCCTCAGCGCAGGCAGGGGATCCTTGAGTCCGGCCACGAGGATACGCCCTGCCACGGCGGAGGCCGCCTGGCCGGGCGCCACGCCTTCGACCAGCACGCCGATTCGCGCATGCGCCAGCCGCGCGGCGACGTCGCCGTCCCGCAGCAGCGATTCGCGCACGCGGCTGGCCGCCGCCAGCACGGCGGACTCCGCCGCCTCGGGCCCGAACTCGGCGCCGATGGTCGGGAGGTTGTCGACGTTCACCACCATCAGCACGCTGGGATGGCCGTAGCGCCGCGTGAGGTGGCGCGCCGCGCGCACGCGCTCGCCCAGCACCAGCGGCGTGGCGAGGCCCGTGAGCGGGTCGATCGTGTTGCGCGCCAGGATGCGGGCACGGGTCTCGCCGAGGATGCGGCCGCGCCAGGCCGTGGCGAGATAGCCGCAGGCGGACCACAGCGTGAGCAGGCCTGCGAGCAGCACTGCGTCCTGCACCGTGTAGGGCGTGACGTGGGCGGCGACGGCCAGCGTGGCGAAGGCGAGCGCCGCGATGCCGGGCGGCATCCACCAGATCCAGGGCTTGCTCTGCCGCCACGCGGGCACCAGCGCCAGGACGGCCACCGCGCACCAGAGCACGATGCCGGCCGCGAGCGCGCCCGCCGTGTAGACGCCGGCGATGGCGAGCGCGGGCAGCGCACCGGCGCTCACGCCCAGCAGCCAGCGCCGCGCGCTGCGCAGGCCGCCGGCATGCGAGAGCAGGTCCAGCAGGTGCATGCCGGCGATCGCGGGCACCAGCAGCAGCACGGCGGAGTGCAGCAGCGGGTCCTGGCCGAGCAGCGACTGCACCGCCACCACCGCCATCAGCGTCGCCGCCCCATGCAGCAGGAAGGCCCGCTCGCGGAAGGCATTGGCCTGGATGACGCAGAACAGCACCAGCAGCACCTGCGCGCCCACGCAGGCGCCCAGCCACAGGTGCGCCGGATCGATGCGGTCGATCATGCGGGGGAAGCGGAGGATTGCGGTGCGCCGGACGGCTGCGGCAAGTGCATCAGTGCCTGTCGTAGTCGCTCGCGCCGTCGGGCAGCGAATCGGGCTGCGCCGCGGGCGCCGCGGCAGGCGCCGGGGCGATGACGGGCGGGAGGTTCCGGCGCGCGGCGTTCGGGGCCGGCATTTCCATGCGCACGCGATGCGGCGTCTCGGGGGGCGCCGGCGTCATCGCCGGCGGCTTCAGCATGGTGTACAGCTGCATCACCGTCTTCACGTAGTTCTGCGTCTCGCGGTAGTCGGGGATGCGGTTGCCGGCGCGCTGCACGGCCCCCTCGCCCGCGTTGTAGGCCGCAAGGGCGAGCTCCAGCCGTTCGGGGAACCTGCGGATCAGGTAGCCGAGGTAGCGCGTGCCGGTGCGCACGTTGGTCCGCGGGTCGAACAGCTTCTGCGTCACCGGCGCCTTGCGGTCGGCCTTCACGCCATAGCGCTGGGCCGTCGCCGGCATGATCTGCATCAGCCCCACCGCGCCCTTGGGCGACACGGCCGCCGGGTCGAACCCCGACTCGGTGGCGATCAGGGCCTGCAGCAGCTCGATGTCGACCCCGTGCTCCTTCGACGCCTCGCGCAGGTGGTGCTTCACCTGCTTGTAGCTGGGCGAGATCTCGAAGAAGGCGATCAGCTTGCTGGTGGAGGCGCTGGGAACCGCCACCGAGCGCGGCGTGGCCACGCCCTGCCCGGTGTCGAAGCTCTCGCCACCGCGGAAGAACAGCTCGTAGCGTTCGTCGACCTTCTCGGCGGAGAAATGGGCGACGCCCCTTTCGTCCACGTAGCCCCACACCTCGGCGCGCGCCGGCGCCAGCCACAGCGTGGCCAGCACGACGGCGACGGCGGAGGCGAAGGCGCGTTTCATGCCTGCAGTTCCAGCGCGCGGCTGCGACGCTGCGCGAATTCGGATTGCAGCATGGACAGGACGACGAGGGAATCGTAGCCACCCTCGATTTTCACGGCCTCGCGCAATTCGCCCTCGAACTGGAAGCCTTCCGAGTCGTAAAGGGCCTTGGCCCGCGTGTTGCGCTTCTTCACATCCAGCCAGAAGCGGTGGGCGCCCAGGTCGTCGAAGGCGACCTTCTTGGCCACGCGCAGCGCCGCGCGCCCGAAGCCCTGGTGCTTGTGCTGCACGACCATGCGCTTGAGCTCGATCGACAGGTGCTGGTTGCGGCACCCGATCAGGATCAGGAAGCCGGCGCGGTCCAGGTCGGGCCCGGCCTCGACGATGAAATGCCGGAAGTCCGGGAAGCGGATCGCCGCCTCGTGCTGGATCTTTTCCCAGGGCGTGATGTAAGGCAGGTTCTCCGGATCGCGCTCGAGCGTGAGAACGTAGTCCAGGTCGCTCTGCATGGTGGGGCGCAGGCGGACGCGGGTCATTTCACGTCAACCATCAGATGTCGATCTCCACCGCATCGCCATGCAGCTCCATGAGCTCGCGCCGCGCGGCGGCTTCGCCCTTGCCCATGAGCTTGGTGATGAGGTTTTCGGTGCCCGAGAAATCGAACTTGCCCAGCTGCACCGGCAGCAGGCGGCGGGTGTCGGGATTGAGCGTGGTCTCCCACAGCTGCTCCGCGCTCATCTCGCCCAGGCCCTTGAAGCGGCTGATGGTCCACTTGCCCTCGGCCACGCCTTCCTTGCGCAGCTTGTCGAGGATCGCCGTGAGCTCGCCCGCGTCCAGCGCGTACTGCTTGCCGGCCGGCTTCTTGCCGCGCGCCGGGGTGTCCACGCGGAACAGCGGCGGCCGTGCGACATACACGTTGCCCGATTCGATCAGCTTGGGGAAGTGGCGGAAGAACAGCGTCAGCAGCAGCACCTGGATGTGCGAGCCGTCGACGTCGGCATCCGACAGGATGCAGATCTTTCCGTAACGCAGGCCCGAGAGGTCCACCGTGTCGTTCGGCCCGTGCGGGTCGACGCCGATCGCCACCGCGATGTCGTGGATCTCGGTGTTGGCGAACAGGCGGTCGCGCTCCACCTCCCAGGTGTTGAGCACCTTGCCGCGCAGCGGCAGGATCGCCTGGCATTCCTTGTCGCGGCCCATCTTGGCGCTGCCGCCGGCGGAGTCGCCCTCCACCAGGAAGACCTCGTTGTGCGAGAGGTCCTTGCTCTCGCAGTCGGTCAGCTTGCCGGGCAGCACGGCGACGCCGGAGCCCTTGCGCTTCTCGACCTTCTGGCCCGCCCGCTGGCGCGACTGCGCCGCGCGGATCGCGAGCTCGGCGAGCTTCTTGCCGTATTCCACGTGCTGGTTGAGCCACAGCTCCAGCGCCGGGCGCACGAAGCTGGAGACCAGGCGCACCGCGTCGCGCGAGTTCAGGCGCTCCTTGATCTGGCCCTGGAACTGCGGGTCCAGCACCTTGGCCGACAACACGTAGGAAGCCCGGGCGAACACGTCCTCCGGCAGCAGCTTCACTCCCTTGGGCTGCAGGTTGTGCAGCTCGATGAAGCTCTTGACGGCGTTGAACAGGCCGTCGCGCAGGCCGCTGTCGTGCGTGCCGCCGGCGGTGGTGGGGATCAGGTTGACGTAGCTCTCGCGCATCGGCTGGCCGTCTTCCGTGAAGGCCACGCACCAGGCCGCGCCCTCGCCCTCGGCGAAGTTCTCGTTGTTCTCGGCGTAGCCCTCGCCCTCGAACAGCGGGATCACCGGATCGGCCGTGAGGGTCTGCATCAGGTAGTCGCGCAGGCCGCCCTTGTATTGCCAGGTCTGGGTGTCCTTCTTCTTCTCGTCGTGCAGCTGCACCGTCACGCCGGGCATCAGCACCGCCTTGCTGCGCAGCAGGTGGGCCAGCTCGTTCATCGGCAGCTGGGTGGACTCGAAGTACTTGGCGTCGGGCCATACGCGCACCGTGGTGCCCTGCCTGCGGTCCTCGGCGCCGCCCTTGCGCCTCTTCAGCTTCTCGACGACGTCGCCGCCGGAGAAGGCGAGCGTCGCCACCTCGCCGTCGCGGTAGCTGGTGGCTTCCAGCCGCCTGGCCAGCGCATTGGTGACGGACACGCCCACGCCGTGCAGGCCGCCGGAGAAGGAATACGCGCCGCCCTTGCCCTTGTCGAACTTGCCGCCCGCGTGCAGGCGGGTGAACACCAGTTCGATCACCGGGGCCTTCTCCTCGGGATGCAGGCCGAAGGGGATGCCGCGGCCGTCGTCCTCGATGCTGACGGACTGGTCGGCGTGCAGGATCACGCGGATGCGCTTGCCGTGCCCCGCCAGGGCTTCGTCGGCCGCGTTGTCCAACACCTCCTGCAGGATGTGCAGGGGGTTGTCGGTGCGCGTGTACATGCCGGGCCGCTGCTTCACGGGCTCGAGGCCCTTGAGCACGCGGATGGAACCTTCGGAATACTCGGATGGTTTGGTCGCCATAGGGCTGCGGATTTTAGTCGGCGCGGGGCGCCTCACTGGATGTCTGTACAGCCCAGCCTACATTGATGCGTGGCCTTCATCAATCCCCCCAAAACATTTCAACAGGGTTGTCAGGCCCGCGGCAAGCGTTCGTGAGGCCTTCTCGCTACAGTCGCCGCCATGTCCCCCGCCGAACGCAAGCTTTCCATGGCGCAGGTGCTCGCCTGCGGCGCCATGATCGTCACCCTGTCCATGGGCATCCGCCACGGCTTCGGCCTGTGGCTGCAGCCCGTCACGCAGGCCCAGGGCTGGAGCCGCGAGACCTTCGCCTTCGCGATCGCCATCCAGAACCTGGCCTGGGGCTTCATCGGCATCTTCGCCGGCATGCTGGCCGACCGCTTCGGCGCCTTCCGCGTGCTGATCGGCGGCGCGGTCCTCTATGCGCTGGGCCTGGCGGGCATGGCGCTGTCGCCGAACGCATTCATCTTCAGCCTCACCGCCGGCGTGCTGATCGGCGCGGCCCAGGCCGGCACCACGTACGCGGTGGTCTACGGCGTGATCGGCCGGCAGATCGATCCGGCCAGGCGCTCGTGGGCCATGGGCGTGGCGGCGGCGGCCGGCTCCTTCGGCCAGTTCCTGATGGTGCCGGTGGAAGGCTTCCTCATCTCCGGCCTGGGCTGGCAGCAGGCGCTGCTGGTGCTCGCCGTCGTCGTGCTGCTGATCTCGCCGCTGGCCTTCGGGCTGCGCGAGCCGGGCTTCGGGGGCGGTGCCGCGCCGGTCAAGCGCGAGCAGACCATCTTCCAGGCACTGGGCGAAGCGTTCAAGTACCCCAGCTTCCAGCTGCTGATGGCCGGCTACTTCGTCTGCGGCTTCCAGGTGGTGTTCATCGGCGTGCACATGCCCAGCTACCTGAAGGACAAGGGCCTGTCGCCGCAAGTGGCGAGCTACGCGCTGGCGCTGATCGGCCTGTTCAACGTGTTCGGCACCTACATCGCCGGCACGCTGGGCCAGAAGCTCGCCAAGCGCAAGATCCTGGCGGCGATCTACCTGGGGCGCTCCATCGCGATCGCCGTGTTCCTGTGGGCGCCGCTGACGCCGATGTCGGTCTACATCTTCTCCGCGGTGATGGGCGTGCTGTGGCTGTCCACGGTGCCACCGACCAATGCCACCATCGCGCAGATCTTCGGCGTGGCGCACCTGTCGATGCTGGGCGGCTTCGTCTTCTTCAGCCACCAGATCGGCTCCTTCATGGGCGTGTGGCTGGGCGGCCTGCTGTACGACCGCACCGGCAGCTACGACATCGTCTGGTACATCTCCATCGCGCTGGGCGTGTTCGCGGCGATCGTGAACCTGCCGGTGCGCGAGGCGCCGATCGCCCGCGGCGCGGTGCCGCAGGGAGCCTGAGCCCATGGCGGCACGGACGAAGAAGCTGCTGGCCTACGGCGCCGCGACGGCAGCGCTGGCGGCGGTCTTCGTCCTCTACACGCGCCCGGACATGATGGTCGCCATGGGCGACATGATCTGGGCCTGCTTTCGTTGACTTAACCCTGAAAAGTCGCAAGCGACTTTTCAGGGTCAAGTGAATCTCCGCTAGGGATTGCCTCCTCTCCCTTTAGGGGGAGCCACCTTCGGCCGCTCGACAGGCGCGATTACAGTCGCCGCCATGAACGTCACCATCATCACGGGCGGTTCCGACGGCATCGGCGCGGAGATGGCGCGCCAGCTCGCCGTCCGCCACAAGTCGGCGATCGCGCTGGTGCTCGCCGCGCGCAACGCCGGCAAGCTCGAGGCCGTCGCCGCGCAATGCCGCGCGCAAGGCAGCGAAGTGCTCTGCATCCCCATGGATGTCTCCGACGAGACGCAGTGCCGCGATCTCGTCGCGCGCAGCGTCGAGCGCTTCGGCCGCATCGACACGCTGGTGAACAACGCGGGCATGTCGGCCCAGGCGCTGTTCGAGGACGTGCAGGACCTGCGCTGGTACGAAGACCTGATGCGGGTGAACCTGTGGGGCTCCGTCTGGTGCACCCACGCCGCCCTGCCCCACGTCAAGGCCGCGCGCGGGCGCATTGTCGCGGTGAGTTCGCTGTCCGGCCTGCTGGGCGTGCCGGGACGCACCGCCTACGCGGCGACCAAGTTCGCCATGACCGGCTTCTTCGAGGCGCTGCGCGCCGAACTGCGCCAGGCCGGGGTGAGCGTCACCATCGCCTATCCCGGCGTGGTCACCACCCACCTGCGCCACCGCGGCTACAACGCGCGCGGCGAACCGGCGGGCTTCAGCGGGCTGAAGGAAGACGACGCGATGTCGGTGGAGGAATGCGCGCGGCTGATCGTCGACGGGATGGAACGGCGCGAGCGCGACATCGTGATGACGGCCAAGGGCAAGATCGGCCGCTTCCTGAAGCTGCTCGCGCCGGGCGTGGTGGACCGGATGGCGCTGGCGGCGCTGAAGCAGGAAGCGCGGCCGCACTGAGGGCGGGCGCCCCGGCGTCCGGAGCGCCCCCAGCGCCCCCTCCCCAACCCTCCCCCGCAGGGGGAGTTGGTCACAATCACGCATGCACGGAACCGAAGAAGCATCCCCCTGGATCGTCCGCTGGAGCCACCTGGTGCCCGCCGGCGGCACGGTGCTGGATCTCGCCTGCGGGCGCGGGCGGCACCTGCGCTGGTTCGCGCAGCGCGGGCATCGCGTCACCGGCGTCGACCGCGACGCCGACGCTTTGGCCAGCCTGACGGGTGCCGGCGAAACCATCGCCGCCGACATCGAGAACGGCCCCTGGCCACTGGCGGGCCGGCAGTTCGACGCGGTGGTCGTCACCAACTACCTCTGGCGCGCCCTCTTCCCGCGCATCCTCGACAGCGTCGCCCCCGGCGGCGTGCTGCTGCACGAGACCTTCGCGCAGGGCAACGAAACGGTCGGCAAGCCGTCGCGGCCCGATTTCCTGCTGGCGCCGGGCGAACTGCTGCGCGCCTACCCGGGCCTGCGCGTGGTCGCCTTCGAGGACGGCTTCCTCGACGCGCCACCCCGCTTCGTGCAGCGGATCGCGGCGGTGCGCCAGCGGCCCGGCCCTACACCTGAGCGATACATGCTCTAGCCTACAATCCGCCATTCCCCGGGAAGAAGCCCATGACACCGATTACTGGCAGCATCGTCGCCCTCGTGACGCCGATGCACGACGACGGCAGCGTCGACTACCCCGCCCTGCGCAGGCTCGTCGACTGGCACATCGAGCAAGGCACCGACTGCATCGGCGTGGTCGGCACCACCGGCGAGTCGCCCACCGTCGACGTCGAGGAACACCGCGAGATCATCCGCGTGTCCGTCGAACAGGCGCGCGGCCGCGTGCCGATCATGGCCGGCTGCGGCGCGAACTCCACGCTGGAGGCGATCGAGCTGGCGAAGTACGCGCAGAAGGTCGGCGCCGACTGCCAGCTGCAGGTCGTGCCCTACTACAACAAGCCCACGCAGGAAGGCCAGTACCGGCACTTCAAGGCGATCGCCGAGGCCACCGGCGACCTGCCCATGGTGCTGTACAACGTGCCCGGCCGCACCGTCGCGGACATGCTGCACGACACCGTGCTGCGCCTGGCCGAAGTGCCCGGCATCGTCGGCATCAAGGAAGCCACGGGCAACATCGAGCGGGCGCAATGGCTGATCCGCGACTGCCCGCAGGGCTTCGCCATCTATTCCGGTGACGACCCGACCGCCGTGGCGCTGATGCTGTGCGGCGGCCAGGGCAACATCAGCGTGACCGCCAACGTCGCGCCGCGCCTGATGCACGAACTGTGCGTGGCCGCGGTCGCGGGAGACGCGAGGAAGGCGATGGAGATCCAGCGCAAGCTGATGCCCGTGCACAAGCACCTGTTCGTGGAAGCCAACCCGATCCCGGTGAAATGGGCCATGGCCCGCATGGGCCTGATGGGCGCGACGATGCGCCTGCCGATGACGCCGCTGGCGCCCGCCAACGAGCCGGTGGTCGAAGCCGCGCTGCGCGCGGCCGGCCTGCTGGCCTGAAGAGAAACGATAGAGGGGATTCCATGAAGTTGACCGTGAAGTTCGGCCTGCTCGCCCTGGCGGCCGCGCTGTCCGCCTGCTCCGTGATGGAAGGCGACAAGATCGATTACAAGACCGCGTCCCGCGGCAGTTCGCTGGAGGTGCCGCCGGACCTGACGCAGTTGTCGCGCGATACGCGCTATGCCATGCCCGGTGGCGCGGTTTCGGCCAGCAACTACCAGCTGGGCCAGTCGCTGCCCGGCGTGCCCACCGCGGCCACCGCCGTGGGCGACGTGCGCATCGAGCGCGCCGGCAACCAGCGCTGGCTGGTGGTGAACCGGCCGGCCGACCAGCTCTGGCCGCTGGTGCGCGACTTCTGGCAGGAGAACGGCTTCCTGCTGGCGATGGACCAGTCCAACCTGGGCATCATGGAAACCGACTGGGCCGAGAACCGCGCCAAGCTGCCGCAGGACTTCATCCGCAGCACGCTGGGCAAGCTGCTCGACTCGGTGTACTCCACGCCGGAGCGCGACAAGTTCCGCACGCGCCTGGAGCGTTCCTCCAGCGGCGGCACCGAGATCTACGTCAGCCACCGCGGCATGGTGGAGGTCTACAACAGCAACCAGAAGGAACAGACCGTCTGGCAGCCGCGCCCGGCCGATCCCGAGCTGGAAGCCGAATTCCTGCGCCGACTGATGGTCCGCCTCGGCGCGCCGCAGGCGCAGGCCCAGGCCGCCGTCAACACCGCGCCCGCCACGGCCACGTCGCGCATCGCCTCGGTGAACAACCAGCCGGTGGTCCTGATCAACGAGCCCTTCGACCGCGCCTGGCGCCGCGTCGGCCTGGCCCTGGACCGCACCGGCTTCACCGTGGAAGACCGCGACCGCAGCCAGGGCACGTACTTCGTGCGCTACGTGCCGCCCAACCCGGACAAGAAGGACCCCGGCTTCCTCGGCCGCCTGTTCAGCCGCGAGCGCGCCGAGGCGCCCCTGAAGTTCCGCATCAACCTGAAGACCGAGGGCGAGACCACCACGGTCTCGGTGTTCAACGCCAACGGCACGCCGGAAACGTCGGCCAACGCGCAGCGCATCGTGCAGGTCATCGCGGACGACCTGAAGTAACGGTGATCCGGTTCAAGAGCCTGGGCAGCGGCAGTTCGGGGAACGCCACGGTGATCCAGGCGCGCGGCGCCACGGGCCTCACGCACCTGCTGGTCGACTGCGGCCTCGGCATCCGGGAGCTGGACAAGCGCCTGGGTGCCGCCGGCATGATGGCCGACCACGTCGACGCCATCTTCATCACCCACGAGCATGGCGACCACATCGGCTGCGCGCGCCAGCTCGCGGTGCGCGAGCGCATCCCGGTGTACATGAGCGAAGGCACCTACGCGGCCATCGGCGAGCCGGACTTCGACGGTCTGCTGCGCATCGCCTGCGACGGCGCGACCATCGACCTCGGCGGCATGCAGGTGCGGCCGTTCACCGTGCCGCACGATGCGCGCGAGCCGCTGCAGCTCACCTGCACCGACGGCGACGTCCGCTTCGGCGTGCTGACCGACCTGGGCCACGTCACGGCGCACGTCGCGCAGGAACTCGCGGGTTGCGCCACCCTGTTGCTGGAATGCAATCACGACGAGCAGATGCTCATGGGCGGCAGCTACCCGCCCTTCCTGAAGCGGCGCGTGGGGGGCGGCTGGGGTCACCTGGCCAACAGCGCGGCCGCGGCGCTGGCGCGATCGCTGGTGGCCGCCGGCGCGCTGCGGCAGGTGGTGGCGGCGCACCTGAGCGAACAGAACAACACGCCCGAGCTCGCGCGGCAGGCCCTGGTGGACGCGCTCGGCACCGCCGCCGAGGTCCACATCGCCGACGGACGCAGCGGCAGCCATTGGCTGGGCGCCTGAAGCCCCGAAACGAACCAAAGAAAAAGCCGCCCGAGGGCGGCTTTTTCGTCGCTGTCGCGAGCTGCTTACTTGGTAGCGCTGGCAGCGGCGGAAGCGGAACCGGCGGCGGCGGAAGCAGCAGCTTCGGCAGCCGGGGCAGCGGCGGGAGCCGGAGCCGGGGCGGGAGCAGCGGCGGGAGCCGGAGCGGGCGCGGGCGCCGGCTCTTCCTTCTTGCCGCAGGCGGCGAGGGCAGCGGCGGCGACCAGGGCGGCCAGAACGAGCGATTTCTTCATTTCAGTTTCCTTCTAGGTTGGGACACGAACCGGAAATTTTTGTCCTTGGCGGCAGGCGCGCCATCGACGGGAACGAGAAAGCTCACGCCTTCCAGCTCAGCCAAGCATTATAGCCTTTTGTTGATTATTCCCGGACCGGGCGGTTCGGCGCGCGAAACTTTTCCTACAGGCCCAGCGTGGACGCGGCAAAGGCCGGCGTGGCTTTCTGCAGCCAGGCGTCGAGCAGCTCGCGCACTGCGACGCGGCGCTCGGGCTCGCCGCCGCAATAGCCGATGCTGTGCTCGTGCTCGCGCCGCTCCAGCGTCCATGCGGGGCTCCAGAGGGCGCTGGGCAGCTCCAGCGGGTCGGCACTCGCGCACGCACTGGCGGTGACGATGTGCGACCAGGCGGTGCGCCACTGAACGAAGCGCGCGTGCAGGCGCACGACGTCGTCGTACTTGCGCGCCAGCAGCACCATCCTGCGCCCCGACTTCGCCCAGGCCTGCAGCGAGTCGGCGACGGCGCGCTCGCCGAGCGGCCAGTCCTCGAAAGTGGCGTCGCTCAGCACGATCTCGCGCCAGCCGTCGCGCGCGGCGCAGGCCAGCGCGTCGCGCACCAGCTGGCGGAAGTCCTCGCGGCCCTGGAACCTGCGCGATGGCAGTTCGACGATGTCGTTCACGCACCCCCTCCTTCCGCATGCAGCCAGCCGGCCTCGCACCAGGACAGCAGCAGCTCGCGCGCGGCTTCGCTCGCGTCCGCCACCTCGCGCGGCTCCAGCCGGCGCCGGTCCGCCAGCCGGCGCATCAGCGCCGCGTCGCGCCCGCCGGCACGCCAGGCCTCGCCGTTGATGAACACGTGGCGCCGGTCGTGCAGCATGCGGGTGCGCGGGTCGAGCCGCACGCCCTGCAGGCGGCGCGGCGCACGGGCCGGCTCGAACCAGACGTTGGACTTGGGCTCGGTGAGGTATTCGCCGAGCGCGCGATCGAGCGCCGACGCATCCTTCAGCGCCGCGGCGAGCGCGGCCTGCGCGAACTCCGCCAGCGCGGCGGGGACGGCGCCCGGCGCGTCGGTCGCCGGCTGCGACGCATCGCGGTACAGCCGCTCCGGCGCGTCCCCGGCGGCCTCGTCGGCGATGCGCTGCAGCAGCTCGCGCGCCAGCTCCGCCTGCGCCGGCGCGCGGAAGCCGATCGAATAGGTCTGGCACTCGCCCACCGCGACGCCGTCGTGCGCATAGCGCGGCGGCAGGTAGAGCATGTCGCCGGGGTTCAGCACGTACTCTTCCTCGGCACGGAAGTTCTCCAGGATCTTCAGCGGCACGCCTTCCTGCAGCGCGAGGTCGTCCTGCCGCCCGATGCGCCAGCGCCGCTGGCCCTGCGCCTGCAGCAGGAACACGTCGTAGCTGTCGAAGTGCGGCCCGACGCCGCCGCCGTCGGTGGCGAAGCTGATCATCAGGTCGTCCAGCCGCGCGGCGGGAAGGAAGGAGAACCGGTGCAGCAGCGCGTGCGCGGCCTCGTCGTGCAGGTCCACGCCCTGCACCAGCAGGGTCCAGTCCTTCCGCTTCAGCGCGGGCAGCGCGCGCCGCGCGAACGGGCCGCGCTGCAGGCGCCAGGACTTGCCTTCGCGCATCACGACGCGCGATTCCACCTCCTCCCTGGCCGCCAGCGCGAACAGCTCGCGCGGGGCGAGCAGCGGCTGGAAACCGGGAAAGGCATTGCGGACCAGCAGCGGCTTCTTCTGCCAGTGCCTCTTCATGAACTGGGCGGGCGAGAGGCCGCCGAGGAGGGGCGTGGGTCGTGTGGTCTGCATGGGGAGCTGCGACAATTCTCCTATGGAAATCACATCGCACTGCGTCGTCGCGCTGACCTGGACCCTGAAGGACACGCTCGGCGAGGAACTCGATCGCCTGGAGGAGCCGGTGGAGTTCCTGGTGGGCGGCAGCGACCTGCTGGCCAAGATCGAGGAGGCCCTGCAGGGCCACGAGCCGGGCGACCGCGTCGACCTGCACCTGGAGCCGGAGGATGCGTTCGGCGACTACGAGGAGGAACGGGTGTTCCTCGAGCCGCGCTCGGTGTTCCCGGCGGAGCTGGAGGAAGGCATGACCTTCGAGGGCCTGCCCGCCGGCGCCACCAGCCAGGACGCGCCGCGCGACCTGCTCTACACCGTGACCGAGATCTATCCCGAGCACGTGGTGGTGGACGGCAACCATCCGCTCGCCGGCATTGCCTTGCGGCTGCACCTGAAGGTGGAGGCGGTGCGGGAAGCGACGGAAGAGGAGGTGGGCCGGGGGACGCTCGGGACCGGCTTCTTCAAGATCGGCGGTTAAGCCGCCGGGAATGAAAAACGCCCGGCTGCGCCGGGCGTTTTTCATGGAGCCTGTGCTGCTCAAGCGCGATAGATCACGCCGTTGTCCACGCGCACGCGGTCGCCCACGCGCAGGTCGCCGGTGGCCGGCACTTCATAGGTGCGGATCACGCCCTGGTCCGACTGCATCGTGATGCGGTAGCCGGGAGCGGTGGTCGCGCCCTGCGAGTTGCGGGCGATGTTGTTGCCGATCGCGGCACCCGCCACGCCACCCAGCACGGTGGCCGCGGTGCGGCCGCTGCCGCTGCCGATCTGGTTGCCCAGCGCCGCACCGGCCAGGCCGCCCACCACGGCGCCCAGGATGTTCGGGCCGGTGGACTGGGTGCTGCCGACGGGCATGTACTCGATGTTCAGGATGCGGCCGTATTCCATGCCGGCCACCTGGGTGGTCGCCACCGGATAGGCCGCGGTCGTCACGGGATAGGTGGGATAGGTGGTCGTGCGGACCGTCGGGCCCAGGGGTTCGGAAGCGCAGGCAGCCAGCATCGCGGCGGCCAGACCGCCAACAACGACGGTCGTCAGGCGAGAGATGTTCATGCAAATTCTCCTTCGTTCGGTGGACAAGACTTCACATGGCACGACACCATTGCCGAGCCCTGTACAGTCATTGAAGCCAAACAAAGCCCCGCGCAGCCGCAGGGTTTCACGCACGTTGGTGTAGGCCTGGGTTGTTCAGGCTGTCAGCGCGAACGCACGCGCGGGTGCATCAGCTCTTCCCTGTCGAGCCGTAGCCGCCGGCGCCCCGCTGCGTAGGCGGGAATTCCGCGACGACGTGGAAGGACGCCTGCATCACCGGCACGATCACCAGCTGCGCGAGGCGCTCCATCGGCTGGAGCGTGAAGGTCGTGTCGCTGCGGTTCCAGGCGCTCACCATCAGCTGCCCCTGGTAGTCGCTGTCGATCAGTCCCACCAGGTTGCCCAGCACGATGCCGTGCTTGTGGCCGAGGCCGGAGCGCGGCAGGATCAGCGCCGCGTAGCCCGGGTCCTTCAGCCAGATCGCGATGCCGGTCGGCACCAGCTTCCACGCGTTCGGCTCCAGGGTCAGCGGCTCGTCCAGGCAGGCGCGCAGGTCGAGACCCGCGCTGCCCGGGGTGGCATAGGTGGGCAACTGGTCCGCCATGCGCGGATCGAGGATCTTGACGTCGACTTGCATTCTTGGTGTTCAGGTCTTCAGGCGGCGCGCGATCTCGGCCACGAGGCGGCGCGCGCATTCGGTCTTGGTGGCGCGCGGCAGCTCCGTCACGCCCTCGGCATCCACCAGCAGCATCTGGTTGTCGTCCTGGCCGAAGGTCAGCGGCCCGATGTTGCCCACCAGCAGCGGAATGCCCTTGCGCTCGCGCTTGGCCTTGGCGTGCTTGACGAGGTCGTGGCTCTCCGCGGCAAAGCCCACGCAGAACAGCGCCCCGTTCTTCGCGCGCTCCGTCTTCGCCACGGTGGCGAGGATGTCGGGGTTCTCGGTGAACCGCACCGTCGGCGCGTCGCCGCTGCCGTCCTTCTTGATCTTGTGGTCGGCCTCGGTGGCCGGGCGCCAGTCGGCGACGGCGGCCGCGGCGATGAAGACGTCGGCCCGCGGCACTTCGGCCTGCGTGGCCGCCAGCATGTCGCGCGCGGACTTCACGTCGATGCGGCGCACGCCGCGCGGCGTCGCCACGCTCACGGGGCCGGCCACCAGCGCGACGTCGGCGCCCGCCGCGCGCGCGGCGCGCGCGATCGCGAAGCCCATCTTCCCCGAGGAGTGGTTGGTGATGCCGCGGATCGGGTCCAGCGCCTCGAAGGTGGGGCCGGCGGTGATCACCACCCTCTTCCCCGCCAGCACCTTGGGCTGGAAGAAGGCGACCAGGTCCTCCAGCAGTTCGTGCGGCTCCAGCATGCGGCCGTCGCCGGTCTCGCCGCAGGCCTGGAAGCCGGTCCCCACGCCCAGCATCGTCGCGCCGTCGGCGGCGAGCTGCGCCATGTTGCGCTGGGTCGCCGGATGCGCCCACATCTCGCGGTTCATCGCCGGCGCGATCAGCAGCGGCACGCGGTCGACGGGACGCGCCAGGCACATCAGCGACAGCAGCTCGTCGGCCCGCCCATGCACCAGCCGCGCCATGAAGTCCGCGCTGCAGGGGGCGATGAGGATGGCGTCGGACTGCCGCGACAGGTTGATGTGCGGCATGTTGTTCGGCTCGCGCGGGTCCCACTGCGAGGTGTAGACCGGACGGCCCGACAGCGCCTGCATGGTGACCGGCGTGATGAACTGCTCGCTCGCCTCGGTCATCACCACCTGCACGGTGGCGCCCTCCTTCACGAGGGCCCGGCACAATTCCGCCGCCTTGTAGCAGGCAATGCCGCCGGTGAGCCCGAGGACGATGTGCTTGCCGGCGAGGTCGTTCATGGCTCAAGTGTAATGAGGAGCTCGTCATCCCCGCGCAGGCGGGGATCCAGGGCATTCGGCAACGCGCGCAGCGCGTTGTTTTCCGGCGCCCTGGATTCCCGCCTCCGCGGGAATGACAAGGGGTTTCCTTATAATCTCGCTTTACCACCTCCCCGGGAGCGGACCTCCCGACCTGACATGACCAAATTCGTCTTCGTCACCGGCGGTGTGGTGTCCTCCCTGGGCAAGGGAATCGCCTCAGCCTCCCTCGCAGCGATCCTGGAGTCGCGGGGCCTCAAAGTCACCCTCATCAAGCTCGATCCCTACATCAACGTGGATCCGGGCACGATGTCCCCCTTCCAGCACGGCGAGGTGTTCGTCACCGACGACGGCGCGGAAACCGACCTGGACCTCGGCCACTACGAGCGCTTCGTCACCACGCGCATGCGCAAGGCCAACAACTTCACCACCGGCCAGATCTACAAGTCGGTGCTGGAGAAGGAACGCCGCGGCGACTACCTCGGCAAGACCGTGCAGGTGATCCCGCACGTCACCAACGAGATCCAGGAATTCATCCGCCGCGGCGCCGCCATCGGCACGCCGGGCGAAGTGGACGTCGCGATCGTGGAGATCGGCGGCACCGTGGGCGACATCGAGTCCCTGCCCTTCCTGGAGGCCGTGCGCCAGATGGCGCTCAAGCACGGCCCGAACAATTCCGCCTTCGTCCACCTCACCTACGTGCCCTTCATCAAGGCCGCCGGCGAGCTCAAGACCAAGCCGACGCAGCACACCGTGCAGAAGATGCGCGAGATCGGCATCCAGCCCGACGCCCTGCTGTGCCGCGCCGACCGCAACATCCCCGAGGACGAGGCCGAGAAGATCAGCCTGTTCACCAACGTGCCGAAGTGGGGCGTGATCTCCATGCCGGACGTCGACACGATCTACAAGGTGCCGCGCGTGCTGCACGAGCAGGGCCTCGACGGCCTGATCTGCGACAAGCTGCGCCTGAACACGCCGCCGGCCAACCTCAAGCGCTGGGACGACCTGGTGTACGAGGTGGAGCATCCGCGCGGCGAAGTGACGATCGCGATGGTCGGCAAGTACGTCGACCTGTCGGACAGCTACAAGTCGCTCAACGAGGCGCTGCGCCACGCCGGCCTGAAGAACCACGTGCACGTCAAGATCGACTACCTCGACTCCGAGACGATCACGCCCGACACGGTCAAGCAGCTCTCGAAGTACGACGCGATCCTGGTGCCCGGCGGCTTCGGCAAGCGCGGCATCGAAGGCAAGATCGCCGCGGCCCGCTTCGCCCGCGAGAACAAGGTGCCCTACCTGGGCATCTGCCTGGGCATGCAGGTCGCCACGATCGAGTACGCCCGCGACGTCGCCGGCCTGAAGGACGCCAACAGCACCGAGTTCGAGCCCCAGACGCCGCACCCCGTGATCGCGCTGATCACCGAGTGGAAGGACGCCGACGGCACGATCAAGACGCGCACCGAGAAGTCCGACCTGGGCGGCACGATGCGCCTGGGCGCGCAAAGCTCCGACGTCGCCAGGGGCACGCTGGCGCACCAGATCTACGGCGACGTGGTGACCGAGCGGCACCGCCACCGCTACGAAGCCAACGTGCAATACCTGGACCAGCTGCGCAAGGCCGGCCTCGTGATCTCCGCGCTGACCCAGCGCGAGCAGCTCACGGAGATCGTCGAACTGCCGCAGAGCGTGCATCCGTGGTTCATGGGCGTGCAGTTCCACCCCGAGTTCAAGTCGACGCCGTGGGACGGGCACCCCCTGTTCAATTCCTTCATCCACGCCGCCCTCGGCCCCCAGGCCAGCGTCCAGCCGGGCACCGGCGGCAAGTCCCTGAAAGTGGTGGCCTGACATGAAGTTGTGTGGTTTCGAAGTCGGGCTCCAGCAGCCTTTCTTCCTCATCTCCGGACCCTGCGTGGTCGAATCCGAGCAGCTGCAGATGGACGTCGCCGGCCAGCTGAAGGAGATCACCTCCTCGCTGGGCATCCCCTTCATCTTCAAGAGCAGCTACGACAAGGCCAACCGCTCCTCCGGCACCAGCTTCCGCGGCCCCGGCATGACCCGCGGCCTCGAGATCCTGGCCAAGGTCAAGCGCGAACTGAAGGTGCCGATCCTCACCGACGTGCACACCGAGGCCGAGATCCCCACGGTCGCCGAAGTGGTCGACGTGCTGCAGACGCCCGCCTTCCTGTGCCGCCAGACCGACTTCATCCGCGCGGTGGCGCAATCGGGCAAGCCGGTCAACATCAAGAAGGGCCAGTTCCTCGCTCCCGGCGACATGAAGAACGTGATCCAGAAGGCCCGCGACGCCGCGCGCGAGAAGGGCCTGCCGGAAGACAGCTTCATGGCCTGCGAGCGCGGCGCCAGCTTCGGCTACAACAACCTGGTCTCGGACATGCGCTCGCTGGCGATCATGCGCGAGACCGGAGCGCCGGTCGTGTTCGACGCCACGCACTCGGTGCAGCTCCCCGGCGGCCAGGGCACCAGCTCGGGCGGCCAGCGAGAATTCGTGCCGGTGCTGTCGCGCGCGGCGGTGGCGGTCGGCGTGGCGGGCCTCTTCATGGAGACCCACCCCGATCCCGCCAAGGCGCTGTCCGACGGCCCCAACGCGGTGCCGCTGAAGCACATGCGCGCGCTGCTGGAGACGCTGGTCGAACTCGATCGCATCACCAAGAAGAACGGCTTCCTCGAAAACGACTTCGCCGCCTGAATCCAAGGAGACTTGCCATGCCCGCCCCCGCCTACCTGCTCGTCGAGATGAACATCACGGATCCCGAGCGCTACAAGGACTACATGGCACGGGCCCCGGAGGCCGTGAAGGCCGCGGGCGGCGAGTACCTGGTGCGCGGCGGCCGCCACGAGACGCTGGAAGGCGATTGGCAGCCCCACCGCGTGGCGATGCTGCGCTTTCCCAGCTACGAGCAGGCCAAGGCCTTCTACGACGGCGAGAAGTACACGCTGGCGCGCGGCTTCCGCGAAGGCTGCACCGAGTACTTCAACATGGTGTTGGTCGAAGGTGTGGCGGCACCGGTCTGAAATGCAAACAGCCGGACGCAGAGGACGCAAAGGTTTCGCAGAGATCGCAAAAGGATCCTTGAAATGGACTCTTTCTGCGTCCTCTGCGAAACCTTTGCGCCTTCTGCGTCCGGTTACTGGTTTTTAAAACGAGAGAAAACTTGAATGAGCGCCATCGTTGACATCGTCGGCCGCGAGATCCTGGACTCGCGCGGCAACCCCACCGTGGAATGCGACGTCCTGCTGGAGTCGGGCACCATGGGCCGCGCGGCCGTGCCGTCCGGCGCGTCCACCGGCTCGCGCGAAGCGATCGAGCTGCGCGACGGCGACCCGCAGCGCTACCTGGGCAAGGGCGTGCTGAAGGCGGTGGAGCACATCAACACCGAGATCTCCGAGTCGGTGCTGGGCCTCGACGCCTCCGAGCAGAACTTCCTCGACAAGACGCTGATCGACCTGGACGGCACCGAGAACAAGAGCCGCCTGGGCGCCAACGCGATGCTGGCCGTGTCGATGGCGGTGGCGCGCGCGGCGGCCGAGGAATCCGGCCTGCCGCTGTACCGCTACTTCGGCGGCATGAACGGCTGCCAGCTGCCGGTGCCGATGATGAACGTCGTCAACGGCGGCGCGCACGCCAACAACAACCTGGACCTCCAGGAGCTGATGATCATCCCCGTGGGCGCCCCCAGTTTCCGCGAGGCGCTGCGCTACGGCGCCGAGGTGTTCCACGCGCTGAAGAAGATCATCCACGACAAGGGCATGTCGATCGCCGTGGGCGACGAAGGCGGCTTCGCTCCCAACGTGGAGAACCACGAAGCGGCGATCCAGATGATCCTGCAGGCGATCGAGAAGGCCGGCTACAAGCCGGGCGAGCAGATTGCGCTGGGCCTGGACTGCGCCTCCAGCGAGTTCTTCAAGGACGGCGTGTACGACCTGTCGGCCGAGGGCGAGCGCCTCGGCGCCGCCGACTGGACCAGCATGCTCGAGAGCTGGGTCGGCAAGTACCCGATCATCAGCATCGAGGACGGCATGGCCGAGGGCGACTGGGACGGCTGGAAGCTGCTGACCGAACGCCTGGGCAAGAAGGTGCAGCTGGTGGGCGACGACCTGTTCGTCACCAACACCAAGATCCTGCGAGAGGGCATCGAGAAGAACATCGCCAATTCGATCCTGATCAAGATCAACCAGATCGGCACGCTCAGCGAGACCTTCGCCGCCATCGAGATGGCCAAGCGCGCCAACTACACGGCCGTGATCTCGCACCGCTCCGGCGAGACCGAGGACTCCACGATCTCCGACATCGCCGTGGGCACCAACGCCGGCCAGATCAAGACCGGCTCGCTCTCGCGCTCGGACCGCATGGCCAAGTACAACCAGCTGCTGCGCATCGAGGAAGACCTCGGCGACATCGCGCAGTTCCCGGGCCGGTCCGCCTTCTACAACCTCCGATGAGCGCCGCACGGCCGCCCGAAGGCGCTCGCCCCCTCCGCTTGCGGAGGGGGGAGGAGAAGGCCGCGAAGCGGACAAGCCTGGGGGAGGTTACTGTTTCTTGAGCTCACGCGCCGTCGCTGCCCTCCTGATCGGCCTGCTGGCCGTGGTGCAGGCCCAGCTCTGGCTGGGCCGCGGCAGCGTCGGCGACGTCGCGCACATGCGGCAGAAGCTGGACGAGCAGAAGGCGAAGAACGCCGTCGCCCAGCAGGCCAACGAGCGCCTCGGCTCCGAAGTCCGCGACCTGCAGGAAGGCCTGGAGACGGTGGAAGAGAAGGCGCGTTCGGAGCTGGGCATGGTCAAGCCCAACGAGATCTACGTCCAGATCGTGAAGTGACGCTCGGCACCGCATGCGGATGCGTGCGACGCGTGCGTCATCCCGGCGCAGGCCGGGATCCAGAATATCCAATATGGCCCGCCGCATCGCCCTCCTCGGCGCGGAAAGCACCGGCAAGACGCAACTCGCCACCGGGCTCGCCGCCCACCTGCGCGAGCGCGGCCACAGTGCCGTCGCGGTGCCCGAAGTCTTGCGCACGTGGTGCACCCGACAAGGGCGCGCGCCGCGCCCGGAAGAACAGCTCGCGATCGCGCAGGAACAGGAACGGCTGGTGGATTCGGCCGCGGCCGACTACGTGATCGCCGATACCACCGCGCTGATGGTGCTGGTGCATTCGGGGATGCTGTTCGAGGATTCGGAACTCGACCGCTTCGCGCTCGCGCGCCAGCGCGGCTACGACGCCACCCTCGTCACCGGCCTCGACCTGCCCTGGGTGCCGGACGGCCTGCACCGCGGCGCCGCGGCGCCGCGCGAACCGGTCGATGCACTGGTGCGCACGCTGCTGCAGCGCGCCGGCGTCGCCTACCAGGTGGTGTACGGCAGCGGCGCCCTGCGGCTGCAGGGCGCCCTGCACGCGTTGCAGTCCGCCGGCGTGCTGCCGGACGGCACCGCGCAACGGGCGGACGACTGCGGTGCCGCGCGCGCCTGGACCTGGGTGTGCGAGAAATGCAGCGACCCGGCCTGCGAGCACCGCCTGTTCACGAAGCTGCGCGAAACGCGCGGTTAGGCGCGTCCCGCGCCGCCGCTCAGCCGCGCGCGGCCTTCTTCTTCATCGTCTTCTTCTTGGCCGTCTTCTTGGCGGTGGCCTTCTTGGTGGTCGTCTTCTTCTCCATGGATGCGGCCGGCTTGTCGCTGCCGGTGGAAGGCATGGCGCCGGTGGACGGCGTCGCCGGCGTCGCGGTGGTGCCCGCGCCCGTGGCGGGAGCCGCCGGGGTGGCGGGAGCCGCCGGCGTGGCCGGCGTGGCCTGGGCGAAGGCGAAGGAAACCGCCAGGGAGGCGATCAGCGCGGCAAGCAGCTTGTGCATGGTGTTGTCCTTGATGTCGTTGGAAAGGGCGAGGCCCTCTGCCGCAACGCGCCGGACGGGACACGCGGTGACAGGCGCCGCCTGACGCGCCTGTCGGACGATGCTTACGTCACCGCCCCGCGCCCATCGCGCCGGGCGCTACTGCACGGTCGACGGGCCGGGAGGCCGGTCGCCCGGCGCGGTGAACAGCTGCGCGGCATCCACCGCATCGAAGCGGTAATGCAGGCCGCAGAAGTCGCAGGTCACGTCGATCTCGCCGCGTTCGGCGATGATGCTCCCGGCCTCGTCCTGGCCCAGGCCCTTGATCATGCCGGACACGCGTTCGCGGCTGCAGGTGCAGGCGAAACGCGGCGTCTGCGGGTCGAAGCGCAGCATCTTCTCCTGCCAGAACAGGCGGCGCAGCACCGTCTCGATGTCGAGCTCCAGCAGTTCCTCGGCGCGCAGGCTGCCCGCCAGGATGGCGATGCGGTTGAAGTGCTCGAGCTGTTCGGCCGGGTCCATGCTGCGGCCGTGCGCGATGTTGCCTTCGCCTTCGGCGGGCAGGCGCTGGATCAGCAGTCCCGCGGCCACCGTCTCGCTGGCCGCCAGGACCAGCCTGGTATCGAGCTGCTCCGACTGGCGCATGTAGTGCTCCAGCACGCCGGCGAGGTCCGGCTGGCCCGCCCCCGGCGTCGCATTCAGCGGCACCACGCCCTGGTAGGCCTGCTGGCCCGGCAGCCGGTCCTTCGGGTCGAGCGTGATCGCGCAGCGGCCGCGGCCGTTGACGTTGACGAGGTCCTGCAGGTGCGCATCGGAAGCGACCTCGCCCACCACCTTGGCCGTCACGCGCAGGCTCAGGTCCTGCTGGACCTCGGCCACCGCGACCTTCACCGGCCCTTCGCCGAAGATCTGCATGATCAGCGCGCCGTTGAACTTGATGTTCGACTGCATCAGCACGCCGGCGGCGGCCATCTCGCCCATCATCTGCATCACCGGCCAGGGCCAGGTGGACTGGGCGTCGTCGGCGCGGCGCCGCGCGAGGATCTCGGTCCAGGCGTCGGTCAGGCGCACGATCATGCCGCGCACCGGCAGGCCGTCGAACAGGAACTTGTGCAATTCGGACATCAGCCGATCTTCTTGCGTTTGGCGTGCCGGCGGGCGTTTTCGACGTAGTGGGCGGGAATGGTCTGGAACTTCGCGATCTGCGCGGCATCGAGCGTGCGGATCGCCTTGGCGGGGGCGCCGACGATCAGCGAGTTGTCCGGGAACTCCTTGCCCTCGGTGACCACGCTGCCGGCGCCCACGATCGAGTTCCTGCCGATCTTCGCGTGGTTCAGCACGACGGCCTGGATGCCGATCAGCGAACCTTCGCCGACGGTGCAGCCGTGCAGCATCACCTGGTGGCCGACGGTGACGTTGTCGCCGATGGTGAGCGGCACGCCGGCGTCGGCATGCAGCACCGAGCCGTCCTGGATGTTGGTGTTGGCGCCGATGCGGATTTTCTCGGTGTCGCCGCGCACCACGCAGCCGTACCAGACGCTGGCGTTGTCGCCCAGCTCCACCTGCCCGATCACCTCCGCGTTGTCGGCGACCCATGCGCCCTTGCCGAGTTGCGGCGCCATGCCGTCCAATTCATAGATCGCCATTGTTTCTCCTTAACTTAGAAAAGTCGCCGGAGGCGACTTTTCTAAGT